>NZ_JBVHDT010000003.1:0-657911 GCF_055563235.1 Streptomyces sp. NPDC003248 | reverse complement strand
GAAGCTAAGCCTTACAGCGCCGATGGTACTGCAGGGGGGACCCTGTGGGAGAGTAGGACGCCGCCGAACAATTTTTGAGAAATCCCCCGTGCCGGTCGGCACGGGGGATTTCTGCGTTTAGGGTCGAAACATGGACTACGACCTGGTCATCTTCGACAACGACGGTGTGCTCGTCGACAGCGAACCCATTTCCAACCGGCTGCTCGCCGCCCATCTGACCGAGCTGGGGCACCCCACGACGTACGAGGAATCGATCCGGGACTACATGGGGTCCGCGATGCACCGGATCCACGAGCTGGTCCTGGAGCGGACCGGGCAGCGGCTGCCGGCGGACTTCGACGACGTCTTCCACGCCCGGGTCTTCGCCGCGTTCGAGCAGGAACTGGTCGCCGTCGACGGGGCCGCCGCCGTGCTGGAGAAACTGGCCGCGAACGGGGTGCCGTACTGTGTGGCGTCCTCCGGCAGTCATGAACGTATCCGGGTGGGACACCGGACGACCGGGCTCGACCGGTGGTTCGACGAGGGACGGATCTTCAGCTCGCAGGACGTGGGACGGGGCAAGCCGGCCCCGGACCTGTTCCTGTACGCGGCCGAGCGGATGGGAGTCGCGCCGCGGCGCTGCGTCGTCGTGGAGGACTCACCACTCGGGGTGCAGGCGGCCGTCGCGGCCGGGATGGACGTGTACGGGTTCACCGCCATGACGCCGGCGGAGAAGCTGGCCGGAGCCGACCGCCTCTTCTCCGACATGGCCGAGCTGGCCGACCTGCTCGCCTGACCCCTGGCACCCGCCCACCCCGACCCCCTGAAGGTGAAGGAAATTCATCTTCGGCTGGATCTACCCACCAGTACGCCGGAGCCCTACGCTCGCCGCCATGACGGAAGTGCTGCGGCGCGGTAGGGCCTCGCTGGCGTTCGGCTTCTTCGCGCAGGGTGTCGCCTTCGCCCTGCTCGTGACCCGGATCCCGGCCATCCAGGACCGGTACGGGGTGTCGGACGCGCTGCTGCCGCTCTTCCTCGCCGCCGTGCCCGTCCTCGCCGGAGTCGGCAGCGTGGCCACCGAACAGCTGGTGAAGCGCATACCGGCGCGTTCGCTGCTGCGCTGGTCCCAGCCGGTCGTGCTCCTGGCGCTGCTCGGCGTCGGGGCGGGCGAGCGCATGGTCGCGCTCGGAACCGCGCTCGCGGTCTTCGGACTGGCGGTGGGGATGCTGGACGCCTCGATGAACATGCTCGGGGTGAGCATGCAGCGGGCGTACGGGCGGAGCATCATGCTCGGTTTCCACGCCGCGTACAGCCTGGGCGGAATCCTGGGCGCCTCGCTGGCATGGGCGGGGGCGCACTGGCACCTCGCGCTCTGGGTGTCGTATCTGCCGGTCGTGGCGGTGCTGTTGCCGGCCGTGCTGGTGGGGAGCCGGTGGTATGCCGACGGGGACGGCGGCACCCTCCGGGAGGAGGGACGGGCGGAGGACCGGGCCGGGAAGAGCGCCGGGCGGGGGGACGGTGACGGCGTCGTCTTCCGGGCGCTGCTGCCGCTGTGCCTGGTGATGACCTTCGCGTACATCGGGGACTCGACCGTCTCCAACTGGAGTGCCAAGTACCTCCAGGACGTGCTGGGCGGGTCCGAGCAGCTGGCGACCGTGCCGTACAACGTGTACATGGTGACGACGTTGCTCGGGCGGGCCGTCGGGGACTTCGGGGTGCGGCGGTTCGGGGCGGTGGGCGTCGTGCGGGCGGGGGCGCTGGTGGCCGCGGTGGGGTTCGCCGTGGTGGCGGTCGCCCCGGGGGCGTGGCTGGGGATCGGCGGGTTCACCCTGCTGGGAGTGGGGCTGTGTGTGCTGGTGCCGCAGACGTTCGCCGCGGCCGGGAGGATGTTCCCGGGGGCTTCGGACGCGGCGGTCGCCCGGCTCAACGTCTTCAACTACGTGGGTTTCCTGATCGGTTCGCCGTTGGTGGGGGCGTTGGGGGACGCGTGGAGCTACCGGGGGGCGATGGTGGTGCCGATGGCGTTGGTGCTGGTGACGTTGGTGTACGCCCGGTCGTTCGCCGCTCTGCCGGACCGATACGGTGGCGGGCATGAGCGGCCGCGCACAGCTGATGTGGGACGAGGCAGTAACGGGCTACGACTTCGGCCCGGACCATCCGATGGACCCGGTCCGGCTGGATCTGACCCGGAGGCTCGTCCACGCCCTGGGGCTCGACCGTGAGGTGACGGTCGCGTCCGCCCAACCGGCCGGCGAGTCGACGCTGCGGCTGGTGCACCGCGAGGACTACATCGCCGCGGTGAAGGCGGCCTCGCTGGACCCGGGCGCGGCGGACACCTCGTACGGGCTGGGGACGATGGACGATCCGGCCTTCGCCGGGATGCACGAGGTGTCCTCCCTCATCGCCGGGCTGTCCGTGGGCGCGGCGGAGGCCGTGTGGCGCGGGGACGCGCTGCACGCGGTGAACTTCGCGGGCGGCCTGCACCACGCGATGCCGGGCGGCGCGTCGGGGTTCTGCATCTACAACGACGCCTCGCTGGCCATCGCGCGGCTGCTGGAGCTGGGGGCGGAACGGGTCGCCTACGTGGACGTCGACGTGCACCACGGGGACGGGGTGCAGGCGGCGTTCTGGGAGGACCCGCGGGTCCTGACGATCTCGCTGCACGAGCATCCCCGGACGCTGTTCCCGCAGACCGGGTGGCCCCAGGAGACGGGGGCGGAGCGCGCCGAGGGGTCGGCGGTGAACGTCGCCCTGCCGGCGGGGACCGGGGACGCGGGATGGCTGCGGGCGTTCCACGCCGTCGTGCCGGAACTGATCGCCGACTTCCGGCCGGACGTCCTGGTCACCCAGCACGGGGCCGACACGCACTTCGAGGATCCGCTCGCCCATCTCGCGGTGTCGCTGGACGCCCAGCGGGCCGTGCAGACGGCCTGCCACGACCTGGCGCACGCGCACGCCGGGGGGAAGTGGATCGCGCTGGGCGGCGGCGGATACGCCGTGGTCGACGTGGTGCCGCGGTCGTGGGCGCATCTGGTGGGCGTGGCGGCGGGGGCGCCGGTGCCGCCGGAGACGGTGATCCCCGAGGGATGGCGGCAGGACGTCTTCGCCCGTACCAGGCAGCTGGCTCCCGGGCGGATGACCGACGGGCGGTGGCCCGTGGAGTGGGCGGACTGGGAGGCGGGGTACGACCCCGCGGACCGGCTGGACCAGGCGGTGCTGGCGACGCGGCGGGCCGCCTATCCGCTGCGGGGGCTGCTGCCGTAGCGCAGCGACGGGAGGGGAGACGGCGGGCTTACGCCGACCGTGCGCTTTCCGGCCGTTCCCGGGACGCCCCCCGTCCTCCTCGCGCACCATCACCCCCGTGTGGAGTACCGCGGCCCTCAGGGCCCATCTGCTCGCTGCCGGGCTGGCCGGGGTGGTGGCCACCTCCCGGGAGGAGAGCCTTCGCCGTTACCGGCTCTTCGCCGCCCGCGATCCCCGGGTGCTGATCGGTATCGATCCCGAGAGGACCTGGGAGGTGCGGGATCTGGTCGGGTTGATGGCGGCCAAGTGCGGGGTTTCGGCCGATCCGGCGGACGTTTCGGGGCATGATGTGATCGACCCCGATCGGACCCTGGCGGCCCTCGACGCCTTCGCGGAGCGGCTGACCGAGGTCGCCCGGCGTGCCGCGCCCGTGCTTCTGGGCACCGGGCACCCGCATCGGCTGCTCGGTTTCTACGGCGGGATCGCGGACGCTTTGTCGGCGGCGGGATGTGAGGTTCTCACCCCCGCGCAGGGTCGCTGTGTCGACATAACGACCCGGTTCGGACTACGCACGTACAACCTGGACTACGTACGGGGTGTCGCGCTGGTGCGGGGTCCGGAGGGGCGGCGCCCCGGTGGTGTGACCGGCGCGCACACCCACTCGCCCCTCCCGGTTCGACTGGCGCTGGCGGCGGCCGCGGAGGCCGGCGGGCCGCTGCCGGAGCTGGTCATCGGGGATCACGGGTGGCTCTGCGGGGCAGGTCAGCTGGGGTTCGAGGCGATGGGACCGGCGGACACCGACGACCCGGCGCCGTTCGTGGGGGAGGCCGAGGGGTCGGTGTCCGTCGTCGTTCCACTTGATGACGGCGTGCGGTCCGCTTACTACCTCCCGCTGACCCGCTACGTACTCAATCGGGCGTGTCTGTCACAGTAGGCCGCCGATGGGTGCACCTCTTCCCCACTCGCATCACCCGCCCCTACATTGGGGAGTGAGCACGCAGCGACGAAGAGTCACCGGAAGGGGAAGCCGGTGGCCGTCGAGTCGAGTGCGGAAGGTTCAGGTGTGTCATGGCTGCTGACCAGAGGCCTCTGAGCGAGGTTCAGTTCCTTACCGTGGCGGAAGTCGCCTCGGTGATGCGAGTGTCCAAGATGACCGTGTACCGGCTGGTGCACAGCGGTCATCTGCCCGCGATCCGGGTGGGACGGTCCTTCCGTGTCCCGGAGAACGCGGTTCACGAGTACCTCCGCGAGAGCTACGTGGGGGTGGAAACCGCCTGACGGCTGGGTCCGGGGGGATCCGTCACCGGCACGTCAGGGTCCCTCCGCCCCTCGATTACGACCTCAGCGCTCGGGCGGGTAGGCTAGCCCCTCGTAGGTCGTATGGGCCCATGGCGCCCAGCACCGAGTGATGAGAAGTGAGCGAGGGTAGTCGTGGGCTCTGTTATCAAGAAGCGGCGCAAGCGGATGGCCAAGAAGAAGCACCGCAAGCTGCTCAAGCGCACGCGCGTTCAGCGTCGCAACAAGAAGTAAGCGCAGTTCGTTCGCGCGGCATCGGCCGCGAGAGCGTGGTGTGGCCCCCCACCGTCACGGTGGGGGGCCACACGCGTCTCCGGAGCGCCGTGCGGAGGGGCGAACGCCGTGCACAGGGCCGGACGGGCGCCCAATCGGTTCGGTCGTACGAAGGGGCCGGACGGGCGCCCGGCGGTCCCGGTCGTACGGAGGGGCCGACGGCATCCGGCCGGTCCGGTCGTACGGAGGGGCCGACGGCATCCGGCCGGTCCGGTCGTACGGGCGGGCGCCTTGCGTCGGACGGTGGCCTTGCGGGACGTGGCGCGTCGGGCGGTCATACCGGCGCAACACCGACCGGCTAAGTTGGCCCGCGGACGGGGAACGCGGCAGGGTAGCGAGCAGTGCGGCGGCCGGGCGGTACCAGTGCGGAAGGAAGGCGCTGATCTTGGGCAAGGTTGTGCTCGTCACCGGAGTGGCCCGTCAGCTCGGGGGCCGGTTCGTACGGCGGATCCAGCGTGACCCGGAGGTCGACCGGGTGATCGCCGTGGACGCCGTGCGGCCGGAGCACCATCTCGGCGGGGCCGAGTTCATCCAGGCCGACATCCGGCAGCCCACCATCGCGCGGGTGCTCGCCGAGACCGGTGCCGACACCGTCGTGCACCTGGACGTGACGGCCACCGCGCTGGGCAGCGGCAGCCGGACGTCGGTCAAGGAGACCAACGTCATCGGGACCATGCAGCTCCTCGGCGCCTGTCAGAAGTCGCCGAGCGTGCGACGGCTGGTGGTCAAGTCCAGTACGAACGTGTACGGGTCCGCGCCCCGCGACCCCGCCGTCTTCACCGAGACGACCTCGGCGAAGTCGCTGCCCAGCGGCGGTTTCGCCAAGGACATCTGCGAGGTCGAGGGGTATGTGCGCGGGTTCGCCCGGCGGCGGCCGGACGTCGCGGTCTGCGTGCTGCGGTTCGCCAACATCCTCGGACCGACCGCCGAGACCCCGCTCGCCTCGTACTTCTCGCTGCCGGTGCTGCCGACGGTCCTCGGCTACGACCCGCGGCTCCAGTTCGTGCACGAGGACGACGTGATCGAGGTGCTGCGGATCGGCTCCCACGAGCCGGCGCGGGGCACCCTCAACAGCGGGACGTTCAACATCGCCGGCGACGGCGTCCTGCTGCTGTCGCAGTGCTCGCGGCGGCTCGGGCGGCCCACCGTGCCGCTGCTGCTGCCCGCGGTGACCTGGGCGGGCTCCCTGGTCCGTACGCTGGGCGTGACGGACTTCTCGCCGGAGCAGATCCGGCTGCTCACCCACGGCCGGGTCGTGGCGACGGACCAGATGCGCGAGACGCTGGGCTTCACGCCGAGGTACACCACCGCGGAGACGTTCGCGGACTTCGCCCGCGGTCAGGGTCCGGGGCTGCTGCCCCCCGAGGTGCTCGCGGGAGCCGTCGACCGGATCGCCGCGCTGCCCCTCGCGGGCGGCGGCCACCCCCCGACCCAGAGCGCCAACTGAGGAGCGCATCAACGATGGCGGACGCCAAGGTCATTCCGTTCGACGACGACCGGTCCCGTGGGAGCGCCGTGCAGCGGCCGTCGCGGCGCCGGAGCGGGGGCGGCCGGCGCACGAGCGGCGAGTCGGCGCCGGTCCGTGGGATCGGTGACGCCGGTGAGGGCCGGCCCCTGCCCGCCAGGGCGGTCGCGGCGGATGATGACCCCGTGACCGGTACCGGGGAGGAGCGGCCGCGGCCGCCGCGGGAGGACGCCGGCGGAATCGAGCGGCGCATCGCGGGCGGCCTGGCGTTCCTGCGCCGCCGGCTGACGGGTGATTACGACGTCGACGACTTCGGCTACGACGAGGAGCTCACCGACCAGGTCCTGATGTCGCTGCTGCGGCCGGTGTACGAGAAGTACTTCCGGGTCGAGGTGAAGGGCCTGGAGAACATTCCGGCCGAGGGCGGCGCGCTGATCGTCGCCAACCACTCCGGGACGCTGCCGCTGGACGGGTTGATGTTGCAGGTCGCCGTCCACGACCACCATCCGGCGGGCCGCCATCTGCGGCTGCTGGCCGCCGATCTCGTCTTCGTCCTGCCCGTCGTCAACGAGCTGGCCCGCAAGCTCGGCCACACCCTCGCCTGCGCGGAGGACGCCGAACGGCTGCTGGCGGCGGGCGAACTGGTCGGAGTGATGCCGGAGGGCTTCAAGGGCATCGGGAAGCCGTTCAGCGAGCGCTACAAGCTCCAGCGGTTCGGCCGGGGCGGTTTCGTCTCGACGGCCCTGCGGCAGGGTGCTCCGATCGTCCCCTGCTCGATCGTCGGGGCGGAGGAGATCTACCCGATGATCGGCAACGCCAAGACGCTCGCCCGGCTGCTCGGCTTCCCGTACTTCCCGCTGACGCCGACGTTCCCGTGGCTGGGGCCGTTGGGCGCGGTGCCGTTGCCGACGAAGTGGACGATCCAGTTCGGTGAGCCGATCCGGACGGACGGGCACCCGCCGGAGGCGGCGGAGGATCCGATGCTGATGTTCAACCTGACGGACCAGGTGCGGGAGCAGATCCAGCACACGCTGTACAAGCTGCTGGTGCAGCGGCGGTCGGTGTTCTTCTGAGGCCGCTGCCGGGTTGCCGGGCTTTCAGTCTCAGCGCTGCCGGTCTCCGGCCGGTACGGCGGTGAGGGGTGCCCTTCCCGGAGAAGGTTCCGGAAGGGCACCCCTCACCGCCGTACGGGGCCGCTAGTCCGCGTCCTCGCTGTCGATGCCCAGGCCGGGCAGGAGGCCGGGGAGGAGGGGCGGGAGGGTGACGTCCGGGGCGGTGGTGGCGGGGGCGCTGGTGGACGGGGAGGCGCTGTCGGCGTCCTGGGGCGGGTCGAGCAGGCCGCCGGTGTCGCCGCCGAGCAGCCCGTCGTCGTCGGTGCCGGTGGAGGACGACCTGCTCGGGCTGCTGGTGTCGCCGCCGGTGCCGTCGGAGCCGGCGGGTCCGTCGCCGGTGCTGGGGGCGGTGGAGCGGCCGGTGTGGGTGGTGCCGGGGGACACCGGGTCGGTGCTCCGTCCGCTGCCGCCGCTTCCCTTCCGGGCCGGGGGCTCCGGGAGGAGGGACCGCAGCGGGGCCACCTCTTCGTCTATGGCGTCGAAGACCGACGAGACCTCTCGACTGACGTCGCCGAGCTGGACGGGGAGCCTGTCCCGCAGGGCGCCCCAGGCCTCGCGGTGCGAGCGGGAGAACGCGGACAGGGCCTGGATGGGGCCCAGGGAGTCCGGGTCCCGCTCGTACGCCTCGTGCAGCAGCCGGTGGCCTTCGGAGGCGTCGTGGCGCATGCCGGACAGGGCGCGGCGGATCTCGCCGAGGGACTCGTGGTCGAGGTGGGCGCCGCCGCGGCCGCGCTCCATGAGCCTGCGGGCCTCGCCGAGCCGTGTGGAGGCCTGGTCGAGGTAGGCCTCGCCGCGTTCGCTGTCGCCTTCGGCGAGGTAGTTGAGCTTGAAGTCCTCGATGCCGCGTTTGAGCCCGTAGAGCGAGTCGCCGGGCAGCGCGTCGGAGCTCGCGGCGGCGACGCCGCCGAAGGCGCCCGCGGCCATGCCGACGCTCAGGCCGCCCGCGGTGAGGCCCTTGGCGAGCCGTGTGCGGGGTCGGAACTTTCCCAGGGGGCTCGCCCGGTGGGTGCCCCGCGAGCGCTCGCCCGCCTCCTGCCGGCGCCCTTCGGCGGCGGGAGCGGTGCTCCCTCGCTGTCCGGGCACCGCGAAGTCCGGCGCCTCGCCCGCGGTGCCCGCCTGAAGCATGGCCTCCATCGCGGCGACCAACTGGGCGCGCTGGACGACCTTGACCTCGGGGTCGAGTTCCGGTTTGGGCAGCTCGGCGAGACTCGTCGCGAGGGCCAGGAGGCGGCCCCGCTCGGTCTGGTCCGCAGCGGCCGGGGCCGGTGCCGATCCTTCGGACTGCTCGGCCGCCGTGCCCTGGTCGGACTGCTCCTCCAGGGCCTGGGCGAAGGCGTGCGCCCGCCGGTGCGCCGATACGTTCGCGATCACTGGCGGCACCTCCTCTCGTCATGACGGTCGACTCCCCGGTGGGTCTCGGGGGTGCACGCCCTCGATCCTTTCCACCCGATCGAGTGAGCGGAGGTGGCGAGGACGTGTCCACAGGGAGCCTGTATCCCGCACAACGACTGGCGCGGCACTTGGGTTACGCACTGCCGGTGACCGGATGCGAAAGTCAACCCACTTTCACGGAACGTGAGTTGAGGTGGCCGACGGTGAGCGGGGTCAGCGCGCGTCGTCCGGGAGGAGACGGGCGAGGGTGCGGACGGCCCGGTACTGGAGGGTTTTGATGGCGCCTTCGTTCTTGCCCATCACACGGGCGGTCTCGGCGACGGAGAGGCCCTGGAGGAAGCGGAGGGTGACGCACTCCTGCTGCTGCGGGTTGAGCCGTCGTACGGCGTCCAGCAGGGCGGCGTTGGAGAGGGACTCGAGGACGGAGTCCTCCGGGGAGCGCTCGACCTCGTTGGCGTCGAGCATCTCGCCGGTGGTGACCTCCAGGCGGAAGCGGCTGGACTTGAAGTGGTCCGCCACCAGGTTGCGGGCGATGGTGACGAGCCAGGCGCCGAAGTCGCGGCCCTGCCAGGTGAAGGTGCCGATGCGGCGCAGGGCGCGCAGGAACGTCTCGCTGGTGAGGTCCTCGGCGGTCGCCTTGCCGCCGACGCGGTAGTAGATGTAGCGGTAGACCGTGTCGCTGTACTGGTCGTACAGCCGCCCGAAAGCGTCGGCCTCGCCGGCCTGCGCCCGCTCGACGAGGTCCATCATCCGGGCGCTGTCGCTGTCGGCGGCCGGCCGGCGGGCGGTGGCCGCGCCGGCCCCGCGTCCTCGTCTGCCCACCGCGGCGCTGCCGTCGGCCAGTGCGTAGCACGGGCCCGCCGGAGCGGCGGCGGCGAAGGCGGGGACGGCGTACGCGGTGGGGACGAAGTCGCGCAACAGGTCCTGGACCGTAGCGACCGTTGCGCGCAGCGTAGCCAGGCCCGAGGCGTCAACCCCGACGTGTGGGTACACGGGACTCCCAGAGGCAGAGCTTCCATCACGTGCAGTGCGGGACCATTCACCCGTCGTAGCGACGGAGGGGTACCGGATTGCGTCTGAGGAGAATAACGCTTCGTACAGGCGCTGCTACACCGAGTTGCTCAAATCGACGATTACGTCGCTTCTCTAGCCGTTTGACGCTCGATCAGGTTGCTGAGAGTGAGCGATTGTTGATCGAAACGGTCCGAGTTTCCGGTCGGTCCGGGGCGTGTTGTGGCGGTGCGCGGACAAGGCGGACGAGAGGGGTGGGGGCCTGTCGCGGGAGTACGACGGTGGACCGGGGCGCGCGTGGGGAGCGCGCCCACGTCGGAAGGTGGGACGCCGCGTGGGCCGGCGTGCGCGTCAACCGCACGGGTCACCGCGTGCGTCAACCGCGCGGGTCACCTACGAGGAGCGGGGGCGCTCCCGGGTCCCGGCGGCGGAGGGGGGCAGAGGCGGCGGGGGAGGGTCCGCGGCGGTGGCCGAGGAGTGGTTGCGGCTGCCGAGGGTCAGCGGCGGCGGCGGTGGAGGGCGATCGCCGCCGCCGTGCCGCCGGCCACCGCGCCCACGCCGGCCGCCGCCGGGATGCCGACCTTGGCGGCCTTGCGGCCCGTGCGGTAGTCGCGGAGCCGCCAGTCCAGCTCGCGGGCGTGCTTGCGGAGCTTGGCGTCGGGGTTGATGGCGTAGGGGTGGCCGACGAGCGAGAGCATCGGGATGTCGTTGTGGGAGTCGCTGTAGGCGGCGCAGCGGGAGAGGTCCAGGCCCTCCGCCGCGGCCAGCGCCCGGACCGCCTCCGCCTTGGCCGGGCCGTGCAGCGGCTCGCCGACCAGCCTGCCGGTGTAGACCCCGTCGACCGACTCGGCGACCGTGCCCAGCGCCCCGGTCAGGCCGAGCCGGCGGGCGATGACCTGGGCGATCTCCACCGGCGCAGCGGTGACGAGCCACACCTTCTGGCCGGCCTCCAGGTGGGCCTCGGCCAGGGCGCGGGTGCCGGGCCAGATCCGCTCGGCCATGTACTCGTCGTAGATCTCCTCGCCGATCGACCGGAGCTCGGAGACGCGGTGGCCCTTGACGATCGACAGGGCGGAGTCGCGGGCCTCCTGCATGTGCTCCGGGTCCTCGACGCCGGCCAGCCGGAACCACGTCTGCTGCCAGGCGAACTTGACGAGGTCGCGGGTCTCGAAGAACTTCCGCTTGTACAGGCCGCGGCCGAAGTGGAAGAGGGCGGCGCCCTGCATCACGGTGTTGTCGAGGTCGAAGAAGGCGGCGGCGCGGTCGTCGCCGTGCACGGGGAACGGCGGTTCCTGCGCGGAGACGTCCTTGCGGGCGGCCTCCGCCGACGCTTCGCCTGCCAACACGCTCCGCGCCGTGGCGGAGCGCCTACGGGGAG
Organism: Streptomyces sp. NPDC003248; assembly: GCF_055563235.1. Classification (NCBI taxonomy): domain Bacteria; kingdom Bacillati; phylum Actinomycetota; class Actinomycetes; order Kitasatosporales; family Streptomycetaceae; genus Streptomyces; species Streptomyces sp. NPDC003248. Next base: position 646,762 of record NZ_JBVHDT010000003.1, on the reverse strand, counting down.
TGAGCCATCCGAGAGCGGCCATGGCGTGAGCATAGCCAGTCTGTTCGGTGGTTCCGGTTTCACGAGGTCGGGACGCTGTGAACTCTCCGCGACCGTGTCGTTAAACGCCCGGCGAAAGGCGTCGCGAAAGCCGCCCGGAAGCCGCCCGGAAGCCGCCCGGAAGCCGCGCGGCAGACGCCCCGGAAGGTGTCGCGGACGGCGTCGCGGAAGGCGTCGCGCGGAGGGCGGTGCGGGCGGTCCGTCGCCGGGTTGTGTCACGGTCGCGCGCACGGCCGCTGCCCGATGCGCGAGGGCGCGCGAGAATGGCCGGCATGAGTCCCCTGTTTCGCCGGAAGGGCCCCGCCCCGCAGGACCGGCTGGTGACGTTGATCGGCAAGCCCGGCTGCCATCTGTGCGACGACGCGCAGGAGGTGGTCGAGAAGGTGTGCGGCGATCTCGGGGTCCCGTGGGAGCGGCGGGACATCACCGAGGACCCCGCTCTCCACGACCAGTACTGGGAGCAGATCCCGGTGGTGCTCGTGGACGGGAAGCAGCACACGTTCTGGCGCGTTGACGAGGAGCGGCTGCGCAGGGAGCTCTCGGGGAACTGAGGGGGCCCCGCGGGAGCCCCTCGGGGAGCCGAAGAGCCGCTCGGGCGGCTGACAGGAAACTGACCGGCCAGTCCAAGAGTTCCGAAAAGTCGCTTAAAATCGACGGCGACCAGGTCTCGGGGGCGGGATTCGTGAGGAGAGTGTGCGACTTTGCCCCCAATACGGAAGGAACGTGGGCGCGTGTGCGCCGGTTCCCCACGAACGCGCCGGGGGCGCGTGAGCCCGGTCACGTTGGCCGGGCAAATCGGACACCATCTTTGTGCACGCGTTCACAAAGACATAGCCTGCTGTCGACGGGGCGGTCTGGGGACGTATGACCGCCTGCAGCCCCGCTCTACCCGCAGGAGCACCGTGGCAACTGGCCGAACTCACCGACCGGCGACCCGCAGCCGAGGCATTCCCGAGGCCACCGTCGCCCGTCTTCCGCTGTACCTCCGCGCCCTGACCGCGCTCTCCGAGCGTTCGGTCCCCACGGTCTCCTCCGAGGAGCTCGCGGCCGCGGCGGGGGTCAACTCCGCGAAGCTGCGCAAGGACTTCTCGTACCTGGGCTCCTACGGGACGCGAGGGGTGGGGTACGACGTCGAGTATCTCGTCTACCAGATCTCCCGCGAGCTGGGCCTGACCCAGGACTGGCCGGTCGTGATCGTCGGTATCGGTAACCTCGGCGCGGCGCTGGCCAACTACGGCGGGTTCGCCTCCCGTGGCTTCCGGGTCGCGGCCCTCATCGACGCCGACCCCGCGATGGCCGGGAAGCCCGTCGCCGGGATCCCCGTCCAGCACACCGACGACCTGGAGAGGATCATCCAGGACAACGGTGTGTCGATCGGTGTCATCGCGACGCCCGCCGGTGCCGCCCAGCAGGTCTGCGACCGGCTCGTGGCCGCCGGCGTCACCTCCATCCTGAACTTCGCGCCGACCGTGCTGTCCGTCCCGGACGGCGTCGACGTGCGCAAGGTCGACCTCTCCATCGAGCTTCAGATCCTCGCCTTCCACGAGCAGCGCAAGGCCGGCGAGGAGGCCGCGCTCGACGCCGCGCCCGCCCCGGCCGCCGCGCCCGCCAAGGCCGCGACGGCTGCCCAGGCCGCGACGGCCGTCCCGGCCACCGCCGCGCCCCGCGGGAAGAGCACCGACCAGGGACCCGACGGGGACGTCCCCGCCGTGATGCCGGCATGAGTCTCCTCGTCGTCGGGCTGAGCCACCGCAGCGCCCCGGTCAGCGTCCTGGAGCGGGCCTCGCTCTCCCCGGACGCCCGGCTCAAGCTGCTCCAGGACACGGTCGCCGCCGAACCGGCCACCGAGGCCGCGGTGCTCGCCACCTGCAACCGCATCGAGCTGTACGCCGACGTCGACAAGTTCCACGCCGGTGTCGCCGAGCTGTCCACCCTGCTCGCCCAGCACAGCGGGGTGGGGCTGGAGGAGCTCACCCCCTACCTCTACGTGCACTACGAGGACCGCGCCGTCCACCACCTGTTCTCGGTGGCCTGCGGCCTGGACTCGATGGTCGTCGGCGAGGGCCAGATCCTCGGCCAGATCAAGGACTCCCTGGCCCGCGCCCAGGAGCTGCACACCGCCGGACGGCTGCTGAACGACCTGTTCCAGCAGGCCCTGCGGGTCGGCAAGCGCGCCCACTCCGAGACCGGCATCGACCGCGCCGGCCAGTCCCTGGTCACCTTCGGCCTGGAGCAGCTGGCGGCGGGCGGGGACGTGGCCGGGTGGGCGCGGGGCAAGCGCGCCCTGGTCATCGGCGCCGGCTCGATGTCGTCGCTGGCCGCGGCGACCCTCGCGCGCGTGGGCGTGGCCGAGGTCGTCGTCGCCAACCGCACCTTCGACCGCGCCGAGCGCCTGGCCCGGATCCTCACCGACGCCGAGGACACGGACGTCGTGGCCCGCGCGGTGCCGATGGAGTCGGTGGCCGAGGAGCTGACACGTGCCGACGTCGCCGTCTCCTGTACCGGGGCGACGGGACTCGTCCTGACGGCGGAAGCGGTCGCGACGGCGGTCGAGGGCCGCACCGGAACGCCCGTCGCCCCCACCGAAGGCACCGTGGGTGCCGGGTCGGCGCCGGCGGACGTACGGCCGCTGCCGCCCACCTCCGTGGGTACCGACGACGGCTGCCCGCTGGACCTGTCGGCCGTGCAGCAGTCCGGGTTCTCCGTGATGGGCGAGGCCGCCGTGGCCGGCATGGACGCGGCGACGCTGGAGCAGCACGCCGCGTGGGCGGCCGGCACCGCCGTCGACCGCCGCGAGGCCGCCCGCCGGCCCGACACCGACCCCGGGCTGATCACCGCGCTGGCCGCGACCGCCGCGACCGTCGGCCGCATCCCCGAGCTGCGCAGGCCTGAGCCGGTCGCCGTGCCCGTACGGCCCGAGCCGGTGCTGTTCCTGCTGGACCTGGCGATGCCGCGGGACGTCGACGCGGCCGCGCACCGGCTGGCCGGGGTGCGCCTGGTCGACATCGAGTCGCTCGCCGAGGCCTCCGCGGACGCGCCGATGGCGTCGGACGTGGACCACGTGCGGCGGATCGTGGCCGACGAGGTCGCCGCGTTCGGCGCCGCGCAGCGGGCCGCGCACATCACGCCGACCGTCGTCGCGCTGCGCGCGATGGCCGCCGACGTCGTGGCGAGCGAGATCGCCCGGCTGGACGGCCGGCTGCCCGGCCTGGACGACAAGCACCGCGCGGAGATCACGCAGACCGTACGGCGCGTCGTGGACAAGCTGCTGCACGCGCCGACCGTCCGGGTCAAGCAGCTCGCGGCCGAGCCCGGCGGCGCCGGGTACGCGGACGCGCTGCGCACCCTGTTCGACCTCGACCAGGAGACGGTGGCCTCCGTCTCGCGCGCCGAGGACAGCACCGAGAAGAACCGAGGGCCACGATGACCAAGAAGGCACTGAGACTGGGCACGAGGCGGAGCAAACTCGCCATGGCCCAGTCCGGGCAGGTGGCGGAAGCCGTGAGCCAGGTGACCGGACGGCCCGTCGAACTCGTCGAGATCACCACCTACGGTGACGTCTCCCGCGAGCACCTCGCGCAGATCGGCGGCACGGGCGTGTTCGTCACCGCGCTGCGGGACGCGCTGCTGCGGGGCGAGGTCGACTTCGCGGTTCACTCGCTGAAGGACCTGCCGACGACGCAGCCCGAGGACCTGGTCCTGGCCGCGATACCGGAGCGCGAGGACCCGCGGGACGTGATCGTCGCCCGGGACGCGCTGAAGTTCACCGACCTGCCCCGCGGGGCGCGCATCGGCACCGGTTCGCCGCGCCGGATGGCGCAGCTGAACGCGTACGCGCGCAGCCACGGGCTGGACATCGAGACGGTGCCGATCCGCGGCAACGTCGACACCCGGATCGGGTTCGTCCGCAGCGGCGAGCTGGACGCGGTGGTGCTGGCCGCGGCCGGGCTGAACCGCATCGGCCGCAGTGAGGAAGTGACCGACTTCCTGTCGGTCGACACGGTTCTGCCCGCTCCCGGCCAGGGGGCGCTGGCGATCGAGTGTGCCGCGCGCGACGCGGAACTCGTCGCGGCACTCGGCGAGCTCGACGACCCGTTCACGCGGGTCGCCGTGACCGCCGAACGGTCACTGCTCGCCGCCCTGGAGGCCGGTTGCAGCGCTCCCGTGGGTGCGCTGGCCGACCTTCCCCCACTCTCGGCTCCGCTCGAGCGGGGGGACCCCCAGGCCGACAGGCAGATTGTCAACGAAATGCGCCTGCGCGGCGTCGTCGGCACCACCGACGGCACGCGCATGGTGCAGCTGTCCACCACCGGTCCCGTGCCCGAGACGCACGACCGGGCAATGGCGCTCGGTCGCGAACTCGCGGCCGAGATGCTCGCCCAGGGCGCGGCCGGTCTGATGGGGGAGCGAGCACAGTGAGCCCCACCACCCTTCCCACCGGCCTCGAACACGGGCACGTCACCTTCCTGGGTGCCGGACCCGGGGATCCGGGGCTGCTGACTCTGCGCGCCGTGGAGGCGCTGGCCAACGCGGACGTCCTCGTCGCCGAGCACGAGGTGCTCGACGTCGTGCGGACGCACGCCAGGCCGGGCGTCGCCGTCGTGAACGCGGAACCGGATCCCTCGTCGGATCCGCTCCCGGGCACGGGCACGCCTCACCCCAAGCTTGTTGACGCTACGTCAACAAGCGCTGCGGTACCCGCTGTGCGGGATGCGGCACATCTTGTCATGGAGGCCGCGCGGGGCGGCAGGCGGGTCGTCCGTGCGGTGACCGGGGACCCGGGACTCGATACGTACGCGGCGAAGGAAATGCTCGCCTGCGCGGCGGCCGGTGTGCCGTTCGAGGTCGTCCCCGGCGTCGCGGCGGCGGTCGGCGTGCCCGCGTACGCCGGTGTGCCGCTGCGGGACGCGCACGGCGCGGACGTCCGGTTCGTGGACGCGCGCACGGCGTCCGACCGGTGCTGGACCGAGGTCGGGGCCTCCGACGGGACCGTCGTCGTGTCGACCACGCTGGACGCGGTGGCGGTCGCGGCGGGCGAGCTGGTCTCGGCCGGGCGCAAGCCCGACACCCCGCTCACGGTGACGGTCGCCGGTACGACGACCCGGCAGCGGACGTGGAGCGCCACGCTCGGCACGATCGCGCAGACGCTGAAGCAGGCGAAGGTGCTGCCCTCCCCCGAGGGCGGCCGGCCGGTGATAGCCGTGGTCGGTGAGCGTTCCGCCCCCGCCCAGCGCGACCAGCTCGCGTGGTTCGAGTCCAAGCCGCTGTTCGGCTGGAAGGTGCTCGTGCCGCGGACCAAGGAGCAGGCGGCGTCGCTCTCCGACCAGCTGCGGTCCTACGGTGCCGTGCCGCACGAGGTGCCGACGATCGCCGTCGAGCCGCCGCGCACGCCCCAGCAGATGGAGCGCGCGGTCAAGGGCCTGGTCACCGGCCGCTACGAGTGGATCGCCTTCACCTCGGTGAACGCCGTCAAGGCGGTCCGCGAGAAGTTCGAGGAGTACGGGCTCGACGCCCGCGCCTTCGCCGGGATCAAGGTCGCCGCGGTGGGCGAGCAGACCGCCAAGGCGCTGATCGCCTTCGGCGTGAAGCCGGACCTGGTGCCGAGCGGCGAGCAGTCGGCCGCCGGGCTGCTGGAGGACTGGCCGCCCTACGACCCGGTCTTCGACCCGATCGACCGCGTCTTCCTGCCCCGCGCCGACATCGCCACGGAGACCCTGGTCGCCGGGCTCATCGAGCTCGGGTGGGAGGTCGACGACGTCACCGCCTACCGGACCGTGCGCGCCTCGCCGCCGCCCGCGGAGACGCGGGAGGCGATCAAGGGCGGCGGCTTCGACGCCGTTCTCTTCACGTCGTCGTCGACCGTGCGGAACCTGGTCGGTATCGCGGGCAAGCCGCACAACGTGACCGTGATCGCCTGTATCGGCCCGGCGACGGCCAAGACCGCCGAGGAGCACGGGCTCCGCGTCGACGTCATGGCTCCCGAGCCGTCCGTGCACAAGCTGGCGGAGGCCCTGGCCGACTTCGGCCTGCGGCGCCGGGCCGCCGCACTGGACGCCGGGGACCCGGTGACCCGGCCCAGCGAGCGGCGTCCGGGGTCGCGCCGGCGCCGGGCGACCTGAGGCACCCGAGCGGCCCCGCATCCGAGCAGTCGGATGCGGGGCCGTTTCGTTTGCCCCCGCTCAGGCCTCGGAGGCGTACGGGAGGAAGGCCGCCCAGGTGGTGGGGGTGAGGGTGAGGCGGGGGCCGACGGGGTTCTTGGAGTCGCGGACGAGGATGTGGTCCGGGGCTGCGGCCACTTCGACGCAGTCGGGGCCCTCGTCCGTGCTGTAGCTGCTCTTCCTCCAAGCCACTTCGACGCAGTCGGGGCCGTCCGGCGTGCTGTGGCTGCTCTTTATCCACTCCAGCGCCGGTCCGTCTTCCCTTGCAGGCGTGCGGATCATGTCTCTCCCAGCACTTTCTCGATGAGGGCTGTCGACTCTCTCGGGTCGAGAGCTTGTGCCCGGATGGTCCCATAACGCATGTCGAGCAGCTGAACCTCTTTCGGATCGGAGATCACCCGGCTGATGTGCTGCACTTCGACATGCCCGACGGTGCTGCCGTCCTTGAGCCTGAGCAGTCTGAAGGAACCGGCCAGGCCGGAGTTCATCTCGCGGCTCAGTGGGAGCACCTGGAGATCGACATTTCGGAACTCGGCGATCTCCAGCAGCCGTTCGAGCTGGCGCCGAAGGACCATCTTGCCTCCGATCGGTCGCCGGAGAGTCGACTCGCACTGGACGAAACTGAAGAACGGCCGGGCCGTCATGTCGTCGACGATCTTCTGGCGTGACACGCGGCCCGCCAACCGCTGCTCCAACTCGTCCGCGCTGAAGGGCGGTCGGCGCGCGCTGAAGACCGAAGTCGCGTACTCCACGGTCTGCAACAACCCGTGCACCACGGAGTTGTTGTAGGCGCACAGCTCGACCGCCTCTGCCTCCAGCTTCTTCAGGTCCCGTACCTTCTTCGGGTACCGGACCTCCGCCACGTCCTCCTTCAACGCGGCGATCCTGCCGCCCGCGTTCAGGGCCTCGTCGGCGCGGTCCAGGTACTCGGGGCGGGGGATGCGCCGCCCCCGTTCCACGGAGGAGACCAGTTCCTCGCCGTACCCGATGGCCGCCCCGAACTCGGCCTGGGTGAGGCCGGCCGACTCCCGCCACAGCTTCAGCTGCCGCTGGACGGCCCTCATCACGGCCCCGGCCTCCTCGTCGTCCGCCGCTCCCGCGTCCCACTCGTTCACGTCCGTAGCCCTCCCGCCGTGCCCTTCCCGGTCCAACCCCGGCGCCCGCTGCCCGTCACCCCGTACGGTCCGGACGGAAACCGGACGCCGCACGGACGGACACCGTCCGCACGGGCCGCCCGTCTTCACAGAGTACGCACGCGTAAACACGCTGAGTGATGTGAATCAGCAAACCGCGCCCGCCGCGCCCGCTCCTGTCCACCTGTTCTCGGTGCCGCTCTCCGCCACCCGGCGCGGTGCCCGTCTCGCCCGCCTGCTCGCGGCGGAGCGGCTGAACGACTGGGGACTGCCGTGCGATCCGGCCCGGCTCGTCATCGCCGAACTGGCGGCGAACGCCGCGCTGCACGGTCGCGTTCCCGGCCAGAGTTTCCGGCTCACCCTCTCCGTCGCCGCGTCCGGGGTGCTGCGCATCGAGGTCAGTGACAACCGGGGCGACCTTGATCCCTCCCGGGGGCGATCGGCGGCCGAAGTGCCCGCGGAGTCCGGGTACGGCCTGTTGCTCGTGGAGGAGTTGGCGGACCGGTGGGGTGTACGGCCGGGGCCGGTGCCGGGCAAGACGGTGTGGGCGGAAATCGATCTGGCGCCCCATCAGTGAACGCCTGTCCGCGCGTCCCGTGCCGGAGCCCGGAAGTGGGTCGTCCGGTGGGGCGCGGGCCGGGGCGGCGGGCGGTAAAAGACCAAAAAACCCAGGGAAAAAACCAACCAACCAACCAAACCTCGTGTACGTCACTCGGGCGGGTGAAACCGGTCGATCTGAGTGGCGGACGGAGGGCGCGAGCGTGCAGTCTCGGCGCAGACAACTCCACTGCCCCGCACATGCATCGGCCCCCGCCGGGACTGCAATCCCAGGGCGAGGGCCTGACCAACAAGGAAGAGAAGAGCTTCCCTATGGCTGAGAAGAAGCCTAATGCCGTTGCCCGCCCGAGTCAGGGTGTTGAGCAGACAACCACCCCCTCCGGTGTCACTCACGTACGGGCGTTCCAGTCGGGCCAGTACACGGTCGTCGGCAACCACCTCGCCCAGCACCGCGAGCTGTCGCTGACCGCGATCGGACTGGCCGCGCACATCCTGTCGCTGCCGGAGGGTGCCCCCGTCGACATCCGCAGCCTCGCCGACCGCTTCCCCGAGGGGCGGGACCGGATCGCCTTCGCCCTGCGGGAGTTGGAGGCGCACGGGTACCTGGAGCGGGTGCGGGAGCGTACGGAGGCGGGGCGGCTGTTCACGCGTACGTACGCCCATCACACCCCCGGTGCCACCGCCGCGCAGTCGGCCCCCGCGCGTGTCCCCGCGGCCCGCCCGCGTGGCCGCAGCGCGCCGGTCCGCCTGTCGGGGGACGACCGGCAGGCACCCCAGGAGGACGACCGAGGCGCGGACCGTCTGCCGTCCCGCGACGCGCACACCGCTCCCGTGGCCGCTCGACCGCCTGACACTCCCGAGCGATCAGCCGCAGCCCCCGAGCGGCGGGCCGTACCGCAGAGCCCGCCCGAGGAGGATGCCGATGCCCCTCGCGACGCACGCCACGAGCGGGCCGTCGCCCTCCTCGCGGGCCTGCGCCGCACCGACAGCCGCCTCACCCTCTCCGTGCGGGACGTGCGCACGCTCGCGCCCGCCGTCACCGCCTGGTTCGACCGCGGCACCCCGGCCTCCGTGGTCCACCGTGCCCTGACCGCCGGGCTCCCCGACGACATGCGCCACCCAGCCGCCGTCCTCGGCTACCGCCTCCGCGAGCTGCTGCCCGCTCCCCTTCCGGCGATCCCAACGCCACCGCCCGTACCGGCAGACGCCCAGGCGGCGGGGCACCGCCCCCACCCCTTCCAGACCTGCGACGGTTGCGAACGCGCCTTCCGTGCCCCACATCCCGGCCGCTGCCGCGACTGCCGGTCGCGATCCGAGCCGTCGACGACGGTCAGCCCGCTCTGCGCCGCGTGAGGCGGCCGAGGCAGAAACCCGGATCCACGGGTCAGCTCGCCCCGCCCTGGCCCGCGCTGCCCATCGGGCCGACCGTGAGGGAGGAACCGGTGCCGTCGGTGACGGGCAGGGTGGCGGCGCCCGGCCAGGCCAGGGTGACCGACTTCGTCTCGTTCGGCGGGGTCACCACCAGGCCGGTGATGCTGACGCCGGAGCCGCCCGAGTCGTTGAGCGGGTAGACGATGCCGAAGGACACCGACTCACCGTCCTTGAGAGTCACGGGGTCGGACGCCTGGCCACTGCGCTCGGCGGACAGATCCCCCGCGCTGGTCTTCAGGTCGACGCCCGCGTACCCGGACAGGGTGCAGTCGTGGCCACCGCCGTTCTTGAACGTGACCGCGACCGAGCCTTCGGCGTCACCGGTGATGGTGGTGTCCGTCGCGGTGACCTCCAGTTCGTCGGTCCGGCACGTGCCGGTCTCGGCGTCCGTGGCGGAGCCGCTCCCGGCGGACTCCGTCTCCCCTGCCTGCTCCGAGCCCCCCTGCTCCGAACCGGTGGAAGCCGAGGTGCTGTTCGAGGTGGATGCGGAAGACGCGGACGCCCCGTCGCTCTGCGCCGCGAGGTCGTCGCCGTTGCAGGCCGTGAGCGACAGACCCGCGGCGACGGCCAGGGCGGCGAAGGTGAGCTTACGAACGCGCATCGTTACTTCCTCAGTCTCGGTGGATCCTGTCGGCCGCTCGGTCCGCGTCGGTACGAGCGAGCTTTTCTGATCACCAAGACATGTCCGCGCCACGACCCGTTCCGTTCAACCACCGCCCCAGACACTGTCGTTACACGCCCATCGGTACCCCTCGGGCCGACAGCGGGGGCAGGCCCAGGTTCTGGCCCCGGTCGGCACCTTCCGCGATCACCACCGGCTGGGACAGATCCGTGACCCGGCGGACACCCTCTTCGGAAGACCCGCGGCTCAACCGATTAAGAACGATCGTTCTTGACTGGTCGTTCTCAAATGGCGTACGGTCAAGGACATGGGACGACCACGCGCTTTCGACGCCGATCGGGCCGTCGGTGACGCGGCGGCGCTCTTCGCCGTCCGCGGGTACGAGGGGACCTCGGTGGACGACCTGGTCGCGGCGACCGGGATTCATCGGGGGAGCCTCTACAAGGCCTTCGGTTCCAAGCGGGGGCTCCATCTGACCGCTCTCCGCAGCCATCTCGACCACGAGATCCACCCGACCACCGCCGCCATCGGCACGCTCACCGACCCCACGCAGGCCTTGGCGGCGGCCGTCGCCTCGTTCGACGCCGGGCCGGCCGCCGGGCTCCTCCTGCTCGCCGCCGCCGAACGCGCCCCGCACGACCCGGAGGTCGCCGCGATGGTCGCGGAAGGCGTCGCCGCGCTGGAGGACGCGCTGCGTCCCTCCCACGGTGACGCCGCTCCCCGGACCGCCTCCACCGTCCTCGGTACCCGCCTGCGCCTGCGCGCCCAGCCGACCGCCCCTTAGGGCCCTAGGAGAACCGACATGGCACTGATTTCCGTCGACCGTGAACGCGGCCTGCTGATCGCCGAGTTCCAGGGGCTCGACAAGCTCTGGGCGCTCAAGAGCCGCCTGGAGATACCGCTCGCCCACGTGCGGGGCGCCACCCACGACCCCGGCATCGCCCGCGAACCGAAGGGCATCCGCACCGGGGGCACCTACCTCCCCGGTGTGATCGCCGCGGGCCGCTTCCGCCGTGACGGCGAGCGCCTCTTCTGGGACGTGAAGAACCCGGACAAGGCCGTCGTCATCGAACTCGCCGACGCCGAGGACTACGACCGCCTCGTCCTCGAGGTCGACGATCCCCGCGCCGCCGTGGCCCTCGTCGAGGGGGCCGTCGCCCGCGGCTGAGGGCGGGACGAAGGCCGGCCGCCCAGGAGGCCCGCCGGCCGTTCCGGACGCCCACCGGACCGGGGCGGGGCACCGACGGTGCGTCGGCAAAGGCGGGGGTGGGGCGGGCGTAGCGTAGGCGTATGACGAAGTACGGATCCTTTCCCGGTACGCGTCCCCGGCGGCTGCGCACCACCCCCGTGATGCGGCGCATGGTCGCCGAGACCCGGCTGCACCCGGCCGACTTCATCCTGCCCGCGTTCGTGCGGGAGGGCGTGAGCGAGCCGGTGCCGATCGAGGCGATGCCCGGGGTCGTGCAGCACAGCCGGGACAGTCTGAAGAAGGCCGCCGCGGAGGCGGTGGAGGCCGGGATCTCCGGGATCATGCTCTTCGGCGTTCCGGAGGAGGCGAAGAAGGACGGCCTCGGCACCGCCGGGACCGATCCGGACGGCATCCTCCAGGTCGCGCTGCGGGACGTGCGGGCCGAGGTCGGGGACGACCTGCTGGTCATGTCCGACCTGTGCCTGGACGAGTTCACCGACCACGGCCACTGCGGTGTGCTCGACGCCGAGGGGCGCGTCGACAACGACGCCACCCTGGAGCGGTACGCCGAGATGGCGCAGGTGCAGGCCGACGCGGGCGCCCACGTGGTCGGCCCGAGCGGGATGATGGACGGTCAGATCGGCGTCGTCCGCGACGCCTTGGACCAGATCGGGCGCGAGGACGTGTCCATCCTGGCCTACACCGCCAAGTACTCCTCCGCCTTCTACGGGCCCTTCCGGGAGGCCGTCGGGTCCTCGCTGAAGGGGGACCGCAAGACGTACCAGCAGGACCCCGCCAATCTGCGGGAGTCGCTGCGCGAGCTCGCCCTCGACCTGGAGGAGGGGGCCGACATGGTGATGGTCAAGCCGGCCGGACCCTACCTCGACATCCTGGCGCGGGTCGCCGACGCCGTGGACGTACCGGTCGCCGCCTACCAGATCTCCGGCGAGTACGCGATGATCGAGGCCGCCGCCGAGAAGGGCTGGATCGAGCGGGACCGGGCGATCGTCGAGACGCTGACCGGCATCAAGCGGGCCGGGGCGCGGACCATCCTCACCTACTGGGCCACCGAGGTCGCCCGGAAGATCCGGTAGGCGCTCCGTACTCCGCACTCCGCATGCCGCAGGGGCGCAGGGGCGCAGGCGTCCGCCGCCGTTCATATGTGCCGTCCGCATCGCCGTCCACATCGCGAAAAGAGTTCTTGTAGACGGCATGTATTTATCTAGGGTGCGGTCATGACCCTTCCCACCGCACTCGGCACCGCCCCTGTCGCGGCGCCGCCCGCGCCCGCCTCCCCTCCGCCGCTCGCCCTGCGGGTCCGTGCCACCGGGGGGTCGCCGGTGCGGGACATCCTCGCCGTCACCGCCCGCCCCGAGGTGATCAACTTCGCGGGCGGGCTGCCCGCGCCGGAGCTGTTCGACCGGGAGGGCGTCGCCGCCGCCTTCCGGCACGTGCTGGAGGAAGTGCCGGGCCGGGCCCTCCAGTACGCCACCACCGAGGGCGAGCTCGCGCTGCGCGAGCGGCTCGCGCAGCGGATGAGCACCCGGGGACTGCCGACCGACGCCGACGACGTCCTCGTCACCACCGGGTCGCAGCAGGCGCTGTCCCTTCTCGCCACCGCCCTGATCGACCCCGGCGACACCGTCCTCGTCGAGGACCCCTGCTACCTCGCCGCCCTCCAGGCCTTCGGCCTCGCGGGCGCGCGGGTCGTCGCCGTGCCGGGTGACGCGGAGGGACCGGATCCGGAGGCCCTCGCCGACCTGGTCGTGCGGGAGCGGCCCAAGCTGCTCTACACCGTGCCCACCTTCCAGAACCCCACCGGCCGCACCCTCTCCGCCGAGCGCAGGTCCGCCCTCGCCTCCGTCGCCGCCGTCCACGGCCTGTGGATCGTCGAGGACGACCCGTACGGCGAACTCCGCTACGAGGGTGAGCACGTCCCCTGGATCGCCGCCCACCCCGACGCCCGCGACCGGACCGTGCTCCTCGGCTCCTTCTCCAAGGTGATGGCCCCCGGCCTGCGGCTGGGCTGGCTGCGGGCACCGGCGGAGCTGCGGCGGGCCTGCGCGGTCGCCAAACAGGCGGCCGATCTGCACACCCCGACCGTCAACCAGCTCGCCGCCGCCCGCTACCTGGCCGACCGCGACCTCGACGCGCACGTCGCCCGCGTCGCCGCCGTCTACCGCGAGCGCCGGGACGCCATGCTCGCCGGGCTGCCCGACGCCCTCCCCGAGGGCTCCGTCTGGAGCCGGCCCGAGGGCGGCATGTTCCTCTGGGCCCGGCTGCCGGAGGCGTACGACACCACCGCGCTGCTCCCGAGGGTGGTCCAGGAGGACGTCGCCTACGTGCCCGGCGCCCCCTTCCACGCCGGCCCGCCCGACCGGTCGACGCTGCGGCTGTGCTTCGTGACGCAGACGCCGGAGGAGATCGCGGAGGGGCTGCGCAGGCTGGGACGGGGGCTCAGGGGCTGACCGGCGGGCGGGGACTCGTGCAGGGGGCCTGCGGGGTCAGTCCCCCCGGAGGGCTCAGTCCCACCAGAAGTGCCACACGCGCGCCCCGACCAGCTCCCGGGCGTACTCCCGCAGACTGCCCGGCCCCTGGGTGATGTTGTCCGGGCAGAACGCGAAGTGCTCGGCCGCCACCGCCTCCGCCTCGTGGACGGTGGCGGGCGGGGCGGCCACGGAGACCGCGAGCAGGTCGAAGCCGAGCGCGACGACCCGTATGCCGAACCGGTCCTCCCAGGAGCGCAGCACCGCGCAGAGGCGGGCCACGTCGTCCGTGTGGTTGAGGGGGCCGGGCCAGCCGAGGGCGGCCGGGATGTCGGCGGAGCGGCGGGCCGGGACCAGGGCCAGGTGCGCCTTCTCGGGCCAGGACGCCGAGCCGTCGGTCAGCAGGTCGGCGACCTGGGCGGCGCAGGCCACCGGGTCCATGGTGAGGGCGGGGGAAGGGGCGAGGCCCGGCCAGTCGGGGCCGAAGGGCGCGAGCAGCTCGGCGGTCTCGTCGTCCCAGGCCCCCTCGACCCCGTCCGCCTCCTCGTCCTCCTCCTCGCCCGGCTCCCAGAAGTCGGCCAGGACGTCTTCGGCGTCATGGTCCCCCGGGTAGGACGCCTCCCCCGGCATCAGCTCCCACTTCTCCGGGCCGCCCTGGCCGCCGCCCACGTCGACGAGCACCGGCAGCAGGCCGGCCCGCGTCGCCCGTGCGCCCAACGCGGTCCAGTTGCCGGGGGCCGCGGCCTGCTCGGCATGCCACAGCACCGGCCCGTCCGACGAGGCGTCGCAGCCGTCGATCAGCCTGCCGGGGGGCAGTTGGAGCCCGAGGGACCGGCCGCTCGGGTCGGAGGCCAGCCGGGGCAGCGGGTTGGGAAGAGTCGCCATGCCCGTGACTGTAGGGGCCGGCACTGACAGTCCGCGCTCACCTGCGGCGACGCCGTATGAGGTGGGTGACCCAGATGCCCAGGCCGATCAGCGGCAGGACGACGGTGGCCGGGATGAGCACGCCCGCTCCGGCGATCAGAACGAGGCTGATCAGGGCCTCGCCGAGCGACGGGTCGTCCTGGCCGCCCAACGGCTTCTCCTCGCACTCGTGTTCCCGCTTCTCTCGGAGCGGGACGCACGGGTGCGAGGAACGGTTCCGGCGGGCCGTCGGGCTGGCGTGCCGTCAGAGCTTCTCGGGCGTCCGGATGCCCAGCAGGGCCATGCCCCGGTGGAGCGTGCGGGCCGTGAGGTCCACCAGGAACAGGCGGTTCTCGACCTGCTCCGGGGTGTCCGCCTTCAGGACCGGGCACTGGTCGTAGAAGGAGGTCAGGTGCGAGGCCAGCTGGTACAGGTAGGCCGCCAGCTTGTGGGGCTCGTAGGAGGCCGCGACCTCCAGGACCGTCTCGCCGAACTGGTCCAGGTGCAGGCCCAGCGCCCGCTCCGCCGGGGCCAGCTCCAGCTCCGGGTGGGCGACCGGGCGGGCCTCGCCGGACTTGCGCAGGATCGACTGGACACGGGCGTACGCGTACTGGAGGTAGACGGACGTGTCGCCGTTCAGTGAGACCATCTGGTCCAGGTCGAACTTGTAGTCCCGGACGGCGGAGGTCGACAGGTCGGCGTACTTCACCGCGCCGATGCCGACGTACCGGCCGTTCTCCACGATCTCCTGCTCGCTCAGGCCCACCTTCTCGGCCTTCTCCCGGACGACGGCCGTGGCCCGCTCGACGGCCTCGTCGAGGAGGTCGACCAGCTTGACCGTCTCGCCCTCACGGGTCTTGAACGGCTTGCCGTCCTTGCCGAGGACCGTGCCGAAGGCGAGCTGGTGCGCCTTCACGTCGCCGTCGAGCCAGCCCGCCCTGCGCGCGGTCTCGAAGACCATCTTGAAGTGCAGGGACTGACGGGCGTCCACGACGTACAGGAGCGTGTCCGCCTTGAGGTTGTGGACACGGTCGCGGATCGCGGACAGGTCCGTGGCCGCGTAGCCGTAGCCGCCGTCCGACTTCTGCACGATCAGCGGGACCGGGTTGCCGTCCGGGCCCTTGACGTCGTCGAAGAACACGCACAGGGCGCCCTCCGAGCGCACCGCGACGCCCGACTCCTCCAGGATGCGGCAGGTCTCCGCCAGCATGTCGTTGTAACCGGACTCGCCGACGATGTCCGCGTCCCGGATCTCCATGTCCAGCTTCTCGAAGACGGAGAAGAAGTAGATCTTCGACTCGTCGACGAACTTCTGCCACATGGCGAGCGTGTGCGGGTCCCCCGCCTGGAGGTCCACCACCCGGCGCCGCGCCCGCGTCTTGAACTCCTCGTCGGCGTCGAACAGCTTGCGCGCGGCCTTGTAGAGGCGGTCGAGGTTCGACATCGCCTCCTCGCCGCTGACCGCGGACTCCTTGTGGTCCAGCTCGTGCGGGTGCTCGTCCAGGTACTGGATCAGCATGCCGAACTGGGTGCCCCAGTCGCCGATGTGGTGCCGCCGCACCACGGTCTCGCCGGTGAACTCCAGCAGCTGGACCACCGCGTCGCCGATGACGGCGGAGCGCAGATGGCCGACGTGCATCTCCTTCGCCACGTTCGGCTGGGCGTAGTCGATGACCGTCGTGCCCGGGGCGTCCGCGTGCGGCACGCCGAGGCGGTCGGTGTCCGCGTACCGCGCGGCGAGGTTCTCGGTGATCGCCCGGTCGGAGACCGTGACGTTGAGGAAGCCGGGGCCGGAGACCTCGATGTCCCCGATCACGCCGCCGGTGACGACCCGGGAGACGACCTGCGTCGCCAGCTCCCGCGGGTTGGCCTTCGCCTTCTTCGCCAGGGCGAGGATCCCGTTGGCCTGGAAGTCCGCCCGGTCGCTGCGTCGCAGCAGCGGGTCCGCGCCGGCGGCCTCCGGCAGGGTGGCCGAGAGGGCGGACGCGAGGTGCTGTTCGACGGAGTGGCTGAGGGACGTGACCGGGGCCATAGGAGTGGGTGCCGTTCTCCTCGTGGGGATGGATAGACACGGCCAGTATCCCATGGGGGGTAAAGCGGTTTTCCCGGGCGCGGGGCCGTCTGGGAGTATGGAGGGGCCAATCCAGAGTTCGAGCTTCAAGAGGACGTGCCGATCGTGGCTCAGAGCACCGAGACCACCGACTGGGTCTCCCGTTTCGCGGATGAGGTCATCGAGGAGTCGGAGCGTCGGGCCCCGGGCAAACCGGTCGTCGTCGCGTCCGGCCTCTCCCCGTCCGGCCCCATCCACCTCGGGAACCTCCGCGAGGTCATGACGCCCCACCTGGTCGCCGACGAGATCCGCCGGCGCGGGTACCAGGTCCGGCACCTGATCTCCTGGGACGACTACGACCGCTACCGCAAGGTGCCGGCCGGCATCGCGGGCGTGGACGAGTCCTGGGCCGAGCACATCGGCAAGCCGCTGACCTCCGTCCCGGCCCCGAAGGGCTCCGCGCACCCGAACTGGGCCGAGCACTTCAAGGCCGCGATGGTCGAGGCGCTGGCCGAGCTGGGCGTCGAGTTCGACGGGATCAGCCAGACCGCGCAGTACACCTCCGGCGTCTACCGCGAGCAGATCCTGCACGCCATGCGGCACCGGGGCGACATCGACGCGATCCTCGGCCAGTACCGGACCAAGAAGGCCCCGGCGAAGAAGCAGCAGCAGAAGGCCGTCGACGAGGCCGAGCTGGAGGCCGCCGAGGGCTCGGGCGCCGCGTCCGAGGACGACGGCAGCTCCGGCGCCGCCGGCTACTTCCCGTACAAGCCGTACTGCGGCAACTGCGAGAAGGACCTCACCACCGTCACCTCCTACGACGACGACAGCACCGAGCTGACGTACGCCTGCGACGCCTGCGGTTTCTCCGAGACCGTCCGGCTGAACGAGTTCAACCGCGGCAAGCTGGTCTGGAAGGTCGACTGGCCGATGCGGTGGGCGTTCGAGGGCGTCGTCTTCGAGCCCAGCGGCGTCGACCACTCGTCCCCGGGGTCCAGCTTCCAGGTGGGCGGCCAGATCGTCGGGATCTTCGGCGGCAAGCAGCCGATCGGTCCGATGTACGCCTTCGTCGGCATCAGCGGCATGGCGAAGATGTCGTCGTCGAGGGGCGGGGTGCCCACCCCGGCGGACGCGCTCAAGATCATGGAGCCGCAGCTCCTGCGCTGGCTGTACGCCCGGCGCCGGCCCAACCAGTCCTTCAAGATCGCCTTCGACCAGGAGATCCAGCGGCTGTACGACGAGTGGGACAAGCTCGACGCGAAGGTCGCCGACGGGACCGTGCTGCCCGCGGACGCGGCGGCGCACGCCCGCGCGGTGCGGACGGCCGGCGGCGAGCTGCCCCGCACCCCGCGCCCGCTGCCGTACCGGACGCTGGCCTCCGTCGCCGACATCACCGCCGGCCACCAGGACCAGGCGCTGCGCATCCTCAGCGAGCTGGACCCGGACAACCCGCTCGGCTCGCTCGACGAGGCCCGGCCGCGGTTCGACAAGGCCGAGGCGTGGATCAACGCGCACGTCCCCGCCGACCAGCGGACCATCGTGCGCGACGAGCCCGACACCGACCTGCTGAAGTCCCTCGACGAGGCCTCCCGGCAGTCGGTGCGGCTGCTGCTCGACGGGCTGGCCTCGCACTGGTCCCTCGACGGGCTGACCCACCTCGTGTACGGCGTGCCCAAGGTCCAGGCCGGGTTCTCGGCCGACGCCACGCCCAAGGAGCTGCCCGCCGAGATCAAGACGGCCCAGCGGACCTTCTTCGCCCTGCTGTACCACCTGCTGGTCGGACGGGACACCGGTCCGCGCCTGCCCACGCTGCTGCTGGCGGTGGGGCAGGAGCGGGTGCGGACCCTGCTCGGGGAGTAGGCCCCGGACAGGCCCCGGACACGACGGAGGGGGCGCCCGGTGTTCGCCGGGCGCCCCCTCCGTCATACCCGGGGGTCAGGGGCGTAGCCGGGGGTCACGCGATGTGGTCCTCCTCCAGCTCCGCCGAGTGGCGCTGCTGGAAGCGCTCCGCGAGGCTCTTCAGCTCGCTGACGCTCAGCGTCCTGCCGTAGGTCGCCTGGATGTTGTCGCCGAGGACGCGGGGCGTGGGGTAGCTGCCGTCTATCGACTGGCGGAACACCTGGTAGTACGCCTCCTCGTTCGGCTCCGGGGAGCCGCCGCCGTCACCGAGTTCGCGGGTGCGGTTGGGGCCGACGGGGATGGGGAACGTGCCGGTCTCCTCGGGGGCCGGTTCCTGGCCGGGGGCCGGGGGCTCCTCCTCGTACTGTTCGCGGTACTCGTCGGCCTGGACCTGCTCCTCGTACCACTGCTCGTACTGCGCCTCGGGGTCGTACTGCGGGTCGTACTGGGGGTTGTAGCCGCCCTGGTACTCGACCTGGTGGGGGTGCCGGGCGTGGAGCCAGGGGTTCACTTCCGGGTCGGGGGCGGGGGCGTTGTCGGGGGTGCCGGGGTTCTGGTTGCCGCCGGGGTGAGGGTGCTGCTCGCTGGTGCCGCCGGGGTCCAGGCGCTGCTCGCTGGAAGGTGCCTCCCCCAGTGCCTGAACGGCCTGGGAGGTACCCCCAGCGCCCACCCGTGCCGCCCCAGCGGCACGACTGCCCGCAGCTGCGGCGGCTGCGGGGGGCTGGGCCGCGGCCGGGGGGAGTTGTTGGGGGGATGCCGGGGGGAGTTCCTGGTGGGGGGCCGGGGGGAGGAGGGCCGGTTCGATGCCTGCCGCGGCCAGGCCGGCCGGGGCCGTTTCCGCCAGGGGGACGCCGTACCGGGCGAGGCGCAGCGGCATCAGGGACTCCACGGGGGCCTTGCGGCGCCAGGCGCGGCCGAAGCGGGAGCGGAGGCGGGCCTGGTAGACGAGACGTTCCTGCTCCAGCTTGATCACCTGCTCGTAGGAGCGGAGCTCCCAGAGCTTCATCCGGCGCCACAGCAGGAACGTGGGGACCGGGGAGAGCAGCCACCGGGTGAGGCGGACCCCCTCCATGTGCTTGTCCGCCGTGATGTCGGCGATCCGGCCGATGGCGTGCCGGGCGGCCTCGACGGCGACCACGAACAGGATCGGGATCACCGCGTGCATGCCGGTGCCCAGCGGGTCCGGCCAGGCGGCGGCGCCGTTGAACGCGATCGTCGCCGCCGTCAGCAGCCAGGCCGTCTGCCGCAGCAGGGGGAACGGGATCCGGATCCACGTCAGCAGCAGGTCCAGGGCGAGCAGGACGCAGATGCCCGCGTCGATGCCGATCGGGAAGACGTAGGAGAAGTTCCCGAAGCCCTTCTGGATGGCCAGTTCCCGGACCGCCGCGTAGGAACCCGCGAAGCCGATACCGGCGATGATCACGGCGCCGGTCACGACCACGCCGATGAGAACGCGGTGCATCCGGGTCAGCTGTATTGGCGCGGCCACCCGCACTCCCCTCCCCTTGCGTGTTGTTGCGCGCAACAGGGTGGCACATGTGTGCGGTGCGCGTGGTGCCGGTCCGTCAGCTCTTCTTGACGGAGGTCTTCGACGAGGTCGTGGCGGCGGCCTTCGCCGCGGTCGTCGAAGCCGCCTTGGAGGTGCTCGCCGAGGCGGTCGCGGAAGCGGTCGCGGAGGGCGTCGCGGAGGTGGTCTTCGACGACGTCTTCGACGGGGTCGGGGAAGCCGAACCACCGCTCGTGCCCTCGCCGTTGGCCGTCCGGACCGACGCCACCGCCTCCTTGGCGGCCTTCTCCGCGGCCTTCGTCAGGGTGTCCGCGTTCGGCGTCTTCTCGCCCGCCAGACCGGCGCCGTTGTAGTCGACGGTGACGACCACGTTCTCCACGCGCGCCACGACCGTCTGCTGCTTGAAGGCGCCTTCCTTCTTCTTCAAGTCGTAACGCACGGTCGTCGCCTGGTCGCCGGCCCCGGTGAGCGCCTGCGTCTTGGTGCCGGTCGCGCCGGACACCGTCTTGGCGCCCTGCACCTGCTTGGCGTAGTACTCCTGCGCCCGCTGGTCCGCGGAGGTCGACGCGTCCGACTCGAAGCGCAGCAGGGAAACGTTCAGCCAGCGGTACTGGGAACCCTTCACCCCGTTGTTGTCCAGGCTGGACCAGGAGCAGGACGCCCGGGTCGCGGTGTCGCTCGACGTGCCCTCCTTGCCCTTCGTGTCCTTGGGCACCAGCTCGGTCAGCGTCTTCTTCGACAGCGCCGCGCACGCCTCCGGCAGCGCCTGGTACGCCGCCGCCTGCACCGTCGGCGCGGCGCTCACCGTGGCACCCGCCTCGGCACTGGCACTGGCACTGGCACTGGCAGCGGCCTTCTGCGCGTCGTCGCCGGAGTCGGAGTCCGAGGAGCAGCCGGCGACGATCAGCATCACGGGGAGTGCGGCTGCCGCGGCCAGGAGGCGGCTGAGGCCTCCGGCACCCTGGGTTCGCTGGTCGTGCTGGTCGTCTCGCTGGGCTCGTCGCTGCATGGTTCCTTCACTCATGACGCTCGTGGTTCCTGCGGTCGGATCGGGTCCGAGGGGCCACGGTACGCGGTGGAAAAGCTGTGCGGCTGCGGTTCGGGAGCTGAGCGGGCGGGCCCCCGGCGGGCGTGAAGTGGCCTCAGCCCGCGAGGGAGTCGGCGATCTGGGCGGCCAGTTTCCGGGCCCTGTCCTGCATTTCCTTGCTGTCCGGGACCACGCCGACGGTCGCCGGCTGCTCCTCGTACTGGATGGTGACGATGACGTTGGACGTGCGGAACGCCACAGTCACGGTGCGCTGCTTCGCCGTCGAACCGGAGCTGGAGAGCGCGTCGTCGACGAACGCCTCGTCGCCCAGGTCGTCGAGGAGGCGGGGCTGGAGGTCGGCCGGGGTGACGGACGGGGAGGGGGAAGCGGAGGTGGAGGCGGAGGCCGGGGCGGACGGGCTCGTGGACGCCGAGGGGTTCGGGCTCGCGGGCGCGCCCTTGGACGTGCCCGCGGTGGTGCTCGTGCTCGCGGTGGTGCCCGTGGCCGTGGAGGGGGTCGACTGCGCGCTGCCGGTCTCCGTGGCCGTGGGCGCCGGGAGGTCGGCCGCGGTCACCTTCCCGGCGAACAGCGTCTCGGCCTGGTTGTCGTCGCTGACCGCGTTGTCGTACGACACCACGCGCTCGAAGTCGACGAAGAGGTGGTCGGTCGCCTCCGCCGACGACACCTTCCAGCGGCAGCCGGCCTTGCGGTCCGTGTCGTACGTCAGGGTCGCCTCGCCCGCGTAGACGGTCTCGCGCTGGGTCTCGTCGGCGACCTCGCGGATGCCGGGGAGGAGCGAGTCGAGGGTGGAGCGGCCGACGCTGCCGCAGGCCTGGGGCAGCGAGTCGTACCGGCCGGGCTGGGCGGCGGCGGTCGCCGTGCCGGCCTCGCCCGGGTTGGAGTCGTCCGTCGTGCCGCCGTCGTCGGAGCCGCCGGTGCAGCCGGCCAGCAGCGCCGCGAGGAGTGCGGCGACGCCGGATACGTACGCCTTCCGCTGCACGGTCGGCTCCTCTCGACGGTCACAACGTGGGTGGGTGGTCGGGCCGGGGCGCGTCCCGCCGGTTCCCGCTGGTTATTCGCTTGCCGGGCGGGGGCGGCCCCTGGAGACAATGTGTATCGCACGCACCACCGTGGATGCCGGTCCGTCGTCCTGTTCGTCGACCTTGGCGCCGGTTTTGCGATTCAAGACTTCTGTTGTGTTTCCGGGGGAATGAGGACGATATGTCGTATGTCGAGATGCCGGGTGCGAAGGTTCCCATCCGGATGTGGACCGACCCCGCGACGGTGGAGGACGTGGCGCTCCAGCAGCTGCGCAACGTCGCCGGCCTCCCCTGGATCGAGGGGCTCGCCGTGATGCCGGACGTGCACTACGGCAAGGGCGCCACGGTCGGGTCCGTCATCGCGATGCGGGGGGCCGTGTGCCCGGCGGCGGTGGGCGTCGACATCGGCTGCGGGATGTCGGCGGTGAGGACGTCCCTGACGGCGAACGACCTGCCGGGCGACCTGTCGCGGCTGCGGTCCAGGATCGAGCAGGCGATTCCGGTGGGGCGGGGGATGCACGACGACCCGGTGGACCCGGGGCAGCTGCACGGGTTCGCGACCGCGCGGTGGGAGGACTTCTGGGGGCGGTTCGACGGGGTCGCCGATGCGGTCAGATTCCGTCAGGAACGCGCCACGAAGCAGATGGGAACGCTCGGAAGCGGCAATCACTTCATCGAGGTGTGCACGGACACGACCGGTTCGGTCTGGCTGATGCTGCACTCCGGGTCCCGCAACATCGGCAAGGAACTCGCGGAGTTCCACATCGGCGTGGCCCAGAAGCTGCCGCACAACCAGAACCTGATCGACCGTGACCTCGCGGTCTTCGTCGCCGACACCCCGCAGATGGCGGCCTACCGCAACGACCTGTTCTGGGCGCAGGAGTACGCCCGGTACAACCGCACGATCATGATGGCGCTGCTCAAGGACGTGGTCCGCAAGGAGTTCCGGAAGGCGAAGCCGGCCTTCGAGCCGGAGATCAGCGCGCACCACAACTACGTCGCCGAGGAGCGCTACGACGGCATGGACCTGCTCGTGACCCGGAAGGGCGCGATCCGGGCCGGCTCCGGCGAGTACGGCATCATCCCGGGCTCCATGGGCACGGGCTCGTACATCGTGAAGGGCCTCGGCAACGAGAAGGCGTTCAACTCGGCGTCGCACGGCGCCGGCCGGCGCATGAGCCGGAACGCGGCGAAGCGGCGCTTCACGACCAGGGACCTGGAGGAGCAGACGCGGGGCGTGGAGTGCCGCAAGGACTCCGGTGTCGTGGACGAGATACCCGGGGCCTACAAGCCGATCGATCAGGTCATCGACCAGCAGCGGGACCTGGTGGAGGTCGTGGCGAAGCTGAAGCAGGTCGTCTGCGTGAAGGGCTGAGCCCGGACGGGACGGTTCCGAGGGGGCGGGCGCGGGGGTGGCGTCCGTCAGTTGCCGTGCTTGACGGCCCAGATCATCACGAAGGCGATGACGTGGATGCCGAAGAGGAAGTACGCCAGGAAGTACCAGACCTGGCGTTCGTCCCGTGTCTCCTGGGCCAGGCGGCGCTGTTCCGCCGCCCGGGCCGTTTCCTCCCGGGCTGTCTCCTCCCGGGCTGTCTCCTCCCGCGTCTCGTCGCTTGTCGGGTCCGGCATCACGGCTCCCGGTGGACCTTCGTGTGGGAGGCCTGGGCGCGCGGGCGGAGGATCAGCAGGTCGACGTTGACGTGGCTGGGCCGGGTCACCGCCCAGGTGATGGTGTCGGCGACGTCGTCGGCGGTGAGCGGCTCGGCCACGCCCTCGTAGACCTTCGCCGCCCTCTCCCGGTCGCCGCCGAAGCGGGTGAGGGCGAACTCGTCGGTCTTGACCATGCCGGGCGCGATCTCGATCACGCGGACGGGCCGGCCGACGATCTCCAGGCGCAGGGTCTCGGCGAGGACGTGGGCGCCGTGCTTGGCGGCGACGTAGCCCGCGCCGCCCTCGTAGGTGCCGTGGCCGGCGGTGGAGGAGACGACCACGACCGTGCCGTCGCCGCTCGCCTCCAGCTTCGGCAGGAGGGCCTGGGTGAGGTTGAGGGTGCCGATGACGTTCGTCTCGTACATCGTGCGCCAGTCGGCCGGGTCGCCGGTGGCCACCGGGTCGGCGCCGAGCGCGCCGCCCGCGTTGTTGACGAGGACGCCGACGGTCTTGAACGCCGTCGCGAACTCGTCGACCGCCGCGCGGTCGGTGACGTCCAGCTGGTACGCCGTCGCCGAGCCGCCCGCCGCGGCGATCTCCTCGGCCAGCGCCTCGATGCGGTCCTTGCGGCGGGCGGTGAGGACCACGCGGTATCCGGCCGCGGCGAGCTGCCGGGCGGTGGCGGCGCCGATCCCGCTGCTCGCACCGGTCACGACGGCGATGCGGGAGGCGGCGGACGGTGCGGCGGTGGCCATGGGGGCTGCTCCTCGGGTGCGTGGGTGCGTGGGTGCGATGGTGCGTGGGGTGCGGCGGGCGGGTGGGTCGGGAGCCCGCTCGGCCAGGATAGGCGGGCGGTGGCGCGGGGCGGGCGGTGATCTCGCCCTGTGGGCGCTTCACCTGATGGACGGCGCCTGTTGCCCCGGTCCGGCGGGGATACATGCGTACGTTCCTGTCCCTGTCCTGGCCGACCGAGGAGTGGATGGCATGCGCCGGATGCGGGTTCCCGCCGTGCGGGGCGCGGTGGTGGGTGCGGTGGTGGCCGGCGGGCTGGCGGTCGGCGGGGCGGTGCCGTCCGCCGCCGCGGACGTTCCCGAGGCCGATCTGTCGTACCACGGCTCCGCCGTACTGGACCGCGGCCGGGTCGAGGTGCGGCTGACCCCGCGCAACCACGGTCCGGGGGACGTCCCGGACGCCACCGTACGGCTGCGCTGGTCGGCGCCGCTCGCGGACCGGCCGCCGGTGCTGCCGGACGGGTGCGCGCGGACGGGGGCGCGGGAGGTGGTGTGCCGGACAGGCGCGCTGGACGCCGACACGCCGGGCGAGCCGATCGTGGTGGAGGTGTGGCTGGCGGACGGGCCGACGGAGGTGACGCTGTCGGTGGAGACGGTGTGGGGCGGTGGGGCGGTGGACCGCAACCGGGCCAACGACCGGCAGCAGGTGCTGGTGCTGGACACCGGGGACGCCTACTTCTTCTGACGGGCCGCGACGGGCGACGGGTCGGGGCGCGGCACGTCGTACCATCTGCGGACGGCGCTGACGAAGGGGTGTGCGGGCGATGTCCGGGAACGTGCGGTCGCGGTTGCTGGACGAGCTGTCCACCGTCTCCCGGCGGTACGTGGCCACGTTCGCGCTGTTCAACCAGGCCGTCGCCGACCGGCTCGGGCTGCACCCCACCGACCTGCAATGTCTGAACCTGCTCTCGCTGGAGCGGGCGCCGGTGACGACGGGCCGGGTCGCGGAGCTGACCGGGCTGACGACGGGGTCGGCGACCCGGCTGGTGGACCGGCTGGAGAAGGCCGGGTACGTCGTGCGGCAGCGGGACGTCACCGACCGGCGGCGGGTCCTGGTGGCGACGGTGCCGGAGCGGATCGCCGAGTTCGGGCGGACGTGGGAGCGGCTGGGCGGTGACTGGAGCCCTCTCTTCGCCGACCTGGACGATGCCGAGATCGCCGTGATCGTGCGGCACATGAGGCGGACGGTGGAGTTCAGCGGGGAACAGGTCGGGCGGCTGCGAGGGGGCTTGGTCTAGGACATGGCGACCGTTCAGGACTCGTACGCGGACTCGGAGTCGGGCACGGACACGGACATACGGCCGGAGGTGGCGGAGGCCGGTTCCGCGTCCGCCGGCCGCGGGCTGCCCCGCCACTGGCCGTTGCTGCTGGCCGGCGCGGCCGTGCTGCCCGGTGCGCTGCTGGTGCTCGTCGGGCGGTCGCTGGACGACCCGGCCGTCGAGGCGTGGCGGACGGTGTGTCTGGCGGTGACCGTGCAGGCGATGCCGTTCCTGCTGCTGGGCACGGCCCTGTCGGGGGCGATCAACGCGTTCGTGCCGGCGCGGGTCTTCCACCGGCTGCTGCCCAAGCGGCCCGCGCTGGCGGTGCCGGTCGCGGGTGCGGCGGGAGTCGTCCTGCCGGGCTGCGAGTGCGCGTCGGTGCCGGTGGCGAACAGCCTGATCGGCAGGGGGGTGACCCCGGCCGCCGCGTTCGCGTTCCTGCTGTCGGCGCCCGCCGTCAACCCGGTCGTGCTCACC
This sequence comes from Streptomyces sp. NPDC003248, assembly GCF_055563235.1. Lineage (NCBI taxonomy): Bacteria > Bacillati > Actinomycetota > Actinomycetes > Kitasatosporales > Streptomycetaceae > Streptomyces > Streptomyces sp. NPDC003248. The sequence goes on along the minus strand of NZ_JBVHDT010000003.1, from coordinate 620,543 downwards.
GCCACCGCGATCGCCTTCCCGGGCAGCCCGGAGATGGTGCTGGCCCGGCTGCTGGCCTCGCTGGTCACGGCGGCCGTGATGGGCTGGCTGTGGCTCTGGCTGGGGCGGGCGGAGTGGCTGCGGCCGACCGTACGGCACACCGGGCACCGGACCGGGCAGAGCAGGTGGACGGAGTTCCGGCGCGGCTTCCAGCACGACTTCCTGCACGCGGGCGGATTCCTGGTGGTCGGTGCGATGGCCGCGGCGACCTTCAACGTGGCGGTGCCGCGCTCGGTGGTGGACACGTTCGCCGGTTCGGCCTGGCTGTCGGTGCTGTTCCTGGCGGTGCTGGCGATCGTGCTGGCGGTGTGCTCGGAGGCCGACGCGTTCGTGGCGGCCTCGCTGAGCGGGTTCTCGCCGGTCGCCCGGCTGACGTTCATGGTGGTGGGGCCGATGGTCGACCTGAAGCTGATCGCCCTTCAGGCGGGCACCTTCGGCCGGGCCTTCGCGTGGCGTTTCTCCGCCGCCACGGCCGTGGTGGCGGTCGTGTGCAGCGCCGTGGTGGGAGGGGTACTGCTGTGAAACGGTTCGCGCAGGCGGGGTTGCTGGTGCTGAGCGGGCTGGGGCTGTTGCAGGCCTCGCTCTTCACGGAGTCGTACCTGCGGTACGTGAAGGAGGGCATGCGGCCGCTGCTGATCGTGTCGGGGGCGCTGCTGATCCTGCTGGGCGCGGCGGAGGCCTGGTCGGCGTGGAGGGGCGCGCGGGGCGGGAGCGACGGCTCCGACCACGTGGACGGCGGGGCGGAGCACGGGCGGGAGCGGGAGCGGGAGCAGCAGGCGAATCATGAGCACGAGCACGAGCAGGGGCATGAGCACGAGCAGGGGCATGAGCAAGGCCATGAGCAAGGCCATGAGCAGGGTCATGGGCACGACCACTCCGGTGTCCCCCGCGTCGCCTGGCTGCTGTTCCTGCCCGCGCTGAGTCTGCTCTTCTACGCCCCGCCCGCGCTCGGTTCCTACACCGCTTCCCGTGAGGCGCCCAAGGCCGTGGCCGTGGTGGAGGAGGACGGTTTCGAGGCGCTGCCCGCGACCTCGCCGCTGCCCATCACCCTGACCGACTTCACCCAGCGGGTGCAGCAGGACACCGCGCGGGCCATCGAGGGGCGCCAGGTCCGGATGACGGGGTTCGTCACGCCCGTCGCGGGGGGCGACGGCTGGTATCTGACCCGCATCCTGCTGTCGTGCTGTGCGGCGGACGCACAGTCGGTGAAGGTGCGCGTGTACGGCGTCGAGGCGCCTGCCGCCGACACCTGGGTGACGGTGACCGGGGCCTGGCACCCGGCCGGCTCCCTGGGGACGTCCTCGGCGGCGGTCGCGCTGGACGCGGACACCGTGGAGAAGGTCGAGCGGCCGACGAACGGATACACGGACGCGCTGCCGATCGGCTCGTGACGCCGGACGGGCCGGGGCGCGCCCTTGACGTGACGAAACCTGTTCGAGTGACTCCGCGGTTCCGCCTCGCCCGAGGCCGGTGGGCCGCGATTAGCGTGAGGGCCCCCACCAGGTCCGGCAGTCCCGTGGAGTAGTGGAGCAAGAGATGACATCTTCCCGTCACGCGCTTATGTCGCCGGCGCCGGCGCCGGGAACTCCCTTCGAGTTCCCGCGCATCCAGAAGCGGCTGCCCGTGCGCGCCCATCCGCAGCACGCGCAGATCGAGGAGGAGTGCCATCGCTGGGCCCGCCCCCACCTCGTGGACCACTTCGGCGACGAACAGCTCGCGGAGCGCCATGTCGCGCAGCGGATGGCCTACTGGGCCTGCGTGTGCTACCCGCACATGCTGGACGACCGGTGCTTCATCCTGCCGAACATCATGATCCCGGCCGGCATCTGCGACGACTCGTTTTCCCGCCCCGGCACGGACGGGGACCCCGAGCGGACGGAGGACCTGCGGCGGCGGTGGCTCGGCGTGCTCGACGACGAGCCGGTGGCCCCCGACTTCCCCGCCGGCCGGATGCTGTACGACGCCCTCGCCCCGGCGTGGCCGCAGATGCCGCAGGCGCTCGCGGACCGCTACCGAGCCGCCTTCCGGGACGTCGTCGCGTCGTCCGTCGTCGAGGCCGACGAGCGCGTCCACGACGGCATCCTGCCGTTCGACGCCTACCTGGAACTGCGGCTGACCGATCTGTTCGGCCACTGGGCCACCTGCCAGACCGAATACGCCCTCGGGTGCGACCTCACCGCCGAACTCGCCACGGACGCCACCCTCGCCAAGGCCCGGGACCTGGCCGTCAACCACATGACCCTGGTCAACGACCTCTTCTCCGTCCCCTTCTCCGTTCCCGCGGGGAGCCACCTCCCCTCCTCCCCCGAGGAGTGCGAGGCCGGCGAGGCCATGGACTCCCTGGGGCTCCTCATGCGCACCGAGTCGCTCTCCCTCCAGCAGGCGGCCGACCGACTCGCCGAGCTCATCGCGTGGACCGAGGACGCGTTCTGCCGCGCGTGCGCCGACATCGTCCACCGGGACGGGCCGGCCCACCCCGACGTGCCGCGCTACCTGAACGAACTGGGGCACCTCATCAGCGGCAACCGGCACTACCGCACGCTCGTCGCCCGCTCCCGCGGCGACGCCGTGGGCGAGGGGAGGGGGAAGGCGTCCGGGACGGTGACCCTCGGGCGCCTCGGGACCGTCCACACGCCACGCACCCACCGGGAAGCGGGCACCGTACGGCACCTCGACGGCACCGACGGCGACTGACACCGCACCGCCGCACCACCCGGCCTATCGCCCTCGCCCTCGGCAGACCCCACGCCGAGGGCGAGGGCATACCCCATATCCCATACCCATACCCCATACCCCGTACCCCCCGCCGCTCCCACCAGCTCCGCGGCGACGGAAGACGCCCGGGGAATACCCGGCGACAGCGCACAGTTCCAGGGGTATAGTTGAAGCATCAACAACTTGAAGGGTGAGCGGCCATGCAGTTCGGGATCTTCACGGTCGGCGACGTCACGCCGGACCCCACCACGGGACGTACGCCGACCGAGCGCGAGCGGATCAAGGCCATGGTCGCCATCGCGCTGAAGGCCGAGGAGGTCGGCCTGGACGTCTTCGCGACCGGCGAGCACCACAACCCGCCGTTCGTGCCGTCGTCCCCGACCACGATGCTCGGCTACATAGCCGCGCGGACGGAGAAGCTGATCCTCTCCACCTCGACCACCCTCATCACCACCAACGACCCGGTGAAGATCGCCGAGGACTTCGCGATGCTCCAGCACCTGGCCGACGGGCGCGTCGACCTGATGATGGGGCGCGGCAACACCGGGCCGGTCTACCCCTGGTTCGGACAGGACATCCGGCAGGGCATCAACCTCGCCGTCGAGAACTACGCCCTGCTGCACCGGCTGTGGCGCGAGGACGTCGTCGACTGGGAGGGCAAGTTCCGCACGCCGCTCCAGGGCTTCACCTCGACGCCCCGGCCGCTGGACGGCGTCGCGCCGTTCGTCTGGCACGGTTCCATCCGCTCGCCGGAGATCGCCGAGCAGGCCGCCTACTACGGCGACGGCTTCTTCCACAACAACATCTTCTGGCCCGCCGACCACACCAAGCGCATGATCGAGCTGTACCGGAAGCGGTACGCGCACTACGGGCACGGCACGCCCGAGCAGGCCATCGTCGGCCTCGGCGGCCAGGTGTTCATGCGGAGGAACTCGCAGGACGCCGTCCGCGAGTTCCGGCCGTACTTCGACAACGCCCCCGTGTACGGGCACGGGCCCTCGCTGGAGGAATTCACCGAGCAGACCCCGCTGACCGTCGGTTCGCCGCAGCAGGTGATCGAGAAGACGCTGTCCTTCCGCGAGTACGCCGGCGACTACCAGCGCCAGCTGTTCCTGATGGACCACGCCGGGCTGCCGCTGAAGACCGTGCTGGAGCAGCTCGACCTGCTCGGCGAGGAGGTCGTGCCCGTGCTGCGCAAGGAGTTCGCCAAGGACCGCCCGGCCGACGTGCCGGACGCCCCGACCCACGCTTCCCTCAAGGCCGCCCAGGAGGTGACCGTCGCATGAAGCTCGTCGTCGTCTCGGCCGGGCTGAGCGTCCCGTCGTCCACCCGCCTGCTGGCCGACCGGCTGGCCGCCGCCACCGCCGAGCGGGTCTCGGCGGCGGGGGCGGCGCCGGAGGTGCAGGTCGTGGAGTTGCGCGACCTCGCCGTGGAGATCGCGCACCACTTCACCAACGGCTTCCCCGGGCGGAAGCTGGCGGCCGCGCTGGACGCGGTCGCCGACGCGGACGGACTGATCGTCGTCACGCCGGTGTTCTCCGCGTCGTACAGCGGACTGTTCAAGTCGTTCTTCGACGTCATGGAGAAGGACGCGCTGGCCGGGAAGCCGGTCCTGATCGCCGCCACCGGAGGGACGGCCCGGCACTCGCTGGTGCTGGAGCACGCCCTGCGTCCGCTCTTCGCCTACCTGCGGGCCGTCGTCGTCCCGACCGGGGTCTACGCCGCCTCCGAGGACTGGGGCGCGGAGGGGCTGCCGGAGCGCGTCGAACGGGCGGCGGGGGAGCTGGCGGCGCTGGTCGGCGGCCTGTCGGCGGCCGGTCCCGCCCGGCCGGCCCTCGACCGGGCGGCCCTCGACGTCGTGCCCTTCGAGGAGCAGCTCGCCGCGCTGCGGCCGGCGGGGTGAGAGGAGTCCCCGGGTGAGAGGCGCGTAAGAAGGGCGCCGGGTGAGCCGCCCGTCACGGCGGACGGCCGGGGCGGCTTGGCAGACTGGCCCCGTGCCTCCCACCGTGCTCCTCGCCGAAGACGACCGCGCGATCCGTCACGCCCTGGAACGGGCCCTGACCCTGGAGGGTTACGAGGTGACGGCGGTCGCCGACGGCGTCGAGGCGCTCGCGCACGCCCACCGGACGCCCCCGGACGTGCTCGTCCTGGACGTCATGATGCCCGGCATCGACGGCCTCCAGGTCTGCCGCGTGCTGCGCGCCGAGGGCGACAGCACGCCCATCCTGATGCTGACGGCGCTCGTGGAGACCGCTGATCGGATCGCCGGGCTGGACGCGGGCGCCGACGACTACGTCGTGAAACCCTTCGACGTCGAGGAGGTCTTCGCCCGGCTGCGGGCCCTGCTGCGCCGCACCGGTCCGACACCGGCGGCGGCCCCCGTCGACGTACCGAAGCCGGCCGCGGCCTCCGCCCGCCACCTGGAGGCCGCCGGACTGCGCATGGACCCGCAGGCGCGGCGCGCCTGGCGCGGCGAGCGGGAGCTGGAGCTGACCCGCACCGAGTTCGAACTGCTGGAACTGCTCGTGCGCAACGCCGGCGTCGTCCTCGACCACTCCACGATCTACGACCGCATCTGGGGCTACGACTTCGGCCCCGGCTCCAAGAACCTCGCCGTCTACGTCGGCTACCTGCGCCGCAAGCTCGACGCGCCCGGCGCCCCGCAGCTGATCCACACCGTGCGGGGCGTGGGTTACGTGCTGCGGGAAGACTGAGGGGCGGACCCGGTGGGCGGCCGCCCGAGGCGGTGGATGTCCCGGCGGCGCTGGCGGCTCGTCTCGCTGCGCACCACCTTCGCGGTGTCCTTCGCCGCCGTGACCGCCGCCGTCACCGTCCTCGTCGGCGTGCTGTCCTACTCGGCCGCCGCCCGGCTGGTGCGGGTGGACCAGGAGTCGGTGTTCGACGAGGTCGTGCAGGACCTGCGGGACGAGGTGCGCCAGCGTGCCATGCACCCCGGGGACTTCTCCTCCGCCGCGCCGGGCCACGACATCGTGCGCCCGGCCCGCACGGACGTGCAGGTGCTCGGCCCGGACGGGGCGGTCGTCGACCCCGGCAGCCCCGGGCTGCCGGTCGTGGCCGCCGACCGGGACGTCGCCGCCGCCCCGACGGCGGGGACGCTCACCGAGCACGAGGACGTCGACGTCGGCAACGACGTCTACCGCGTCGCGACCGTCGCGCTGGGCGGCGGGCGGGGCGCCGTGCAGGTCGCCCAGGAGTTCAGCGACACGGAGGACCTGCTGCGCGCGCTCCTGCGGCGGACGCTGCTGCTGATGGCCGCGGTCGTGACCGCCGCGGGCCTGTTCGGCTGGTGGCTGGCCCGGCGCATCACCCACCGCCTGGTCATCCTCACCACCGCGGCGGAGGACGTCGCCCGCACCCGCCGGCTGGGCGTCCAGGTGCCCGTCACCGGCTACGACGAGGTCGGCCGCCTCGGCCGCGCCTTCGACCGCATGCTGGGCCGCCTCGCCCAGTCCGAGGAGGACCAGCGGCGCCTGGTCCAGGACGCGGGCCACGAACTGCGCACCCCGCTGACCTCCCTCCGTACGAACATCTCGCTGCTGCGCCGCATCGACGAGCTGCCCCCCGCCAGCCGCGACGAACTCGTCGCCGACCTCGGCCAGGAGGCCCGCGAGCTCACCGACCTCGTCAACGAGCTGGTCGACCTCGCCGCCGGCCAGTCCGACACCGAACCGCCCCGCCGCATCGACCTCGCCGACCTCGCCGAGGAGGTCGCCGTCCTCGCCCGCCGGCGAACCGGCCGGCAGATCCTGGTCCGCGCGAGCGGCGACACCACCACCCACGGGCGGGCGGGCATGCTCCAGCGGGCCGTGTCCAACCTCGTCGAGAACGCCACCAAGTTCGACCGCGGGGGCCGGGCACCCGTCGAGATCAACGTCACCGGCCCCGCCCGGCCCGGCACGGTCCGCGTGGAGGTCCTCGACCGCGGCCCCGGCATCACCGACGCCGACCTCACCCGCGTCTTCGACCGCTTCTACCGCGCGGCGGACGCGCGCTCCCTGCCGGGCTCCGGCCTGGGCCTGTCCATCGTCCGCGAGGTGGCCCTGTCCCACGGCGGGGCCCCGTTCGCCCACGGGCGGGCGGGAGGCGGCTCGGTGATCGGGTTCACGGTGGGGGGACACCGGGGGAGCGAGGCGTGATGTCCGTGGTCGACGCGCTCGTACGGCGGCGCCGGGGTCGGGGGCGGCCGGGTCCGACGGCGGGCGCGGACGACGCGGCCTCGGTCCGCGGCGTACGAACGGGCCGGGATGAGCAGGTATGCCTTGGGGGCGGCGAGCGACGGCGGGCCGAGCGGTGCGCCGGGCGACGGAGGGCCGCCGGACGAGGAGGGCCGCGTCGTCCGCCGGGTGGGGGGCGAGCGGCCGAGCGGTCCGCCGGGCGTCCGCGGGCCGGACGGTCCGCGGACAGGGAGGGAGTCGACGCATGCTGAACGACCAGGAAGCCGCCGTGCTGGCGGCGATCGACGGGGCGGCCGCCGCGCGGACCCTGCTGGAGCTGATCGCGATACCCAGCGTCACCGGCAGCGCCGCCGAGTCCGAGATCCAGCACCACCTCGCCGGACGGCTGGAGCGGCTCGGGCTCGACGTCGACCTGTGGGGCATGGACCTGCCCGCCCTGTACGCGCACCCCGGATTCCCGGGGACGGAGGCGCCCCGGGAGGAGGCCTGGGGGCTCGTGGGACACACGCCCGACGGGGGCGACGGGCCGACCCTGATCCTCCAGGGGCACGTGGACGTCGTACCGCCCGGGGACCTCGCGGCCTGGGAGGGCGACCCGTTCGCGCCCCGGGTGAACGGGGACGTGGTGCACGGGCGCGGCGCCTGCGACATGAAGGCCGGGCTCGCCGCCCACCTGGCCGCGCTGGCGGCGGTCCGGGCGGCCGGCGTGCGGCTGCGCGGGCGGGTCGCGGTGCACTTCGTCGTCGGGGAGGAGGACGGCGGGCTCGGCACCTTCGGCACCCTGCACCGCGGTCACACCGGCGACGCGTGCCTCATCGCCGAGCCGACGGCCGGGACGGTGATCACCGCCAACGCCGGAGCACTCACCTTCCGGATCGCCGTCCCCGGCAGGGCCGCGCACGCCAGCTCGCGCGAGGCCGGGGTCAGCGCGATCGACGCCTACCTGCCGCTGCACCGCGCGCTGGCCCGGCTCGAAGCCGTACGCAACCGGACCCCCGACCCGCTCCTCGCCGAATACCCGATCCCCTACTCCCTCTCCGTGGGCACCCTGCGCTCCGGGGACTGGGCGAGCAGCGTGCCGGACCTGCTCCTCGCGGAGGGGCGGCTGGGGGTGCGGCTGGGCGAGGACCCGGCCGAGGCGCGGGCGGCCCTGGAACGGTGCGTGGCCGAGGCGTGCGCGGCCGACCCCTGGCTGCGCGAGCATCCGGCGACGGTGACCTGGCCGGGCGGGCAGTTCGCGAGCGGACGGCTCCCGGCGGGGCATCCGCTGCGCGACACCGTGGCCGGGGCGTACGCCGACGCGACCGGCGCCCCGCGCCCGAGGGAGCGCGGCGCGACGTACGGCAGCGACCTGCGGCTGTACGCCGCTGCCGGGATCCCGGCCCTCCAGTTCGGTCCGGGCGACATCGCGGTCGCGCACAGCGCGCGGGAGCACGTGTCCGTACGGGAGGTGGTGGACGCGGCGCGCGCGGTGGCGCTGACGGTGCTGCGGACGGTCGGGACCAAGTGAGGGACCGGTGCGGGCCGTTGGTGTCCTGGATCACACGTCATGAGGTGAGTGCGGACCCGGGGTGATTCCCGTACCCACCCTTGACGAGCGAAGTCCGGGTGCGACGATGAGGCGTCATGACGGCAGGGTGGTGTTCCCGCACGGTTCGGGCCGCGGTGTTCGCGGCCGTCTGCGTGCTGCTCGCCGCCCTGGGCCACGTCATGATGTCCGGCGGTTCCGTCCCCGCGGGGGCGCTGGCCGCGGGCGCGGCCGTGACCGGTGCGGCGGGCTGGTGCCTGGCGGGCCGGGAGCGCGGGCTGCCCCTGATCGTGACGGTCGTGGTCGCCGCCCAGACGGCACTGCACTGGGCGTTCTCCCTCGCGCAGCGGGCTGGGACGGGAACGACGGGAACGACGGGACCGGCCGCCGGCGGCATGGACTCCATGGACTCAATGAACTCCATGGGCTCCATGGGCTCCATGGGGTCCATGGACATGGGGTCCATGGGGCACGGGATGCACGCCATGGGGCACATGGAGGGCATGGGGGGCATGGGGCACGCCGGGACGGGCGGCTTCATGGGCGGCTCGTCGTCGTTCGGCATGCTCGCCGCCCACCTGCTCGCCGCGCTGCTGTGCGGCCTGTGGCTGGCCCACGGCGAGAAGGCCGCGTTCCGCATCCTGCGTGCCGTCGCCGGATGGCTGGCCGCGCCACTGCGGGTGCCGCTCGCTCCGCCCGCCGTCCAGGTCCGCCCCCGCCCGCGCCCGCGTCGCCCCCGTTCGGACCGGGCGCCGGGCCTTCTTCCGCTCGTCCACGCCATCACCTCTCGGGGTCCCCCTGCGGGGACGGCTGTCGTCTGAGGACAGCTGGTGTCCCGGGGCCGCGCCCGTGCGCGCCCCGGGCTCGGTCGTACGCCCACCCGCCCGCCGCCGCGTTGTCGCGGCGCCGCATCTCCGCGCCGTAGGCCGACCGACCTCCCCCTTTCACCGGACCGACCGCCCGCGCCCGCGTGGGCCCGGACCGGATCTCGCATCCCGAGAAGGACACCTGGTGACCATGAGTACTGCTGTGCCCGCTGCTCGTCGTACTGCCGTGCCCGCCCCACGCGGCACGACCGGCACGACCGGCACACCGTCGTCGCTCGACGAGTCGATCACGGCATGGGCGCTCGCCGCGCGAGGCGGGGACACGGACGCCGTCGAGCGGTTCGTGCGTGCCGTGCACCGTGACGTCCAGCGCTACGTCGCCCATCTGTGCGGCGATCCGCAGGCCGTCGACGACCTCGCGCAGGACACGTTCCTGCGGGCGCTCGGCAGCCTGCACCGCTTTGAGGGCCGCTCCTCGGCGCGCGCCTGGCTGCTGTCCATCGCCCGCCGCGCGGTGATCGACAGCCTCCGGCGCGCCGCCGCCCGGCCCCGCCTGTCCGACGTGTCGGACTGGCAACGGGCCGTCGAGCAGGCGCAGCCGCGGGACCTGCCCGGCTTCGACGACGGCATCGCCCTGCTGGATCTGCTGGCGTCGCTGCCGGACGAGCGGCGGGAGGCGTTCGTCCTCACGCAGTTGGCCGGCCTGCCCTACGCGGACGCGGCCGAGCTCAGCGACTGCCCCGTCGGCACGGTCCGCTCCCGGGTCGCCCGGGCCCGGGCGACCCTGATGGACCTGCTCGACGCCGGAGCCACCGCCCCCGTCCTGGAGGCGGTGGGGGAGGAGGCCCGGCCCGCCGCTCTGGCGGCCTGAGCCCCGGTACCAGGGTGAGTACGAGGACGAGGGGGTGTCGGTGCCCGCAGTGGACGGCCGGCCGCGCGCCTCTGGCCGACGTCACGGTCAGCTGAAGGTGCGGCGGTAGGCGTGCGGGCTGACCCCCGTGGTGCGTTTGAAGCGTTCACGGAAGGCGGTGGGGGAGCCGAAGCCGACCTGGGCGGCGATGCGTTCCACGGGGTGGTCGGTGGTCTCCAGCAGGTGCTGGGCCTGGCGGACGCGGGCGCGGTGGAGCCACTGGAGCGGCGTGGTGCCGGTCTGTTCGCGGAAGCGCCGGATCAGGGTGCGCGTGCTGGTCCCGGCGCGGGCGGCGATGTCGTCCAGGCTGAGGTCGTGGCCCAGGTTCTCCTGCAACCAGCAGAGCAGCGGTTCGAGTACCGATCCCTGGGGCCGGGGCGGGTGGTCGGGGACGATGAACTGCGCCTGCCCGCCCTCCCGTTCGAGAGGCATGACGGACAGGCGGGCGGCGTCGGCGGCGACGGCCGAGCCGTAGTCCCGGCGGATCATGTGCAGGCACAGGTCCAGTCCCGCGGCGGCACCCGCCGAGGTGAGGATCTGCCCGTTGTCCACGTACAGGACCGTCGGGTCGACCTCGACGTCCGGGTGGGCGGCGGCCAGGAGGCCGGCCGCGGTCCAGTGGGTGGTGGCCCGCAGGCCGTCGAGGAGTCCGGTGGCGGCCAGCGGGAAGGTGCCCGAGCAGATGGAGGCGATCCGCGTGCCCTTCCCGGCGGCCGCCCGCAGCGCGTCCCGGACGGCCGGGGGGAGCGGGGCCGCGGGATCGGCCGTGCCCGGCACGATGACCGTGTCCGCGTCCGCGAGTGCCTCCAGCCCCCAGGGCGCGCGCAGGGTGAAGGCTCCCGTGTCCACCTCCGGGTGTTCCGCGCACACGCGGACCCGGTAGCCGGGCCGTCCGTCCGGCAGCCGGGTGCGGGCGAAGACCTCGAGCGGCGTGGACAGGTCGAACGGGATGACCTGGTCCAGCGCGAGCACGGCGACGGTGTGCATGACGGGGAACGTACCGTGCCGCCGGTCCGCCGCTGATCCGCCGCCGGTCCGCTGCTGATCCGCCGCCGGTCCGCCGGTCAGCCGCTTCCGCCGGTCCGCCGGTCAGCCGCCGGTCCACGGATCGGCCCCGGATCGCCCCCGGTAGGCCCCCGCCGGCCGTCCGGCCCAGCTCGGTGACCGCGTCGGGACCTTCCCGGCCTCTCTCCCGACGGCCGTCTGCTCTGCTCATCACTTCCGCACCGGCGGCATCAGGTCCGCCGGTGCGGCCGGCCTGCTGGTGGAGAACGGCTTCGACGCGGTCGACACGAGCCGTGGCCTCGTCGACCGGCGTGCCGCCGGCGGACCGCTCACCACCCGGTGAGCGGTCCGCCCCGGTGAGCACCCCCGCCCCGGTGAGCACCCCCGCCCCGGTGAGCACCCCCGCCCCTACGAGCCCTAGCGCACCCACCCGGTGTACTGCTGCCCACCATTCCGGTTCGACGTGACGGAGGATCGGGCGCGTATGCCGCCGCTCTCGACGGCCGCGTTCACCGCGCGCACCAGCCACGCGTTGACCGACAGGCCCTCGCGTGCGGCCGCCTCCTCGGCGCGCGCCTTGAGCGGGGCCGGAAGCCGCAGGTTGACCCGCGCGGTGGTGCTGTCCTCGTCGGTGGGTGCCGGAGCCGGTGCCTTCAGCGGCTCGGGCCGGTCGGCCGGCCTCTCGAAACCGGCGTCACCCGGCGGCGGTGTCACGACGAAGTCGGGGTCGAGCCCCCGCAGCCGTACGTCGACGGAGCCGGGGGCGAGTTCACGGGTGATCTCGTCCATGGCGGCGGACAGCACGTTCAGCAGGGTCAGCCGGGCCGCCGACTCCAGCGGAGCGGTCAGCCGCTCGGCCAGCTCGCGGGCGTCCTCCCCACCGGCTTCCGCGGCCACCGCGAGTTCCCGGCGGAGTGTGTCGACATACGGCGTGAGGTCCATGACGCCATGGTGGCACCTGGCCGGGCGCGTGGGGCCACCGCGGCTGTCAGGTGCGTACTGACTCGCTCCCGGGCAGCGGAACGTTCTGCTGACGGTGTCCCGTAAGACGAGGATGCGCGAGGCGGCGGAAGTCGAACGTGCGCAGCAGGCCCAGAAGGCCCGCGAGGCGGAGCACGGCCGGGCCGAGCACACCTACGATCGGCGCAAGGAGAGCTGATGGATCACAGCACGTGGAGGACGCGTCGGGCCGGCATGACGCGGCCTCAGGTGTCCCGGATGGAGGGCGGCGACACCGTGCCTGCTCTCCCGCTGCCGCGACGCCTGGCCAGGGCCCTGGACGGCACCCTGAACCTGACCATCGACGAGGGCGACTCCGCCGTCACTTTCACCCCGCACGCCGCCTGAGACCGATCCCCGCCCGGTCCGCTGAGGACGTCGTCGACCTGAGTCGGTGCGCGTCGTGGTTGTCTCAGGGCCACACAAGGCAGTACGGCTGATGCCCCGCCTCATGCAGCCGGTGGCTGAAGTCCTGCCACTCGTGCAGCAGTTGGTACACGTTGAACGCGTCCCGCGGACCGCCCCGGTCCGGCACCGTCGACCAGATGAAGGCCGCCGCGCCGACCGCCTCCTCGCCGATGTCGCGGAGGGGGTCCACCACCGTCATGGGGAGTTTGACCACGGCGTAGTCGGGGTGCAGGACGACCAGTTCCAGCGGGGGGACCCGGTGCAGCGGGACGCCCTCGATGCCCGTCAGGACCATCGCCGCCATCGTCTCGGGCTTGATCTTGGTGAACATGCCGTTCATACCGAGCTCGTCGCCGCCGAGTTCCTCGGGGCGCATCGAGATCGGGACGCGGGCCGCGGTCGCGCCGTCCGGCGCGCCGAAGTACTTGTACGTCACCCCCACCCGACCACCATTCCTGATCCCCGCCCGCGGGCCGTCCGTCCGGCGGTCGGTCCGCCGGTCGGTCGGCTGGGGCTCACTCGGTACGCCTTGTGCCTGACGTGCTTCGGTACTGTCCGCAGCTGCCTCCGCGTCGCGCCGGTGCCTTCCCCGCCGGGCACGTCGAGGACCCAGGTCATCAGTCCCCTCGCCCAGTCCGCCACCGCGATGCATATCTCCACCCGACTGCTTTTCTAGGACGCGTGGCGCCCGCCGCGCAACCCGATCATCGTGTCAGTGACCTCCCCCGCGGCCGCCCGCCGAAACGTGCGGTGAAACACCTGTCCGCAGGATCTTCGCAGCCCTCCGGCACATCGTCGGCGCGGGCCGCGTCCAGTGCCCACAGTTTCGCAGATGGCGGACGGGACGGACGGGTAAGCCGGGCTGCCGGTGGCGGCCCCGCTGCCGCCGGACCGCCCTGGCCTACCCTGAGGATGTCACTGGCAACCGCAGTCCCAGAAGTCGGAGAAGGTCGGAGTAGCCGCAGGTCATGAGCGAAATGCCTTATTCATACGATGCGCCCGTCTCGCAGGCCCTGTTCGACCGTGCGGCCGCCGTCACGCCAGGTGGTGTGAACTCGCCGGTGCGCGCCTTCCGCGCCGTGGGCGGCACGCCCCGGTTCATGGTGTCCGGCCGCGGTCCGTACCTGACCGACGCCGACGGGCGGGAGTACGTCGATCTCGTCTGTTCCTGGGGACCCATGATCCTCGGGCACTCGCACCCCGAGGTCCTCGCCGCCGTGCAGGAGGCCGTCGTCCGCGGCACCTCCTTCGGTACGCCCGGTGAGGGCGAGGTCGCGCTCGCCGAGGAGATCGTCGCGCGGGTCGCGCCGGTCGACCAGGTGCGGCTCGTCTCCAGCGGGACCGAGGCCACCATGTCGGCCATCCGGCTCGCCCGCGGGTTCACCCGGCGCACCAAGGTGATCAAGTTCGCCGGCTGCTACCACGGTCACGTGGATTCCCTGCTCGCCGCGGCGGGCTCCGGCGTCGCCACCTTCGCGCTGCCCGACACCCCGGGTGTCACCGGCGCCCAGGCCGGCGACACCATCGTGCTGCCGTACAACGACCTGGAGGCCGTGCAGGAGGCCTTCCACCGGCACCCCGGCGAGATCGCCTGCGTGATCACCGAGGCCTCCCCGGGCAACATGGGCGTCGTGCCGCCGCTGCCCGGGTTCAACCAGGGGCTCAAGGACGCCTGCGCGAACAACGGCGCCCTCTACATCTCCGACGAGGTCATGACCGGCTTCCGCACGAGCCGCGCCGGCTGGTACGGCGTCGACGGGGTCAAGCCGGACCTGATGACCTTCGGGAAGGTGATGGGAGGCGGGTTCCCGGCCGCGGCCTTCGGCGGCCGTGCCGACGTCATGGCGCACCTCGCGCCCGCCGGGCCCGTCTACCAGGCCGGCACCCTCTCCGGGAACCCGATCGCGACCGCCGCCGGGCTCGCCCAGCTCCGGCTCCTCGACGACGCCGCCTACGCCACGCTCGACGCCGTCTCCGCGCAGATCCGGGGGCTGGTGTCGGAGGCGCTGTCCAAGGAGGGCGTCGCGCACACCGTGCAGAGCGCCTCCAACATGTTCTCCGTCTTCTTCACGGACCGCGCGGTGCGCACCTACGAGGACGCCAAGGCGCAGGACTCCTTCCGCTTCACGGCGTTCTTCCACTCGCTGCTGGCGAACGGCGTCTACCTGCCGCCGTCGTCCTTCGAGTCGTGGTTCGTGTCCACGGCCCATGACGAGCGGGCCGTCCAGCGGATCGCCGACGCCCTCCCGGCGGCGGCCCGAGCGGCGGCGGAGGCCACGGCGGCATGAGCGTCAGCAGCAGCGACAACGGCAACGGCACCAACGGCAGCGACATCACCGTCGTCCACCTCATGCGCCACGGTGAGGTGGCCAACCCGGACGGCATCCTCTACGGCCGGCTCGCCGGCTACCACCTCTCCGAGCTCGGCCGGCGGATGGCCGACCGGGTCGCCGAGCACCTCGCCTCCCGGGACGTCACCCACGTCTGCGCCTCCCCGCTGGAGCGGGCGCAGGAGACGGCGACCCCCATCGCCAAGGCGCACGGCCTGGACCTCGCCACCGACGAGCGGCTCATCGAGGCCGACAACGTCTTCCAGGGCAAGACCTTCGGCGTCGGCGACGGCGCCCTGCGCCGGCCCGAGAACTGGCGGCACGTCTACAACCCGTTCAAGCCGTCCTGGGGCGAGCCGTACGTCGACCAGGTGGTGCGCATGATGGGCGCGCTGAACGCCGCCAAGGACCGGGCGCGGGGGCACGAGGCGGTGCTCGTCAGCCACCAGCTGCCGATCTGGACCGTGCGGTCCTACGTCGAGCGGCGGCGGCTGTGGCACGACCCGCGCAGGCGGCAGTGCACGCTCGCCTCCCTGACGACGTTCACCTACCGGGGCGACACGATCGTCTCCGTCGGGTACAGCGAGCCCGCCCTGGACCTCGTACCGGCCCACCTGCGCGCCGGCGCCAAGCCGGTGAAGGGGAAGGGCAAGGCCTTCGGGGCGTAGGCCCCTGCCGCCGACCCGCCGACCCGCCGACCCGCCGACCCGCCGACCCGCCGGCCCTCCGATCCGCCGGCCCCGTCGACCTGCCGTTCCGCCGTTCCGCCGATCCGTCGCTCCGCACGGGCGTCCACCGAACGCCTGTTACGGAATCCGCACGTATCGGCGGAACCCTCCCGTTCGTCCCGTGCTCTGACCGGGTGACCACCAGAGCACGCGACGGACGGGGATGTCATGCGCACTCTCACCCGCAGGGGAGCACTCGGACTCGGGGCGGCGGCCGCGGCCGCCGTCGGACTCGCGGGGTGCGCCGACCTCGCCTCCTCGGACGCTTCGGGCACCGGCCCGGGTTCCGGGGAGAATCGTTCCGGCTCGGCCGCGGGCGGCTCGGGGAGCACGCCCCCGGTCACCGTCCGCCCCCTCGGTGACGGCTCCACCTCGTTCACCGGCCGGCAGCCCCGCCAGCCGGCCGCGCCGGAGCCGCTGGAGCCCGGCCAGGAGCCGCCGCAGTTCGTCGTCTTCTCCTGGGACGGGGCCGGCGAGGTCGGCAACGGCCTCTTCCCGCGCTTCCTGGACCTCGCCGAGGAGCACGGCGCGTCCATGACCTTCTTCCTCTCCGGGCTCTACCTCCTGCCCGAGTCGAAGAAGCGGCTCTACGACCCGCCCAACAACACGCGCGGCGCCTCCGACATCGGCTACCTCACCGACGCGCACATCAGGGACACCCTCACCAACCTCCGCCGCGCCTGGCTGGAGGGGCACGAGATCGGCACCCACTTCAACGGGCACTTCTGCGCCGGGAGCGGCTCCGTCGGCAACTGGACCCCGCGGCAGTGGCGCAGCGAGATCGACCAGGCCAGGTCGTTCGTGAAGGAGTGGCGCACCAACACCGGGTGGACCGACCTGCCCGCGCTCCCCTTCGACTACGACAAGGAACTCGTCGGCGGCCGCACGCCCTGCCTCCTCGGCCAGGACAACCTGCTGCCCACCGCCCGCGACCTCGGCTGGCGGTACGACGCCTCCTCCTCCGGGGGCCGCCAGGTCTGGCCGGACAAGAAGCAGGGCCTGTGGGACCTGCCGTTGCAGCAGATACCGTTCCCCGGACGCGGGTTCGAGGTCCTCTCCATGGACTACAACATGCTGGCCAACCAGTCGGTCAACTCCACCAACGCGCCCCGCCACAACTACCCGGGCTGGCGGGAGCAGTCCGCCCAGTCCTACATCCAGGGGTTCCGGCGGGCGTACGAGACGAACCGCGCGCCCTTCTTCGTCGGCAACCACTTCGAGCAGTGGAACGGCGGCATCTACATGGACGCCGTGGAGGAGGCCTTCACGCACATGGCGCGGGAGAAGGAGAAGGGCGCGGACGTGCGGCTGGTGTCCTTCCGGCAGTTCACGGACTGGATCGACGTACAGCGGCCCGAGGTGCTCGACCGGCTGCGGACGCTCGACGTCGGGCAGCGGCCGGCCGGCGGCTGGAAGGCGTTCCTGGCGGACGCCGGCAGGGGCACGACCACCGGCACCGCCACGGACGCGGGCACGGGCACCGGCACGGACGCGGGCCCGGAAGCCGCCGCCTGAAATGCGCGTTTCTCCGGCGAGGGGGGGTGGGCAAGATCCCCAGAACGGGCATGCGAAACTTTTCACATGAGTGCCGCCAGCCGCGCCCCCCTGCGCTCGACCGCCAGGATCCGCTCGCGTCGCGCCGCCCTGACGACCACAGGTGGCGTCGTCGCGGCGCTGCTCGTCTCCGCCTGCACCTCCGGAGGCGTCTCCGGCGGAGGCGGTGACACCAACTTCGTCATGGGCAAGGACGGCATCTCCACCGTCGCGAAGGGCGAGCGCGACGCGGCCCCCGACCTGTCCGGCGAGACCATCGACGGCGAGCAGCTCGCGGTCTCCTCCTACAAGGGCAAGGTCGTCGTCCTGAACGTCTGGGGGTCCTGGTGCGCCCCGTGCCGCGCCGAGGCCGCCAACTTCCAGAAGGTCTCCACGGACCTGGCGTCGAAGGGCGTGCAGTTCGTCGGCATCAACGTCGCCGACCCGCAGGTCAAGAGCGCCCTCGCCTTCGAGAAGCAGTACGGCGTCACCTACCCGAGCCTGTACGACCCGAGCAGCAAGCTGATGCTCCGCTTCGAGAAGGGCACCCTCAACCCGCAGGCGATCCCCTCCACACTGGTCCTGGACCGGCAGGGGAAGATCGCGGCACGCTCCCTCGCCGCGCTCAGCGAGGAGAAGCTGCGCTCCATGATCAAGCCGGTCCTCGCGGAGAAGTGACGGAGAAGTGACGTGACCTCAGTCACCACGCTCGCCGCGGAGGGCTACAACGGCACGGTGCTCAACGGCGCCCTGCTGGTCGCCCTGCCCCTCGCGCTGCTCGGCGGCCTCGTCTCCTTCTTCTCCCCGTGCGTCCTGCCGCTGGTGCCCGGCTACCTCTCCTACGTCACCGGCGTCACCGGCACCGATCTGGGCGAGGCCCGGCGCGGCCGGATGGTCGCGGGCGCCTCGCTGTTCGTGGCCGGCTTCACCGTCGTGTTCGTCTCCGGCGGGGCCCTGTTCGGCTACTTCGGCCAGACGCTCCAGGAGCAGCAGGGCGCCTTCTCCAAGGTGCTGGGCGTCCTGATGATCCTCCTGGGCGTGTTCTTCATGGGGCTGATGCCCTGGATGACCCAGCGGGAGTTCCGCTTCCACCGCCGGCCGGTGACCGGGCTGGTCGGCGCCCCCGTGCTCGGCGCGCTGTTCGGCATCGGCTGGACGCCGTGCATCGGCCCGACGCTCGCCTCCGTGCTCGCCCTGTCCTCGCAGCAGTCGAGCGCGGGCCGCGGGGCGCTGCTGACCGTCGCCTACTGTCTCGGCCTCGGCGTGCCGTTCGTGCTCGCCGCGGTCGCCTTCCGCAAGGCGCTCGGCGCCTTCGGCTGGGTCAAGCGCCACTATGTCTGGGTGATGCGGATCGGCGGCACGATGATGATCGTGACCGGTCTGCTGCTGCTGACCGGCGCGTGGGACAGCCTCGTGCAGGACATGCAGTCCTGGTCCACCGGCTTCACTGTGGGGATCTGATCCATGAGCAAGACCACTACGACCGGTGCGCCGACCGGCGACACACCGGCCGCCGCCCCCGACGACCAGGACCTCGGCGCGGCCGGCTCCCAGTTGTCCACCGCACCCGAGGAGGGACCGCCCACCCTGCCCTCCCTGGGCGTCGTCGGCTGGGCCCGCTGGTTCTGGCGGCAGCTGACCTCGATGCGGGTCGCCCTGCTGCTCCTGCTGCTGCTGGCGCTCGGCGCGATCCCCGGCTCGCTGATCCCGCAGACCGGCAACGACGCCACCAAGGTGGCCGAGTTCCAGGACGACCACCCCACCCTGGCGCCGATCTACGACAAGCTCGGCCTCTTCCACGTCTACGGCTCGGTGTGGTTCTCCGCGATCTACATCCTGCTGTTCGTCTCCCTCATCGGCTGCATCGTGCCCCGCACCTGGCAGTTCACGGGCCAGCTGCGCGGCCGTCCGCCGGGCGCGCCCCGGCGGCTGACCCGGCTGCCCGCGTACACGACGTGGCGCACGGAGGCGGAGCCGGAGCAGGTGCGCGAGGCCGCGCTGGCCCTGCTGAAGAAGCGCCGCTTCCGCGCGCACCTCGCCGGTGACGCGGTCGCCGCCGAGAAGGGCTACCTGCGCGAGGTCGGCAACCTCGCCTTCCACATCGCGCTGATCGTGATGCTGACCGCCTTCGCCTGGGGCCAGCTCTTCAAGTCCGAGGGCAACAAGCTCCTCGTCGAGGGCAACGGCTTCTCCAACACCCTCATCTCCTACGACGACTTCAAGTCCGGCAACCTCTTCTCGACGGACGACCTGACCCCGTTCAGCTTCTCCCTGAACGACTTCACCGGCACCTACGAGGTCTCCGGCCCCAACAAGGGCACCGCGCGCACCTTCAAGGCCTCCCTCACCTACTCCGAGGGCGCCTACGGCAAGGATGAGAAGACCGTCGTCGAGGTCAACCACCCGCTGGAGATCGGCGACTCCAAGGTCTACCTCACCGCGCACGGCTACGCGCCCGTCATCACCGTCCGGGACGGCAAGGGCGAGGTCGTCTTCCAGGACGCCGTGCCGCTGCTGCCGCTCGACTCCAACGTCACCTCCTCCGGCGTGATCAAGGTCCTCGACGGCTACAAGAACGCCAAGGGCGTCTCCGAGCAGCTCGGCATCCAGGCCTTCTTCCTGCCGAGCTACGCCGAGGGCAACGAGACGGCCTCCACGTTCCCCGCGCTGCTGAACCCGGTGCTGAACCTGGAGCCGTACCACGGCGACCTCGGCGTCAACTCCGGCATCCCGCAGAGCGTGTACCAGCTCGACAAGACGCACATGAAGGAGTTCAAGGACTCCAAGGACCTCCAGCTGCGGGGGAACCTCACGCCCGGTGAGACCCTGACGCTGCCCGACGGCGCCGGCTCGATCACCTACGAGGGCACCAAGGAGTGGGCGAACTTCCAGGTCACGCAGCAGCCCGGCAGCGGCTGGGCGCTGGGCGGCGCGATCGCCGCGATCTTCGGCCTGGCCGGTTCCCTGTTCATCCAGCGCCGCCGCGTGTGGGTGCGCGCGGTGAAGGGCGCCGACGGTGTGACGGTCGTCGAGATGGCCGGACTCGGCCGCAGCGAGTCCGCCAAGGTGCCCGAGGAGCTCGGTGACCTCGCCGGCCTCCTCTACGACCGGGCCCCCGGCGCGCCCGACCCCGACCCGGCCTCGGACCCCGACGCCGACGCCACACACGACGCCACCACCCCCGACCCTCACGTCGTACCTGCCGAAGGGGCTGAGAAGTGACTCTCGCCGCCGCAACCGAGTTGGCCGCCGCGACCAACGAGAACCTCGCGAACATCAGCAACACGCTGATCTACTCCGCGATGGCCGTGTACACCCTGGCCTTCTTCGCCTACATCGCCGAATGGCTCTTCGGCAGCCGCAGCAAGGTCGGCCGCACCGCCGCCGCGCTCACCGCCGACGCGCAGGCGAAGGCGAAGGGCCCGGCCGTCACGGTGCAGCGCAACGGCGGCACCGCCGTCCTGGAACGGCCGCAGGTCGTCGTACGGGCCGCGGCCGGCGCGCGGGACGTGCCCGACGGGCCGGGCGCGCACGGCGGGGACGAGCAGGGCGACCTCTACGGGCGGATCGCCATCTCCCTCACGGTGCTGGCCTTCCTGGTCGAACTGGGCGGGGTCGTCGCCCGCGCGGCCTCGGTGCAGCGGGCGCCCTGGGGCAACATGTACGAGTTCAACATCACCTTCTCGACCGTGGCCGTCGGCGTGTACCTCGGGCTGCTGGCGCTGAAGAAGAACGTGCGCTGGCTCGGCCTGTTCCTGATCACCACGGTCCTGCTCGACCTCGGTCTCGCCGTCACCGTCCTCTACACCGCCAGTGACCAGCTGGTCCCCGCCCTGCACTCCTACTGGCTGTACATCCACGTCTCCACCGCGATCTTCTGCGGCGCGGTGTTCTACGTCGGCGCGGTGGCCACGCTCCTGTACCTGTTCAAGGACTCCTACGAGAACAAGCTGGCGAGCGGCGGCAAGCCCGGCCGGTTCGCGAACTCGGTCCTGGACCGGCTGCCCGCGTCGGCCTCGCTCGACAAGTTCGCCTACCGGGTCAACGCGGCCGTCTTCCCGCTGTGGACGTTCACGATCATCGCGGGCGCGATCTGGGCGGGCGACGCCTGGGGCCGCTACTGGGGCTGGGACCCCAAGGAGACCTGGTCCTTCATCACCTGGGTCGCCTACGCCGGCTACCTGCACGCCCGCGCCACGGCCGGCTGGAAGGGCCGCAAGGCCGCCTACCTGGCCCTGCTCGCCTTCGCCTGCTGGCTGTTCAACTACTACGGCGTCAACATCTTCGTCTCCGGCAAGCACTCCTACGCCGGCGTCTGAGAACAAACCGCTCACGGCTGAGGCCGGTTCCGGTGACCTGGGTCACGGGAACCGGCCTTTGTCGTGCGGACAGGTAGAGGGGCGTGGATACGACTCTGGGGAATCTGAGGAAACGCATCCGCGCGGGGGACCACGACGCCTTCGGCGAGCTCTTCGACGCGTACGCGCGGTCCGTCTACAACCATGCCTACCGGCTCACGGGGGAGTGGTCGGTGGCCGAGGAGGTCGTGTCGCTGACCTTCCTGGACGCCTGGCGGCTGCGCGGGAGGCTCGACGAGGACGGCGGTTCGCCGCGCCCCTGGCTGCTGGGCATCGCCACCAACGTCACGCGCAACACCCGCCGCGCGGCCCGACGGCACGCGGCGGCCGTCGCCCGGCTCCCGCGCGGGGAGACCGTACGGGACTCCGCCGACGAGGTGGCCGACCGGGTGGACGACACGGCTCGGCTGGCCCTCGTGCGGACCGCGCTGGCGAAGCTGCGGCGGGCCGAGCGGGAGGTGCTGGTGCTGTGCGTGTGGTCGGGGCTGGACTACGCGGCGGCCGCGGAGGCGCTCGGGGTGCCGGTAGGGACCGTACGGTCACGGCTCTCCCGGGCCAGGAAAAAACTCGCGAACCATATGGAACCACCCCTGAGTGTCGGACAGATGAGAGATGACCGCGGCACCGCGGTCGGGCCCCTGAGGGAGGGAACCCGATGAACCACCTGCCTGAGAAGGACCTTCCGCCGGGCCGTCACCGACTCCTCAAGGAGCATCTGATGACCGAGATCCGGCAGCACCCCGAGGAAGCGCCCGCGCGCCCGAGAAGCCCGTGGCTGCGGCCCGCGCTCACGGCGGCGGCCGTGGCGACCGCGGCAGCGGTCGCCTTCACGGTCCTGCCGTCGTCCGGCGGAGCCGACGCCGGGCCGCGTGTGACGTCGGCGGCGACCTTGCTGGAGGACGTCGCGCTGGCTGCCGCGCACGACGACGGGTACGGCGAGATCCGCGACGACCAGTTCGTGTATGTCGAAAGCGAGGTGTCCTCCACGACGATCGCGCACGACGGGAAGGTGGTCCACGTGCCCGTGCACCGTACGGAGACCTGGGTCTCCGTGGACGGCACGGGCGAGACCCTGGTGCGAGACGGGTCGGACGGCCGCGAGGTGCGCCATCCGGCCAGTGCACCGGGAACGGAGATGTTCAGCCATTTCGTCGGCTACAACTACCTGAAGTCCCTGCCCACCGAGGCTGACGGGATGTACGACCTTTTGCTCGAGTTCTCCCCCCGGATCCACTTCGGCTCGTTCATCGCGCCAGAGGAGGGGGAGTACGACAGGAGCCAGAGCTTGATCCTGCTGGCCGGCGGTCTGCTGAACGACTCGATCGTGCCGCCGGCGCAGAGCGCCGCGCTCTACCGGGCCGTCGCCCGTGTCCCCGGTGTGACGGTGGTCGCGGACTCGGTCGACGCCCGGGGGCGGCACGGTGTCGGGATCACACGCGCGGATTCCAAGCTGCCGATGCGCCTCGAGTGGACCTTCGACGAGGAGACGCATGAGCTTCTCGGGCAGCGGACGACCCTCACCCGGGACTACCGGGGCATGAAGAAGGGGACGGTGCTCAGCGAGACCGCCGTTCTGCGCCGCGCCGTGGTCGACAAGGCGGGCGAGCGACCGTGACCGCGTGCGCGAGCCCGGACCAGGGGTCAGGCTGGTGTCATGACCGGTTCCATCGAGCAGGGCAC
This sequence comes from Streptomyces sp. NPDC003248, assembly GCF_055563235.1. Taxonomy (NCBI): domain Bacteria; kingdom Bacillati; phylum Actinomycetota; class Actinomycetes; order Kitasatosporales; family Streptomycetaceae; genus Streptomyces; species Streptomyces sp. NPDC003248. The sequence goes on along the minus strand of NZ_JBVHDT010000003.1, from coordinate 597,287 downwards.
CAGCCAGACCCATGGGAACACGCACATCCTGCACTTCCGGGTGCGGCTGCCGCGGCCCATGGAGGCGGTCTGGCCGGCGCTCTCCACCCCGGAGGGGCTGGGCGGCTGGTGGACCGCCGTCGACGTCCTCGAACCCCGGCTCGGCGGCACGGTCGCGCTGCGCGGTGTGGGCGGCGGGCAGGTCACCGCGTGGGACGTGGACCGGGTCGCCGAGTACACGGTGGAGGGCGGCGGCCGGGTGCGGTTCCACCTGGAGCACGACGACGAGGGGGGATCGGTGCTGCGCTTCACGCGCGAGGTCCAGGGCGAGGGGGAGACCGAGCCCACCTGGCGGGCTCGGTTCGAACGCCTGATCGATCAGGTGGGGGTCGGCGCGGACTAGGACGACGGCGGCAGGCACTCCTTCGCCGGCGGCCTGCCCTCCGGCCAGGCGATCCGGACGAACCGTGAGCCGCCGTCGGCGTGCAGCTCCACGATCGGCACCGCCTTGTCGTACGGGTTGCCGTGCACGTCCAGGCAGATCCAGCCGCTCGCGCCGTCGACCCGCAGCGAGCCCTTGACCTGCGGCCACTGGAGTCCGACGTCCGCCAGCGGCGGGACGGTCCCGCCCTCGGGCGTGGCCTCGCGGATGCCGTGCACGGCCAGCCGCAGCGCGTCGTAGGCGATGATCAGCTGGCCGTCGTCCAGCGCCGTGTCCCCGATCGGGCCGACCGGCGCGCGGGTGCTGCGGGCCAGCAGGTCGGTCAGCGTCCGCGCGTCCGCGGCCGAGCCGCCGGGCGTCCCGGCGGGCGCCTCCGCCCAGGCGTCCGGGTGGGCGAGGGCGGTGTAGCGCACGGAGAGCCGGTGGGTGAGGGCGGTGCGGTTGAGCTTCTCGTCGCCGGTCAGGTACGAGCCCTCGTCGCCGGTCAGCACGGTGAACGCGCGGTCCTGGCAGCCGCGGGCGCCGAGCGCGTTGATGAACTGCCGCAGCTGGGTGTGGCGGCCGGCGAACAGGATCGTGTCCGTCCCCGGGGAGGTGTCGCACACCAGGTGGGTGATCTGCCGGAACGTGTTCGCGGTCGTGCCCTCCTGACTGCGGTCGGCGGGCGGGGTGAACGGCTGCGGCTCGTACGGCGACCCCTTGATCAGCGACGCGAACGACGTCTGGAGCGTCCGCGTGTACGGGTCGCCCGGCTTGTCGTACACCAGCAGTGCCCGCCCCGCGCTCACCTTCGCGAACGACGCCAGGGCGCGCGCCTCGTCAGTGTTGGTGGGGGAGACCCGGGCCAGCCCGGGGAAGGGGTCCTCGCCGCCCGCCCCGTTGGCGAGGTCGTCGGCGGTGATGGACGCGCCGATCACCGGGATGCCCCGCCGGGTCAGCTCCGCCACCGCCTGCTTGTTCCGGTCGGTGCTCGTCCCGACCCCGGCGACCGCCCGCAGCCGGTCGGCGCCCTCCGTCATCCGCTCCAGCCGGTCCACCAGCGGCTCCCAGTGCTCGCTGGTGGCCCCGGGGTTGGCGAGCACCAGCCGGATCGCCGGGGCCTGGCCGTTGGAGGTGTGGTTGGCCTGCCACTGCGCCAGATAGGCGCCCTGCACCTCGTGCAGGATGTCGCTCAGCGTGGACGGATTGGTCGCGGTGTACGGCAGCATCAGCGCCACCGTCACGTAACTCCCCTTCTCCAGAAGGTCGTTCTCCCGGTCGATGGCCCGCGCCACCTCCCGCAGCCGCGGCTGCCCGAAGTCGTACGCCGTCGACGTCACGCCCACGCACTCGTCGCTGCCCTCGGGCCGCGCCACGCCGGGCGCGCACGAGCGGTCCACCCGTGTCACCGCCCGCACCGCGACGACCGCCCCGGCCACCAGGGCCGCCGTCACCAGCAGGGCGACGTAACGGTAGAGGCGGATCTCCCAGACCTCCCGCAGCCACCGTACGAACGGGCTCCGCACCGTTCTCGTGCCCCCACCGGTGCTCGCCATCACGCCTCCCCGTCGCCGTCGTCGGATCCGTCGTCGGCCGGTGTGCGCAGCGGGCGGCCGGCCCGCGCGTCCCGGGGCCAGGCGCGGGACGCCGCGAACAGCAGCGCACCCCCGGCGGGCCGCAGGTCGGACAGTTGCAGCAGTTCGAACTCCAGCCGCCCGCACACCCTCGGATCGGGCAGCACCAGCGGATCGGTGACCTGCCACACGGCGTGCAGCAGCCGCCGTACCCGCAGGTGCAGCAGGGCGTCCACGCCCTCCGGCGGCCGGTGCGAGGCGTCCGTGCGGCCCAGCGCGATCGCCGCGCGCCGGTCGTCGTGGCCGGCCGGGCCCCGGACTCCGCTGTCGTCCTCGTCCTCGTCCTCGTCCTCGTCGTCGTGGGCGTGGAAGCAGGGCGCCGACGCCAGGAAGCACAGCGTGTCCAGCCAGGCGCGGGTGTCGAGCGCGGGGAACGTCTCCCGCAGATGGGCGACCGCGTTCGCGGTCTCGCCGAGGGCGAGTTCGTGGGAGAGCCGGTAGCGGGCGCGGGCCGGATCGGCGGCCGGGCCGCCGCCGCCCGCGCCGCCGCCCGCGCCGTCGGGCTCGCCGTCGGGCTCCGCGTAGTGCCGGATCAGCGTCTCGTGCACCGCGCGCCAGCCGTCGTGGCCGGCGTCGCGGTGGTACAGCCGGAGCAGCAGCAGGGTCCGCACGAACGGGTCGCCCACGAAGTGGCCCGGCGCGGACGGCAGCCCCTCCTCGGCGAGCCGCACCCGCAGCGACCGTACGCCCGAGGAACCGAAGTCGTCCGGCAGGTGGGCGGCGGCCAGCGCGACCGCGGAGTCGTGGTCGTGGGCGGCGGCCAGCACGGTCAGCTCGTCGAGCCGGTCGGCCGGGACGAGACGGCGCAGCAGCTCGCCGTAGGCCGGGCCGCCGTCGGCGCCGCCCTCCTCCGGCCGGACGTCCGCGGTGAGCAGCCGCCCCAGGGAGGCCGCCCGCCCGGGGTGCTGGCGGGCGGCGGTGGCGAGCAGGACGATGCCGAGCGGGTTCCCGCCGGTCAGCCGGTGCGTGGCGTGCGGCAGCCGGGGCGGTACCTCGATGTCGTCGCAGACCGCGCCGACCATGTGCAGGGTGTCGTCGGGGGACAGCGGCGGGAGCGCCACCAGCAGCGCCCGCGAGGACGGCGAACTCCCCGGCTCCCACTCGGCGGCCCGCGCCACCTCCGGCAGCCCGCGCCGTACGGCGTCCCCCAGCGCCGGATGCCCGTCCCCGCGCACGGTCGCCACGCACACCACCTGGTCGGCGATCCCCTCGGCCCGGTCCCGCAGCACCGCGTCCAGCAGTCCGGGACCGGGCCCGCCGCGCGCGTTGTCGAGCAGGACGACCGGCCGGCCCAGCCGCCGCAGATGCGAACCGAGCCCCGAGTAGGCCTCCGCCAGGTCGGCGAGCAGCGCCCGCACCAGCCAGCGCTCGGCGTGCCCGCGCGAGGTGTCGCCGGCCCGGAAGTTCCCCGCGAGCAGCAGCAGGCCGCGCTTGGCGTTGCCGCCCGCGTTCGGGTAGGTGCGGTACCACTGGGACGGCTTCTGCTCCTTGTGGGAGGTGAACCCCTCCGACAGCGCCTCCAGCGTGGCCTCGATCGCCGCCGCCACGAACGGGCCCTGGCCGCTCGCCGCCCCGATCACCCGCGCGGCCACCCGGGCCGCCCACCGCCCGGCCATGCCGAACCGCGAGGCCCGTTCGTTCAGCAGCAGGATCCGCACCAGCTCCCGCCGGATCCGCTCGGAGTCCGCCCGCCCGCTCCAGTCGCTGGCCCGCACCGCCACCAGGCCGGCCGTCAGCCGCGGGAAGGTGAGCTGCCCGGCCGCCTTCACCGGCTCCGTCAGTTGCTCGGCGAGCACCAGCAGCGCCTGCCACACGGGCGACCAGGACTCCGGGCTCTCCTCGTGCGGTGGCCGGGCGAACTGCTCGTCCTCGCAGTCGATCAGCGCGACCGGGGTGCGCCGGCGGGCCTCACCGCCCCTGGTCCGCTCGGTGTAGGCCTCCCACACCTCGCCGAGCACCGCGCTCTTGCCCAGGCCCCGGCCGCCCGACAGGACCAGCACCGGGAGCGTGTCGGGGTGTTCGACCTTGACCGCGTGATGCTCGTAGGGGCGCAGCCCGACGAGCCGCGGCACGAGACCGGCCGGCTCGACGTCGAACAGCGCACCCCGCCCGTACAACCGTCTGTGCACCGCACCTCCCCCGTGGCCGGTCCTCAACGCCAGGGTAAAGAGGGGGAGTTGGTGTGTGCCAGAGCGTGTGATGTCCGTTGGGTCACGAAAGTGCCGTACGGGGACCCGCTCCCGGTCACATGAAGGGCCCTACGGTTCAGACCCCGATGTCCTCGTGCCACAGGGCGGGGTTCCGCCGGACGAAGTCGCGCATCGTCGCCACGCACTCGGCGTCGTCCAGCAGCACGATCTCCACGCCGTGCTCGGCGAGCCAGTCGTGGCCGCCGTGGAAGGTGGTCGCCTCGCCGACGACCACGCGGGAGATGCCGAACTGGCGGACCAGCCCGGAGCAGTACCAGCACGGCGAGAGGGTGGTCACCATCGTCGTCCCGCGGTACGACCGCTGCCGGCCGGCCGCACGGAACGCCGCCGTCTCCGCGTGCGCCGACGGGTCGCCGTCCTGCACACGCCGGTTGCGGCCGCGGCCCAGCAGGGTCCCGTCGGGTCCGAGGAGCGCGGCGCCGATCGGGATGCCGCCCTCGGCGAGACCGGCGCGGGCCTCCTCGACGGCGGTGGCGAGCCAGGCACGTGCCGTCGCCTCGTCCATGGGGTTCCTCCTCCGTCCGGTGGGCCTGCGTCACCTCACTCTGCGGTGGCCGCGCCCCCGGGGCAATGTGCCGCCCCGGCGGGGCGTAGGGGACGGGGGCGGGTGCGGCCGACGGGAGCCGGTACGGGACGGGGGAGGTCGGCCGGGACCGTACGGGACGGGTGAGGCCGGCGGGGGCCCGTACGGGACGGGCGAGGTGGGCCCGCGTACAGCGCCGTCGGTGGGGTCCGGGTGGTCAAGTACCCTGTGCCGATCGCCGCCGAGGAGGCGGCAGTTGCGTCCGGGTGTGCGGGAGGAACGGTCATGGTTGCTGCTCCGGTTCTGGAGGAGCTGCGGGAGGTCTGCCAGCCGCAGGCCAAGCTGGCGAGCCGCAACGGCGAGCACTGGGCGGGCCGGCTGTACATGCGGCGGATCTCCCTGCGGTTCACCCGGCACCTCGTGCGGACCCCGGTCACGCCGGACCAGCTGACCTGGACGATGGTGGTGTGCGGCGTCCTGTCCGGCGCCGCGCTGCTCGTCCCCGGCCTCACCGGCGCCGTCCTGGCCGCCCTCCTCATGCAGCTCTTCCTCCTCTTCGACTGCGTCGACGGCGAGGTCGCCCGCTGGAAGGGGCAGAACAGTGCGACCGGCATCTACGTCGACCGCCTGGGCGCCTACCTCGCGGACGCGGCGCTGATGACCGGCTTCGGCTTCCGCGCCGCCGAGTCCGGGCTCGGCGGCTGGGCGGGGTTCAACGGCTGGGTCTCCCTCGGCCTCGCGACCGCGCTCGGCGTCGTCCTGCTCAAGGCCTCCACCGACCTGGTGGACGTGGCCCGCGCCCGCCGCGGCCTCGCCGTCGCCGACGACGAGTCGACCCGGCCCCGCTCACAGGGCGTCGCCTCGGTCCGCCGCCTCGCCGCCGCCTTCAAGATCCACCGGGTGACCAACGGCATCGAGGCCTCGCTGGTCCTGCTGGCCGTCGCGGTCGCGGACGCGGTCACCGGCGGCGTCGAGCCGACCCGCTGGGCGCTGGCCGTCATCGCCGCCATCACCTGGGTGATGGTCCCGGCCCACCTGCTGTCGATCCTGTCGTCGTCCCGGCTGCGCTGAGCGGGCGGGCGGGCGACCGGCCAGGCGGTTCACCCTCCCCGCCCGGCCCGTCCGTCAGGGCCCGCCCCCGCCCGGCCCGTCCGCGTCCGTCAGGGCCCGCCCCCGCCCGGCCCGTCCGCGTCCGTCAGGGCCCGCCCCCGCCCGGCCCGTCCGTCAGGGCTCGTCCCGCTTCGGGCCGTCGTCCCCCCGGCGGTCCTCGCGCCGGTCCTCGCGCCGGTCCTCGTCGAGGGACTTCAGGAACTCCGGGTTGTCGTCGGGCGCGACCCACCGCCGGTTCGTCCCGCCGCCGCGCACCCCGGACCAGCCCTCGGCGGCCGGGCTGCGCCGCTTGCCCGCGATCAGCCAGGAGATCGAGCCGACGAGGGGGAACAGCAGCACGAGGATCGCCCACAGCGGCTTCGGCATGTGGCGGATCTCGTCGTCCTTGGTGCTGATGCAGTCGATGAACGCGTACACGCTCAGCGCCAGCGGTACGAGGAACATCAGTACCCGGAGCATGGGGCCTCTCCAGCGAAGTGGTCGTCGGGGCCACGAGACGGGCCCCAGGTACTGGGCCAGGGTAGTCGCTCGGGGATACTTGACCCCATGGCTTACGACGATCTTCGTTCCCTGCTCAGGGCCCTGGAGCGGGAAGGCGACCTCAAACGCGTCAAGGCGGAGGTCGATCCGCACCTGGAGGTCGGGGAGATCGTCGACCGGGTCCAGAAGTCCGGCGGGCCCGCGCTGCTCTTCGAGAACGTGAAGGGCTCGTCGATGCCCCTCGCGATGAACGTCTTCGGCACCGACCGCCGGCTGCTCAAGGCGCTCGGGCTGAAGTCGTACGCGGAGATCACCGAGCGGATCGGCGGGCTGCTGAAGCCCGAGCTGCCGCACGGCTTCGTCGGGGTCCGGGAGGCCTTCGGCAAGCTCGGCGCGATGACCCACGTCCCGCCGAAGAAGGTGAAGGACGCGCCCGTGCAGGAGGTCGTGCTGCACGGCGACGACGTGGACCTGGAGCGGCTGCCCGCGCTGTTCACCTGGCCCCAGGACGGCGGCTCCTTCTTCAACCTGGGCCTGACGCACACCAAGGACCCGGAGAGCGGGGTCCGCAACCTCGGCCTGTACCGGCTCCAGCGCCACGACCGGCGCACGATCGGCATGCACTGGCAGATCCACAAGGACAGCCGCAACCACTACCAGGTCGCGGCCCGGCGCGGCGAGCGGCTGCCGGTGGCGATCGCCTTCGGCTGCCCGCCCGCCGTGACGTACGCCTCCACCGCGCCCCTGCCCGGTGACATCGACGAGTACCTCTTCGCCGGGTTCCTCGCGGGCCGGCGGATCGAGATGGTCGACTGCAAGACGGTGCCGCTCCAGGTGCCGGCCCAGGCGGAGGTCGTCCTGGAGGGCTGGCTGGAGCCGGGCGAGATGCTCCCCGAGGGCCCGTTCGGCGACCACACCGGCTTCTACACCCCGCAGGAGCCGTTCCCCGCGCTGACGATCGACTGCGTGACGATGCGGAAGCGGCCGCTGCTCCAGTCGATCGTCGTCGGCCGCCCGCCGACCGAGGACGGCCCGCTGGGACGCGCCACCGAGCGCTTCTTCCTCCCCCTCCTCAAGATCATCGTCCCGGACATCGTGGACTACCACCTGCCCGAGGCCGGCGGCTTCCACAACTGCGCGATCGTCTCGATCGACAAGAAGTACCCCAAGCACGCGCAGAAGGTCATGCACGCGATCTGGGGCGCCCACATGATGTCGCTGACCAAGCTGATCGTCGTCGTCGACGCCGACTGCGACGTCCACGACCTGCACGAGGTCGCCTGGCGCGCCCTCGGCAACACCGACTACGCCCGCGACCTGTCGGTCGTCGAGGGGCCCGTCGACCACCTCGACCACGCCTCCTACCAGCAGTTCTGGGGCGGCAAGGCGGGCATCGACGCGACGCGGAAGTGGCCCGAGGAGGGGTACACGCGCGACGGGGGATGGCCCGAGATGGTGCTGTCCGACCCGGAGACGGCGGCGAAGGTCGACCGCCGGTGGAAGGAGTACGGCCTGTGAGTTCGGCGTCCGCCGCGATCCCGCAGCAGCCGGGACGCACCAAGGCCTTCCTCCGCCTGGTGATGATCGAGCACTCGGTCTTCGCCCTGCCCTTCGCCTACATCGCCGCGCTGACCGCGATGTTCCAGCTCGACCGGAACGTCCACTGGGGCCGGCTGCTCCTGGTCACCGTCTGCATGGTCGGCCTGCGCACCTTCGCCATGGCCGTCAACCGGATCATCGACCGCGAGATCGACGCGCGGAACCCGAGGACCGCCCACCGCGAACTCGTCACGGGCGCGATGTCGGTACGGCACGCCTGGACCGGCGCCCTGATCGCGCTCGTGGTCTTCCTGGGCGCGGCGGCCCTGCTCAACCCGCTCTGCCTGGCGCTCGCCCCCGTCGCCGTGGTCCCGATGGTCGTCTACCCCTACGGCAAGCGGTTCACGAACTTCCCGCAGGCCATCCTGGGCCTGGCGCAGGCGATGGGCCCGGTCGGCGGCTGGCTCGCGATCACGGGCGAGTGGTCCTGGGAGGCGGTGATCCTGGGCCTGGCGGTCGGCGTCTGGATCGGCGGCTTCGACCTCATCTACGCCTGCCAGGACGTCGAGACCGACCGCGAGATCGGCGTCCTGTCGGTCCCCGCCCGCTTCGGCGTCCCGGCGGCGATCCGGGCCGCCCGCGTCTGCCACGCGATCACCACGGCCCTGTTCGTCTGGTACGCCGTGGCCACCGACGCCGGCGCCTTCCTCTGGCTCGGCCTGCTGATCGTGGCGGGCGCGTTCGTCTACGAGCACACCATCGTGCGCCCGCACGACCTGTCCCGCCTGAACAGGGCGTTCTTCTCCGTCAACGGCTTCATCGGCATCGCCCTGTTCGTGTGCGCGCTGCTGGACCTCGTCGTGCGGGGTCTGACGGTCTGAGTACGGTGTGGCCCCCTCCGAGGTGCCGGCCCCGCCGTCGATCCGAACGCCCCCACCGGTCCTGAAGACCTTCCCGCCCACCGGTACGCTCAAGGTGTGAACGCAGGACAAACGCAGCGCGTGCCTTGGATCGTGGGGGTGTCCGGGGCGTCCGGTACGCCCTATGCCGCCGCTGTCCTGCGCGCGTTGCTCGCGGGGGGCGAGAGCGTCGACCTGGTGGTCAGCCGGGCGTCGCGGCTCACGTTGCTGGACGAGACGCGGATCTCCTTCCGGGACGCTCACTGGCGTGACGACCTGCGGGAATGGCTCGCGCGGGGCGCAGACGGCAAGCCGGACGCCTTCGACGTCGACCTCGGCGGCGAGGGCGACGACCGGGTGCGGTACTGGGGCGCGGGCGACCTGGCCGCCGGGCCGTCCTCGGGGTCGTACCCGGCGAAGGGGATGCTGATCGTCCCGGCGTCGACGGCCTGCGTCGCGGGAGTCGCCCTGGGGCTGTCCAAGGACCTGCTCCAGCGGGCGGCGAGCGTGACGCTCAAGGAGCGCCGGCCCCTGGTCGTCGCCGTCCGGGAGTCCCCGTTGGACGGACGGACCCTGCGGCACCTGGTCGCCCTGGACGACGCGGGCGCGAGCGTCGTCCCCGCCTCCCCGGCCTTCTACGCGGGCGCTGGCCACATCCAGGACCTGGTGGACTTCGTCGCCGGCCGGGTCCTCGACGCGGTGGGGGTGCCGCACCGGCTCTACCGCCGCTGGGAGGGCGAACTCGGCGGCGCCCGGCGGCCCGCCTGACCCGCCCGACCCGGGGACGGCGGCCGGACCCGGCACCGCCACCAGCACGCACTCAGCAGCACACACCACACACGCACCACACACGCACCACACACGACACGCACCACACACGCAGCACGTAACCCAGCACCACTCAGCACCACCCAGCACCACCCCCTCAGGAACGCGCACCTCCAGACCTCATCTTCATCGGAAGGCTTCGATTCGCATGGACGCGGTGGACAGGCAGCTCATCCAGGCCCTCAGGGAGAACGGCCGGGCCTCCTACGCGGAGCTGGGACGCCTCGTCGGCCTGTCGGGACCCAGTGTCACCGACCGCATCAACCGGCTGGAGGCGGCCGGCGTCATCACCGGCTACCGCGCCACGGTGGACGCCGCCACCCTCGGCCTCGGCGTCACCGCCCTCATCGGCATCTCCCTCTCGGACGCCGCCGACCACGAGGAGGTGGCCGCCCGGCTGAAGGACTTCGGCGAGATCGAGGACTGCTGGTTCATCGCCGGCGACGACTCGTACATGCTGAAGGTCCGGGCCAACGACGTGGACGGGCTGGAGAGGATCATCCGGCGGCTGTCCGGGACGAAGGGCGTCTCCCGCACCCGTACGACGATCGTGCTCTCCACGAAGTGGGAGAACCGGGTGGGTGACCTTCCCGAAGAGGTGTGACGGCGTGGGCGTACGGTGGGAGATCCCTGTCTTGGAAAGGTGTGAGCATGGACGTCGGGCTCAAGCGCGAGCTGGAGGAAAAGGTCCGCTCCGGTGAGCGGCTGACCCGCGAGGACGGCATCGCCCTGTACGAGTCGGACGACCTGGCCTGGCTGGGCGGGCTCGCCCACGAGGTGCGGACCCGCAAGAACGGTGACGTGGTCCACTTCAACGTCAACCGCCACCTCAACATGACCAACGTGTGCACGGCGTCCTGCGCGTACTGCTCCTTCCAGCGCAAGCCGGGCGAGAAGGACGCGTACACGATGCGCATCGAGGAGGCCGTCAAGCTCGCCAAGGCGATGGAGGCGGAGAACCTCACCGAGCTGCACATCGTCAACGGGCTGCACCCCAACCTGCCGTGGCGCTACTACCCGCGCTCGCTGCGGGAGCTGAAGGCCGCCCTGCCGGACGTCTCCCTCAAGGCCTTCACCGCCACCGAGATCCACCACTTCGAGACCATCTCGGGGCTGTCCGCCTCCGAGATCCTCGACGAACTGATCGACGCGGGCCTGGAGTCGCTGACCGGCGGCGGCGCCGAGATCTTCGACTGGGAGGTCCGGCAGCACATCGTGGACCACCGCACCCACTGGGAGGACTGGTCGCGGATCCACCGGCTGGCGCACGAGAAGGGCCTCAAGACGCCCTGCACCATGCTGTACGGCCACATCGAGGAGCCCCGGCACCGGGTCGACCACGTCCTGCGCCTGCGCGAGCTCCAGGACGAGACCGGCGGCTTCCAGGTCTTCATCCCGCTGCGCTACCAGCACGACTTCGTGGACATGAAGGACGGGAAGGTCCGCAACCGGCTCCAGGCGCGGACGCAGATGGCGACCGGCGCGGAGGCGCTGAAGACGTTCGCCGTCTCCCGGCTGCTCTTCGACAACGTCCCGCACGTCAAGGTCTTCTGGGTCATGCACGGCGTCCAGACCGCGCAGCTCGCCCTCCAGCACGGCGCGGACGACATGGACGGCTCGGTCGTCGAGTACAAGATCACGCACGACGCGGACAACTACGGCACCCCGAACAAGCTGACCCGCGACGACCTGCTGGACCTGATCCGCGACGCCGGCTTCCGCCCGGTGGAGCGCAACACGCGCTACGAGATCATCCGCGAGTACGACGGCCCGGACCCCCTGCGCAGGGAGTCGCCGCAGCCGATGCGGGTCTGAACGTCGCAGGTGTGATGTGAAGGGGGCGTGAGCGGCCCGGCCCAGGGGCGCGGGGAACTGCGCGAGACGCCCCCACGGCCTGCGGCCGACCACCCGCCCGAGCCCGCTTGAGTCTGCCTGAGCCCGCTTGAGTCTGCCTGAGCACCCCTTGTTCCCCGCCGGGGACGAGGGGTACCCAGGGAGTGTGACCCCGCGTACGACCTCCCCCGAGGACCACTACACCGCGGAACCCTTCGTCCCCGACCGGGCGGACCTCACCGCCCTCCGCGAAGCCGCCGCCGGCTGCCGCGGCTGCCCGCTGCACCGGGACGCCACGCAGACCGTGTTCGGCGCGGGCGCGGCGGACGCCCGGGTGATGCTCGTCGGCGAGCAGCCCGGCGACCAGGAGGACCGGCAGGGCAGGCCCTTCGTCGGCCCGGCCGGCCAGGTGCTCGACCGGGCGCTGGCGCAGGCCGGCATCGACCCCGGTGAGGCGTACGTCACCAACGCCGTCAAGCACTTCAAGTTCACGCGGGCCGAGCCGCGCAAGCGGCGCATCCACAAGGCGCCCACCCTGCGCGAGGCGGCCGCCTGCGCGCCCTGGCTGGCGGCCGAGCTGGCCGTGGTGGAGCCCGAGCTGATCGTGGTGCTGGGGGCGACGGCGGGCAAGGCGCTGCTGGGGTCGTCGTTCAAGGTGACCGAGGTGCGCGGGACGGTCCTGGAGCGGGAGATCCACGGCCGCCCGGAGCGGCTGGTCCCCACCGTGCACCCGTCGTCGGTGCTGCGCGCGGACGACCGGGAGGCGGCCTACCAGGGCCTGGTCGCGGATCTGGACGTCGCGGCCCGCCTTCTCTCGTAAGGGCTACCATGCCCGCATGCCGCTTACCTTCACCCTCGATCCCGCCGTCACGCCCGCGCTCCGCGACGGTGTCCTCGACCTGTGGACGGAGGTGTCCAACGCGGGCGGGGCCGTCGGTTTCGTGCCGCCGGTGACACCGGAGGTGATCCGGCCCGAGCTCGTCCGGCACCTCGCGCAGATGGCCGAGGGGCGCACCCGGCTGCTCGTCGGCCACGACGAGACGGGCGGGGTCGCCGCCACCGCGTTCCTCACCCTCAACACGCACCGCCTGATGACCCACTGGGTGTGGCTGTACACGGTGATGGTCCACCCCCGCCACCAGGGCAAGGGCTACGGCCGGGACCTGCTCGCCGCCGCCGCGGACGCGGCCCGCACCCTCGACGGCATAGAGGGGATACGTCTCACCTGCCGGGGCGGCCTCGGCCTGGAGCGCTTCTACGGCTCCTGCGGCTACAAGGAGGTCGGCCGCGTCCCCGGCGCGATCCGGGTCGCTCCCGGCGACGACCGCGACGACATCACCATGCTGCTGCCGCTGCACTGACCCTCCCCACCCCCTGCCAAGATCCGGGCCCCGGCGTGCTTCACTGGACGACGGCCCCTTTTGGAATCGGAAGAGTGGATTGAGATGCTCCGCTACACGCTGATGCGCCTCGGTGTCTTCGCAGGCTGCCTCGTGGCCGTCTGGGGGCTCGTCTACTTCGGCCTCGTCCCGCGCGGCCTCGGCGACGCCAACGGCATGTGGATCATCCTGCTGGCCCTGGTCCTCTCCGCCCCGATCAGCTTCGTGGTGCTGCGCAAGGAGCGCGACCGCGCCTCGGAGACGGTCGTGCGCCGGGTGGACCGGATGAAGGCCGGCCTGAAGGCGAGCCAGGCGCAGGAGGACGAGGCGGTCGACTCCGCCGCCACCGCCGCCACCGCCGCCACCGCCGCCGCCACCGACGTTGACACCGCCACCGCCACGGCCGGCGACGCCGACGGCGACGCCACGGCGGCCGACGCCACGGCGGCCGACGCCACGGCTCAGGCGACCCGCGCGTCCTAGATCCGTTCCCGTCGGGGCAGTTGCCCGCGCCGCGGGCCGAACTACGCTGACCCCCATGGGTGCCGTGAAGACCAAGCGGATGCCGCGTGCGGTCCGTGAGCAGCAGATGCTGGACGCAGCCGTGGAGATCTTCGGGCGGCGGGGGTACATGGCCGCGTCGATGGACGAGATCGCCGAACTGGCGGGCGTGTCCAAGCCGTTGGTCTACCTGTACCTGAACTCCAAAGAAGACCTCTTCACCGCCTGCATCCGGCGCGAGGCCACGGCGCTGCTGGAGGCGGTGCGCGCGGGCGTCCACCCCGACCTGCCCGCCGACCGGCGGCTCTGGGACGGCCTGCTGGCCTTCTTCGCGCACACCGGGCGGCATCCGCACGCCTGGTCCGTACTGCACCTCCAGGCCCGTACCCACGGCGAGCCCTTCGCCGGCGAGGTCGCCGCGATGCGCGCGGAGATCGTCGCGTTCGTGACGCAGTTGATCGCCGTCGCCGCCCGCGAGGCCCACCGGGACCCCGACCTCCCCGAGCACGAGGTCGCCGGCCTGGCCGAGGCCCTGGTCGGCGCCGCCGAGTCGCTCGCCGCCTGGGCCAACGCCACCGAGGGGGTCACGGCGCGGCAGGCGGCGGCGACCCTGATGAACTTCGCCTGGGCGGGACTGGGCGACCTGATGGCCGGCCGCCCCTGGTCACCGCCGGAGGACCCGCCGCTCGGCTGAGAGGTCCGCTGGGCTGAGAGGTCCGTTCGGCTGAGGGACCTGCTCGGCTGAGGGGTCTGCTGGGCCGAGAAGTCCCTTCGGCCGAGAGGTCCGTTCGGCCGAGTGGTCCGCTCAGCCGAGGGGATCCACCCGTCCGCTCACGTGGACCCGGTTCCCGCCGCCGCTCTCCCGCAGCTCGAAGCGGCTGCCGTCGGCCGCGAAGAACACCGTGCCGGGCAGCAGCACCGGCGCCCGGAACTCCACGTGGATCCGCGCCGCCTCCGGGGTGCCGTGGGCGGCGAGGCAGCGGGCCGCGGTCCACATGCCGTGGGCGATGGCGCGCGGGAAGCCGAAGAGGCGTGCGGTGAGCGGGTGCAGGTGGATGGGGTTCCGGTCACCGGAGACGGCACCGTAGCGGCGGCCCACATCGGCGCCGAGCCGCCACTCGTCGAGAACGGGCAGTACACCGGCCCCCGGCCCGCGCCCCCCGGACGCCGCCCCGTCCCGGTCCCTGTTCCCGTCCGCCGAGGGGGCAGCCTCCTGCGTGCGGTGCCGTGCCAGATACGTGCTGTGGGACTCCCACACCACCTCGCCCCCGTCCCGCAGGGCGGTGACGACGGTGGCCTCGGTGCCGCGGCGGTGCGGGGCCAGGGAGTCGACATGGACGGCGAGTTCGTGGTCGCCGGTGGCCCGCAGCGGCCGGTGGCGGGTGATGCCGATCGACGTGTGGACGAGGCCGAGGAGAGGCAGCGGGAAGTCCCGGTCGCTCATCAGCCGCATCGCCAGCGGGAAGCCGAGGACGTGCGGATAGGTGACCGGCAGGCAGTCCTCGCCCGTGGGGAACCCGCAGACCCGCTCGTAGGCGGCGAGCCGGGCCAGGTCGACGCGCAGGCCGGGCAGCACCAGGCGGGTGCGCGGGTGGCCGGCGTCCGGGCGGGGGCGCTTGAAGGGCGACAGGAGTGCGCCCCGGGCCAGCAGCGGCGTGAGGGCGGGCGGGCTCGTCAGGGTCCGCCCGCTCGTCGGGGTCCGCATCACGCCCCCAGCAGGCTCTGGCCGCACACCCGCACGACCTGGCCGTTGACGGCCTGGGAGGCCGGATGGGCGAGCCAGGCCGTCGTCTCGGCGACGTCGACGGGCAGCCCGCCCTGGGCGAGGGAGTTCATCCGGCGCCCCGCCTCCCGGATGAACAGCGGCACCGCCGCCGTCATCCGCGTCTCGATGAAGCCCGGCGCGACCGCGTTCACCGTCACCCCGTGCCCGGCGAGCGCGCGCGGCGCGAGGGCCCGGACCAGCCCCGCGACGCCCGCCTTGCTCGCGCCGTAGTTCGTCTGGCCCGCGTTGCCCGCGAGCCCGGCGATGGAGGCGGTCGCCACGATCCGCCCGCCGGGCCGCAGGGCGCCCTTGGCGAGCAGGGCGTCGGTGGTCCGCAGCACGCTCGCCAGGTTGACGTCGAGGACCTGGCTCCAGCGCTGGGCGGGCATGTTGACCAGCCGGCGGTCGCGGGTGACGCCCGCGTTGTGGACGAGGACGTCCAGCCCGTCGGGGAGCGCGGCGGCGATGCGCTCGCCCGCGTCGGCGGACGTCATGTCGAGGGCGAGGGCGAACGCGCCGCCGCCGAGCCGTTCGGCGACCCGGCGGGCGTCGGACTCGGCCTGCGGCACGTCGAGGACGACGACCCGGGCGCCGTCCCGCGCCAGGGTCTGGGCGACCGCCTCGCCGATGCCGCGGGCGGCGCCGGTGACGAGGGCGGTCCGGCCGGCGAGGGGACGCTCCCAGTCGACGGGGCCCTCGGCGCGGTGGCCGCTCGTCTCGACGACCTGGCCGCTGACGTAGGCGGACTTGGGGGAGAGGAGGAAGCGCAGGGTGGACTCGGCGGCGGCCGCGTCGGTCAGCCGCAGCAGGTTGACGGTCCTGCCCCGGCCGATCTCCTTGCCCAGGGAGCGGGTGAACCCCTCCAGAGCCTGCTGGACGGCGGCCTGGTGGTGGTCGTCGGGGTCGAGCGGCGCGCCCAGCACCACGACCCGTCCGCTCGCCGCGACCGACCGGACGACCGGATGCAGGGCCGCGTGCACCTCGGCGAGCGTCTCGACGTCGCGCACGCCGGTGGCGTCGAGGACGACGGCCACTGGGTCCCCGGACCCGGCCACCGGGTTCCCGGCCCCGGCCACCGGGTTCCCGGCCGCCGGGTCGGAGGAACCGGCCGTCGGCTCCGTGGACCGGGCCGTCGGGCCGGAAGAGCCGGCCGACAAGCCGGAGGAGCCGGCCACCGGGCCCGAGGAGCCGGCCACCGGGCCCGAGGAGCCGGCCACCGGGCCCGCGGACCCCGGCACGAGCGCGGCCGCGGACCCGACCGCCAGCCCCGTCCGGGTCAGGACCGGTGCGAGGTCGAGTGCGGACGGGCCCGCCGTGAGGTGCAGCAGGGGGCCGTCGAGGGACGGGCGCTCCGGCGACCAGCGCCTGAGTGCCGCCGGCTGGGGGAGGCCGAGCCGCCGGGTGAGGAAGCGGCCGGGTGCGGTGGCGGTGAAGCTCAGGTAGCGGTCGGCCACGTTCGTCTCCTTGGGGTTCCAGGTGGTTCCAGGCGGTCCCGGGTGCTGCGCCAAGTCCTTACTCTGGAGTAAGGTTACCGGTGGTAAGCCTAGAATAGTGGTGAGGAGCAGGTCGAGATGACAACCGTGCAGCGGCCGGAGGGGATCCGCCGCGTCGCGATCATCGGCGGCACCCGTGTCCCGTTCGCCCGCTCCGACGGTCCGTACGCCACCGCCTCCAACCAGGAGATGCTCACGGCGGCGGTGGACGGCCTGACCGCCCGCTACGGGCTCGACGGGCCGGGCGCCGTGGGCGAGCTGGTCGCCGGCGCCGTCCTCAAGCACAGCCGCGACTTCAACCTCGCCCGCGAGACCGTCCTCGGCTCGCGACTGGACGCGCGCACCCCGGCCTACGACATCCAGCAGGCCTGCGGGACGGGCCTCCAGGCCGTGATCGCCGCCGCCAACAAGATCGCCCTCGGCCAGACCGAGTCGGCCGTCGCGGGCGGCGCCGACACCGCCAGCGACGCCCCGCTGGGCGTCAACGACCGCCTGCGCCGCATCCTGTTGGAGGCGCGGCGGGCCAAGTCGGCCGGTGCCCGCCTGAAGGCCCTCGCCCGCGTCCGCCCCTCCCACCTGGTCCCCGACATCCCCCGCAACGCCGAGCCGCGCACCGGCCTGTCCATGGGCGAGCACGCGGCGGTCACCGCCCGCGCCTGGGGCATCGGCCGCGCGGCCCAGGACGACCTCGCGGCCACCAGCCACCGCCGGCTGGCGGCCGCCTACGACCGCGGCCTCTTCGAGGACCTCGTCGTCCCCTTCCGCGGCCTGGCCCGCGACCAGAACCTGCGCCCCGACTCGACGGTGGAGAAACTGGCCCGCCTCAAGCCGGTGTTCGGCCTGGACGCGCCCGACCCGACGATGACGGCCGGCAACTCCACCCCGCTCACCGACGGCGCCGCCGTGGTCCTCCTCGCCTCCGAGGAGTGGGCGCAGGCGCGCGGCCTGGAGCCGCTGGCCTACCTGACCGCCTACGAGACGGCGGCCGTCGACTTCGTCCACGGAGACGTCGCCGACGGCGAGGACGGCCTGCTGATGGCCCCCGCGTACGCCGTGCCGCGCATGCTGGAGCGGGCCGGACTCGGCATCGAGGACTTCGACCTGGTCGAGATCCACGAGGCGTTCGCCTCCCAGGTGCTGGCCACGCTGGCGGCCTGGGAGAAGCGGGGGCTGGCGCCGGTGGACCGGGAACGCCTGAACGTGGCGGGCTCCTCCCTCGCGACCGGCCACCCCTTCGCGGCGACCGGCGCCCGGATCGTCGCCACCCTCGCGAAGCTGCTCGCCGGACGCGAGGGCCCCGCACGGGGGCTGATCTCGGTGTGCGCGGCGGGCGGCCAGGGGGTGACGGCCATCCTGGAACGCCCCTGACCTGCGTACCTGAGAGTAAGTCAGATAACCGCCTAGGATGCACAGCCCCGACCCCGGACCACCTCCGAACCCGCACAGCCTCCACACGACAACGCCGTACGATCTCCATCCTGACCGGGCGTGACCCCTCAGTTCCGGGAAGCGACCGGTCGACGCCTCGGAGCGCGAGGCCGTACGTCATGCAGGGGCGGTTCCCGTCGCTGCGCGCCCAGGGAGCCGCCCGTGTCCACCCCGTACACCCGTTCCAGCGACTACGACGACGCTCCGCCCGCCCTGGTGGCGCCCGAGACGCGGCGGCTGGACGGCGTCGTGCGGGAGGCGTCCGTACCGGCCTTCGCGCGCCCGGTGACCCACGGGTCGCTCGCCGACCTGCCCTTCGAGAACGCGGACGCGCACCCGCACGCGGTGGTCCTCAGCCGCCGGGGGCAGGACGGCGACCGGTGGACGGACGTGACGGCGGAGAGGTTCGCGGCGCAGGTGCACGCCGTCGCGAAGGGGCTGATCGCCGAGGGCCTGGTGCCGGGCGACCGGATCGCCGTCATGGCCCGGACCCGGTACGAGTGGACGCTGCTCGACTTCGCCGCCTGGGCCGCCGGCCTGGTCACCGTGCCCGTCTACCCCACCTCCTCGGTCTTCCAGACCCGCTGGATCCTCCAGGACTCCGGCGCGGTCGCCCTGATCACGGAGACCCTCGGCCAGGCCGCCGCCATCGGCCCCGAACGCGACCGGCTGCCCGACCTGCGCCACGTGTGGGTGATGGAGAAGGGCCACGTCGAGACCCTCGCCGAGATCGGCGGCCAGGTCCCCGACGCCGAGGTCGACGTCCGCCGGGGCGTCCTCGGCCCCGACACCCTCGCCACCCTCATCTACACCTCCGGCACCACGGGCCGGCCCAAGGGCTGCGCGCTCACCCACGGCAACTTCCTCGCCGAGGTCGACAACGCGATCGAACTCCTCTACCCGGTCTTCAAGTCGTCCACCGACGACCTCTCCGTCCTCCTCTTCCTGCCGATGTCGCACGTCTTCGGCCGGATGGTCGCCGTCGCCTGCGTCCGCGCCCGCGTCCGCCTCGGCCACGCCCCGAGCCTGAAACCCGCCGAACTCCTCCCGGACATGGCGGCGTTCAAGCCCACCTGCCTCCTGGCGATCCCGTACATGCTGGAGAAGGTCTTCAACACGGCCCGCGCGAAGGCGGAGGCGGGCGGCCGGCTCACCTCCTTCGACCGCGCCGTGAACACGGCCGTCCGCTACGGCGAGGCCGTCGAGGCCCAGAAGACCGGCACCGGACACGGCCCCGGCGCCACCCTCCGCGCGGCCCGCTCCTTCTACGACCCGCTGGTCTACCGCCGCATCCGCAACGCCATGGGCGGCCGCGTCCGCCACGCCATCTGCGGCGGCTCCCCGCTGGGCCGCCGCCTGGGCGCGTTCTACCTGGGCGCCGGCATCGAGATCTACGAGGGCTACGGCCTGACCGAGACCACGGGCGCCGCCACGGTCACCCCGCCGCAGAAACCCCGCCTGGGCACCGTGGGCTGGCCCCTGCCCGGCACCAGGATCCGCATCGCCTCCGACGGCGAGATCCTCATCGCCGGCGGCCACGTCCTGCGCGGCTACTGGGACCCGGCGGCCGGCGGAGTCGTCCCCGCCGCCCCCGACGGCTGGCTCGCCACCGGCGACCTCGGCCAACTCGACGACGAGGGCTACCTCACCATCACCGGCCGCAAGAAGGAGATGCTCATCACGGCGGGCGGCAAGAGCGTCGCCCCCGCCCCGCTGGAGAACTGGCTGCGCTCCCACCCCCTGATCTCCCAGGCCATGGTCCTCGGCGACGGCCGCCCCTACGTCTCCGCCCTGCTCACCCTCGACCCCGACGGCCTCACCCACTGGCGCCAGATGAACGGCAAGCACCCCGTCCCGGCGAAGCTGCTGATCGGCGACGAGGAGTTGGAGGCCGTGCTCCAGCGGGCGATCGACGAGGCGAACAAGCTGGTGTCCCGCCCCGAGTCGATCCGCCGCTTCGCCGTCCTCCCGCACGACTTCACGGAGGCCGGAGGCCACCTCACGCCGTCGATGAAGCTACGGCGTGAGGCGATCATGCGGGACTTCGCGGTGGAGGTGGAGGGGTTGTACCCGCGGTGATGCGCTCGGGCGGGAAGGCCCGGGGCACCTGGAATCTGCCCCCATGCTGACGACGTGGCCGTCGGGGCCGCCCGCTTCCCGGCCAGTGTCGTGCCTCCACGAGCCGAGTAAAGGGCGCTCCGCGTCGGCTGCGCCGATCGGCCTGCGGCCGACCCTTGACTCGGCTCGTTCCGGCACGGGAGAGAAGCGAGCGGGCGGCCGGGAGAGGCGGGGGCCGGGGTCGGCCGCCCCTTACGTACGTCGTGGGGTGAGCCGGTGACGGGGGCGCGTCCGCAACATGGCGGCACGCCGTCCCGGCTCAGCGGCTGCGGCCCGGCCGGTGGGGAGGTGTGGTGCAGTGGGGTTCACGTGTGAACGGCCGCTGCCGGGTCTCCTTCCGGGGAGGTGCCGCCCCCGAGGGCGGACGTGAACGCAGCCCAGGAGAGGGGGGAGAGGGTGAGGTGGGGCCCGTCGGGGCTCTTGGAGTCGCGGATGTGGATGGTGTGGGGGCAGGCGGCCACTTCGAGGCATTCGCCGCCTTCGCCGCCGCTGTGGGTCGACTTGCGCCAGGTGTAGGCGGCTTCCAGGCATTCGCCGCCGCCGCCGTCGCTGTAGCTGGACTTGAACCAGTTAAGTTCTTGGCTGCTCACAACTCCCCCAGCTTCTTGTCGATTAGGGCCCGGGAATCGTTGGGCGAGAGGGCCATCGCCCGGATCATCCCATGGCGGTCGACGATCTTCCGTACCTCTTCTGGGTCGGTGATCAAGCGGGGATACTCCTGAATTTCCGTGTACGCGACCTGTGGATGCCTCTGGGGAGTCAGCAGGTTGAACGCGCCGCCCATGTTGGGGTGGTCCTCGATGCTGGTCGGCATGACCTGAATCTCCACGTTCCGCAGCTCGCCGACGCGGAGCAATTGCTTCAACTGGGAGTCACGGACGGTTCGGCCTCCGATCGGCCGGTCCAGGACGACCTCTTCCAGCACGAAGCTGCACATGGGTGGAGGCCACCTGTCGAAGACCTGCTGGCGTGAGAGTCGGTCCGCGATGCGCTTCTCGATGGTCTCCTCGTCGAGGAGCGGCCGTCGACGGGAGAACACCGCCCGCGCGTACTCCTCGGTCTGCAACAGGCCCGGCACACCTTGGTTGGCGTAGAAGTGCAGCTCCCGGGCCTCCGCCTCCAGGGCGGCGTAGCTTCGGTACCACTCGGGGTGCCTCGTTCGAACGCGACTCATCGCCTCCCGTACCTCAGGGATGGCGTCCGTCAGCATCCCCCCGGCGTCCAGCAACGCATCCGCCTTCTCCAGCACCTCCGGCCGGACGATCCGCACCCCGCGCTCCATGGAGGAGATGGCGTCGGGCCCGTACCCCACCAACTGCCCGAACTCCTTCTGCGTCAGCCCCTTCCGCTCGCGCAGCCGCTTCAGCATCTTGCCGAGGGCGGTGAACAGTCCCGTCGTCCCGTCGGCCTCCGCCGGTGTCTCCGGCCGCCGCTCGCGTTCGTCCGTCACGTCACTCCGCCTTCCGTCTCGCTGGTCACGCCGACACCACGTACGCCCGCGCGACCGTAGCCGTACCGCTACGGAGAGTCGCCAGGTCGCCCCTGGCCAGCGTAGATACAACCGGCCAGGCTCGGTGAGGTGAACAGCAGAATCTCCCCCCAGATCTCCATCCCTCTCGGTGAACTGACCCTGCGGCTCAGCTCCACACCCCGAGGGGCCCGCCTGGCCCGGCGGCTCACGGTGCAGCAGCTCGACGCCTGGGGCCACCCGCACGACACGGAGGTGAGCGAGAACGTCCAGCACGTGGTCGCGGAGCTGGCCGCCAACGCCGTCACGCACGGCCGGGTGCAGGGCCGGGACTTCGGTCTGCGGCTCCTGCTGCTCCCGGAAGGCGTGCTGCGGGTGGAGGTGAGTGACGAGCGGGCGGACCGGGGCCTGCGGATCGTGCCGGGCTCCGAGGAAGCGGAGGGCGGCAGGGGCCTCGTCCTGGTCGCCGTCCTGGCCCGGACGTGGGGCGTCACCGAGCGGGAGACCGGCAAGACGGTGTGGGCGGAGCTCCCCCTCAGCTGAACGGGTGCTCAGGCCTGCGGAGCCTCCGAGGCCTGGGGTGCCGCCTGGGCGTCGGAGGCGGACCTGACCGGGGCGAGGAACAGCGCGAGCGTCGGGACCAGGTACACGAGCCACGCCGTGCACTGGAGGACCGTGGGGTCGGGCTGGAAGTTGAGGACGCCCTTGAGCAGGGTGCCGTACCAGCTGTCCGGCGGGATGGTGCCGCTGATGTCGAAGGCCACGCTGGTCAGGCCGGGGACGATGTCGGCCTCCTGGAGGTCGTGGACGCCGTACGCGAGCACGCCCGCCGCGACCACGACGAGCATCCCGCCGGTCCAGGTGAAGAACTTGGAGAGGTTGATCTTCAGTGCGCCCCGGTAGAACAGCCAGCCCAGCAGGACGGCGGTGGCCAGGCCCAGGGCGACGCCGATCAGCGGGCGCGGGGTGCCGTCACCGGCCGCGTGCACCGACGCCCACACGAACAGCGCGGTCTCCAGGCCCTCCCGGCCCACCGCGAGGAAGGCGGTCGCGACCAGCGCGCCGGTGCCCATCACCAGGGCCGCGTCCAGCTTGCCGTGCAGCTCGGTCCGCAGATGGCGGGCGGTGCGCCGCATCCAGAAGACCATCCACGTCACCAGGCCCACCGCGACGATCGACAGCGAGCCGCCGAGCGCCTCCTGCGCCTGGAACGTCAGCTCCTGGGAGCCGTACTCCAGGACGCAGCCGAAACCGAGGGCGAGGGCGATCGCGATGCCGATGCCCGTCCAGATCGGCCGCAGGGCGTCCCGGCGGCCGGTCTTGACCAGGTAGGCGACCAGGATGCAGACGACGAGGCTGGCCTCCAGCCCCTCGCGCAGGCCGATCAGGTAGTTGGAGAACACGGATCTACGCCTCCTCGGAGAACAGCGTCCGGCCCCACCAGTCGCTCGCGTCGCGAACGCCGGGCGGGATCGCGAAGACCGCCGAACCCACGTGCTGGATGTACTCGTTGAGCGCGTCGGACGCCGAGAGCCGGCGCTGAAGCGGGATGAAGCCCTTGCGCGGGTCGCGCTGGTAGGCCAGGAAGAACAGACCGGCGTCCAGCCGTCCGAGACCGTCGGTGCCGTCGGTGAAGGAGTAGCCCCGGCGCAGGATGGTGATGCCGTCGTTGGAGTCGGGGTGGGCGAGCCGCACGTGCGCGTCGGGTTTCATCGCCTTCAGGAACGGGGTGTCGTGCTCCCCGGCCTTGCCGACCGGCGCGCCCTCGCCCTTGTCGCGGCCGAAGACGTCCTCCTGCTCCTGCAACGACGTACGGTCCCAGACCTCGATGTTCATCCGGATGCGCCGGGCGACCAGGTACGAGCCCCCCGCCATCCAGCCGTCGTGCGCGCCGCCGTCCCCGTCGCCGACCCACACGTACTTCTTCAGCCGAGCCGTCTCCGTCCCCGCGATGTTCCGCGTCCCGTCCTTGAACCCGAACAGGTTGCGGGGGGTCTGGGCGTCGGGGGTCGTCGACGAGGTCTTGCCGAAGCCGAGCTGGGACCAGCGGACGGCGACCTTGCCGAAGCCGATGCGGGCCAGGTTGCGGATGGCGTGCACGGCGACCTGCGGGTCGTCGGCGCAGGCCTGGACGCACAGGTCGCCGCCGGTGCGGGACTTCTCCAGGTTGTCGCCGGGGAACCTGGGCAGGTCGACCAGGGCGTCGGGCCGCTTGCCGGCGAGGTCGAACCGTTCGAAGAGGGAGGGGCCGAAGCCGAGGGTCAGCGTCAGCCGGGACGGGCTGAGACCCAGCGCCTCGCCGGTGTCGTCCGGCGGTGCCTCGGCCAGCCCGCCGTAGGCGCCGTCACCGACCGCCTCGCCGGCCGTCATCCGCCGCGCGGCCGCCGTCCAGTCCTTGAGCAGCTGTACGAACGCCGCGCGGTCCTCGGTCTTCACGTCGAACGCGGCGAAATGCAGCCGGTCCTGCACCGCGGTGGCGATCCCCGCCTGGTGCGTGCCGTGGAAGGCGACCGCGCCGCCGGCGTCGGCCGGGTCGGCGTCGTCACCGGCGCGGGCCACGACCGCCGCGCCGCCGGCCGCGGCGGCACCGAGCGCGAGCCCGGCACCGCCCCAGCCGATGAGCGCGCGGCGGGTGGGCGCCGACTCGGCCCGCACCGGACCGGGGACGGCCGAGCCTCCGGCTCCGGGCCCGTCCGCACCGCTCCGGCCGTCCAGGCCGTCCAGGTCGTCCTGGCCGTTCAGACCGTCCTGGTTGTCTTCACCGCTCCGGCCGTCTCGGGGCGCTTCGATGCCCACGCCGTCCGGAGCGTCCTGGGCGCTCCGGCTGCTCTGCCCGTCCTGGCTGTGCGTCATGACCGCGGTCCGTTCCT
The DNA here is from genome assembly GCF_055563235.1 of Streptomyces sp. NPDC003248. Classification (NCBI taxonomy): domain Bacteria; kingdom Bacillati; phylum Actinomycetota; class Actinomycetes; order Kitasatosporales; family Streptomycetaceae; genus Streptomyces; species Streptomyces sp. NPDC003248. Next base: position 572,809 of record NZ_JBVHDT010000003.1, on the reverse strand, counting down.
CAGGTCGCCTCGGTCCCGCTACTTCACGACGGCGGCGGCCAGCTGGGACAGCGGCTCGGCGAGCGCGTTGACCGCGTCCGACAGTTCCTTGCGGTCGTCCGCGCCGACCTTGTCGTAGGAGGTGAAGTCGTACGAGCTCGTGCTCGGGCGGTACCGGTCGAGCAGGGCGGTCAGCGCGGCGAACTGCTTGTCCAGCTCGGTGGTCAGCGCGGCGTCGTTCTTCTTGGCGACGGGCTTGAGCAGCTCGTACGCCTTCTGCGCGCCCTCGACGTTGGCCTTGAAGTCGACCAGGTCGGTGTGCGAGTAGCGGTCCTCCTCACCGGTGACCTTTCCGGTGGCGACCTCGTCGAGGAGCTCCTTGGCGCCGTTGGCCATGGAGGTCGGGGTGATCTCGGCCTTGCCGACCCGGTTCTGCCAGTCCTCCAGGTCGGTCACCAGCTGGTCGGCGAGGGTCTTCTCCGCGGCGCCGATCTTCTTGTCCTGCCACAGGGCCTTCTCCAGCCGGTGCCAGCCGGTCCACTCCTGGCCCTCTTCCAGGCCGTCGGCGCGGGTGTCGACCTTGGGGTCGATGTCGCCGAAGGACTCGGCGACCGGCTCGGTGCGCTCCCAGCCGATGCGGGAGGGCGCGTACGCCTTCTTCGCGGCGGCCAGGTCGCCGTCCTTGATCGCCTGCGCGAAGGTCTCGACCTCGGGGATCGTGGCGTCGGCCTGCTCCTGGGCGTACTTGCGGTAGGCGGCGACGGCCGTGTCCAGCTGGGGATCGCGCTTGGCGACCGTGCCACCGGTGACGGTCAGCTTCTGCCGTACGCCGTCGCCCTTCATGCCCGGACGGCAGGCGATCTCGTACGAGCCGGCCTTGACCTCGGCGGTCAGCGTGTACTTGGTGCCGGGGCCGATGTTCTCCTTCTCCGACACGATCCGGTCGTCGGGGAAGAGGATCTCGACCTCGGTCGCCTTGGAGCCCTTGTTCTGGATCTGGAGGGTGACCTGGCCGGCCGGAACGGACTTCGTGGAGGTGGTGCACGTGGAGTCGGCGGCGGTGACCTGGATCACGCCGCTGCCCTTGGCGTCGGCCTTCTGGGTACAGCCCGTGACGGCGGCCAGGGCCGCCGCGGTGGCGGCGGCGGTGACGACGGAGAGGCGGACGGCTCGCATCAGGGCTCCAGGGCAGCGGGGGAGTACGGCGCGGACGCCGTACGGTGACCCGTCCGGCATGGTGAGGCTGCCCTAACTTAACCGAGGATTACCTCGGTCATACCCACCGGAGTCGTGATTCGTCTCTCACGGAGAGCGCACTGTCATGGCTTGATATCGACGGCGGAAAATCACCCCCAAGGGGCGGTCAAGCGCTGGTCAATGCGCCGACCGCCGACCGCCGACCGCCGACCGCCGACCGCCGACTGCCGACGGTGTACCGGCGAGGGGAGTCACGCCACCGGTCTCAGGCGGTGGACCCCGTCGAGCGTTCGGGCTCGCCGGCGGCTCCGGAGGCTCCGGCGGCTCCGGTGACGTCGGCGGCCGGGACCGGTGTCGGTGTCGGTGCCGGGGTCGGTCAGGTCGTTCCCGGTCGGCCGGCCCAGGAGCCAGGTCAGCAGCGGACCCGCCATCGCGGTCGTCACCACGGCCATGACGACCATGAGCGAGTAGAGGCTCTGCCGGATGAAACCGAGTTGCAGACCGACGTTCAGGACGATCAGTTCGGTCAGGCCCCGCGTGTTCATCAGCGTGGCCAGCGCGGCGGACTGCCGCGGCGGCATCCGGTTCAGACGGGCCGCGGCGAACGCGCCGACGAACTTCCCGCCCATGGCCACCAGCAGGATCAGCCCCAGGTCGCCGAGCCCGCCCGCGTCGAGCCCGGACAGGTCGACCTGGAGACCGGCGACCAGGAAGAACACCGGCAGGAGCAGGGTGCCGCTCATGTGGCCGAGGCGGTCGTGCACATCGCGGCGGAGCCGCTCGGTTCCCGAGCGCGGCAGAACGGCGCCGAAGAGGAACGCGCCGAAGATGTAATGCAGGCCCACCCACTCGGTGGCGGCGGCCGACAGCAGCAGGCCCGCCAGGACGCACGCGAAGACGGTCGGGGTGAGCCGCAGCGAGGACTGACGGGCCGCCAGGCGGCGCAGCGCGGGGCGCAGCACGAACAGCATGCCGAGCAGGTAGGGGACGGCGAGCAGGATCCGCCACTGGTCGGGGCCGGCCGATCCGCTGACGGCGACGACGGCGGCGAGCAGGGACCAGGCGAGGACGTCGTCGATCGAGGCGCAGGCCAGCGCGACCACGCCCAGCGGCGTGCGGGTCATGCCCCGGTCGGTGAGGATGCGGGCCAGCACCGGGAACGCGGTGATCGACATGGCGATGCCCATGAACAGCACGAACGCCGTCCTGTCGCCGGTCCCGTGGTCCTGCGTCAGGTAGAGGCCCAGCACCGTGCCGAGGCCGAACGGCAGGACGATGGAACTGATCGAGACGGCGGGGGCGATGGCGCCGCTGCCCCGGATCAGGGCCCCGTCCCACTCCAGTCCGACGATGAACATGAAGACGGCGACGCCGACCGCGGCCAGGGCGCTGAGCAGGGGTCTCGTGGTGCCGGGGAAGAGGGCGTCGGACAGTGCCCCGTGGAAGAGGGTCGGTCCCAGCGCGATCCCGGCGAGGACTTCGCCGATCACCGCGGGCTGGCCCAGGCGCCGGGCCAGCCCGCCGAGCAGCCGTGCCAGGAGCACCATGACGGCGAGGCCGACGAGGAGTGCGGTCGTCTGGTGGGTGGTCATGCGGTCGGTCTCCGTCCTTCGCGATCCCGCCCACGGCCTCGTTCGCGGAGCGCGGCCGGGCAGGCTGGGCAGATGGGCCGTTCGGGAGACGGGGAACGGACGGCGACGGCCGCCCCCTGGTGGTGATCGGGCGCGACGAAGCGCACCGGCGTACGGACACCACGGCTAGCTCATTGTGGGAGCGGTCCTCGCGTGGCCGGGGACGGAGCGCACGAACGGCCGGAATGCGACCACGTACGTCCGGACACGCCCCGTTGACGACCGCGGGGGGCTGGGTCCTGTCGTCGCCTTCCTGGCTGCCCTCCGACCGCCCGGCCAGGTCCGGCATGGAGTCCGCTCGCGCCGGACGCCGGGCTCTCGCGGTGAGCGGCAGTACGCCCCGAGGAGGGTGTACAGGGCATGGATGTGCGGCGGGTGACCGATCTTCGTCGAAAACCTTGCAGGCTAGGTTTTCGTGTCCTATGTTCGCGGAGCGCCGGGACGACCCGGTGCAGCGAAGGAGCATCCATGACCCAGCGAAGCTGCCGGGACCTGCGCGTCGAGCACCTGTGCCGCCCCCTCGCGGTGGGTGCCGTCTCCCCGCGCTTCTCGTGGATCGCCGACCACGCGCAGACGGCGTACCGCCTCGTCGTGACGGATGCCTCGGGCTCCGTGATGTGGGACTCCGGCCGCGTCGACAGCTCCGAGACGTCGCTCGTCGCGTACGCCGGCCCGCCGCTCGCGGCCGGCGCCGACTTCGACTGGCGGGTCGAGAGCTGGTCGCGGGACAGCGTGCTCGACGGCGGTTCGGCCTTCGGCACGGCCCCCGACCTGGACGCGTGGAGCGCTCCGTGGGTCGAGCCCGTGCAGGTCTCCGCCGTCGTCGAGCGCTGGTCGCTCCTCGACTGGATCCGAGGCGGCGGCCCGTCGGCGCCGGTGGAGGAGCGCCTGCGTCCCGCGCACCTGCTGCGCCAGGCGTTCGTCCTCGACGAGGCTCCCGTCCGTGCCCGCCTGCACATGACGGCACGGGGCGTGTACACGGCCTGGCTGGGCGGCGAGCGCGTCGGTGACGAGGTGCTGGCGCCGGGCTTCGACAGCTACGCACACCGCATCAGCGTCCAGACGTACGACGTCACGCGGCAGCTGACCGCCGGTGAGAACGTGCTCGCGGTCGCCCTCGCCGACGGGTGGTGGGCGGGGCGCATCGGGCTCACGGGTTCGAGCGCGCAATTCGGCGACCGCACCTCCGTGACGTGGGAGCTGCACGCGGCGTTCGCCGACGGTCACACCCGCGTCATCCGCCCGGGCGCCTCCGACGTGCGCAGCGGCACGGGTCCGTGGCGGTACACGGACCTCTTCGTCGGAGAGTGCTACGACGCCCGCGCGCTCCCCGACGGATGGCGGGAACCCGGCTTCGACGACAGGGCGTGGACGCCTGTGGTCCAACGCGGCGTCGACGCCCGTGCCCTCGTGCCGTTCCGGGGCGAGCCCGTCCGCCGCGTCCAGGAGATCCCGGCGCGAACGGTCCGCGCCACGCCGGAGGGGTGGATCGCCGACTTCGGCCAGGTGATCGCCGGCCGCGTGCGCCTGACGCTGCCGGCCCTGCCGGCGGGCAGCCGCGTCGTCGTCGAGCACACGGAGACGCTGGACTCCGACGGCTCGTGGTTCGTCAACATCGACGGCATCAACAAGGAACAGACCGACGTCTTCGTCGCCGACGGCCAGGAAGCGGAGTGGGAACCCGAGTTCACCTTCCACGGCTTCCGGTACGCGCGTGTCCGCGGCGTCGACGAGCTGCGCCCGGAGGACGCCGTCGCCGTCGTCCTCTCGAGCGACCTGGAGCAGACCGGCCGCTTCTCGACCTCCGACGCCCGCCTCAACCGCCTGCACGAGAACGTCGTGTGGAGCCAGCGCGCCAACTTCCTCTCCATACCCACCGACTGCCCGCAGCGCGAACGCGCGGGATGGACGGGTGACCTTCAGGTGTTCGCACCCGCGGCGGCGAACAACGCGCTCGTCGCACCGTTCGTCTCGCGCTGGCTCGACAACCTGCGCTCCGACCAGCGCGCCGACGGACGCGTCACCATCACGTCGCCCTACTCCCCCTTCGACGCCGAGGCCGCGGAGCAGGCGACGGGCCTCGGCGGGATCGTCGCCGCCGCCGGGTGGAGCGACGCGATCGCGATCGTGCCGTGGACGCTCTACGAGCGGTACGGCGACATCCGGGTCCTGGAGGAGAACTACGACGCCGTCCTCTCCTGGATCGGCTACCAGACACGGACCGCGGCCGACGAACTGCCCGCCACGCTCGCCGCCGGGGACCTGTCGCCCGAGCGACGCGCCCGGCAGGCACTCCTGTACAACACGGGTGAACACTTCGGCGACTGGCTCACGCCCAGCACGATGGAGGGGCGGCCGACGCACGAGGCGATCGGCATCGCACCGGCGCTCACCTCCGAACTGGTCGCGCCGATGTTCCAGGCGCACACCCTGGCCCTGGCGTCGCGGACGGCGGAGGTCCTGAACCGGCCGGAGGCGGCAGCACTCGCCGCACGTGCCGCACGCGTGCGGGAGGCGTTCGCCGCGGAGTACGTCTCCGCGGACGGCGGGCTCCCCGTCCGGCTCCAGGGCATGTACGCCCTCGCGCTGGGCCTCGGCATGATTCCGGACGACCTGCGCGAGGCGGCGGGCGACCGGCTCGCCGAGCTGGTGCGCGAACGCGGCAACCGCCTCGACACGGGCTTCCTCTCCATGCCGTACCTCCTCGACGCGCTGTGGGACACCGGACACCGCGATCTCGCCCGCGCCGTGCTGTGGCAGAGCGAGGCGCCCTCCTGGCTCTCCCAGGTCGACCGCGGTGCGACGACGATCTGGGAGACCTGGGACGCGATCGCTCCCGACGGCGCCATCCGCGCGACGTCCTTCAACCACTACGCGTTCGGCTGCGTGGACGACTGGCTCTTCCGTCGGGTCGCCGGCATCACCCCCACAGCGCCCGGGTACCGCCGCGTGCGTATCGAGCCCGACCTCGACGCGGGCGTGACCCGAGTCGACGCCGCGGTCGGCACGCCCTACGGCGAGATCGCGGTGGTCTGGCGACGCACGCAGAAGACCGTGACCGTCCGGGTGACCGTGCCCTTCGGCGTCGAGGCCACCCTCGTCGTCGCGGGCGAGACCGTGCCGCTCGGACCGGGAACGACCGAGCGCGCCTGGGACCGTGTCGAGGAACGTGCCCGGGACCGTGACGAGGAACGTGCCCGGGACCGTGTCGAGGAACGTGCCCGGGACCGTGTCGAGGCACGCGCCCGGGACCGTGACGAGGAACGTGCCCGGGACCGTGTCGACGAAGGAGCCGAACCGTGTCCGCGGTGAACGGGAACGGCGTGCCGGGCCCGGCCGGCGTCCGCGTGCGCGCCCCGTTCCTCCGCGGGACCGAAGCCGGATCCGACGACCACCCCCGCTCTTCCCCCGCGGTCTCCCCGCCCTCGGTCACCGGCGTTCGCGGCCTGTCCGTCCGCGCCTCCTGCACGCCGACGGACCCCTGCCGTCCTCGGAGCGGCGGACCGGTCACGCCCGCCGGCGCCCCCCGCCGCGATGGCACGCGGTGCGCCGACGACGAGCGCGCCCCCTCGGCCGCTTTACCGCCGCGGCCCACAGCGGACGCCGGCCGGGGAGCCCGCGCTCGCGGGCGGGGAGGTGCACGCGCCGTGGCCGAGCCCGGATCGCCGCGAGGCCGCCGGCGCGCCGCACCGCCTCGCCCGGACGCCGGACACGTCCTGGGGCGGACCGCTGCCCCGCACCGACGCCGCTCGACGAACGCCCGGTCCCACCGGGCGCCTTCCCCTCACGGACAGTCCCTTCTCACGTCGCGTGGCTGACGGACCGCTCCTGACGGTGTGGTCCGGTCACGGCGACGAGGGCTGCCACGGACAGCGCGACCTTCGGAGTCCCGGGAACCTCCCGGGGCCCTGAGGGCGGCTCGACGTACCCCCGTGGGCCCGCGGCGGGGGCCCGGCATCCTCCCTGACGCCGCCCACGGCGACGACCACCTCGCCTTCCCCACCCGACGAGTCGCCCGCGAGAACGCGCGCCCCCTCGTCCACCCCGCCATCGACCGAGCCCGGGTCCGCATCGAACCGCGGCACCGAACCGGCTCCCCGATCCCGACACGCGCCACCCCTGTTCGAAGGAGAACACGATGTCCCGCGCTGTCCAGGCCGTGCCCAGCACGTCCGCCGAGCAGGCCGCAAGACCCCGCCCGGCCTTCCTCCTCCTGCTCGCCGCCGCCGTCGCGACCGTCTACGGCGTCCTGCTCTCGAACACCATCCTGACCCTGTCCCTCAAAGCCACGGAGATCGACGCGCAGGGCGCCACCACGGTGCTGTCCGTCGTCGTCGGCGTCGGCAGCGTGTTCTCCGTCGTCGGGTACCCCGTGGTGGGGCGGCTGAGCGACCGCTCCCTGTCGCGGCTGGGGCGGCGCCGGCCGTACCTCTTCGCGGGTGCGGTGCTGATCGCACTCGGTGCCGTCGTCACGGTGGCCGCGGTCGACGTGCTCACGCTCACCGCCGGATACATCGTCACGACGCTCGGCTCCGTCTCCGCGCTCGTCGCGTGCACCGCGCTCGTGCCCGACCAGTTCCCCCCGGCGGAGCGAGGGCTGCCGTCGGCCGTGCTCGGACTGGGCGCGCCGGTCGGCGCCGTCCTCGGTCTGTTCGTCGCGCAGCTCGTACAGCCGGACCTCGCCGCGATGTTCTTCCTGCCCGCCGGCATCGCGGTGGTCGCGGTGCTCGCCCTCGCCCTGACGGCACGTGATCGTCGCCTCACCCGCGACGAGCGCCCCGACTTCTCGGTGCGCGAGTTCCTCGGCACGTTCTGGGTGAACCCGGTGCGGCACCCGGCGTACGGCTGGGCCTGGTGCAGCCGCCTGATGATCTTCTTCGGCGTCGCCGCCGTCAACGGGTACCAGGCGTTCTACCTGATCATGGTGCACCACATCGACCCCGCCACGGTCGGTACCTCGATCTTCGTGGCGTCGCTCCTCTCCACCGGGCTCTCGCTCGTGTTCGCGCCGCTGTTCGGGAAGTTCTCGGACCTGGCCGGTCGCCGCAAGCCGTTCGTCATCGCGTCGGCGATCGTGTTCGCGGCCGGCCTCGGCATCACGGCGACCGCCACGACCTTTCCGATGTTCCTCGTCGCCGTGGCCGTCCTGGGCATCGGCCAGGGCGTCTACTTCGCCGTCGACTACGCGCTCGTCCTCGACGTGCTGCCGGACCCGGACAATCCCGCGAAGGACCTCGGCCTCATGAACCTCGCGAACTCGCTGCCGACGTCGATCGTCCCCGCCGTGGCGCCGGCCCTGCTCGCCCTCGGCGCGACCGCGTCGAACCCGCAGAACTTCACCACGCTCTTCCTGGCCGGCACCGCCGCGGCCGTGCTCGGCGCCCTGCTCATCCTGCCGATCAAGGGCGTGAAATGACCCTCTGACGGGGCGGCCGTCGGCGGGACCACCGGCCCACCCCACGGTCCGAACGGGACCCCTGGCCGCCCCCGCCGACAAAGCCACTCCGAGAACGGCCGCTACGGCCGCTACGGCCGCTACGCGACCCCGACCGCCCGCAGCCCCGCCGTGACCACCGCCGCCCCCACCACCACCGCCGGGAACGGCGCCCGCTTCCACGCCAGTACGGCCCCCACCAGCACCCCGGCCGGCCGCGCCCACCCGGCGAAGCCCCCGCCCTCGGTCAGCGCGCCCGTCGCCAGCAGGGCGACCAGCAGCACCACGGCCCCCGCCGACAGCAGTTCCCGCACCCGCGCGGGCAGTTCGACCCGCCCGTGCAGCGCGGGCCCGACCAGCCGGAAGGCGTACGTCCCCACCGCCAGCACCCCGATCACCGCGACGGCCGACGCACTCATACGGCGGCCCCCTCACGGCCGTACAGGAACAGCCCGGCGAGTGCCAGCAGCACCGGCACCCCGGCCGGGACGACGGGGGTCGCCGCGAGGGCGATCAGGGCGCCGAGGGCCGCCGGGCGCCGCAGGGGGCGGTTCGCGCGGAGGGACGGGAGGACCAGGGCCACCAGGACGGCGGGGAAGGCGGCGTCCAGGCCGTAGACGGCGGTGTCGCCGAGGGCGGTGCCGACGAGCGCCCCGGCGAGGACGCCCAGGTTCCACACGGCGAACAGGCCGAGGCCGGACACCCAGAAGGCGGCGCGGCGGCGCGCCGGATCCGGCTGGGCCAGGGCGAAGGCGACGGTCTCGTCCGTCACCAGGTGCGCGCCGAGCAGACGTGCCGCACGGCCGGGGCCGAGCAGGTCGGCGACGGCGAGGCTGAACGCGGCCGTCCGGGTGTTGAGGAGCAGTCCGGTGGCCGCCGCGGCGAACGGCCCGCCCCCGGCCAGCAGCACCCCGACCGCGCTGAACTGCGCCGAACCCGCGTACACCACCAGCGACATCACCACCGGCACCCAGACCGGCAGCCCCCCGGCGACGGAGAGCGCGCCGAACGAGACGCCGACGACCCCGCTCGCCACCCAGACGAGGGAACTGTCACGGACCAATGACCCGAACGAGTGAGTTCGGAGGAGCGAACGCATGTTTTCTACAATGAACAGACCCACTGGTGTTCGTCAAGGCGAACGAACGTACCGACGGAGCGAACGGCATGTCCGACGTCCCCGCCCGCCTCCCCCTCGACTGGATCGCCGCCTCCCTGCGGCGCGAGCGCACCCGCGCCGGGCTCTCCCTCTCCGAGCTGGCCAAACGGGCCGGCATCGCCAAGTCCACGCTGTCCCAACTGGAGGCGGCGGGCGGCAATCCGAGCATGGAGACCATCTGGGCGCTGGGCGTGGCGCTGGGGGTGCCGTTCAGCGCGCTGGTCGAACCGCCGGTGTCCGCCGTCCAGGTGATCCGCGCCGGGGAGGGGCCGACGGTCGCCTCGGAGCAGGCGCCGTACGTGGCGACCCTGCTGTCGGCCAGCCCGCCGGGCGCCCGGCGCGACCTCTACCACCTGCGGGCCGAGCCGGGGGCCGTAAGGGCCTCGGAACCGCACATTCCGGGCACGGTGGAGCACCTGATCGTGAGCACCGGACGGGTGAAGGCGGGGCCGGCCGGGGAAACGGTGGAGCTGGAACCCGGCGACTACATGACGTACCGGGGCGATGTGCCGCACTCGTACGAGGCGCTGGTGCCGGGCACGACGTTCGTGCTCGTGATGCAGCACGTGTGACGGGCGCGGAATTCGCCGGGAATTCACCTGAACGTAGAAGATCCGGGCGCGGGGAGGCGGGAAGGGGAGGCGGGAAGGGGAGGCGGGAAGGGGAGGCGGGAAGGGGAGGCGGGACGGGGCGGGAAAGGCAGGAGCCCCGCTGCCTTGCGGCACGGGGCTCCTTGGGTACTGCTCTCAGACTTGCGATCTCACGGGTGTGACGATCAGACGGGGGTGACGTTCTCCGCCTGCGGGCCCTTCGGACCCTGGGTCACGTCGAAGGAGACCTGCTGGTTCTCCTCGAGGGAACGGAAACCCTGCGCGTTGATCGCGGAGTAGTGGACGAAGACGTCGGGGCCGCCGCCTTCCTGGGCGATGAAGCCAAAGCCCTTTTCGGCGTTGAACCACTTCACGGTTCCGGTAGCCATAAGCCCTCCTTGGGCCCAAAGGGTTGCCCTGCTCCAGAACCCTGCAAGCGTGAAAGCAAGTGCCGCACAACTGCATACGTCTGAAAACGACGAGAGCCCGCGGTTACATGCTCCGCAGGCTCTGTACTGCAAGGGAAACCAAACTGCAACTTGCGGCGAGCCTAGCACGCGGGCAGCCGAAAGCAATAGAGGTCAAGATCACGTCACCCGGATGTTTGAAGATCCGGTGAAGGCGTTGACCCGGGGGCCGGAGTTCGGAGCGTACCGGACGGGGTCTAGTCTCGCGATGTGGACAATTCTCGCACCCGGCCGCGCGTCGGCCACATCCAGTTCCTGAACTGCCTGCCCCTGTACTGGGGGCTCGCGAGAACCGGCACCCTCCTCGACTTCGAACTGACCAAGGACACCCCGGAGAAGCTCAGCGAGCGGCTGGTCGCGGGCGAACTGGACATCGGCCCCGTCACCCTCGTCGAGTTCCTGAAGAACGCCGACGACCTGGTCGCCTTCCCCGACATCGCCGTCGGCTGCGACGGCCCGGTGATGTCCTGCGTGATCGTCTCCCAGGTCCCGCTGGACCGGCTGGACGGCGCCCGGGTCGCGCTCGGCTCGACCTCGCGCACCTCCGTGCGTCTCGCGCAGCTGCTGCTCTCCGACCGCTACGGCGTCCGGCCCGACTACTACACCTGCCCGCCCGACCTCAGCCTGATGATGCAGGAGGCGGAGGCGGCCGTCCTCATCGGCGACGCGGCGCTGCGGGCCAACCTGCTGGACGGCCCCCGCTACGGGCTCCAGGTGCACGACCTCGGGGCGCTGTGGAAGGAGTGGACCGGCCTGCCGTTCGTCTTCGCCGTGTGGGCCGCCCGCCGCGACTACCTCGCCCGCGAGCCGGAGATCACCCGCCAGGTCCACGAGGCCTTCCTCGCCTCCCGCAACCTCTCCCTGGACGAGGTCGGCAAGGTCGCCGAACAGGCCGCCCGCTGGGAGGCCTTCGACGAGCGGACCCTGGAGCAGTACTTCACCACGCTCGACTTCCGCTTCGGCGGACCGCAGTTGGAGGCCGTGACCGAGTTCGCCCGGCGCGTCGGGCCCACGACCGGCTTCCCGGCGGACGTGAAGGTGGACCTGCTCCAGCCCTGACGGCTCCCCGCGAAGTGCCGCCGTTCCGCCGCTGAGACCTCCCCCGCGAAGTGCCGCCGTTCCGCCCCTGGGATCCGGCGGGCCGGGCACTACCCTGCTGGGGAGTGAGGCGTTACGTGAGGCGTTACGGGGGAGAGGGGACGCCATGCAGCCGCTCGGAGCCGACGAACCCACCGAGGTGGGGCCCTACCGGCTGCTCGGCCGGCTCGGCTCCGGCGGGATGGGCCGCGTCTACCTGGGGCGCAGCGCCGGCGGCCGCACGGTCGCGGTGAAGATCGTGCACCCGCACCTCGCCCTCGACGAGGAGTTCCGCGCCCGCTTCCGGCGCGAGGTCGAGGCCGCCCGGCGGGTCGGGGGCGCCTGGACCGCGCCGGTGCTCGACGCCGACCCGGAGGCGGCCGTGCCCTGGGTCGCCACGGCGTACGCGGCGGGCCCCTCACTGGCGGCGGCCGTCGCCGGTACGGACGGGGGAGCGCTGCCCGAGCACACCGTACGGGTGCTGGGGGCGGGGCTGGCGGAGGCGCTGGTGACCGTCCACGGACTCGGACTCGTGCACCGGGACGTCAAGCCGTCCAACGTCCTGCTGACCGTCGACGGCCCCCTCCTGATCGACTTCGGCATCGCGCGCGCCACGGACGGCACGGCGTCGCTGACGTCCACCGGCGTCTCCGTCGGCTCGCCCGGCTACATGGCCCCCGAGCAGATCCTCGGCAAGGGCGTCACCGGCGCCGCCGACGTCTTCTCCCTCGGCGCGGTCCTGGCGTACGCGGCCACCGGCGAGCCGCCCTTCCGCGGCGACACCTCCGCCGCCCTCCTCTACAAGGTCGTCCACGAGGAGCCGGAGCTCGACGGACTCGGCGGTGTCCTGCGGGAGGTGGCCGAGGCCTGCCTGGCGAAGGACCCGCGCGCCCGGCCCGCCCCCGGGGACGTGGCCCGGCGGCTGGCCCCCGAGGGCGCCGCCCGGCTGGTGGCGGCCGGATGGCTGCCGGGGGCGGTGGTGGAACAGGTGGGGCGCAGCGCCGTACGGGTGCTGAACCTGGAGGGGACCGGGGCGGGGAACGGGGCGGGGAACGGCGCCGGAGCGGCCCCGCCGTGGGACTCGGCATCGGTCTCGACCGCGACCCCGGCCCTGGCACCCGGTCCGGTCTCCGGGCCCGTGGAGTTCAGCAGCCCTTCGGTGGGGCAGCCGCAACGACCCGTCACCGTCGGTGAGTTCGGGCCGCCCCCGGTGATGCCACCCCCCGTCATGCCACCCCCCGTCATGCCGCCTGCCGTCATGTCGCCCACCGAGACGCCGACCCCGGCGGACGCGGTCCCCGCGCCCCGCCACGGCGGTGACCGGCCCGGTGACCGGCCCGGTGACCGGTCCGGCGGCCGCCCCGGAAAGCTGTCCGTGAGCCTCGCGGCCACCGCCGGCCCCGGCGAGGCCGGCCGCGGACGCCGCCTGAGCTGCACCGTCGCCCTGGCGGTCGCGGGGGCACTGGCCGCGGTGACGGTGGGTTCGGTCTTCGTCCTCGACCTGCTGCCGGGATCGTCCGACAGCGGGCACGACTACGCCGACGGCGCCCCCACCTCCACATCCCCCACGGCCACGGAGCTCCCCGGCTCCGGCGACGGCGAGGGCGACGACCCCGGCGCCGGCGAGGGCACCGCCACGCCCACCGCCGCCCTCCCGGCCGGCTACCTCGGCACCTGGGAGGGCCAGGCCGCCGGCCTCGACGGCCAACTCCCCATGGGCACCTTCCGGGTGACCGTCCACCAGGCGGCCGTGGGCCAGGAACTGGGAGAGATGCGCCAGACCGACCTCCTGGGCGCGGTCTGCGTGGACGTCCTCACGTTGAAGCAGGTGACGGAGAAGGAGGTGGTCGCCACCGCGAAGGGCGCCACCACCAACCACGCCGGCTGCAACCCCGACCCCCACACCGTCCACCTGACCCCGACGGACGACGACCTGACGTACACCTCGGACAGCGATGCGGAGGGGCGGCCGGTGGCGCGGATGGCGCGGGTGGACTAGCAGGACGGGAACAGGTACGGATCCGGCCACGACGTCGGCGTGGGCCGCGGCATGCACGGGAAGGAGCGGGTGCGGCGGGCCGAACTGCCGATGATCACCCGGCCGCGGGCCACGGGAACGAGCGCATGGCGGTGACCGAGCGGCCGACAGAAGCGGAGTGCGCTGCCGGATTCGCCGCAGGGGCACAGACTGTCGTCCTGTACCCGGCGGAGGAGCGCATCCCAGCGCGTACTGGCTGGTGACCTCTACCGGCCTGGTGACCCGCGCTCGTCTCCTGGCTTCGGACGACGAGCCGCCCGTGTACTCCCTCGACGCCGTCGAGGACGCGGTGCCCGAACTTCCCGAAGCGCGCGTCATGCAGCCTTCCGGAGATCGTGCGTGAGCAGCTCGTCCCGACGCCGACCGCCAGGGACTTCCTGTCGGCTGTGCATGCTCACGGTCAGAACGAGAACAACTGCGCTGATGCGGTTCTCGGTGAGGACGTGGGAACTCCGCTGGACAGCGCCCGTGTGCACCTCTCCGAGTGGGAGAGGATGGTCCGCCGAATGCAATCGGGCTGGCAGCCGACCGGCCGCTATCCAGTCGAGCTGTACCGAGAGGCCCTGCGGTCACGGGACCAGATCACGCTCCTGGCGGAAAACATCGCGCAACATGTGGCTGTCCTTCTCGGCCGGGCGGGGATGGTGGTGGCAACGCAAACCTGTTGTTCTGCCCTGGAGCGACAGCTGATTCTGATCGGCGGCCCGGTGAGGGATGACCAGAAGCAATGGAAAGGCAAGTTCGGTTCGCGGGCGGCATCCTGAACGGGCCGTGACCGCTGTGCGTCCGGGCCTTCGTGACGGGCCTTCGTGACGGGTCGTCGCGTCCCGGCCGCGGCACGGGAAACATCCGTCCAGGAGATCGACGTCTCGGTACGCTCGACGCACCACTGCGACTTCGACGGGAAGGCCGGCGTCATGACCGAACTCACGTCGGTCGACGCCGCGCTGATCGTCGTCGCGGCGCTCTGGGGGGTGGTGGCGGGTGCGCTGCTGCCGCGGGCGGTCTACCGGTTCTCGGTGGAGCTGCCCCCGGAGGAGGAGAGGGAGGAGCAGCAGGCCGAGGGGGCCGAGGGGGCCGCGCCGGCCCCGGTCCAGGAGGGCTGGCGGAGCACCTGTCCGGGCGGACACCCGATCAGGGGCTGGCTCGGCCCGGCCCGCTGCCCCGACTGCGCCGCCGCCCCCTCCCCGCCCGCACCCCACGCCCCCGGCGCCGCCCCGCCTGCCTCCCGCACTCCCGGCGCCGCCCCACCAGCCCCCCGCACCCCCAGCGCCGCCCCCTCCGCCCGTTACGGCCCCGGCGCAGCCGGTCTCGCCGTCGGCACCGCGTTCGTCTGCGCCCTCGCCGCCGTCGCCACGGGGCTCCGGCCCGAGCTGGTCGTCTGGCTGCTGCTCGCGCCCGTCGGCGTGCTGCTCGCGGTCGTCGACCTGCGGGTGCGGCGGCTGCCCGACCCGCTCACCCTCCCGCTCGCCGCGGCCGCCCTCGCCCTGCTCGGCGGGGCCGCGCTGCTGCCCGAGCACGCCGGGGACTGGACGACGGCCCTGCTCGGGTCGCTCGCGCTCGGCGCCGGCTATCTCGTCCTGCACCTGATCAACCCGGCCGGCATGGGCTTCGGCGACGTGAAGCTGGCGCTCGGCGCGGGCGCCGTACTCGGCTGGTACGGCTGGGCCGCGGTCATGCTGGGCACGTTCGCCGGGTTCCTGCTGGGCGCGCTGTACGGGGGCGCGCTCGTCGTCGCGGGCCGGGCGGGACGCGGGACGACCATCCCGTTCGGGCCGTTCCTGATCGCGGGGGCGTTCGCGGGGCTGCTGACCGGTGCGTACGCGGCCTGAAGTCCGGTGGTGCGAAAGGCTGGCGTAGGCTGGTTCGGTCCGTCCACAACCCTTGACGAAAGGGACGCCCCGGTGACCGAGAAGGCCGACCTCCAGTCCGTCCTCGACCGTGCCGCCGAGGGCGGGCGGATCACGCCAGAGGAGGCGCTCGACCTCTACCGCGACGCGCCCCTGCACGCGCTGGGCGCCGCCGCCGACGCCGTACGCCGCCGCCAGTACGCCGGGACCGAGCACATCGCGACGTACATCATCGAGCGGAACATCAACTACACCAACGTGTGCGTCACGGCGTGCAAGTTCTGCGCCTTCTACGCGGCCCCCAAGGACAAGGACAAGGGCTGGACCCGCGACCTCGACGACATCCTGCGCCGGTGCGCGGAGACCGTCGAGCTGGGCGGCACCCAGATCATGTTCCAGGGCGGACACCACCCCGACTACGGCGTGGAGTACTACGAGAGGCACTTCTCCGCCATCAAGAAGGAGTTCCCGCAGCTCGTCATCCACAGCCTGGGGGCGAGCGAGGTCGAGCACATGGCGCGGATCTCGAAGGTGTCGGTCGAGGAGGCCATCACCCGGATCCACCAGGCCGGGCTGGACTCCTTCGCCGGCGCCGGCGCCGAACTGCTGCCGGCCCGCCCGCGCAAGGCGATCGCCCCGCTGAAGGAGTCCGGCGAGCGCTGGCTGGAGATCATGGAGGCGGCCCACAACCTCGGCGTCGAGTCCACCTCCACCATGCTCATGGGCACGGGCGAGACGAACGCCGAGCGCATCGAGCACCTGCGGATGATCCGTGACGTGCAGGACCGCACGGGCGGCTTCCGGGCCTTCATCCCGTACACGTACCAGCCCGAGAACAACCACCTGAAGGGCCGCACCCAGGCGACCCTCTTCGAGTACCTGCGGATGATCTCCATCGCCCGCCTCTTCCTCGACAACGTCCGCCACATCCAGGGCTCCTGGCTGACGACGGGCAAGGAGGTCGGCCAGCTGTCCCTGCACTACGGCGCGGACGACCTCGGCTCGATCATGCTGGAGGAGAACGTCGTCTCCTCGGCCGGCGCCAAGCACCGCTCCAACCGCCTGGAGATCATCGACCTGATCAGGAAGGCGGGCCGCGTCCCGGCGCAGCGCTCCACGACGTACGAGCACCTCGTCGTCCACGACGACCCGGCGAACGACCCCGTCGACGAGCGCGTCGTCTCCCACATCTCGTCGACCGCGATCGAGGGCGGTACGGCCCACCCCGAGCTGAAGCTCCTCGCCGCCAACTAGCCGCCCGATGCTCACGATCCACGCGGACTCCAGGGGCCGGGCGTTCGCCGTCGACGGCGCCCGCATCGCCGAGGCGGGCCCGCTGGAGAAGCTCCTCGCCGACCGCCCGCGGGCCCGGGTGCGCCGGTGGCCCGGCATCCTCACCCCCGGGCTGGTCAACCCCTACGGCACCGAGCTGCTGGAGGAGACGTACCACCCCGATCCGCGGGAGGCCGACGAGCTCGGCACCGAGCCGCTGACCGGGGACGCGCTCACCGCGCTGGCCATGGACGACGCCCGCTGGGGCGCGAGCGCGCGGCGCGGGGTGCAGCGCATGCTGGCGCACGGCACGGTCGCCGCGGCCTGCGGGAGCTTCCGCAACCGGGCCGTACGGGACGCCGTGCGCCGCTCCGGCCTCGGGGTGGTGGACCGGATCGGGCGGCCCCCCGGGGCGCCCTCGCTCGACCCGTACGCGGGCGGGCGGCCGGGGGAGTTCGCGCCCGCCAGGGAGAGCGGTTCCGCCGCCCGGTTCGCCGTCTTCGACGTGCCGGACGAGGCCGCCCTCGCCGAACGCGGCGCCGCGACCTGCGTGGCCACCGTCATCGACGGACGCCTCGTGTACCGCCGGCGCTGAGCGGGCGGTACGCCGGGACGGCCGACGCTCAGCGGGCGGTACGCCGGGACGACCGGTCCCGGCCCGCCTGCTCGCCTGCTCGCCTACTCGCCCGCGAAGGCCTCGGCGAACGCCCCGTCCTCCTGCTCGACCCCGCTGCACGTGGTCAGCGCGTCCTCCGTGGAGGCGCCGTCCTCGCACTGCGTGTCGCGGAAGGTCACCCACATCGACACCCAGGAGATGCCGTTCTCCTCGGCGAACGTCCGTACCTCGGCGGCGTCGGCGAGCGTGAACGTCTCGTTGTCGACGTCGTTCACGCCGATCATCGAGGTGAGCGCCATGCCCTTCCAGGCCGCCTCGTCCGACGTGCCGAACATGTCCTTCAGCTGGGTGTGCGCGGCCGTGGCCGAGGTGATCGCGTACTCGCCCATGTCCCCGGTGTACGACGAGCCGTAGTTCATCGTCATCAGGTTGATGGTGGACACCTGGACGTCGTACTTGTTCGCCGACGTCAGCAGCGCGAGGGTGTCGGAGTCCAGCCCGGACGGCATCACCGGGACGGTGAAGGAGACCTCCAGGTCCGGCCGGTCCGCCTGGAGTTGGGCGATCGCCTGCGACCGCAGGGCGATCGACGCCGAGTCCGTCAGATCGTCGCCCTCGATGTCGAAGTCGGCCTTCGTGGAACCGGCCGCGTCGAGGGCCGCGCCGTACGCCTCCGCCAGCTCCGACACGCTGTCACAGGTCGCGGCCAGCTCGTCGCCGGAGGCCCCGCCGAAGGAGACGCGGACGGAGGCGCCCGTGTCCGTGAGCTTCGCTATGCGGGACGCCACGGTCGTGTCGTCGATCGCGTGCGTGCCGTTCCACTCCGGCGTACAACTGCTGCTGTCCGAGATGACGAACGCCAGGTTGTAGGTCGAGGGCGAGCCCGTCGAGTCGGTGTCGTAGGACGTGGTGGCGCTCACATAAGGGGCGTAGGTGGTGCCCGAGGACGCCGTGGCGCTCTCGGACGGGGAGGCCGTCGCGGATTGTTCGGGCGTCGCGGGTGCTGCGTCCGACGAGTCGTCGGACCCCGCGGAGCATCCCGCCGTGGCCAGGGCAAACAAGCAAGTGAGCCCGGCCGCCGGCTTCAGGAGACTCCTCATTGCGCATGCACCCGCTCTCGTGATTTCTGTCTCAGGATGGAAACAAAGTGTGGTGTCGAAGTGGAAATGTCTCACATGCGGGCGGCCCGCGCGGGGGTCCTCAGGGCATGGACAGCCGGTGGACATAAGGGCCCAAAGATGGTTCATTTTCCACCTGAAAGGGGCAAATGGCCCTGCCTTCCGGTCGGTAGGCCGCATGGGGGGCCGGTGGGACTCTCAGGCAAGAGACAGGTTCGGCCGTTCCTCATGGCTGCCTCACATGAAGTACAGAGTTTGGATCACATAAACGCTCCCTAATCTCTGTGGAATGCATTCCGAGCCTGGTATCGAAAGCCGTGCGGCCGCTCGCGGTCGCCGTCGCAAACGCGGCAGCGACTCCGCGGAAGGGCCCGTGTTCGTCGACAACTCCGGACGCAGGTCGAAGCTGCTGCGCCGGATCGGCCTCCTCATCAGCGTCGGCTGTCTCGCCTACGCGGGCGTCCTCGGCGCCGCGTTCATGGGCTGGGGCACCTCGCTGACCCCGTCCTCGCTGCTGCCGTTCGGCGGGAGCGGCCAGGGTGCCCAGGGCGGTCAGGGACCCGCCGGCATCCGCCCGGACGGCGGCGTGGGCAACCAGGTCGGCCTGCCCGGCACCACCCCGCCCTCGGGCACCGCCTCACCGTCCCCGTCCGCCTCAGCGACCGCCAACTGACGCCCACACCGACCGGAACGCAGCCACCCTCATGACGACGACTCCCTCCCGCCGGCGGCGCCGTGCCCCCTCCCGCATCGAGCGGGCGGCGGGCAAGGCCGCGGCGTTGCAGAAACCGCGTGTCATCCTCGCCCTGCTGCTCCTGCTGGGGCTCACCAGCGTGATGCTGCTCGACGGCTACCTGCGCTCCGAGGTCGGCAACGACCAGCGCGTCCGCGACGGCGCCAGCGCCAGCAAGGTGCCCGACGAGGTCCTCGAGGGCGGCCCGATCCTGACCTTCCGGGGCGGACAGGCCACCATGCTCTCGGTGCCGGACAAGACGATCGCGCTCACCTTCGACGACGGCCCCAACCCCACGTGGACGCCGCAGGTGCTGGAGATCCTCGAGGAGTACGACGTACCCGGCACGTTCTTCGTGGTCGGCTCGATGGTCTCGCGCTACCCGAGCATCGTGAACGACATGGTCGACCAGGGCAACGAGATCGGCATCCACACCTTCACCCACGTCGACCTCTCCTACCAGAGCGACGCCCGCATCGAGCGCGAGATGACACAGACCCAGCTCGCGCTGGCGGGCGCGGCCGGCATCACCACCACGCTGTTCCGCGCGCCGTACTCGTCGGAGACGGACGCCATCGACAACTACAGCTGGCCCGTCTACGAGAAGCTCGGCGAGGACGGCTACACCAGCGTCTTCATCGACACCGACAGCGACGACTGGAAGCGGCCGGGCGTCTCGAAGATCATCAAGTGGGCCACGCCGGAGGACGACAAGGGCGCGTCGGTGCTGTTCCACGACGCCGGTGGCGAGCGTTCGCAGACGATCAAGGCGCTGCCGAAGTACATCGAGAAGATGAAGGCGAAGGGCTACACCTTCACCACCGTCAGCGGCGTCATGCAGGAGCAGGCCGCAGGCGCTCCGGCGGCGGCGAACTCCGGGCAGCAGCAGGACACGGGAGCCGCCACGACCGAGGCGGGCACCCCCACGGCGGGCGCGACCGCCGGCACGGGCGGGCAGCCCGGCACCGTGCCGAACGGTGCGGGCGAGGCCGTGAACTCCCTCCAGGCCGCGCACCGCGAGGCCACCGGCGTCACCCTGTACGAGGGCAAGGCCCTCATCGCGGCGGTCGCCTTCGCCGAATGGACGGTCCCCGCGCTCTCGTACGGACTGATGGTCGTCGGCGTGGCGGTCATGGGCCGCTTCGGGATGATGCTGATCCTGGCCCGCCGGCACTACAGAATCCGCAACAAACGCCGCTTCAGCTGGGGACCGACGGTCACCCGGCCGGTGAGCGTGATCGTCCCGGCGTACAACGAGAAGGAGTGCATCGCCAACACCCTCGAGTCGCTGGCGCGGAGCACCCATCCGATCGAGATCCTCGTCGTCGACGACGGCTCGACGGACGGCACGTCGGAGATCGCGCGCGCCGCGGCCGACAAGCTCGGCATGACGAACGTCCGGGTCATCCGGCAGGAGAACGCGGGCAAGCCGGCCGCGCTCAACAACGGAGTGCGCAGCGCCAGTTACGACATCGTCGTGATGATGGACGGCGACACCGTCTTCGAGCCGGAGGCCGTGCACCAGCTGGTGCAGCCGTTCGCCGACCCGAAGGTGGGCGCGGTCGCCGGCAACGCCAAGGTCGGCAACCGCAACACGATCATCGGCGCCTGGCAGCACATCGAGTACGTGATGGGCTTCAACCTCGACCGCCGCATGTACGACCTGCTGCGCTGCATGCCGACGATCCCCGGCGCCATCGGCGCGTTCCGCCGGGACGCCGTCCTGGAGGTCGGCGGCATGAGCGAGGACACCCTCGCCGAGGACACCGACATCACCATCGCCATGCACCGCGGCGGATGGAACGTCGTCTACCAGGAGCACGCCATCGCCTGGACGGAGGCGCCCGGCTCCCTGAAGCAGCTGTGGTCGCAGCGCTACCGCTGGTCCTACGGCACCATGCAGGCGCTGTGGAAGCACCGCAAGTCCCTCACGGACAAGGGCCCCTCGGGCCGCTTCGGCCGCGTCGGCATGCCGCTGGTCGTCCTCTTCCAGATCATCACGCCGATCTTCGCCCCGCTCATCGACGTGTTCACCATCTACTCGATGATCTTCATCGACTTCCAGGCGGCCCTGCTGGCCTGGCTGGCGGTGCTCGCGGTCCAGCTGTTCTGCGCGGGGTACGCCTTCCGGCTCGACCGGGAGAAGTACCGCTACCTGCTGATGATGCCGCTCCAGCAGCTCGCCTACCGCCAGATGATGTACCTCGTCCTCATCCACTCCTCCATCACCGCTCTCACCGGCGGCCGTCTGCGCTGGCAGAAGCTGAAGCGGACGGGCGAGGTGGGAACCCCGGCCGGGGTGAGCTGATGAGCTGGGAACAGCAGGGCCAGGGGGAGGGGTACGGCCAGGGCCAGGGCCAGGGCCGGGGATACGGCCAGGGCCACGGCTACGGCCAGGGCCACGGCCAAGGGGGCGGGCAGGAGGGCTGGCCGCAGGAGGGCTGGCCCGCCCCGCCCCAGCAACAGCAGTACCCGCAGGGGTACGAGGGCGGCTACGGGTCCGGCTACGGGCAGCAGCCGTACACGCAGCAGCCGTACACGCAGCATCAGTACGGACAACAGCAGTACGCCGGGCAGGGGCAGCCGTACCCCCAGCAGTACGCGGGGCAGGGGCAGCCGCCGGTCCAGGCGCCGCCCCGGCCCCAGCCGGTGGACCAGACGGCACCGCTGCCCGCGGTGGCGGTGGACGATCCGGAGCAGGCGGAGGAGTCCGCCGAGCCGGTGGAGGCGGGGGAGTCCGCCGAGCCGGGCCGGCCCCGTCCCGCCGGCGCCGCGGAGCCCGGCAGCCCCGCGGCCGCGGCGGAGGGGGAGAAGTCCTCGGGGGCGCCCAGGGCGGGCGTCCGCGACCGGTACTTCGACACCCTGCGCGCCCTGGCGCTGATCCGCGTCGTCACCTACCACACCTTCGGCTGGGCCTGGGCCAGCGTGGTCTTCCCGTCCATGGGGATCATGTTCGGCCTGGCCGGCACCCTGATGGCGAAGTCCCTGGAGCGCCCCGCGCTCAAGGTGATCAAGAGCCGGATGCGCCGGCTCCTGCCGCCGTTCTGGTTCTGGGGCGTCTTCGTCGTCGTCGCGATGCTGATCCACGACTGGATGCCGGGCTGGCAGATCGTCTACTGGATCGTGCCGCTGGGGGACCCGCCGGGCAACGCCTGGGGCGAGCAGGCCTGGGAGATCCTCTGGTACCTGCGGACCTACCTGTGGTTCGTCCTGCTGTCCCCGCTCCTGCTCCGGGTGTTCCGCCTCGCCCCGATCCCGGTGCTGGTGCTGTCCCTCGTCCCGATCATGGTCCTGACGTTCGTCTGGGCCGGTCCCGACAACCGCGTCGGCACCGCCCTGTGGGACCTGTCGACGTACCTCTTCTGCTGGATGCTCGGCTTCGCGCACCGCGACGGCGTCCTCCAGCGGATGAAGCCCGCCCTGGTGGTCGTCCTCTCGCTCGCCGCGATGGCCTACGGCGGCTGGTACGCCCTCGCCCACCAGGCCGAGTTCGGCACCTACGACCTGGACGAGAACCCCCTCGCCCAGGCCTTCTGGTCGGCCGGTTTCGTGATGCTGCTGATGTGGGCCAAGGCGTACTTCGGCATCGACTTCGCCTGGCTCACCCGCTACCGGCGCACCAACCGGATCGTCACGGTCTTCAACGCGCGCGCCGTGACGATCTACCTCTGGCACGAGATCGCCCTGGTGCTGGCGGTCCCGCTGATCGACACGTTCTGGAACGTGCCCGCCTTCGAGAAGTACCTGCCGCTGGAGAGCATGTGGTTCATGTTCGGCGTCGGCTGGGTGCTGATCGTGCTGTTCGTGCTGCTGTGCGGGTGGGTCGAGGACGTCGCGGGGAAGAAGCGGCCGCGGCTCCTGCCGTGAGCCGCTCCCGGCCGGGCTGCAAGAATGGCGGGGTGACCCGCGCTTCCCTGAACAAGCAGCCGCACGAAGTCGCCTCGATGTTCGACGACGTGGCGGAACGGTACGACCTGACGAACGACGTCCTCTCGCTCGGTCAGGACAGGAGATGGCGCAAGGAGGTCGCCCGCGCGGTCGACGCCCGTCCCGCGCAGAAGGTCCTGGACCTGGCGGCCGGGACGGCCACCTCCTCCCTGCCGTTCGCCCGGACCGGCGCCTACGTCGTCCCCTGCGACTTCTCCCTCGGCATGCTCCAGGTCGGCAAGAAGAAGCACGCCTGGCTGCCGTTCACCGCGGGCGACGCGACGCGGCTGCCGTTCAAGGACGACACCTTCGACGCCGTCACGATCTCCTTCGGGCTGCGCAACGTGCAGGACTTCGACTCCGCCCTGCGCGAGATGCACCGGGTGACCCGGCCGGGCGGACGGGTCGTGATCTGCGAGTTCTCGCACCCGACCTGGGCGCCCTTCCGCACCGTCTACACCGAGTACCTGATGCGCGCCCTGCCCCCGGTGGCGCGCGCGGTCTCCTCGAACCCCGACGCGTACGTCTACCTCGCCGAGTCCATCCGCGCCTGGCCCGACCAGCCCGCCCTGGCCGAGCACCTGCGGAAGGCCGGCTGGTCGAAGGTCGCCTGGCGCAACCTGACCGGCGGCGTGGTGACCCTGCACCGGGGCTTCAAGGAGAACTGACCCACGTGGGGGCCGGCGCGGCCCCCACCCGGCGTGCCTACCCGATGACCGGCTCGAAGGCGTCTCCCGGCCGGTCCAGTTCGCGCTCCAGCCCGCCCCCGCCCGGTCTCGGCAGACGCGGTTCGCGGACGCCCGCACCCCCGCCGCCCTCGCCGTCGGCGAAGTCGAACCACACGGTGACGACCGCCCCGCGCGGTACCTCGGCACCGGGCGGCGGGTACTGCCGTACGACGTAGTCGACGACGGTGCGGTGGAAGTCGGGCCGGTCGGGCGCGGCCAGCAGCACCCCCTGTGCCGTGGCCGTCTCGCGCGCGTCCATGGCCATCAGGCCGACGAGTTTCGGCACGCGCACTTCGGGTGTTTTGGGCTGTATGAGCACAGATGTCACCCCCAGTGGTACGGGAAGAGTAGCCGCCCCGCGGCGCCATCCGGAAGTGTTCGGTGCCTATCCGTAGTAATTTCCGCGCCTATTGGCTACACAGAGTGGTCATCGGTGAGGTCGAGCCGGTAGCAGTGCGCCTCCCGCCCGGTCCCCGGCGTCGTGAAGACCTCCGCCAGCCGCATACCGAGCCGCCGGGTGACCGCGATCGAACGGGCGTTGCGCGCGTCGACCATGGCCACCACACCCGGCACCCCGGCCGCCCGCACCCGCTCCAGCGTCATCCGCGCGGCGGCGGTGACATACCCCTGGCCCCAGTGGTCCCGGGCGAGCCGCCAGCCGATCTCGATCTCCCCCGTGGGTCCCCACTCCCGCTCCCAGGGCTGGGCGCCGGTGAAGCCGACGACCTGACCCGACGCGTCGAGCACGGTCCACAGGCAGAAACCGCGCTCGGCGTCGTGCCGGCGCTGGCGGGCGGTGAGCTCCTCGTAGACGGACAGCCCCGCGGGCCTGCCGCCGTGGAACTCCATGACGTCCGGGTGGGCGAAGGACCGGTGCCAGGCCACCGCGTCCTCGTCCGTGGGGACACGCAGCCGTACGACGGGGAGAACTCGGTTCACGGAGGCAGCCCTTCAGCCGGGTGATCGGTACCGCTGAATAGACTGCCCATGTCCCGTGCCGGCCGGCACACAGATGTCGAACTTGGGGAGATCCCGCCGTGACCGTCGAGACCGAGCCCCTCTCCGGAAACGCCGCCGACGTGATCGTCGTCGGGGCGGGCCCGGCCGGATCCACGACCGCGTACCACCTCGCCAAGGCCGGACTCGACGTACTCCTGCTGGAGAAGACCGAGTTCCCCCGCGAGAAGGTCTGCGGCGACGGCCTCACCCCGCGCGCGGTCAAACAGCTCGTGGCCATGGGCATCGACATCTCCGAGGAGGCCGGCTGGCTGCGCAACAAGGGCCTGCGCATCATCGGTGGCGGGGTCCGCCTCCAGCTCGACTGGCCGGATCTCGCCTCCTTCCCCGACTACGGACTCGTCCGCAAGCGCGACGACTTCGACGAACAGCTGGCGCGCCAGGCGCAGAAGGCGGGCGCGCGGCTGTACGAGCGCTGCAACGTCGGCGCCCCGATCGTCGACGACCGCACCGGCCGGATCACCGGCGTGCGCGCCAAGCTGGGCGAGGAGAAGCGCGAGGTCACCTTCCACGCCCCGCTGGTCGTCGCCGCCGACGGCAACTCCACCCGGCTGTCCCTGGCCATGGGCCTGCACCGCCGTGAGGACCGTCCGATGGGCGTCGCGGTCCGCACCTACTTCACCTCCCCGCGCCACGACGACGACTACCTGGAGTCCTGGCTGGAGCTGTGGGACCGGCGGGGACCGGGCGAGGACCGGCTCCTGCCGGGCTACGGCTGGATCTTCGGCATGGGCGACGGCACCTCCAACGTCGGCCTGGGCGTCCTCAACACCTCCGACTCCTTCAAGGAGCTGGACTGGCGCGAGGTCCTCAAGGCCTGGTGCGCCTCCATGCCGGAGGACTGGGGCTACACCCCGGAGAACATGACCTGCCCCATCCGCGGCGCCGCCCTGCCCATGGCCTTCAACCGCCAGCCCCACTACACCAAGGGCCTGCTCCTCGTCGGCGACGCCGGCGGCCTGGTGAACCCCTTCAACGGCGAGGGCATCGCCTACGCCATGGAGTCCGGCCAGATCGCCGCCGACGTCATCGTCCAGGCGCACGCCCGCGCCACCCCCGGCCAGCGCGAACTCGCCCTCCAGCGCTACCCGCAGATCCTCAAGGACACCTACGGCGGCTACTACACGCTGGGCCGCGCCTTCGTGAAGCTCATCGGCAACCCGAAGGTCATGAAGATCGCGACCCAGCGCGGCCTGACCCACCCCCTGCTGATGAAGTTCACCCTGAAGATGCTGGCGAACCTGACCGACCCGACGGGCGGCGACGCGATGGACCGCATCATCAACGGCCTGAGCAAGGTGGCGCCCAAGGCGTGACCGGCTCGACCGGCGCGACCGGCGGGGGCGAGACCCCCGCCGGTCCCGTGGGAAGCCCGAAGGGCCGCTGCCCCCGAGCGGCAGCGGCCCTTCGTCCCGTGCGCCGGGCGCGGTGGCGTGTCAGAGCACGCGCACCGCACCGGACGCCGGGTAGCCGGAGAGGTCCTGGATGACGACGCCCTTGGACGGGTTGGCCGCGTCCAGGTACTGGCCGTCGCCGATGTACACGCCCACGTGGTACGCGGAACCCTTGCCGCCCCAGTAGAGGATGTCACCGACCTGGAGGTCGGACAGGGAGACATCGGTGCCGGCCATCGACTGGTCCTGCGAGACACGCGGCAGGTCGACGCCGACCTGCCGGAACGCGGCCTGCACGAGCGAGGAGCAGTCCCACGCGTTGGGCCCGGTGGCACCCATGACGTAGGCGTCGCCCACCTGCGCCTTGAGGAAGGAGATGACCGTCGACACGCTGCCGCTGGCCGGGGCGGAGGCGGTCGTGGAGGCGGTGGTCAGGGTGGTCCGCTCCGAGGAGCGGGACACGGCGGCCTCGGCGGCGGCCTTGCGGGCCTCCTCGGCGGCCTTCTTCTTCGCCTCGGCCTTCTTGGCGGCGGCGAGGTCCTTCTTGGCCTCCGCGGCCGCCGCGGCGGCGGCCGCGTCGCGCTCGGCCTCCAGCTGGTAGTTCGCCGCGGCCTGCTGCGTGGCCTCGGCGGACTGCGCGACCTGGGCGGCCAGGTCTCCCGTCAGCACGGGCAGTTCGAGCGTCTGCGTCACCGGCTCGGCGGCGTTGGCCGATCCTGACGCCGTGGCGACGGCCAGCGTGCCGAGAACACCACTGGCGACTCCGGCCCGCATCGCGATCGTGGACGCGCTGCGGCGGGGCTTCCGGTGGCTGCGTATGTGAGCGGTGTGGGACATGAGTACAACCGGTACCAGGGGCTCCTTCATACCTACAAGAAACGTGTGCTGCGCCACAATTGCTCAACCGCACCCCTGAATACCTGGTGGGGCGCTCCTTATTGACGCCTTAACGGGCAATGCGGACGCGGGCGCCCAAGCCTGTGATCATGGGCTTTCGCTGTTACGCCCGAATTGCCCCGCGCCTACCACTGGTTGCGACCGTTGGCCAAGCCCGGCTTTCGGGCGCCCCCCGTCGGTGTGGCGGAGGTCACGGAACGGTCGCCGATGTCCCGGCGTCCCGGGCCGGCGGACCGCCGGGCTGCGCTCGTGAACGCGTGCACACGTCCACACCCGGCCCCCCGACTCCTCCCGGCGTGTGAACGCGCCCTCTATCAGGGGTCCGCGTCCAGCGCCAATTTGCATGCAAGGGAAGTTTCTTGATATAGAGACGCACCCCGCCGCCTGCGGTGACGAGCGTAAATGTCACCTCTTGTGATCACTCCGACGCTTCTTGTACGAAGATCACTGCTGATATGACTTCATGATCCATCGTCAGGTGGTGGAGATCACAAAGCTTGTGGAATACCCCGTGTCGCAGATCACAGAGCGGCAGGCATAAGATGCGAGGCAGTTGGGCTTGTGACCTGCTTCACATGTTCGCGATCTTCGCCGGGACGGGCGGGACTCGTGAGCCGGGTGGGGCGCGAGTGAGCCCACGCCATCGCCAGCAGTCAGTGCCGACTGAGAGGAGCGAGGAGCGGTGAACGCTTATGCGCCCATCCTCGTACTGGGAGCCCTCGGGGCAGGCTTTGCGATCTTCTCCGTGGTCATGGCCACGTTGATCGGGCCGAAGCGGTACAACCGCGCGAAGCTCGAGGCCTACGAGTGCGGAATCGAGCCGACCCCCACGCCGGCCGGCGGCGGGCGCTTCCCCATCAAGTACTACCTGACGGCGATGCTCTTCATCGTCTTCGACATCGAGATCGTCTTCCTCTACCCCTGGGCCGTCACCTTCGACGCCCTGGGGCTTTTCGGGCTCGTGGAGATGCTGCTCTTCGTGCTCACCGTCTTCGTCGCCTACGCGTACGTGTGGCGGCGCGGCGGCCTGGAATGGGACTGAGGGGCCTTTTAGTCATGGGACTCGAAGAAAAGCTGCCGAGCGGCTTCCTGCTGACCACCGTCGAGCAGGCCGCGGGCTGGGTGCGCAAGGCGTCCGTCTTCCCCGCCACGTTCGGCCTCGCCTGCTGCGCCATCGAGATGATGACCACCGGCGCCGGCCGCTACGACCTGGCGCGCTTCGGCATGGAGGTCTTCCGCGGTTCGCCCCGCCAGGCGGACCTGATGATCGTCGCGGGCCGGGTCAGCCAGAAGATGGCGCCGGTGCTCCGGCAGGTCTACGACCAGATGCCGAACCCCAAGTGGGTGATCTCCATGGGCGTGTGCGCGTCCTCGGGCGGCATGTTCAACAACTACGCGATCGTCCAGGGCGTCGATCACATCGTCCCCGTCGACATCTACCTCCCCGGCTGCCCGCCGCGCCCGGAGATGCTGATGGACGCGATCCTCAAGCTCCACCACAAGATCCAGAACTCCAAGCTGGGCGTGAACGCCGAGGAGGCGGCCCGCGAGGCGGAGGAGGCGGCGCTCAAGGCCCTGCCCACGATCGAGATGAAGGGGCTGCTGCGGTGAGCGACGCGAACGGCACCCACGGCGGGAAAGCGGCGAACGGGCCCGGCGGGTCGTCCGGGACGCCGGGCGGATCCGGCACGCCGGGCGGGTCCGGCACTCCGGGCGGGTCGAGCACCCCGAGCGGGCCGGAGAAGGCGAACGGGTCGGGGAAGGCGAGCGGGCCGGGCAAGGCCGGTGGGTCGGAGACGGCGAGCGGGTCGGGCAAGGCCGGCGGGCCGGAGAAGGCGAACGGGTCGGGCAAGGCCGGCGGGCCGGAGAAGGCGAACGGGTCGGAGACGGTGAACGGGTCGGGCAAGGTGGGCGGGGCGAACGGGGCGAATCACGAGAAGGACCTCTCCGCCTCCAACCTCCCCGGCCAGCGCGGCGAGGGCGGCGAGGAGGTCCGCGTCCAGCGCGGCATGTTCGGCGCGAACAACGGCGGCGACACCTCCGGCTACGGCGGCCTGGTCCGCTCGGTCCGCCTCCCGGGACCGGCGAGCCGGCCCTACGGCGGCTGGTTCGACGAGGTCGCCGACGAACTGGAGGGCGCGCTGGAGGAGCAGGGCCTCCTCCCCGAGAACGCCATCGAGAAGACGGTCGTCGACCGCGGCGAACTGACCTTCCACATCGAACGCGAACACCTGCCGCGCGTCGCCCGCACCCTGCGCGACGACCCGGCCCTGCGCTTCGAGCTCTGCACCGGCGTCAGCGGCGTCCACTACCCGAACGACAAGGGCCGCGAGCTGCACGCCGTCTACCACCTGCGCTCGATCACCCACAACCGGCTGATCCGCCTCGAAGTCAGTGCCCCGGACACCGACCGGCACATCCCGTCCCTCGTCCCGGTCTACCCGACCAACGACTGGCACGAGCGCGAGACGTACGACTTCTTCGGCATCGTCTTCGACGGTCACCCGGCCCTGACGCGGATCATGATGCCGGACGACTGGCAGGGACATCCGCAGCGCAAGGACTACCCCCTCGGCGGCATCCCCGTCGAGTACAAGGGCGCCCAGATCCCGGCTCCGGACCAGCGGAGGTCGTACTCGTGAGCACGTCGCACGCCTCCCCTCGGGAGACCACCGAGGGCACCGTCTACACCGTCACCGGTGGCGACTGGGACGAGGTCGTCCAGTCCGCGTCCCGCGCCGACGACGAACGGATCGTCGTCAACATGGGTCCTCAGCACCCCTCCACCCATGGGGTGCTCCGCCTCATCCTGGAGATCGAGGGCGAGACCGTCACCGAGGCCCGCTGCGGCATCGGCTACCTCCACACCGGCATCGAGAAGAACCTCGAGTTCCGCACGTGGACGCAGGGCACCACGTTCGTGACGCGCATGGACTACCTGACGTCCTTCTTCAACGAGACCGCCTACTGCCTCGCCGTCGAGAAGCTCCTCGGCATCGAGGACCAGATCACCGAGCGAGCGAAGATCATCCGGGTGCTCCTGATGGAGCTGAACCGGATCTCCTCCCACCTGGTGTGCATCGCCACCGGCGGTATGGAACTCGGCGCCACCACGATCATGATCTACGGTTTCCGCGATCGTGAACTGATTCTCGACATCTACGAGCTCATCACGGGCCTGCGGATGAACCACGCGTACATCCGCCCCGGCGGACTCGCCCAGGACCTGCCGCCCGGCGCGGTGGACCAGATCCGCGAGTTCGTGAAGAAGATGAGGAAGAACCTTCCGGAGTACGACAAGCTCGCCACCGGCAACCCCATCTTCAAGGCCCGCATGCAGGACATCGGCCACCTCGACCTGGCCGGCTGCATGGCCCTCGGCGCCACCGGCCCGATCCTGCGCTCCACCGGCCTGCCGCACGACCTGCGCAAGGCGCAGCCCTACTGCGACTACGAGACGTACGACTTCGACGTCCCGACCACGGACTCCTGCGACGCCTACGGCCGCTTCCTGATCCGGCTGGAGGAGATGCGCCAGTCCCTCGGGATCATCGAGCAGTGCCTGGACCGGCTTCAGCCCGGCCCGGTCATGGTCGGCGACAAGAAGATCGCCTGGCCGGCCCAGCTCGCCCTGGGTCCGGACGGCCTCGGCAACTCCCTCGACCACATCAAGAAGATCATGGGCACTTCCATGGAGGCCCTGATCCACCACTTCAAGCTGGTCACCGAGGGCTTCCGCGTCCCGCCGGGACAGGCGTACGCGGCCGTCGAGTCGCCCAAGGGCGAGCTCGGGGTGCACGTCGTGTCCGACGGCGGCACCCGCCCCTACCGGGTCCACTTCCGCGACCCGTCCTTCACCAACCTTCAGGCCATGGCGGCGATGTGCGAGGGCGGCCAGGTCGCCGACGTCATCGTCGCCGTCGCGTCCATCGACCCCGTGATGGGAGGCGTCGACCGGTGACCACCTCTTCTTCGGAGCGGGCCGTCAGCCTGGGCATGCCCGAGCTGCCCGCGCCCGCCTACCCGGACGACGTCCGGGCCCGGCTCGAGCGGGACGCGCGCGACGTCGTCGCCCGCTACCCAGACTCCCGCTCCGCGCTCCTGCCGTTGCTGCACCTCGTGCAGTCGGAGGAGGGACACGTCACGCGCACCGGGATGCAGTTCTGCGCGGACGTGCTCGGACTGACCACCGCCGAGGTCACCGCGGTCGCCACCTTCTACACCATGTACCGGCGCCGGCCGAGCGGTGACTACCAGGTCGGGGTCTGCACCAACACCCTCTGCGCGGTGATGGGCGGTGACGCGATCTTCGAGGAGCTCCAGGAGTACCTGGGTGTCGGCAACGGCGAGACCACCGACGACGGCAAGGTCACCCTGGAGCACATCGAGTGCAATGCGGCCTGCGACTTCGCGCCGGTCGTGATGGTCAACTGGGAGTTCTTCGACAACCAGACCGTGGAGAGCGCGAAACGCCTGGTCGACGACCTGCGGGAGGGACGGACCGTCTCGCCCACGCGCGGGGCGCCGCTGTGCACCTTCAAGGAGACCGCCCGGATCCTGGCGGGTTTCCCCGACGAGCGTGAAGGCGCCGTGGAGGCGAGCGGCAGCGCGGGACCGGCGTCGCTGGTGGGCCTCCGCCTGGCCAGGGGAGAGACCGCACCCGCGCGTGTGGTCCACCCCCGCGACGGCGGACCGCACGACGAACCGCGCGACGGGGCCGTGCACGAGCCCTCGCCGGCCGCCCACCTCAGTTCGCACGACGCGCCGCAGGACACATCGGCCTCCGACCCCGCCCACCCGGCAGGGCCCACCGCCGAGGAGGGGGAGTGATGACCTTGGCACCCGAGCTGAAAGGCAGCAGCCCCGAGAAGCTGCTCGCACCCGTGCTGTCGGCCTTCTGGGACGAGGACCGGTCCTGGACTCTGGACGTCTACCGGAGGCACGAAGGGTACGAGGGGCTCCGCAAGGCGCTCGCCATGTCCCCGGACGACGTGATCGCGTACGTCAAGGACTCCGGTCTGCGCGGGCGCGGCGGCGCGGGATTCCCGACCGGAATGAAATGGCAGTTCATTCCGCAGGGTGATGGAAAACCGCACTATCTAGTTGTCAACGCCGACGAATCGGAGCCGGGAACCTGCAAGGACATCCCGCTCCTGTTCGCGAACCCGCACAGCCTCATCGAGGGCATCGTCATCGCGTGTCACGCCATCAGGTCGTCTCATGCCTTCATTTATCTGCGGGGTGAAGTCGTCCCCGTTCTGCGGCGGTTGCACGAGGCCGTGCGTGAGGCCTACGCGGCGGGCTACCTCGGCGAGAACATCCTGGGCAGCGGACTCGACCTCGAACTCACCGTGCACGCGGGTGCGGGCGCGTACATCTGCGGTGAGGAGACCGCGCTGCTCGACTCGCTCGAAGGCCGCCGTGGTCAACCGCGGCTCCGTCCTCCTTTCCCTGCCGTCGCGGGCCTCTACGCGTGCCCGACTGTGGTGAATAACGTGGAATCGATCGCGTCGGTTCCCGCGATCCTGAACAACGGCAAGGAATGGTTCAGGTCGATGGGCAGCGAGAAGTCCCCGGGCTTCACGCTCTACTCGCTCAGCGGCCATGTCGCCGGCCCCGGCCAGTACGAGGCCCCGCTCGGCATCACCCTCCGTCAGCTCCTGGAGATGAGCGGCGGCATGCGACCGGGTCACCGCCTCAAGTTCTGGACGCCGGGCGGCTCCTCGACCCCGATGTTCACCGACGAGCACCTCGACGTCCCCCTCGACTACGAAGGAGTGGGCGCCGCGGGTTCCATGCTCGGCACGAAAGCCCTCCAGTGCTTCGACGAGACGACCTGCGTCGTCCGCGCCGTCACCCGCTGGACCGAGTTCTACGCGCACGAGTCCTGCGGCAAGTGCACGCCGTGCCGCGAGGGCACGTACTGGCTGGTGCAACTGCTGCGGGACATCGAGGCCGGCAAGGGCGCCCTGTCCGACCTCGACAAGCTGAACGACATCGCCGACAACATCAACGGCAAGTCCTTCTGCGCTCTCGGCGACGGCGCCGCCTCGCCGATCTTCTCCTCGCTCAAGTACTTCCGCGAGGAGTACGAGCAGCACATCACGGGCCGCGGCTGCCCGTTCGACCCGGCCAAGTCGACGGCCTGGGCCGACCGCACGGAGGTGAACGCATGACCGTGACCACCAGCGCTCCCGCGGGCGGGGGCGAGGCGGCGGTCCCGCCGGAGGACCTCGTCACGCTGACCATCGACGGCGCGGAGATCAGCGTGCCCAAGGGCACCCTGGTCATCCGGGCCGCCGAGCAGCTCGGCATCGAGATCCCGCGCTTCTGCGACCACCCCCTCCTCGACCCGGCCGGCGCCTGCCGCCAGTGCATCGTCGAGGTGGAGGGCCAGCGCAAGCCCATGGCGTCCTGCACGATCACCTGCACGGACGGCATGGTGGTGAAGACCCACCTCACCTCGCCGGTCGCCGAGAAGGCCCAGCACGGCGTGATGGAACTGCTCCTCATCAACCACCCGCTGGACTGCCCGGTCTGCGACAAGGGCGGCGAGTGCCCCTTGCAGAACCAGGCCATGTCGCACGGCAACGCCGAGTCCCGCTTCGAGGGCCGGAAACGGACCTACGAGAAGCCCGTCCCCATCTCCACACAGGTCCTGCTCGACCGCGAGCGGTGCGTGCTGTGCGCCCGCTGCACCCGCTTCTCCAACCAGGTCGCGGGCGACCCGATGATCGAGCTGATCGAGCGGGGCGCGCTCCAGCAGGTCGGCACCGGTGAGGGCGACCCGTTCGAGTCCTACTTCTCCGGCAACACCATCCAGATCTGCCCGGTCGGCGCGCTGACCTCGGCGGCGTACCGCTTCCGCTCCCGCCCCTTCGACCTCGTCTCCTCGCCGTCGGTCTGCGAGCACTGCGCCGGCGGCTGCGCCACCCGCACCGACCACCGGCGCGGCAAGGTCATGCGGCGGCTCGCGGCCGACGACCCCGAGGTCAACGAGGAGTGGATCTGCGACAAGGGGCGGTTCGCGTTCCGGTACGCGCAAGCGCGGGACCGGCTCGACACGCCGCTCGTGCGGAACGCCGAGGGCGCCCTGGTCCCGGCGTCCTGGCCGGAGGCGTTGCAGATCGCGGCCCAGGGACTGCTCGCCTCGCGCGGCCGGACCGGTGTTCTGACCGGCGGCCGGCTCACCGTCGAGGACGCCTACGCGTACAGCAAGTTCGCGCGCGTGGCGCTCGACACCAACGACATCGACTTCCGCGCGCGCGTGCACAGCGGCGAGGAGGCCGACTTCCTGGCGGCGAGCGTGGCCGGACACGGCCGTGACCTCGACGGTACGGGCGTCACGTACGCCTCCCTGGAGAAGGCGCCCGCCGTCCTGCTGGTCGGGTTCGAGTCCGAGGAGGAGGCACCGGGCGTCTTCCTGCGGCTGCGCAAGGCCTGGCGCAAGCGCGGACAGCAGGTGTTCTCGCTGGCCACGCACGCCACCCGAGGTCTGGAGAAGGCGGGCGGCACGCTGCTGCCGGCCGCCCCGGGCACCGAGCCCGAGTGGCTGGACGCGCTGGCCGGCGGTGTCGGCCTGGAGGACGCCGGCAGCCGGGCCGCCGAGGCGCTGCGCGCCGAGGGCGCGGTCATCGTCGTGGGCGAGCGGCTGGCCGCCGTGGCCGGCGGGTTCACCGCCGCCGTACGGGCCGCGAACGCGACCGGCGCCGGGCTGGTGTGGATTCCGCGCCGGGCCGGGGAGCGGGGCGCGATCGAGGCCGGCGCGCTGCCGTCGCTGCTGCCGGGCGGACGCCCGGCCATCGACCCGCGCGCGCGGGACGAGGTCGCGGCCGCCTGGGGTCTCGCCGTGCTCCCGTCCCGCTACGGCCGTGACACCGGGCAGATGATCGAGGCCGCGGTGGCGGGTGAGTTGCAGGCGCTGCTCGTCGCGGGCGTGGAGGTCGCCGACCTGCCCGACCCGGCACGCGCGCGTGAGGCGCTCGACGAGGTCGGCTTCGTGGTCTCGCTGGAGCTGCGGCC
This sequence comes from Streptomyces sp. NPDC003248, assembly GCF_055563235.1. Taxonomy (NCBI): domain Bacteria; kingdom Bacillati; phylum Actinomycetota; class Actinomycetes; order Kitasatosporales; family Streptomycetaceae; genus Streptomyces; species Streptomyces sp. NPDC003248. Next base: position 537,663 of record NZ_JBVHDT010000003.1, on the reverse strand, counting down.
CGGCGAGGTCACCGAGCGCGCCGACGTCGTCCTGCCCGTGGCCGCGGTCGCCGAGAAGACGGGCGCCTTCCTCAACTGGGAGGGCCGGGTGCGCTTCTTCGAGGCCGCGCTCAAGCCCGACCAGATGACCCGCCGCCCGGCGCAGTCCGACGCGCGGGTGCTGCAGATGCTGGCCGACGCCATGGACGTCCACCTGGGCCTGCCGGACCTGCGGACCGCCCGCGCGGAGCTGGACCGGCTCGGCGCCTGGGACGGGCCGCGGGCCGTCGAACCGGCGGAGAGCGCCGGCGTCCTGCCGCGGCCCGCCGCCGGTGAGGCCGTGCTCGCCGGGCACCGGCTGCTGCTCGACCAGGGGCTCCTCCAGCAGGGCGACGAGGCGCTCGCCGGGACCCGGCACGCCGCCCACGCGCGCGTGTCGGCCGCCACCGCCGCCGAAGCCGGCGTCGACGACGGCGGCGTGCTCGCCGTGACCGGTACCGCCGGCACGGTCGAACTGCCCCTGCGGATCACCGAGATGCCCGACCGCGTGGTGTGGCTCCCGCTGAACTCCGTGGGCGGGGGCGTCGCCTCCGACACCGGGGCCCGGCCCGGCTCCCTCGTCCGCATCGGCCCGGCGACGACCGCCGCGGCAGCTCCCCAGGAGGTGGAGGGATGAGCCCGTACCTCGCCGCGGAAGACCTCTCGATGTTCGGCCGCGACCCGTGGTGGCTGGTCGTGGTCAAGGCGGTCTTCTGCTTCGCCTTCCTGATGGTGACCGTGCTGTTCTCCATCGTCTGGGAGCGCAAGGTCGTGGCCTGGATGCAGCTGCGCATCGGCCCCAACCGGCACGGGCCCTGGGGCATGCTCCAGTCGCTCGCCGACGGCATCAAGCTGATGCTGAAGGAAGACGTCATCGTCAAACGCGCCGACAAGGTGGTGTACGTCCTCGCGCCGATCGTCGCGGCCGTTCCGGCCTTCATGGCGATCGCGGTGATCCCCTTCGGCCCGGCCGGCAACGAGATCTCGATCTTCGGCCAGCGCACCACGATGCAGCTCACGGACCTGCCGATCGCGATGCTCTACATCCTCGCGGTCGCCTCGGTCGGCATCTACGGCATCGTCCTCGCCGGCTGGAGCTCCGGATCCACCTACCCGCTCCTGGGCGGGCTGCGCTCCTGCGCGCAGATGATCTCCTACGAGATCGCGATGGGCGCCGCCTTCGCCTCGGTGTTCCTCTACTCCGGCTCGATGTCGACGTCGACGATCGTCGAGCAGCAGCAGGACCGCTGGTACATCCTCCTGCTGCCGGTCTCCTTCATCCTCTACGTCGTCACGATGGTCGGCGAGACCAACCGCGCCCCCTTCGACATGCCGGAGTCCGAGGGTGACCTGGTCGGCGGCTTCAACACCGAGTACTCGTCGATCAAGTTCGCGATGTTCATGCTCGCCGAGTACGTGAACATGGTGACGGTCTCGGCCGTGTCGGTGACGCTCTTCCTCGGCGGCTGGCGGGCCCCCTGGCCGGTCAGCACCTTCTGGGAGGGCGCGAACCACGGCTGGTGGCCGATGCTCTGGTTCACCGTCAAGGTCCAGCTGCTGCTGTTCTTCTTCATCTGGCTGCGCGGCACGCTCCCCCGCGTCCGTTACGACCAGCTGATGAAGCTCGGCTGGAAGGTCCTCATCCCGGTCTCGGTGACGTGGCTGATGCTCGTCGCGACCGTGCGGACGCTGCGCAACGAGAACTACGACTTCGCCGACATCGCCCTCTACGTCGGCGGCGCCGTCCTGGTCCTGCTGCTGCTCTCCTTCGTCGCCGACATGTTCCGCGACCGCGGCAGGCAGGCCGAGGCCCCCGCCGAGCCGGCCGGCTTCGACCCGATGGCGGGCGGGTTCCCCGTTCCGCCGCTGCCCGGACAGGAGCTGCCGCCGGTGCCGAGGCGCCGCCCGCGCCGGGAGCGGGAGCTGATTGTCAGTGGTGGGTCCGATACTCACAGTGACGGAACTCTGGATGGAAAGGAGGCGTCCGATGGCTGAGGAGCCCCAGGAGACCAAGCCCGGTTTCCAGAACCCGGTGGCCGGCTTCGGCGTGACCTTCAAGGCCATGTTCAAGAAGCGGCTGACCGAGCAGTACCCGGAGCAGAAGAAGACCACGGCTCCGCGGTTCCACGGACGGCACCAGCTCAACCGCCATCCGGACGGCCTGGAGAAGTGCGTCGGCTGCGAGCTGTGCGCGTGGGCCTGTCCCGCCGACGCCATCTACGTCGAGGGCGCGGACAACACCGAGGAGGAGCGCTACTCGCCGGGCGAGCGGTACGGCCGCGTCTACCAGATCAACTACGCCCGCTGCATCCTGTGCGGCCTGTGCATCGAGGCCTGCCCCACGCGCGCGCTCACGATGACCAACGAGTTCGAGCTCGCCGACTCCAGCCGCGCCAACCTGATCTACACCAAGGAGCAGCTGCTGGCCGGCCTCGAGGACGGCATGGTCGACACACCGCACGCCATCTACCCCGGGACGGACGAGCAGGACTACTACCGGGGCCTGGTGACGGAGGCCGCGCCCGGCACCGAGCGGCAGGCCGCCGTCTCCAAGGGCGAGGCGCCGCAGGAGGCCGCCTCGACCTTCGGTGAGGGCGAGCCCGCCGCGGGGGAGGTGATCGGCCGATGAGCGCGCAGCTCGCCGCCCACTCCACCGTGCAGCTCGCCGCCTACTCCACCTCCACGGGCGAGGCGTTCCAGTTCTGGGTGCTCGGCACCGTCGCGGTGATCGGCGCCCTGTGCACCGTCTTCATGAAGAGGGCCGTGCACAGCGCGCTCTGCCTCGCCGCAACCATGATCGTCCTGGCGGTGTTCTACCTCGCCAACGGCGCCTACTTCCTGGGCATCGTGCAGATCGTCGTCTACACCGGCGCGATCATGATGCTGTTCCTGTTCGTGGTGATGCTCGTCGGCGTCACCGCGGCGGACTCCCTGAAGGAGACCATCAAGGGCCAGCGCTGGCTGGCCCTCCTGTGCGGCCTCGGCTTCGGCGTCCTGCTGGTCGCGGGCATCGCCAACGCCTCCCTGACGGAGTTCGACGGCCTCGCCACGGCCAACGCCGGCGGCAACGTGGAGGGACTGGCGGCCCTCATCTTCACCAAGTACGTCTTCGCCTTCGAGATCACCGGCGCCCTGCTCATCACGGCCGCCGTGGGCGCCATGGTGCTCACCCACCGCGAGCGGACCGAGCGGGCCAGGACCCAGCGCGAACTGGCCGAACAGCGGGTGCGCGAGGGCAAGCACGTGCCGCCGCTGCCGGCACCGGGCGTGTACGCGCGGCACAACGCCGTCGACATCGCGGGCCTGCTGCCCGACGGCACCCCGTCGGAGCTCACGGTCAGCAGGACGCTCCGCGAGCGCGGCCAGATCCGTGACGTGTCCGCCGAGGCGCTGAGCGACCTCAAGGCGCTGGAGCGGCGCGCGGAGGAACGCCTGGAGCGGTCCGCGATCGAGCCGCCGCACGGGCGGAACTCCCGTCGCACCGAGGAGGCGTCCCAGTGAACCCGGTCAACTACCTGTACCTCGCGGCCCTGCTGTTCACGATCGGCGCGACCGGCGTGCTGATCAGGCGCAATGCGATCGTCGTGTTCATGTGCATCGAGCTGATGCTCAACGCCTGCAACCTCACGCTCGTCGCCTTCTCCCGGATGCACGGCAACCTCGACGGCCAGATCATCGCCTTCTTCACGATGGTCGTCGCCGCCGCGGAGGTCGTGGTCGGACTCGCGATCATCGTGTCGCTGTTCCGTTCCCGCCACTCGGCCTCGGTCGACGACGCCAGCCTGATGAAGCTGTAAGGGGTCGGAAGAATCGTGGAGAACCTGATTGCGCTGCTGATCGCGGCGCCCCTGCTCGGAGCGGCCGTCCTCCTGGTCGGCGGCCGCCGGCTCGATGCCGTCGGCCACTGGATCGGCACCCTGCTCGCGGCCGTCTCCTTCGTGATCGGCCTCGTCCTCTTCGCCGGTCTGCTCGGCAGGGACGCCGACGACCGGACGCTGACGCAGTACCTGTTCAGCTGGATCCCGGTCGAGGGCTTCCAGGCGGACGTCGCCTTCCGGCTCGACCAGTTGTCGATGACGTTCGTGCTGCTGATCACGGGTGTCGGCTCGCTGATCCACCTGTACTCGGTCGGGTACATGGAGCACGACGAGCGGCGCCGCCGCTTCTTCGGCTACCTCAACCTGTTCCTCGCGGCGATGCTGCTGCTCGTCCTCGCCGACAACTACCTGCTGCTGTACGTCGGCTGGGAGGGTGTCGGGCTCGCCTCCTACCTACTCATCGGCTTCTGGCAGCACAAGCCCAGCGCCGCCACCGCCGCGAAGAAGGCCTTCCTGGTCAACCGCGTCGGCGACATGGGCCTGTCGATCGCCATCATGCTGCTGTTCACCACCTTCGGCACCTTCGCCTTCGGCCCGCTGCTCGGCACGCACGAGGAGGCGGGGCTCGCCGGTGACGCGTCCGAGGGCCGGCTCACCGCCATCGCCCTGATGCTGCTGCTCGCGGCCTGCGGCAAGTCCGCCCAGGTGCCGTTGCAGTCCTGGCTCGGGGACGCGATGGAGGGCCCGACCCCGGTCTCGGCCCTCATCCACGCGGCGACGATGGTGACCGCGGGCGTCTACCTGATCGTCCGTTCCGCGGCGATCTTCGACCTGGCGCACGACGCACAGCTCGTCGTCACCGTCGTCGGCGCGGTCACGCTCCTGTTCGGTGCGATCGTCGGTTGCGCGAAGGACGACATCAAGAAGGCGCTGGCCGGCTCGACCATGTCGCAGATCGGCTACATGGTGCTGGCCGCGGGCCTCGGCCCCATCGGCTACGCCTTCGCGATCATGCACCTGGTCACGCACGGCTTCTTCAAGGCCGGCCTGTTCCTCGGCGCCGGCTCGGTCATGCACGGCATGGACGACGAGGTCGACATGCGCAGGTACGGCGGCCTGAGGAAGTACATGCCGGTCACCTTCGTCACCTTCGGCCTCGGCTACCTCGCCATCATCGGCTTCCCGGGTCTGTCCGGCTTCTTCTCCAAGGACAAGATCATCGAGGCGGCGTTCGCCAAGGGCGGCACCGAGGGCTGGATCCTGGGCGGCTGCGCGCTGCTGGGCGCGGCTATCACGGCGTACTACATGACACGCGTGATGCTGATGACGTTCTTCGGCGAGGAGCGCTGGAGGAACCGGCCCACACGCTCGCCCGAGGCGCCGAGCGCGGAGCCCGCGGCCGCGCACCACGGCGAGTCCGTTTCCGGGCACGCCGCCGCGACGGCCGAACCGCACCCGCACGAGTCGCCCAAGATCATGACGATCCCGATGGTCGTGCTGGCCGTCGGATCGGTCTTCGCCGGAGCCTTCTTCGGCATCGACGAGCGCTTCGTGCACTGGCTCGAGCCCGTCACCGGGTTCGAACACGGCCACCCGCCGGTCAGCGCCCTCGCGATCACCCTGTCCACGGTGGCGGTGATGGTGATCGGGGTGGCCGTCGCCTACGGGCAGTACGGGCGCCGCCCGGTCCCCGCGGTCGCCCCGCGCGGGTCGCTCCTCACCCGGGCCGCCCGGCGCGACCTGCTCCAGGACGACTTCAACCACGTCGTCCTGGTCCGCGGCGGCGAGCACCTCACACGGTCCCTGGTGTACGTCGACCACACCCTGGTGGACGGCGTCGTCAACGGCACGGCGGCCTCGGTCGGCGGCCTCTCCGGACGCATGCGCAAGCTGCAGAACGGCTTCGCGCGGTCGTACGCGGTCTCGATGTTCGGCGGTGCGGCGGTCCTCATCGCCGCGACCCTGCTGATGAGGGCGGTCTGATACCGATGTCCTTTCCTCTGCTGACAGCGACGGCGGCGCTCCCCGCGCTCGGGGCGGTCGCCACGGCCGCCGTGCCGGCCGCGCGGCGCAACGCCGCCAAAGCGCTGGCGCTGCTGTTCTCGCTCGCCACCCTGGTCCTGGCGATCGTCGTCCTGGTCCGCTTCGACCCGGACGGCGACCGCTACCAGCTCACCGAGTCCCACTCCTGGATCGCGGACTTCGGCGTCCGCTACGAGCTGGGCGTGGACGGCATCGCGGTGGCGCTCATCGTGCTCACTGCACTGCTGATCCCGTTCATCGTCCTGGCGGGCTGGCACGACGCCGACCCGCTGGAGACGGGCAGCAAGCGGTGGCGCCCGACCCAGGGCTTCTTCGCGCTGATCCTCGCCGTCGAGGCGATGGTGATCCTCTCCTTCGAGGCGACCGACGTCTTCCTCTTCTACATCTTCTTCGAAGCCATGCTGATCCCGATGTACTTCCTCATCGGCGGCTTCGGGGACCGGGCCCACGAGCACGGCGAGCAGGCGGCCGCCACCCAGCGGTCGTACGCGGCCGTGAAGTTCCTGCTCTACAACCTGGCCGGCGGGCTGATCATGCTGGCCGCGGTGATCGGGCTGTACGTGGTCGCCGGGAGCTTCTCGCTCACGGAGATCGCCGAGGCCCGGGCCAACGGTTCGCTCGACATGGCGACGACCACCGAACGCTGGCTGTTCCTCGGCTTCTTCTTCGCCTTCGCGGTGAAGGCGCCCCTGTGGCCGCTGCATACCTGGCTGCCCAACGCCATGGGGGAGTCCACCGCCCCGGTCGCCGTCCTCATCACGGCGGTCGTCGACAAGGTGGGCACCTTCGCGATGCTCCGCTTCTGCCTCCAGCTCTTTCCGGAGGCCAGCAAGTGGGCGACGCCCGCCATCCTCGTCCTCGCCCTGATCAGCATCATCTACGGGGCACTGCTCGCCGTCGGGCAGCGGGACATCAAGCGGCTGGTGGCGTACGCGTCGATCTCGCACTTCGGCTTCATCATCCTGGGCATCTTCGCGATGACCAGCCAGGGCCAGTCGGGCGCGACGCTCTACATGGTCAACCACGGCATCTCGACGGCGGCGCTGATGCTCGTCGCCGGCTTCCTGATCTCGCGGCGCGGATCCCGGCTCATCGCCGACTACGGCGGGGTGCAGAAGGTCGCCCCGGTGCTCGCCGGCACCTTCCTGATCGGCGGCCTGGCGACGCTGTCGCTGCCCGGCCTCGCGCCGTTCGTGAGCGAGTTCCTCGTCCTGGTCGGCACGTTCGCGCGCTATCCGGTGATCGGCATCATCGCCACCTTCGGCATCGTCCTCGCCGCGCTGTACACCCTCGTCCTCTACCAGCGGACGATGACGGGCCCGGTGAAACCCGAGGTCTCGGCGATGCCGGACCTCCGCGCGCGGGAGCTGCTGGTGGTCGCCCCGCTGATCGTGCTGCTGATCTTCCTGGGCGTCTACCCGAAGCCCGTCACGGACATCGTCGACCCGGCGGTGCAGCAGACGCTGTCCGACGTACAGAAGAAGGACCCCCAGCCCGAGGTGGAGGCGGCCAAGTGAGCGCAGCAGCCGTCCACAGCCTGTGGACAACAGCGGCCGACCCGATCACGAAGATCGACGCGCCGAAGATCGAATACGCGCAATTGTCGCCCACCCTGATCGTCGTCGGCGCGGCGGTCGTCGGGGTGCTGGTCGAGGCGCTCGTACCGCGCAAGTCCCGCTACGTCGCCCAGCTCTTCGTGTCCGTCGTCGCCCTGGCCGCCGCGTTCGCCGCGGTGGTGGCGCTGGCGGCCGACGGGTACGGCACCACCAAGGCGCGCATCGCCGCGATGGGCGCGATCGCCGTCGACGGACCCGCCCTGTTCCTCCAGGGCACGATCCTGCTGGCCGCCCTGGTCGGCCTCTTCACCTTCGCCGAACGGCGGCTCGACCCGGTGGCGCACGGCAACCGTGTCGACTCCTTCGCCGCGCAGGCCGCCTCCGTGCCGGGCAGCGACAGCGAGAAGGCCGCGGTCAGGGCCGGTTTCACGACCACCGAGGTCTTCCCGCTGCTGCTGTTCGCGGTCGCCGGGATGCTGGTGTTCCCGTCGGCCAACGACCTGCTGACCCTCTTCATCGCCCTGGAAGTCTTCTCGCTGCCGCTGTACCTGCTGTGCGCCCTGGCCCGCCGCAAGCGGCTGATGTCGCAGGAGGCCGCGGTCAAGTACTTCCTGCTCGGCGCCTTCGCCTCCGCGTTCACCCTGTTCGGCATCGCCCTCCTCTACGGCTACGCCGGCTCGGTGTCGTACGCGACCATCGCGCAGGTCGTCGACGGCACGGTCACCGGCGTGACCCCGGCGCTCGCCGACACCATGGGCAACGACGCGCTGCTGCTCGTCGGCGCCGCGATGATCGTCATGGGTCTGCTGTTCAAGGTCGGCGCGGTCCCGTTCCACATGTGGACGCCGGACGTCTACCAGGGCGCGCCGACCCCGGTCACCGGCTTCATGGCCGCCGCGACCAAGGTGGCCGCCTTCGGCGCGCTGCTGCGGATCCTGTACGTCGTGCTGCCCGGCCTGCGCTGGGACTGGCGACCGGTCATGTGGGGTGTCGCGATCGTCACCATGCTGGGCGGTGCGATCGTCGCGATCACGCAGACCGACATCAAGCGGCTGCTGGCGTACTCGTCCATCGCGCACGCGGGATTCATCCTCGCGGGTGTCATCGCGACCACGCCGGACGGCGTGTCGTCCGTCCTGTTCTACCTCGGCGCGTACTCGTTCGTGACGATCGGGGCGTTCGCGGTGGTGACGCTGGTGCGGGACGCCGGCGGCGAGGCGACCCACCTGTCGAAGTGGGCGGGGCTCGGCCGTCGCTCGCCGCTGGTGGCGGCCGTGTTCGCGGTGTTCCTGCTCGCCTTCGCCGGCATTCCGCTGACCTCCGGGTTCGCCGGGAAGTTCGCCGTGTTCAAGGCGGCGGCGGAAGGCGGCGCGGCACCGCTCGTCGTGGTCGGTGTGATCTCGTCGGCGATCGCGGCGTTCTTCTACATCCGCGTCATCGTGCTGATGTTCTTCAGCGAGCCGCGGCCCGAGGGCCCGACCGTCGCCGTGCCGTCGCCGCTGACGACGACGGCGATCGCGGTGGGCGTGGCGGTCACCCTGGTGCTGGGCGTGGCGCCGCAGTACTTCCTGGACCTGGCGGGACAGGCGGGGGTGTTCGTGCGCTGAGCGCCGAGCATCCCGCAGGCCGGCCCGGCACCCGTTCCCGCGGTGCCGGGCCGTCGCCGTGCCGGCCGGCGGACGGCCGGGGACCGCCCCGCGCCGCGCGACGCGGCCCGATCCCGGCGAGCGGCCTGTGGATAACTCCGAAGCTGTCAGTCCGGGCCCCTATCGTGGAGGCAGTGGTCGAAGGACGACGTACGGGGGCCATGCGATGGGCGGGACGGGCGGAATCAAGGAGATGACAGAGATCACCGGGACATTGGGGACGACAGACAGCGAGGCGCTGGCCACGCTGCACCGCGTCTTCGGCTACGACGCCTTCCGCGGCGAGCAGGAAGCGGTCATCGAACACGTGGTGGCCGGCGGTGACGCCGTCGTCCTCATGCCGACCGGTGGCGGCAAGTCGCTCTGCTACCAGATCCCGGCCCTGGTCAGACCGGGTACGGGGATCGTCGTCTCGCCGCTGATCGCGCTGATGCAGGACCAGGTGGACGCCCTGCGGGCGCTCGGTGTGCGCGCCGGCTTCATGAACTCCACGCAGGGCTTCGACGAGCGGCGCGTGGTCGAGGCCGAGTTCCTGGCCGGTGAGCTGGACCTGCTGTACCTGGCCCCGGAGCGGCTGCGCCTGGACACCACGCTGGACCTGCTCTCCCGCGGCAAGATCGCCGTCTTCGCCATCGACGAGGCGCACTGCGTCTCCCAGTGGGGCCACGACTTCCGCCCCGACTACCTCACCCTCTCCCTGCTCGGCGAGCGCTGGCCGGACGTCCCGCGGATCGCGCTCACGGCGACGGCCACGCACGCCACGCACCAGGAGATCACCCAGCGGCTGAACATGCCGGCGGCGCGGCACTTCGTGGCCAGCTTCGACCGGCCCAACATCCAGTACCGGATCGTGCCGAAGTCCGACCCGAAGAAGCAGCTGCTGAGCTTCCTGCGGGAGGAGCACGCGGGCGACGCGGGCATCGTGTACTGCCTCTCCCGCAACTCGGTGGAGAAGACCGCCGAGTTCCTCTCCCGCAACGGCATCGAGGCGGTGCCGTACCACGCCGGCCTGGACGCGGGCACGCGCGCGGCGCACCAGTCCCGGTTCCTGCGGGAGGAAGGCCTGGTCGTGGTGGCGACCATCGCCTTCGGTATGGGCATCGACAAGCCCGACGTGCGGTTCGTCGCCCACCTCGACCTGCCCAAGTCCATCGAGGGCTACTACCAGGAGACCGGCCGCGCGGGCCGCGACCGGCTGCCGTCGACGGCCTGGATGGCGTACGGCCTCAACGACGTCATACAACAGCGCAAGCTGATCCAGTCCGGTGAGGGCGACGAGGCGTTCCGGCGGCGGGCGGCGGCCCACCTGGACTCGATGCTGGCGCTGTGCGAGACGGCCCGGTGCCGCAGAGGGCAGCTCCTCGCCTACTTCGGCCAGGAGCCGGACCCGGAGGGCTGCGGCAACTGCGACACCTGCCTCACCCCGCCGGAGACCTGGGACGGCACGATCGCGGCGCAGAAGGTGCTGTCGACCGTCGTACGGCTCCAGCGGGAGCGGGGGCAGAAGTTCGGCGCGGTGCAGATCGTCGACATCCTGCTGGGCAAGCGCACCGCCAAGGTGATCCAGTTCGACCACGACCAGTTGTCGGTGTTCGGCATCGGCGAGGAGCTGACCGAGGGCGAGTGGCGCGGCGTGGTGCGGCAGCTGCTGGCGCAGGGACTGCTCGCCGTCGAGGGGGAGTACGGCACGCTGGTGCTGACGGAGGACAGCGGGGCGGTGCTGCGGCGCGAGCGGGAGGTGCCGCTGCGCAAGGAACCGAAGAAGCCGACGACCGCGAAGACCGGCTCGTCCTCGTCCGGCCGCGGGGACCGCAAGGCCAGAACGACAGCCGCGGAGCTGCCCGAGGCACTGCTCCCCGCCTTCGAGGCCCTGCGCGCCTGGCGCGCGGAACAGGCCCGCGAGCAGGGCGTCCCGGCGTACGTCATCTTCCACGACGCCACGCTCCGGGAGATCGCCACGGTGTGGCCGGCGTCGGTGCGCGAGCTCGCCGGGGTCAGCGGAGTCGGCGAGAAGAAGCTGGCGACGTACGGGGAGGGCGTGGTCGCCGTGCTGGCGTCGCTGGGCGGAACCTCCGGCCCGGCCCCGGGCGCCTCCCCGGAAGCGGAGGGCCCGGACGGCCTGGAGGACTGGCCGGAGATGGAGGCGGAACCGGAGCCCGAGGACTGGATGTAGACGGCCGGACATCGGGACACGCCCGGGTCGCGGCGGCTGCGAGCGGCAGCTTTCGGCCTACGCGGCCTCGGCGAACGCAGCTCTCGGCCTCCGTGGCTCTGGTGGTCCGCAGTCGGCCGCGGCCTGTCAGTGGCCTCGTGCCGCGTACGCCCTGACGTCGGCGTCGGAGTCGGTCGTGGCTGTGGCGAGGGCCGCCCGGGCCTCCTCGGAGGCGCGGTGCCGGGTCAGGGCGAGGACGGCGGCCTTGCGGACGTCCGCGTTGGGGTCGGCCAGTGCCTTGGCGAGTGCCGGGACCGCGGTGTCGGGAGAGGCGGCCGCCAGGGCCGTGGCGGCACCGGCGCGTACCTGCCACGCCGGGTCCGCCAGGGCGGTCACGGCGCGGGCGGCGAGCGGTGCCGGGCAGCCGACGGTGCCCAGAGCCGCGTAGGCGGCCGCGCGGACCAGGGCGTCGGCGTCGGTGGTGAGGGTGCTCAGCGCCGTGTGGACAGGGGTCACGTCGAAGACGGTGCCCGTGTCCGTGCCGGGGCCGGTCGCGGAGGCGGCGTCCAGGTGGGCCGCGGTCACGGTGGCCAGCGCCTTGGCCACGGTGACGCGCACCTCGCGGGACGGGTCGGTGGGTGCCGTGCGGGCCAGTTCGTCGGCGGCGCCCACGGAGACCAGGGCGCGGACGGCCTCGATGCGGACGGCGATGTCCGTGTCCGTGAGGGCGGCCGTGAACAGGCCGGCGTCGCCCAGGCGCAGGGCGCGCAGTACGTCGAGCGCGGCGGCGCGGACGACGGGGTCGGGCTCGGCCAGCGCCGCGGCGAGGCCGTCGCGCAGGGCGGGCTCGGGCGGCAGGGTCTCCACCAGCTCGCGCAGTGAGGCCGCCGCGGCGGCACGCACCTCGGCGGCGGTGTCGCGCAGCGCCTCGGCGAGCGCGGGACCGCTGCCCGGCGGCACGGTCTCCGTGAGGACGGTGACCGCCTCGCGCCGCACGGCGGGGGCCGGGTCGCTCAGGTAGGGCCGCAGGGCGTCGAGGCCGGGCTGCTCGTCGGCGAGGGCGACCAGGGCCAGCAGACGGGACGAGGACTGCTCGGCGGAGGGCTCGGACTCCGCAGGGGGGAGAGGGACGGAGCCGACGCGGGCGGGCGCGTGGTCCGGGCCGGTTCCTGGAGCGGGGGACGCCACCGGCGCCACGTCGCGTGAGCCGGCCGTGGCCACGTTCTCGGGGCGGACCTCGCCGAGACGCCGGGACGGACCGCCGACGGGGGTGAACTCGTCGACCGGAACCAGATAGGGAGCCACGGGGCGGGCCGTGAACTCCATCGCACCAGAGGGGGACTTGTGCAGATCGAGGTGGTGGAACCAGGACACGTCGTCACGGCGGGGGTGGTCGAGGCGGTCGTGGTAGAGGCCCCAGCGGGACTCCGTGCGGGCCAGGGAGGCCCGCGCGGCCATCTCCGCGCAGTCACGGATGAAGGTGACCTCGGCGCAGCGCATCAGCTCGTGCGGGGTGGCGGCCCCCATCGCGGCGATGTCGTCCCGCATCCGCTCGAACGCCTCCAGGGCGAGGGAGAGACGGGCACCGGACTTCGGCGGCGCCACGTAGTCGTTGACGAAGCGGCGCAGCTTGTACTCGACCTGGGTCTGCGGCGGGCCGTCCGGGTTGCGCAGCGGCCGGTAGACCAGTTCGTGCGCCTCGCGCAGCTGATCCTGCGGCAGCTCGCCCTCGTAGGCCTGGTACCGGGAGGCGTCCGCGCCCGCGAGGTCCCCGTACACGAACGCGCCGATCATGTAGTTGTGCGGTACGCACGCGAGGTCACCGGCGGCGTACAGGCGCGGCACGGTGGTGCGGGCGTGGTCGTCGACGCGGACGCCGGAGGCCGAGTGGCCGCCGCACAGACCGATCTCGGAGATGTGCATCTCGACGTCATGGGTGCGGTAGTCGTGGCCGCGGCCGGAGTGGAAGGTGCCGCGGGTGGGGCGCTCGGTCGAGTGCAGGATCGACTCCAGCGCCGCAACCGATTCCTCGGGAAGATGGCTGAGTTTCAGGTAGACCGGGCCGCGGTCGGAGGCGACCTCCGCCGCGAACTCCGCCATCATCTGGCCCGACCAGTAGTCGGAGTCGACGAAGCGCTCGCCGTGCCGGTTGACCTGGTAGCCGCCGAAGGGATTGGCGACGTAGGCGCAGGCCGGGCCGTTGTAGTCCTTGATCAGCGGGTTGATCTGGAAGCACTCGATGCCGGTCAGCTCGGCGCCCGCGTGGTAGGCCATGGCGTAGCCGTCGCCCGCGTTGGTCGGGTTCTCGTACGTGCCGTAGAGGTAGCCGGAGGCGGGCAGGCCGAGCCGGCCGCAGGCGCCGGTGGCCAGGATCACCGCGCCCGCGCGGACGGTGACGAACCGTCCGGTGCGGGTGTGGAAGCCCGCCGCCCCCACGGCCCGCCGGTCGGGTCCCTCGCCCGCCGTCAGCACCCGCACCGGCATCACACGGTTCTCGATGCGGATCCGCTCCCGCATCTCGCGCCGCCGCAACTGCCGGTACAGCACCTTCTTCACGTCCTTGCCCTCCGGCATCGGCAGGACGTAGGAGCCGGAGCGGTGGACCTGGCGGACCGCGTACTCGCCGTGTTCGTCCTTCTCGAACTTCACGCCGTACGACTCCAGCCGCTGCACCATGGCGAAGCCGCGGGTCGCGGTCTGTCGGACGGTGGACTGGTCGACGATGCCGTCGTTGGCGCGGGTGATCTCGGCGACGTAGTCGTCGGGCTCGGCGCGGCCGGGGACGACCGCGTTGTTGACGCCGTCCATGCCCATCGCGAGGGCGCCGGAGTGGCGGACGTGCGCCTTCTCCAGCAGCAGCACGTCCGCACCGCGCTCGGCGGCCGTCAGGGCGGCCATCGTGCCGGCGGTGCCCCCGCCGATGACCAGGACGTCGCAGGTCAGCTCTTCGGCGTCGGTGAGCGCGGGGATCTGCACAGGGGTGTTGACGGGGGTGGCCACCAGGGTGCCTTTCACGTGCCGAGGGAGGTGAGGACGTCGCGGCGCAGGGCCACGCGGGCCGGGTCGTCGTGGGCGGCGCGGTCGCGCGGGCGGGGGACGTTCCGGACGGCGAGGAGGCCGTTCGCGCCGAGCAGGGCGACGCGGTCGCCGAGGAAGAGGGCCTCGTCGACGTCGTGGGTGACGAAGACGACGGTCGCGCCCGTGCCGTGCAGCACCTCCACCAGCAGGTCCTGCATGCCGGCCCGGGTCTGGGCGTCGAGCGCGCCGAACGGTTCGTCCATGAGGACCGCGCGCGGCCCGGCGGCCAGGGCGCGGGCCAGCTGGGCGCGCTGGCGCTGTCCTCCGGAGACGCGGTGGGGCAACTGCCGGGCCACTTCGGCGAGTCCGACCCGGTCGAGCCAGGAGCCGGCCTGCCTGCGGCGTTCCGCGCGCGGCCGGCCCCGTACGGCGAGGGCCAGCTCGACGTTGGCGCGCAGGGTGCGCCAGGGCAGGAGCGCGTCCTCCTGGAAGACCAGCGCGCGGTCCGCCGCCGGTCCGGTGATCCGGTGGCCGTCCTGCTCCACCGTTCCGGCGAGGGCGGGCAGCAGACCGGCCAGGGTGCGCAGCAGGGTGGACTTGCCGCAGCCCGAGGGGCCGACGACGGTGAGGATCTCCCCCGGGACCACGTCGAGATCGACGCCGGTCAGGGCGGGGGCGTCCGGGCGGCCGAGTGCGGCGGCGCGCAAGGTGAGCCGGGTACCGCGGACCGGCGCGGGTGCGGCCCTGTCCGGGCCGGCCGGGAGGGGACCGGCCTTCTCCGCGCCCGTGGCGGTCGCGCCGGACGTGCGGCGCCGGGACGTCTCAGACGAGGTGCTCATCGTGTGCCTCCTCGGCCTCGGATGCGGGTCCCCCGCCGACAGGGGAGGCAGCGGACGGCACCGGCGCTGCGGCCCGTGCTGCCCGTGGCCGGGCCACGGGAACGTACGAGGTCCGGGGCAGCCAGTGGGTGAGGCGGCGGCCCAGGAGTTCCACGGCCGTGGACGTCGCCCAGCCGAGGACGCCGATGGTGACCATGCCGACGAAGACGCCGGGGTAGTCGACGACCGTGTAGTCCTGCCAGGTGCGGTAGCCGACGCCGTACTGGCCGGAGATCATCTCCGCGGAGATCACGCAGATCCACGACACGCCGATGCCGACCGACAGGCCGCCGAAGATGCCGGGCAGCGCGCCCGGCAGGACGACCGAGCGGAGGACGCGCCACCGGCCGCCGCCCAGGGTGAGGACCGCTTCCTCCCAGACGGGGGAGAGGGCGCGGACCGCGTGCCGGGTGGAGACCAGCACGGGGAAGAAGGCGGCGGCGAAGGTGATGAAGACGATGCCCTGTTCGTTGGAGGGGAAGAGGAGGATCGCCACGGGGACCAGGGCGATCGCCGGGATGGGGCGGATCACCTCCAGGAGCGGGCCGAGCAGGTCCTCGGCGAGCCGCGAGCGCGCCACGAGCACGCCCACGGCCACTCCCAGGACGGCGGCCAGCAGGAACCCCGCGAGGATGCGGGTGACGCTGTCGGTGAGGTCCGTCCAGTAGTCGCCGCCGGTGAGCCGGTCGGCGAAGGCGCGGGTGACGTCGGTGACGGTGGGGAACTGCGAGAAGCGCAGCCAGAGGTCGATCTTCAGGCTGGTCACCAGCTGCCACAGGCCGAGGGCGGCGGCGAGGGAGAGCAGCCGCAGGGCATAGCGGCCGGAGCGCGGCGCGGGCCGGGTCACGCGGCACGCTCCAGGGCTTCGGCGTACGAGACGGTGCGGGCGCCGCCGTGGGCGTCGGTGTAGGCCTGCGCGGTCGCCGGGGCGACGAAGGGGAGCAGCGCCGAACCGTCCGCCACCCAGACCGCCTTGTCGGCGAACCAGAGGGTGCCGGTGTCGGCGTCGGGGACGTAGGCGGCGCGGATGCCGTCGGGGTGCGCGGCCACGTAGGCCAGCAGGTCGGCGGGTGAGGTGAAGGCCCGGGTCTCGGTGGCGCCCTTCGGCCAGACCTCGCTCCGGGCCGGTGGGGGCGTGGCGGCGAGCTGCTCGGCGTACGAGGAACCGAGGGCCTTCTTCACGTACTGGTCGTCGACGAAGGCGTCCACGTCGATGTCCCCGGTCAGCTTCGCCGCCTTCAGGACCGACACGTCCTTCTTCAGGGCGGCGACCAGCTGCGGCTTGACGGACGGGTCGAAGGTGGCGATGCCGTGGGCGCCGTTGTAGAGGTAGACGACCTCGGCGGGCAGGTCGGTCGCCTTCGCGACCTTCTCGGCCGCGGCGACGGGGTGCGCGGAGAGGTACGCGGTGGCCTCGGCCTGCGCCTTCAGGAACGCCTCCAGCACGGCCGGCCGTTTCTTCGCGAAGTCCTCGCGGGCGGTGACGCCGTGGAAGGTGGGCAGGTCGAGCTGGGCGCCGTCGTACAGGGCTTTCGCCTTGCCCTGGTGGACGAGCAGGCCGGGCCAGGCGACGAACTGGGAGAGGGCGTCCGCGCTGCCCGCCGAGAGCGCGGAGGCACCCACCGCGGGCTGCTGGTTGAGCTTCTCGATGCCCTTGTCCGGGTCGATGCCGGCGCGTTGCAGGGCCCGGACGAGGGTGCCGTCGGCGGCCGAGCCCACGCTCGTGGAGACCTTCTTGCCCTTGAGGTCGGTGAGGGAGGTCAGCGGGGAATCGGGGGCGGTGACGATGGTGTTGAGGCCGCCGCGCAGGTTGTAGCCGGTGACCGAGACCAGATGGGTGGGGCGGCCGAGCTGCTTGCCGCGCGCCGCGTTGATGAGCAGGGGGAAGTCGCCCATCGAGCCGATGTCGATCTTGCCCGCGGTCATCTGGGCGGTGATGGGGGCGCCGGTGGCGAAGTCCTGCCACTGCACCTTGTAGGTGGTGCCGTCGTCGAGGGAGTCGAGCTGCTTCTCGAAGTAGCCGAGGGAGCGCAGGAGGGTTCCCGCGGTGACGGTGTTGATCGTCTTGGACTGGTAGCCGACGGTGACGGTGACCGTGGAGCCGTCACCGGCCTCGGCGTCGCCGCCGCAGGCGGTGAGGGGCAGCAGGAGGGTGGCGGCGAGGGCGGCCGCGATGCGTTTCACGGGGAGCGGACCTTTCACCGGAGCAGGTAGGGCATGTTGACCGTGACGGCTCCGGTGGGACAGCGGGCCGCGCACGGGCCGCAGTACCAGCACTCGTCGACGTGCATGTACGCCTTGCCGTTGCTCTCGTCGATGGCGAGGGAGTCCAGCGGGCACATGTCCACGCAGAGGGTGCAGCCGTCGATGCACTTCGACTCGTCGATCGTCACGGGCACGTCGGCCCGCTGGGGCACCAAGGGCATGGCTGTCTCCAGGGAAATCGCGTGGGAAATTCCGCGAGGCGGTGAACCGGTCGGCCCCTGCCGAACGATGAAGGGGTGGGACGCGAGGGAACGAAGGGGGCGAGGGCCGGTGCGGTGGGTGTCAGCGGGAGCGGTGCAGCAGACCGCTCATGGAGATGCGGTCGCCGCGGAAGCGGATGAACTCCAGGTCCACGGGGCGGCCGTCGGCGAGGTGGGTGAGGCGTTCCAGCATCAGGACGGCCGCCCCGCGCGGGGCTTCCAGTACGGCGGCGGAGTGGGCGTCGGCACTCACCGCCTCCAGGGTGATCTCCGCGTGCCCGAGGCGTTGGCCGGTGGCGGCCTCCAGGAGGCGGAAGACGTCGGTGTTCTCCAGGTCGGCGCCGAGCAGGTCGGCGCCGATGTCGAGCGGGATGTAGGTCAGGTCGAGAGACAGGGGGAGACCGCCCAGGCGGCGCAGACGTTCGATGTAGAGGACGTCGGCGCCGGGCGGGACATGGAGGCGGTCGGCCACCGGAGCCGGCGCGGGCACGGGGGCCATGGTGCGGACCTCGTTGGTGACCTGGCCGTGTTCGTGCAGCGTCTCCGCGAGGCCCATCAGCCGGTCGAGGCCGTGCGGGTACTTCTGGGCCACGACCACCGTGCCGACACCGGGCAGGCGTTCCACGAGCCCCTCCGCCCGCAGGAGGTCGAGCGCCTGGCGGACGGTGTTGCGGGAGGCGCGGTAGTCGGCGGCGAGGGCGGACTCGTGGGGCAGCGTGCCGGCCGGGAAGCCGCCCGTGAGGAGCTGGCGGCGCAGGAGGTCGGCGAGCTGGCGGGCCTGGTCCGCGCGCAGCCGGCGACGTGCGCGGTGGGCGGCGACGGTGGTCGCGCCCTGGCCGGCGTGGTCTCGGACGCGCTCGGTGGATGGCATGTTCTGGACCATACCGAGGGGGGTGAGGAAGTGGTGTTGCTGAAGTATTGCGCCACCTGACGATGGGGCAGTAACCCTTCTGACCTGCTGTTTTCCGGTGGCTGTGGGAAAGATCTGCCACCCGGTCCGGCGCCGGGCGAGGGCTGTCGGCGGGGTGTTCAGGCCAGTGCCGTCAGCCCCGGTGCGAAGGTGATCAGGAGGGGCAGCAGCGGGACCAGCGCGGCGACCGTCGTCGTCAGCGCGCGGTGCCGGCGGAGCAGCCGTGGGGGTGGCTGGAGGAGGCGGTCCACGCGTTCCCCCAGGAGCCGGCGGCTCGACGCGCAGGACAGGACGCCCCGGTGCTGGTTCAGCTCGATCAGGGCCAGGGCCGTCGTCAGATGGCCGCAGCGGCGGGACGCGGTGTCGTCGGCGGCGAGTTCGACCAGCCGGTGGGTCTGGTCGCAGAAGTGGGCGAACAGCGGAATGCGCGGGAAGCCCGTCGCCAGGGCCGTCGACAGGTGCAGCAGCCAGTCGTGGTGGGCCCGTGCGTGACCGCGTTCATGGGTGAGGACCGCGTCGAGTTGATGGGAGGTGAGGCGGTGCAGGGCACCGGTGGTCACGATCAGTTGGGGAGGGTTGCCCGGCATCCACCAGGCGTCCGGGTACTCGTCCTCCAGGACGAGCAGCGGACCCCGGGCCGCGGGCAGGCCCGCGGGGAGGTCGGGGGCGCGCTCCCGCAGATGGGCGCGGGCCGTGGTGCGCCGTCGGCGGGCTTCGGCCGCTTCA
Source organism: Streptomyces sp. NPDC003248 (assembly GCF_055563235.1). Lineage (NCBI taxonomy): Bacteria > Bacillati > Actinomycetota > Actinomycetes > Kitasatosporales > Streptomycetaceae > Streptomyces > Streptomyces sp. NPDC003248. The sequence continues at coordinate 518,433 of NZ_JBVHDT010000003.1, read as the reverse complement.
CGGGCGAGCATCGCGGTGGTCCAGGCCGCCCCGCAGGCCAGCAGCAGGGTGAGGGCGGTCGCCCACACCGGGGCGGTGGACAGGTCGTACGCCTCGGTCACCGCCGGCGGGGCGGGGGCGAAGACCTGGGCGCGGACGGTCTGGAAGACGGCGGCGGCACCCAGCACCAGGGCCGTCAGACAGCACAGCAGGACCGTGGCGACCAGGCACTGCCACACCCACAGGGCGACCACCGGCTCCCGCTCGGTCCACCCGGCACGGGTCAGCGCACGCGGGGCCGGCACGGCGGCCGCCAGCGCGACGGCGCTCAGCAGGAGCAGGCAGAGGGTCATGCCACGGGCTCCGGATCCTGGTCGGAGGGGACAGGGAGGGGAGAAGGCGGACCGGACGGGCGCGCTCCGGGTGCGCCCGCCCCGAGGGCGTGCGTACGGCGGGCCCGGTACGGGGACCGTGCCCGCCGCCAGTATGACGGCGACCGGCGCCGGAGTCAGCCCGCGAGAACCCGCCCGCTCACCTCGCCCAGGCCCACCCGCAGACCGTCCGGCCCCGGAGCCCAGGCCGACAGGGTCACCACGTCACCGTCCTCCAGGTACGTGCGCTTGCCGTCGGGCAGCTCCAAGGGGTCACGGCCGTTCCAGGTCAGCTCCAGCAGGGAGCCGCGCTGGTGTGCGGCCGGTCCGCTCACCGTGCCCGAACCGTACAGGTCACCGGTGCGTACGGAGGCGCCGTTGACCGTCAGATGGGCGAGCTGCTGGGCGGCCGTCCAGTACATGGTGGAGAAAGGGGGTTCGGAGACGATGTGACCGTTGACGGCGACGGAGATGCGCAGGTCGTAACCGGCGGGTTCGGCGGACGTGTCGTCCAGGTAGGGGAGCAGGGCATGGGTGCGCTCCGGGGGCGGGACCCGGGCCGCCTCCAGCGCCTCCAGCGGGGTGATCCACGCGGAGACCGACGTGGCGAAGGACTTGGCCAGGAACGGGCCGAGCGGCACGTACTCCCAGGCCTGGATGTCGCGGGCCGACCAGTCGTTGAGGAGGCACAGCCCGAAGACGTGCTCGCGGAAACCGGCCAGCGGGACCGGCCGGCCGGGCCGCGACGGCACGCCCACCACGAAGCCGACCTCGGCCTCGATGTCGAGCCGTGCGGACGGGCCGAAGACGGGGGCGGTGTCGGCGGGTGCCTTGCGCTGGCCCGACGGGCGGACGACGTCCGTGCCGGAGACCACGACCGTGCCGGCCCGGCCGTGGTAACCGACCGGCAGATGCTTCCAGTTGGGCAGGAGGGTGTCCGCGGCGTCCGGACGGAAGATGGCGCCCGCGTTCCGGGCGTGGTGTTCGGAGGAGTAGAAGTCGACGTAGTCGGCGACGTCGAACGGCAGGTGCAGGGTCACCGACGAGAGGGGGTGCAGGAGCGGGGCGAGGCGGTCGTGGCGGGAGGGGTCCGTGATCCACTCCGTCAGCGAGTTCCGCACCTCGGACCAGACGCCGCGCCCTGCCGCCAGCAGGGGGTTGAGGGTCGGGCGGGTGAGCAGGGCGGCGTGCGGTGAGCCGCAGGCCCGGGCCGCCGCGCCCGCGTCCAGGACGTGGTCGCCGAGCCGGACGCCGATGGTCCGCTGCTCGGAGCCGGGGCGGGAGAAGGCGCCGTAGGGGAGGTTGTGCGGGCCGAAGGGGTCGCCCTCGGGAAGGCCGAAGGGGGGCAAGGGGGGCATGGGGTGCTGCCTCGCTTTCGTGCTCGCCGTGGATGCGCCGCGTGTGCGCCGCGCATGCGCCTTTGCGCACAAGTGTTCGTCGTGGCCGGGGCGCTGCGTGTGGGTGTCCGCGGGTGCTCGACCGACGGTCCGCGGGGTGGTGCGCGGGTGTGCCCGGCCGTCGCACACGTTACGGCTGACCTCGCGGGAGGGGCACCGCGGCGCCACGGAAGGGATGACGAAAGTGCCACGGGAGGTGACGGGATGAGGTGGCCGACTCGCAGCGCTCCGCTGTCACGCGGGCACGGGAAGTTGTCCACAGGCGGGACCGCAATCTTGACGGAGCGGTGCGAAAAGGGAGACTCTGGGCGGGTGCTGGAAGGCCTCGGGGAGGGGGCTTTCCCCTGGCACACCTGGGGGGCGGATGGCCATTGGGGAGGCCGGCCTCGGGTCGGCGCGGCGTGGTGCACGGCCGAAGCGGCTGGAAGCCACCATGCGCGGCAGACTCGGCCGGGAATGCGTGTACGTGCCGTCGTGCCGGTTCGGGCTGTTCGTGGCCTTGCGCCACTGGTGCCCGCCCGGTGGGCGGGTGCTGATGTCGCCGGTCAACGACGACGTGATCTTCTTCGTGGTGCTCGCCGCCGGTCTGCGGCCGGTGCAGGCGCCGTTGAACCCGCTGGACGCGTCGATCGACGTCGACGCGGTGCCCGACGACGTGTGGGACTCGCTGTCCGCCGTGCTCACGACGAACCTCTACGGCAATCCGGACGACACGCCGCGGCTGCGGGAGAAGTGCGACGCGAAGGGGATCCCCCTGTTCGAGGACGGCGCGCACGCCATCGGCAGCGAGGTGGGCGGCCGGCCGGTCGGGACCTGGGGGGACGCCTCCGTCTTCAGCCTGTCCAAGCACGTCGGGGCCAAGGCCGGGGGCTTCCTGACGTGTGGCGACCCCGGTCTGCGCGAGGCCCTGGAGAAGACCGGCGAGGACCTGCTGCTGCCCGGGCGGCTCGGCGCCGAACTCGCCTTCGCCCTCCGCCCGTACGCGGAGGCGGCCGTGCGGGGGCTGCGGCTGCGGAGCGCCGCGTGGGCCACCATGCGGCTGCTCGGGCTGACGGAGCGCGAGGAGATCAGGATGCCGTTGCGCGCGGACGAGCTGGCGCGGGCGGTCGACACGGCACCGGACCTCACCGCGCACGACTCCTGGGTCCGCGTCGACATGCACGACTACCGGCTGCGCTCCGGGCCGCTGCGCCTCGGCCGCATCGAAAGGAAGCTGGACCGTCTGGACGAGGTGCTGGACGCCTGCCGGGCGGGCACACGGCTGCTGCGGTCGACGCCCTGGGCGAGACCGGGGCCGCCGCCGGACACCCAGCCGCCGCCGGACACCCAGCCGCCGCCCGGGGCCCCGGCCGACGCGCCGACCAGCCATCACACCGGCACCGGCACCGCTACCCGTGCCGGCGACGGCATCGGAACCGGCACCGGCGCTCGGACCGGTGCGGCGGCCGGCTCCCGGAGCGGTGCCGCGACCGGTCCCCGGGCCGGCTCTCGGGCCGGCTCTCCGGCCGGCGGAGTGCAGGACGTCCAACCGCTCTTCCGGGTGCCTCTGTTCGTCGCCGACCGGGATGCCGCGATCGCGGCACTCGCCCGGCGGGGCATCGTCGTCGGGTATCTCTATGACCCGCCCCTGGACGACTACGCGGGGGCGGCGTTCACGGACCCCTCGCCCGATCCCGCCGGGGCCCGCTGGTTCGCGCGGCACGCGCTGCCCGTGGATCCGCTGCGGGCGCACCGGGTCGTCGACGTGCTCCAGGAGTCCGGCGTCCGGCCGGCCGAGGCACCGGGAGGGCTGGAGCCGACGCGTGGCTGACACACGGGCCGGAACACAGGCAGGGACACAGGCAGGGACACAGGCCGGGACACAGGCCGGAACTCACACCGGGGCGGAGGCCGGGAGCCGGATCGGCCCGGCGGCCGGCGGGCGGACGGGGGGCCAGGCGCACGAGCCCCTCGCCCCGCCCGCCGGCCGGCCGGGCCCCGCCGGGGGCGTGGCCGGTACCCCGCCGGAGGTGAGCGACCACGGCTCCGACTCCCTGTTCCGGAACGCCTACTTCCTCATGCTCAGCACCGGCGTCTCCGCCGTGCTCGGCCTGGGGTTCTGGCTGGTGGCCGCCCGCTACTACTCCGAGGAGGCCGTCGGGCAGGGCTCCGCGGCGATCGCCGCCATGCGGCTGCTCGCCAGCATCACGGCGACGACGATGATCGGCGCCGTCGTCCGTTTCGTTCCCCGCGCGGGACGGGCGACGGGCTCCCTCGTGTGGCGGGCTTACGCGGCGAGTTCGGTGGTCGTGGCGATCGCCGCGGCGGTCTTCCTGCTCACCCTCGACCTGTGGGGGGCGTCGTATGCGCCGCTCGGTACTCCGTTCGCGGGGGCGGCGTTCGTCGTCGCCTGCGTGGCGTGGGCACTGCTCACCCTCCAGGACGGCGTGCTGACCGGACTGCGCAGATCGGGATGGGTGCCGGTCGGCAACGCGGTGTTCTCCCTCGGCAAGCTCGTCCTGCTGGTCGTGTTCGCCGGCGCGCTGCCGGTGCTCGGCATCTTCGTGTCCTGGGCCGTCGCCATCGCGTTCTCGACGCTGCCGCTCGGCTGGCTGATCTTCCGCAGACTCATCCCGCGCCAAGCCGCCGTCGACCGCGACCTGGAGCCGCCCCGGCTGAAGGAGATGGGCCGTTTCCTGGCGGGCGACTCACTGGGCGCGCTGTTCAGCCTGGCGATGATCAACCTGCTGCCGGTGATGGTCGCGGTCCGCTTCAGCGCCGCCGAGAACGGCTACTTCTACGTGGCGTACACCGTCGGCGGGACGATGGAGTTCATGGCCATCAACATGGCCTCCTCCCTCACCGCGCACGCCTCGCACGACCCGCGCCACCTCGCCGACGGCGTGCGCGGGGCACTGCGCCGCATGACGTTGCTGCTCGTGCCGGTGGTGCTCGTCCTGGTGGTGTTCGCGCCGCAGATCCTGCTGCCGTTCAACGCGGACTACGCCGAGCACGGCACCACCGTGCTGCGGCTGCTGGCCGCCGGGGCGCTGCCGCGGGTCGTGGTGGAGCTGTACATCGGAGTGCTGCGCGTGCAGGGCCGCACCGGTGTGCTGGCCGCGCTCCAGGGCGCCATGTGCACGTTGGTGCTGGGCAGCGCGGCCGTGCTGTTCACCCCGGCCGGCATCGCCGGCGCGGGCTGGGCGGTGCTGCTGAGCATGTCGCTGATCGCCGTCGTCTCGGTGATCGGCCTGCGTGCCGCGCTGCGCCCGCCCGTACCCGTCGCCGCCGGTTCGTCCGTGCTCCTCGCCGACCGGGCCGCTCCCGCCCTGGCCCCGGTCGACGGACCCGTCGGGGACGCCGCCCGGCCCGCCCGGCTGAACGCCACGGCCGGATACGGAACGAGCTGGGCGCGCCGGGCGGCGTACGACCGCGGAGTCTCCGACGAGGACACCGTCGCGCTGTTCATAGGACGCCCCGGCTACGAGCGGGAAGCGCTGGAGGCGGACACGCTCGCCGTGATCGTCCGGTCCCGCCAGGGAGCCGCCGGGAGCACCGAGCCTGCCGAGCCCGCCCGGAGCACCGGGAGCACCGGGAGCACCGGGGCGGCACGCGCGCCGGAGCCCGGCTACGAGGGCGACGGCATCTGGTCCGAGCGCGGCCAGCGGTGGCTGCGTGCCGGGCTATGGAGCCTGCTCGCTGCCACCGCCGTCGCCTACTGGACGGCGCTGCGGCACCTGCCGTGGCTCGGCGGCTGGATCGACGTCGGTCTGGCCGCGCCGATGAGCGGGGCCGGGATGCTCGGCCGGCTGCCCGCCGCGGCGATCGTCGCCGGGCTCCTGCTGTTCGTGCTGTTCGTGGCCGCCGTGACCCTGAGCGTGCGGCGCGACACCTGGCTTCCCGGGACCACCCTGGGTGTGATCGCGCTCGCCCTGTACTCCGTTCCCGTCGCCCTCGGCCGGGAACCCAGGGCAGTGGGTGGGACGTTCTACCGGGAAACGGCTGCCTTCTTCGCCGAGACACTGGCCCTGCCCGGGCCCGAACCGCTGCTGCGCTGGGTGCCGCCCGTCTGCCAGTTGCTGTGCCTGGTCCTCCTGTGGCTGCTGCTCGACCGGGTGGGCGACCGCTTCGGTGACCGGCTGGGCGGGTGGCTGCCGTGGGCGGCGCGCTGGGGGATCGTCTATCTCACCGCCGTGGGGGGCTGGGCGGGGAGAGAAGCGCTCGCACCCGTCGCACCGCCGCTGCTCCTGCTGCTGTTCCTGCTCGTCCTGCTCCTGTCCGTCCGCTGGGCCGAGCCACCGTCCGACAGCACCCGTCCGACCCGACCGCCCGTGCACACCCGTCCCACCGACCGGAACCGAGACCCGTCCAACGACTGATCTAGCTCAGAGCCGAACGCCAGGGGGGAACCGTCGTGCGTCCGCCAACCACTCCACGGGGCAGATCCGAACCGGAGCCCGTACCGGGTACGGGAACCGGCGAGGCCGCCGCGTCCCAGCCGGAGCCCGCCTCGGCAACCGCGACCGCAACAGCGACCGCGACCGTTCCGGATGTCGTCGCTCCGGTACGTGGTGAGCCCGGTGAGCCCGTGAGCGACCTCTCCGACCTCCCTCCCGCCCGCCCCTGGTGGAACACCGCGTTCCATCCGGGTGTCGCCCTGCTCGTCGCCCTCGCGCTGTGGGTCTGGGCGGTGACCCACACCGATGTCTCCGACCTGGACGACTTCGGCCTGGTCACCGCGGTGCACCCCACGTTCTGGGCGGGGCTGGTCGTACTCGCCGCCGGCTTCTGGCTCACCGTGCGCGGCCCGCGCCGCCACCCCGCCTGGGCACCGGCGTACGTGCTCGGTCTGCTGGTGATGGAGCGCGCCACCCAAACCGTGCTCTACCCGACGCCGCTGTACGCGTGGGCGTGGAAGCACGACGCGATCATCGACCACCTGCTGACGGCCGGCCGGCTGCAGAGCGAGGACGTCCTCGGCGACCTGGCCGTCTACGACCAGTGGCCCGGCTTCTTCGCCGCACAGGCCACGCTGGTCAAGCTGCTCGGCGTGGACTCCGCCGCGCAGTTCATGGCCTGGTGGCCGCTGGTCTCCAGCCTGATGCTGCTGCTTCCGCTGCTGCTGCTCTACCGCACGTTCACCGAGGACCGGCGCCTGATCTGGACCGCGGTCTGGCTCTTCTACGTCGCGAACTGGGTGGGCCAGGACTACTTCTCCCCGCAGTCCGTGACCTTCGCCCTGCATCTCGGTGTGCTCGCCGTCGTCCTGCGCCGCTACGGCCGTCCCGGCCGGACGGTGGCGCAGCAGCGTCAGGCGGTGTGGACGGTGCTGCTGACCCTGCTGGTCGTCGCCGTCGTCATCTCGCACCAGCTCACCCCGGGCATGCTGATCGTCTCGCTGGCCGCCCTGTTCCTCGTCCGCCACTACCGGGACAAGGTTCCGCTGATCACCACCGTGGTGATCTTCCTCGCCTGGTGCCTGACGGCCGCGCTGCCCTTCCTCTCGGCGACGATGCCCGAGATGATCCGCTCGATCGGCGACATCGGGGGCAACGTCTCCACCGGTTACGGCGCCACCCCGACCGGCACGGGCGCGGTGACGACCTCCTGGGCGGCCCGGCTGCTGTCGGCGTCGGTGCTGCTGCTCGCCGTCGTGGGCGTGCTGCGCCAGCCGGTGCTGCGCCACCGCGCGATGCCGCTGCTGCTGCTCGCCGCCGCACCGCTGCCGATGCTCGGCGCCAGCAGCTACGGCAGCGAGATGATCTTCCGGGTGCTGATGTTCATGCTGCCCGGCGCCGCCTTCTTCGCCGCGGCGGCGCTGCTGCCGCAGGTGCGCACCCTGACGGCGACCGAGAACAGCCGACAGGCCGGCCCAGGCCACGACTCCGGCCACGGTTCCGGCCCCGGCCCGATCCAGGGCCAGATTCAGATCCAAAGCCAAAGCCAAAGCCAGAGCCAAAGCCAAAGCCAAAGCCAAAGCCAGAGCCAGAGCCAAAACCAAAGCCAGAGCCAGAGCCAGGGCCGTGGCCGGGACCTGGGTGAGCGGCGCGAATCCCGCCGCTACGTCTGGCTGCCGCTGCTCGCCCTCCTCGCCGGCACGCTCGCCTTCGTACCGAGCTACTCCGGCAAGGACCGCATCAGCTACTTCCCGCCCGCAGAAGTGGACCTGGTCCGGCAGGTGTTCGACCAGGCGCCGGACGGCTCCCTGGTCGTCGCGGCCGACCGCAACTATCCGCTCGCCTTCGACCAGTACTGGAGAGTGGACCACTACTGGTTCCTCGACGACTCCCGCGAGCACGTGGACCGGATCGTGCGCGACCCGTCCGCCACCCTGGCCCGTGACATGTCCGCCGTGGAATCGCCAGGCCGCGCCTATCTCCTCCTCACCCGCGGCCAGTTCGCGGACGCCGAGATGAACGGGTTCCTCACCGAGGGGCAACTGGACCGCATCGAGGAGTCGATCGCCACGTCACCCCTGTTCGAGCGGGTGGCCGCCAACGACGCCGGGACGGCGTACGCGCTGAAGGAGGCGGGCCGGTGACCCCGCAGGAACTCGTCGTCCGGATGCTGCCCCCGTTCGGCGGCTGGCTCGCCCTGTCCGCCCTCGCGCTGCCCGGCGGCTCCCCGCTCAGGGGCGCCGCGATGATCGCCTTCCTGGCGGCGGGCCCGGGCGCCGCCCTGCTCAGAATCTGCGGGCCCGCGCTGGCCACGGCCCCCGCCGCCGGGCCGGTCGAGCTCCGGGACCCCACCTTCGAACACCACTCCGACCTGCTGGAACGGCTGATGCTGACCGTGTTCGTGAGCGTGGCCGTCGTGCTGCTCGCCGCGACGGTCTTCATCGCCACACACGCCTTCAGCGCGCAGCGCGTCCTGCTCACGCTCACGCTGCTGACCACGGTCGCCGCGTTCTGCCCGCGGCTGCGCGCCTCCCCGCCGAGGACTGGGAAGGGTTCTGCTCTGTGAGGTCGCCCCACCCTTCAGGTGACGGCCGTCCGTCCGGTGACGGCCGCCGTCCACACCGCCACCGCCACCGACACCGGCGTCCGCGCCGCTTCCCCGCCCCCCGCCCCCGCTACCTCCTCCTGCTCGGGGTCGCCACGGCCCTGTGCGCCGTCCTGACCGCCTGCCTGGTCCTGCGTGACGCCTCCGGACCGTGGGACGCCGGCTCCGACCGGGACCAGGCTTCCGGGTCCCGGCCCTCGGCCGTCGGCGGGGAGTGCGCCCCGACGGCGCTGCTGGAACCGCCCTGCGGCGCCTGGTTCGGCGCGTTCGTGCCGCACGACAAGAGCAATCTCTCCGAGAAGGTCCGCGACTACGAGGAACGCGTCGGCCGCACCCTCGACATCGTGTACACGTACCACGACATGTCCCTCGTCGAAGGCGACCGGCTGGAGGGCCAGTTGCTCACGGCGGAGGAGCGGCGGGTCGCCGCCGCCGACCACCTGCTGCTGCTGTCCTGGGAGAGCAAGTGGTGGGGCGGCACCGACGCCCAGCAGCCCACCTGGAAGCAGATAGCCGACGGCGACCTCGACGCGTCCGTCATCGACGTCCAGGCCAGGCGCGTCAAGGAGTTCGGCAAGAAGGTGTTCCTCTCCTTCGACCTGGAGATGGACACCCGCACCCCGGCCAACGGCACCCCGGAGGACTACGTCCGGGCCTACCGGCACATCCACGACCGGTTCCGGACCCTGGGGGTGACCAACGTGGTGTGGACCTGGATCACCACCGGCTACCTGGAACACGCCGACGTGATCAAACGGATGTACCCCGGCGACGACTACGTCGACTGGGTCGCCTACAACCAGTACAACTACTTCCGCTGTCACCAGGCGGGCTGGCTGTCCTTCGCCCAGACCCAGCAGGCCACGCACGACTGGATCCGCGAGAACATCTCCGACGACAAGCCGCTGATGCTGTCCGAGTTCGGCACCGCGAACGACCCGTCCCGCCCGGGCCGCCAGGCCGAGTGGTACGCGCAGGTGCCGTCGGTCCTCAAGGGACTGACGGGGGTCAAGGCGGCGCTCCAGTGGAACTACCGCGACCCCGGCCCGCACTGCGATCTGGCGCTGGCCGACGACCAGGCGTGGGACAGCCTGCGCAAGGCGGTCTCCGACCCCTATCTCAACCAGCCCCTGGGGTAAGGGGAGCGCGGCTCCGGAGACCGCCTGCCGAACGGACCGGGACTCAGCCCGCGAACACGGGCCCACGCACCATGGCGCGGGCCCGCCGGTACCACCGCCACGCGACCGTCTTCGCGCCGTCCCGGTAGGGCGCGACCCGCGCCCCCTCGCCCGCCAGCCAGGCCTCCACGTCGGCCACGGTGTGGCCGCGGCGCACGATGAGCCGGGCGATGCGGTACCGCTCGTCCCGGTCGGAGCTGAGCGCGTGCCGTACGGCGGTGGCGGTCTCGTAGCCGGCGGCGGCCGCGGTACGGCGCACCCGCCCGCTGTTGTAGCCGTGCGGGTAGGCGAGATGGCGGACGTCGTGCCCGAGCGCGTCCTCCAGGACGGCCCGCGAGTCGCGCAGTTCACGCACGAGGTCCCGCGGCGGCAGGGTGTCGAGCTGGGCGTGCGTGACGGTGTGGCTGCCGACCTCCATGCCGCACCGCTCCAGCTCCGCCGCCTGCTCCAGGCGCATCATCGGGGCGGGCGGCAGGAGACTGCGGCCGCCCGGAGCGATGGCGCCGGTGGTCAGATAGGCGGTGGCGGACAGGCCCCGCCCGGCCAGCGTCTCGGCGGTCGGCCCCGGCAGGTCGGCGAAGCCGTCGTCGAAGGTCAGCAGCACCGGCCGGGCGGGCAGCGGCGCCCGCCCCGCGAGATGGTCGGCGAGCGCGCTGACCGTGACGGGTGTACGGCCGCTGTCCACGACGGCGTCGAGATGCGCCGCGAACTGCCGCGGAGTGACGGTGAACTCCGCGATCCAGTCGGGCGGGTCCTCCGTCACGGCGTGGTAGAGGAACACGGGGATGCTCCCCCCGGAGACCGGGAAGCCCGCCCTGCCCCCCGAGCTGTTCGCCCTGCTCCCAGGGCTGTTCGCTCTGCCTCCCGAGCCACTCGTCCTGCCCCCGGGGACGCCCGTGTCCCCAGGGATGTCCGCCCCGGCCCCCGAGCCACTCGCCCCGGCCCCGTTACGGTCTGTGCCGCTTCTGCCGTCCTCGGCCCCCGTCATCGTGACTCCCGGGAGGAGGCGCGCGCCGCCCGCAGAGCCCGCCGGGCCCGCAGATAGCCGACGGGCCCGTACACCATCCCCCGGCGCTGCAACCGGGACAGTCGGCCCGGCCAGGGATGGCTGCGGTCGTCGTGGTCGCCGAGGGTACGGGTGCCGTCGGTGTCCGCCTCACGGGTCGCGGTCAGGGCGCGGGCGTGGGCGAGGCCGCGGGGCAGCCGGGCCAGGAACGCGGGGAGGAGACCGGGGCGGTTGACGAGGACGGCGGTGAGGTAGGCGGTGAGGCCGGCGCCGTAGCCGTATGCCTGCGTCTCCAGGTCCCGCCAGGTCTCCCGGTGGTGGTGCCAGACCAGGGCCTGCGGGGCGTAGCGCAGACGGTGGCCCTGGGCGAGGACGCGGACGAACCCGTAGAGGTCGTCGCCCCCGCGCGCGGGCGTGCCGGCACCGGTGGCCGGGTCGAAGCCGCCGACCGCACGCAGTACGGAGCGGCGGAACGCCATGTTGGCGCCGGAGCCGAACCGGCCCGCCGTGAACGGGAACAGCGGCTCGTCGGCGGGCGGGTCGGCCGGGTCGTACGTACGGGCCGTGAAGCCCTTGGCGAAGCCGCCGTGGCTCTCCAGCAGCACCTGGGCGGGGGTGCGCAGCCGGGCGGGGAGGATCAGGCCGGTGACGCAGCCGAGTCCGGGGTCGGCGGTGAAGGGCGCGGTGAGTTCGGTCAGCCAGCGCGGGTCGGCGACCACGTCGTCGTCGGTGAAGGCGATCACCTCGCCGCGCGCGGCCTCGACACCCCGGTTGTGCGCGACGGCGAGACCGGGCACCGGCTCGGTGACGTACCGCACGCGTTCGGCGTACTTGCGTTCGATCAAGTCCCGGGTCGTGTCGGTCACGGGCGCGTTGTCCACGACGACGATCTCGAAGTCGGGGTGGTCCTGGGCGAGCATCGAGTCGAGCGCGTGGGCGAGCTGCCCGGCACGTTCGCGGGTGGCGATCACGACAGTGGTGTACGGCACGGAAGGCGCCGCCCCCGCGCTGCCGGACCGCTCGCTCTCCCCGGCGCCGTCCCCGCTCCCCATGTGCTCCGGGACGATCCGCTCCCGGGCCAGGCCGGCCAGGACCGTCTTCGGGTCGGCGCCCTCCGGGACCCGTCCCAGGAGCGTGCCGACCGGTCGGCCGTCCCTCCTGACCAGCAGGAACACCTCGCCGTGGGTGACGGGAGGGCTGCCGGGACCGGGTCTGAGGGTGGCCCCGGGGCCCTCCAGGTCCAGCTCGGCGACCTGCACCGGCCCGATGGCGAGGAACCGCCGGATCTCCTGCTCCACGTGTGCGCGGGACATGAACCCCCCTGCTCTCATGAGCCTTCCCCTGCCATGAAGTCCCCTGCCCTCACGGGCACCTGCACCGCACGCGAGGGGCGCGCCGAACCGGCGTACGGCCCGCGCCGGACCGGCGTCGGCCCCGCGCTGAACCGGCGTCCGCCCCGCCCGTCACGATCGCCGCAACTGCCGCAACCGCCCCGCGCCCTTCAGCGCCCGCGCCGCCGTCGCCGCCAGCCTCGGCCGGGCCCGTACGAAGTGGTGCGCACGACGGGAGGGCTCACGGCTGAGCCAGTGCAGCGCGGCGCCCACCCCCGGACGCGTCCACGCGCCTTCGTACACGGGCAGTTCGCCCGTCTTCAGCGAGTCCTTGTACTCGGCCGCGCCCCGCCCCAGATCGAGCAGGCCGACGCCCTCCGCGGCCGACGCCTCGGCCATCCGCAGATGCAGCACCAGCCCCGGCGAGAACTTCGCGAACTCCGGGTCGTAGGCCGGGAACCAGCAGGCCAGGACGGTTGTTGAACGCAGTCCGAAGTGCGCGGCGACGGGCCGCTCACCGGCGTAGAGCACGGACAGCGTGCCGGAGCACTCCGGGGCGCGCGTCTCGGCGAGGGCGTCCACCAGCCGGGTGATCCACTCCTGCGCGAACCGGTCCCGGCGGCCGGTCCTGCGGTACTGCGCCGACTTCCACGCCATGAGCGTGCGCAGCGCGGCCGGGTCGCGCTCGTCGAACACGAACCGCAGCGGCCCGGCCTGGCGGCCCAGCCTGCGCTCCTTCGCGAGCGTCGTCTTCAGGAACTTAGGCGACTGCGCGCGCAGCACGGACTCGTAGGTCTCGTACCCCTTCTCCACGTCGATGACGTAGGAGGCGTACTCGGCGGCCACCTGCGGCAGGAACAGCCCCTGTTCCGCCTCCAGGTTGTCGAAGGCGAAGCTCGACAGGGAGCAGGCCCGCATCAGTTCGTCCGCGTTCAGCCCGAGGCCCGGGCTCAGCACGGCTCCCTGGGCGTCCGACACGCCGTACGCGAGGGCCTGGCCCCGGCCGAGCCGGCCCCGCTCGTGGGGCAGGAAACCGACCGGCTCACGCCCCTCGTACACCACCGCCACCCGCGCGCGGGGCCGCACCCGGCCCACGGCGTCGGTGAACTCCGGTTCCATGAACGGATTGCGCGGGACCGCGGACGCGGCGCGCAGCGCGCGCCACCGCTCCCGCTCCCCCTCGCCGAGCTCCTCGGGCCCGAGCACACGAACACGTCCACTGCTCAACCTGACCCCCCGATCAAGTCCCCCCTGGACCCTTGGACGGTACCGCTCCAGGTAGTTCGGGCGGTAGGCAGCGGAGCATGTTGTTGCCAATCGGTGCAGAGGCCTTTAACCGCCCTGTACCCGGCGTTGCGTGTGAAAGCCGTTTCCGGCCGCCTCTCCCCGTTGCGCCGCGGATCGGCCGGAAGGGACGGTGAGTTGGGGAGGGCGGGGATCCGTATTCTCTGATCATGGCCGCCCCCTTCGCAGATGCCGCGCGCTGCGCCGCGTACTCCCTCATCGCCACCGACCTGGACGGAACGCTGCTCCGCGGCGACGACACCTTCTCCGACCGGTCCCTCGACGCGCTCGCGCGGGTGGCGGCCGCCGGCGCCCGCCACCTGGTGGTGACGGGCCGCCCGGCACCCCGGGTCCGGCCGCTGCTGGCGAGCCTGCACAGCCGGGGACTCGCGGTGTGCGGCCAGGGTGCACAGGTGTACGACGCCGGCGCGGACCGCCTGCTGTGGTCGGTCACCCTGGACCGGGACCTGGCGGAGACCGCGCTCGGGAAGATCGAGGCCGAGGTCGGCGAGGTGTACGCGGCCGTCGACCAGGACGGCGTCGACGGGCTGACGCTCATCGAGCCGGGCTACCGGATGCCCCACCCGACCCTGCCGGCCCTGCGCGTCGGGTCGCGCGACGACCTGTGGTGCGAGCCCATCAGCAAGGTGCTGCTGCGCCACCCCGCCCTGTCCGACGACGAGTTGGCGGCGACGGCCCGCTCGGTGGTCGGTTCGCTCGCGACCGTCACCATGTCCGGGCCGGGCACGGTGGAGCTCCAGCCGTGCGGCATCACCAAGGCGACGGGGCTGGCGCTGGCCGCCGAACACCTCGGGCTGAGGCCCGAGGACACGCTGGCCTTCGGTGACATGCCCAACGACATCCCGATGTTCGACTGGGCGGCGCGCGGTGTCGCGATGGCCAACGCCCACCCCGAGCTGAAGGCGGTGGCCGACGAGGTGACGACGTCGAACGAGGACGACGGCGTGGCCGTCGTCCTCGAACGACTCTTCCCCTAGGGCGAGTCCCGCGGGGTGTGTCCCGCGGGAGCCGGCCTGTCCTGCGCCTCGGCGCAGGTCAGTACGCGCCGAACACGTTGTCGATGGAGCCGTAGCGCGCGGCCGCGTAGTTGCAGGCGGCGGTGATGTTGGCGACCGGGTCGTACGGGTCGTACGAGGTGCCGGGCACGTGGTACGCGGCGAAGGTCGGGTCGATGACCTGGAGCAGCCCCTTGGACGGGGTGCCCTTGGCCGCGTTGGAGTCCCAGAGGTTGATGGCCTTCGGGTTGCCCGACGACTCGCGGAGGATGTTGCGGTGGATGCCGTTGTACGTGCCGGGGATGCCGCGCTCGGCCATGATCGCGAGGGACTCGCGGATCCAGCCGTCGAGGTTGTCGGGGTACCCGGCGACCGTGGTGGCCGACGTCGTGGTGACCGACGTCGTGGTGGCGGCGGAGGCGCTCGTGGCGGCCATGAACGGAAGGGAGAGCACGGCGGCGCCGGTGCAGACGGCGGCGACGGTGCGGGCGAGGCGGGTGCGGCGGGGCTGGGCGGCAGCAGACATGGCGGAATTCCTCTCCGGCGCCTGCGGGGTGAGCTGTCGGGTTCGGGCGGGGAGGTGCCCGGCCGGCCGCCGTACGGGTACGGCGGCACGACTTCACCCCTAGCCGGGGCCGTTACGTGCGTGACGTACGGCCCGGCGTTCTACCTGGGTCCCCCGCTCCTGCCGTGCGTGAGTGTTCGTCGATGGGTGGTGAAGGGCGGCGGCAGGATTCGGCGTCCGCCCGACTTGTGGCGGGAACGTATGCGAGAGCACATGTCCGGAACAAGTGGCGGAATCACACCACACCCCTATTGACCATGATCCGCGCGGTATGGGGTGCTTGATCCTTTGCTGTCGTGAAACGTCAACTGGCTTGGCGCAAAGCGGAGTCACAGAGTTCGGTGCGGGGGGCGGGGTGGGGGTGGGGAGTGAGCCAACTCACCCGTCGGCGCAATAGGGGTTAAACGGACAATGAGCCCTAAGTCCCTTGGAATAGGGCGTGTTGTGGAGGGGCGGGAACTGCCCGGTCGCGGCCCGGCCTCTCCGTCAGGCTGACCGGCGCAGGCAGGGACGCCGGCGCCACCGGCAGCGGGGACGCCGGCCGCCGCCGAGGGCGCCCCTGACGGTCGTCGGCGTCGATCACGGGGTGCGCCTTCGTCCGGTCGGGTGAAGGCTCCCGGTCGGGTGAGGGCGGCCGGTCGGGTGCGGGCCGCAGAGGGCGAGCTGACCGCGGAGGGCGAGCTGACCGCGGAGGGCGAGCAGGCCCCGGGCCGACCGGGGGAGCGGGGGCCCGGGACGGCGTCGTCGCGCGGAGGGGGCCGGTCGGCGGATTCGACGTCCGCCTCCGCGCAGGACATGAATCACTGCTTCCCGGTCAGTCGATAAATGTCCGTTCGTATCGGCTGATCGGAAACATACCGGTCGTGATCGGAAGCCGCCCGGGCTCAACCGGGCTCCTCTCGTCGTCTCCCGGTCGAGCGACGTGGGGGGCCGGGGGACGTGGGGGCTTATCAGTGATCGAAACGTGACCGGATACGCTGACTCGAGTGATGGCAGCGACCTATCGACAAACCGTGTAACCGCCAGTAGACACCAGCAGACAGGAGACCCCTCGTGACCGTCGTCGGGCCGTTCGGGCTGAGCGTGCGGGACCAGGCTCTGGAAGCCGATGTCCAGGCCGGATTGACGGCTGTCGAGGAAGGCTTGCTCGAGGCCACCAAGAGCGAGGTTCCCTTCATCACGGGAGCCGCCCAGCACCTGGTACGGGCGGGCGGAAAGCGGTTCCGGCCCCTGCTCGTGATGCTCGCGGCGCAGTTCGGCGACCCGTACGCGCCGGGGATCGTGCCGTCGGCCGTGGTGGTGGAGCTCACCCACCTGGCCACGCTGTACCACGACGACGTGATGGACGAGGCGACCGTACGGCGCGGGGTGCCGAGCGCGAACACGCGCTGGGGGAACTCGGTCGCCGTCCTCACCGGGGACTTCCTCTTCGCCCGGGCCTCGCACATCCTCGCCGACCTCGGGCCCGAGGCGGTCCGGGTGCAGGCGGAGGCGTTCGAGCGGCTGGTCACCGGGCAGATCCTGGAGACGGCGGGGCCGACGGACGGGCGGGACCCGGTCGAGCACTACCTCGACGTGCTGGGCGGCAAGACCGGCTCGCTGGTGGCCGTCTCGTGCCGGTTCGGCGCGATGATGTCGGGCGCCGACGAGACGGTCGTGGACGTGCTGACGCAGTACGGCGAGCGGCTGGGAGTCGCCTTCCAGCTCGCGGACGACGTCCTGGACATCGCCTCGGACTCCCACGAGTCGGGCAAGACGCCGGGCACGGACCTGCGGGAAGGAATCCCGACGCTGCCCGTGCTGCGGCTGCGGGAGCGGGCGGAGCGCCTGGCGCTGCCCGAGGACGTGGCGCTCTGCGAGCTGTTGGACTCCGACCTGAGCGACGACGCACGGCACGCGGAGGCACTGGCCGCCCTGCGCGCCCACCCCGCGCTGGAGCAGGCCCGCGCGGACACCGTGCGGTACGCGAAGGAGGCGCGGGCCGTGCTGGCGCCGCTGCGGGAGTGCGGGGCCAAGAAGGCGCTGATGGAGCTGTGCGACGCGGTGGTGCACCGGGCCGGGTGAGGTGCCCCGTCCCCTACGGGTGATCGTCGGTCACCCGCCCCCGTGTCATACCGCAGGCGTAGGCGGAGTTGAGTCCTCGGGTTGACGTATGTGGTGGGCCGATTTGGTCAGATGGAGACCACGGAAAACCCCAACCCTCACCGATTCGGGTGAGAATGGCGGCTTGAGGTGGGGTCCTTCCCGACATGACCAGCCGCCGCCGACGACGGAGGTAAGGCACACATGGCACCGTACGCATCCGACGACAGCACGCGCGCCGGGGAGACCGACGACGACCCGCGCGTCGGACGGCGCAAGGCCGTGCGGTACGTCGTTCCGGTCACCGTGGCGGGTGTCGCGGCGGCGACGATCGGGCTGGTCCCGGCGTTGGCCGACTCGGGCGACCCCGACCTGCCGAAGATCAGCGCGCAGCAGCTCATGGAGAAGATCGCCGCGTCCGACGTGCAGCAGCTCTCCGGCACCGTGAAGATCAGCACCGATCTGGGCCTGCCCGACCTGGGCGGCCTGGAGAGCGGGCTGCTCTCCGGGGCCGCCGGGGAGAGCGGCGGCTCGTCCGCCGACCCCTCGGCCAAGCTCACCGAACTCGCCTCCGGAACGCACACCCTGCGTGTCGCCGCCGACGGCCCGGACCGGCAGAAGCTCTCCCTCCTGGAGAACGCCGCCGAGTACAGCGTCATCCACAACGGCACGGACGTGTGGGCGTACGACAGCGCCTCCGACGAGGTCTACCACTCCACCGTCGAGAAGAACGCGAAGGACGACGGCACGCCCGTGCCCGCCACCCCCGGGCAGCTCACCGAGGAAGCCCTGAAGGCGGTGGACGACACCACCTCGGTCACCGTCGACGGGACCGCCCAGGTCGCCGGCCGCGACGCCTACAAGCTGGTCGTCAAGCCGAAGCAGTCCGGCTCGACCGTCGGCGCGATCAGTGTGGCCGTGGACGCGGAGACCGGGCTGCCGCTGAAGTTCACGCTCACCCCGAGCGGGGGCGGCGCGGCCGTCGTGGACGCCGGCTTCACCCAGGTCAGCTTCGCCCGGCCGGCCGCCTCCACCTTCGAGTTCACCCCGCCCGAGGGCGCGAAGGTGACCGAGGGGGAGGCCGCCGACCCGGCCGAGGTGCCCGAGGACTCCGGCGTCCGCTCCGAGGAGGAACTGGGCGAGGACCTGGCCGGCCTCGACGTCCTCGGCGACGGCTGGACGTCCGTGGCCACCTTCGACACCGGCGGCACGGGTGCCGCCTCCGCCGGGGACCTGTCCGACGCGGGCGCACTCGGCGGCTTCCTGGGCTCCTTCGGCGACAAGGTCACCGGCAAGTTCGGCTCCGGGACCGTCTTCTCCACCCGTCTGATCAACGCCCTGGTCACGGACGACGGCAAGATCTACGTCGGTGCCGTCACCAAGGACGCCCTGGTCAAGGCGGCCGATTCGGCCCGGTGAGCGGCCGGCTCGGCCCGGTGAGCGGCCGGCTCGGCCCGGTGAGCGGCCGGCTCGGCCCGGTGAGCGGCTGATTCGGCCCGGTGAGCGGCCGACTCGACCGGTGACCGGCCTGACGACCACCAGTGGACAGCGGATCGGGGAGTCGATGGACGGCGACGCGGCGGAGGCGCCCGGGACGGTGCCGGGAGTGGCACAAGGTGCGGTGCCGGGCGCGACGCCGGGTGCGGTGCCGGGTGCGGGCGACCCCGTCATCCACACCCGCGCCCTCACCAAGCGCTACCGCGGCGGGCAGCTCGCCGTCGACGGCCTCGACCTGACCGTCCCGGCGGGCAGCGTCTTCGGCTTCCTCGGCCCGAACGGCTCCGGCAAGACCACCACGATCCGCATGCTGATGGGCCTCGTCGAACCGACCTCCGGCACGGCCCGGGTGCTCGGGCGGCCCATGCCACGGGCCGCCCGCACCGTCCTTCCGCACGTCGGCGCCCTCATCGAGGGCCCGGCCCTCTACGGCTTCCTCTCCGGCCGCGAGAACCTCCTGCGCTACGACGCCGCCGACCCGACCGCCGATCCACGCACCCGGCGCCCGCGCGTGGCGGCGGCGCTGGACCGGGTGGGGCTGACGGCCGCCGCCGGCAAGAAGGCGAAGGCGTACTCGCTCGGCATGAAGCAGCGGCTGGGCCTCGCCGCGGCGCTGCTCCAGCCCCGCCGCCTGCTCGTCCTCGACGAGCCGACCAACGGCCTCGACCCGCAGGGCATGCGCGAGATCCGCGTCCTCGTCCGCGAGCTGGCCGCCGACGGCACCACCGTCTTCCTCTCCTCCCACCTCCTCGACGAGATCGAGCAGGTCTGCACGCACGCGGCCGTGATGGCGCGCGGACGCCTTCTCGTCCAGGGCCCGGTGGCCGACCTGGCGGCCCGGGCACGCGGCCGGCTCGTCGTGACCACCCCGGATCCGGCGGACGCGGCCCGCGTGCTGAAGGAACAGGGGGTGGGCGACGTCGTCGTCACCGAGGACCGGGTGACGGGCGAGCCCGGCGGCCTGGAACTCGCCGACCTGAACGCCGCGTTGGTGACGGCGGGCGTCCGGGTACGCGGCTTCGGCGTGGAGCGGGCCTCGCTGGAGGAGGCGTTCGTGGCACTCACGGGGGAGGGTTTCGATGTCGCGGGCTGAAACGGCCGCGGCGGTGCGGGCTGAGACGGCCGCGGCGGTGCGGGCCGAAGGCGTCCGAGGGGCACGCCCGCTGTGGACCCTCGGCCTTTTCCGCAGCGAGCTGACCGTCACCCTCCGCCGCTGGCGCACCCTCGCGCTGCTGGCCGTGCTGGCGGCCGTGCCGGTCCTGGTCGGGATCGCCGTGAAGATCGAGACCGGGAACGGCGCCCCGGCCGGGCAGCGGGGCGGCGGCGGTGAGGCGCCGGCCTTCATGGCGCAGATCACCAACAACGGCCTGTTCCTGGTGTTCACCGCGCTGGCCGCCACGCTCCCGTTCTTCCTGCCGATGGCCGTGGGCGTCGTCGCCGGCGACGCGCTCGCCGGTGAGGCGAACGCCGGCACCCTGCGCTACCTCCTGGTCGCCCCCGCCGGCCGCACCCGCCTCCTGTTCGCCAAGTACGCGACGACGGCGGCCTTCTGCCTGCTGGCCACCTTCGTCGTCACGGTGTCGGCGCTCGCGGTCGGCGCGCTGCTGTTCCCGCTCGGCGACCTCACGACGATCTCCGGCACCCGCATCTCCTTCGCCGACGGCCTGACGCGGGCCCTGCTGATCGCGCTGGTCGTCGCCGTCTCCCTGCTCGGCGTGGCCGCGCTCGGCCTGTTCGTCTCCACGCTCACCGACAGCGGCATCGCGGCGATGGCGACGACCGTGGGGCTGCTGATCACCGTCCAGATCCTCGACCAGATCCCCCAACTGCACGCGATCCAGCCGTACCTCTTCTCCCACTACTGGCTGTCCTTCGCCGACCTGATGCGCGACCCCGTCTACTGGGAGGAACTGCGCAGGAACCTCGGACTGCAAGGCCTGTACGTGGCCGTCTTCGGCTCGGCGGCGTGGGCGCGGTTCACGACGAGGGACATCACCGCGTAGTCGGGACCGTCCCGGGCTCGGGCCCGGTCCCTGTCCCGGGCTCGGTTCCGGTCTCGGCCTCCGTACCGGTCCCGGTCTCGGTGCCGGCCCCGGCCCCGGTCCCAGCCCCGGTCTCGTAGGGGAAGCGCGCCAGGGGCGCCTCCCGGGCGAAGAACGTCTTGGCGCGGGCGAGCGCCTCCGTGTCGTTCAGGACGTCACCGGGCTTGCTGCCGTTGCCGAGCAGCACTCCGCCGAACCGCATCCCCATGTACGCGGCCGAGTGGTGCAGCGCGCCGACCAGGGGGTCGGCGACCACCTGCTCCTCGTGGGCCAGCGCCGTGACGCCCCACAGGGTGCGGCCGGCGAGCGTGGCCTTGAAGTCCAGACCGGGGGTGCGCAGCCAGCCCGACCAGTAGTCCAGGTAGCGCTTGGTGTGTCCGGAGAGTGTGTACCAGTACAGGGGCGAGGCGATCACGATGTCCGTCGCCGCGAGCGTGGCGTCGAGCAGCAGGCCCGCGTTGCCCTCGGTGGGGCGGACGTGGTCCTCGTCGTGACGCAGGTCCTCGAAGTCGGGCAGCGGGTGCTCGGCGAGGGCGAGCCATCGCTGTTCGACGTCGGCGGGCAGCTGTTCGGCGGCCCGGCGGGCCAGCAGCTCGGTGTTGCCGGCGCTGCGGGCACTGCCCAGCAGGAACAGGAAACGGCGGGTGCTCACGGTCTTCCCCCAAGTGGTAGGCGTGCAGCAATAAGACGCCTGTGCATTATATGCGCACGCAATTACCTTCGCCAGGGCTGATCCGACGACGCCCCTCGGCCGAGGCCGCCGCCGGGCACCAGGACCCCGGTCGCCGCTTCCGCGCGCGCCGCCAGGGAGAGCAGCAGTGCCTCCCGTCCGTGCGGTGCCACGGCCTGGAGTCCCGCCGGGCAGCCGTCCGGTCCGATCCCCGCCGGGAGGCTGAGCGCCGGATGCCCGCTGAGGTTGAACGCCCAGGTGAGCGCCGTCGAGTAGCGCGCTCCCGGGCCCTCGTGGCCGTGCGGCGGATGGGGGGTCGTGGGGGTCAGCAGCAGGTCGGCCCGGGCGAAGAACGCGTCCAGCCGGGAGTCGTTGACCCTCCGCACGGCCTCGGCGACACCGCCGTCACCTCCGCTCCCCGCAGCGCCACCGCCACCTGCGCCTGCGCCTGCTGCACGGAGCGCCAGCCACGCCGGTCCGGGATCCTCCAGCCGCGGCGGCACCTCGGCGTGCAGCAGCCGTACGGCACCGGCGTCCGCGAGGCGAACGGCGGCGGCGCGGGCCAGGGCCACGAGTTCCGGGTCGGGACCGGCGAAGCCGAGATCGGGGGAGAAGACGGCGGTGGGCGCATCGGCGACGGGCGCACGGGCGTTGGACGGCCCGGCGGCGGCCGGGGCGGTGAAGGGGGGATCGGTGACAGGGGGGTGGGCGAACGGCGGGCCGGTGACAGGCGGGTCGGACCGGGAGGCGTCGAGCGCACCGGACGCTCCCGCCGCCCCGGCCATCACCCACCAGTAGGCCTCCGCGTCCGCCGCGTACCGCGCGAGCACGCCGGGCGCCGCCAGCCCCGTACGGTCGGCCGACGGGAGGCTGCCCCCGGTGACCTTCAGGCCGAGGATCCCGCACCATGCCGCCGGTATCCGCACCGATCCCGCCCCGTCACTGCCGGTCGCCAGCGGCACCAGGCCGGCCGCGACCGCCGCCGCGGAGCCGGCCGAGGAGCCACCCGGCGTGCGGTCGGCACGCCAGGGGTTGACGGTACGGCCGTGAGCTCCGAGCCCCCAGGTCTGCCATGCGGTTCCCGGTCCGGGCACGGCCGTCGCGCCCACCGGTACGCATCCGGCGTCGGTCAACGGCCCCGCCGCCCGCAGCCCGGACCGGCCCTTGACGCCGATCGGCACCCCGGCCAGCGGCAGCCGCTCACCCGCGGCGACCCGCACGTCGACCTCGGCCGCCGCCGCCATCGCCGCCTCCTCCCACACCTCGACGAAGGCGCACACCGCACGGTCGGCCCGCCGGATCCGCTCCAGCGCCCCGGCGACGGCGTCGACGGCCCGCAGCCGCCCCGCCCGCACGGCGTCGGCGATCCCGACGGCGGGAGGCAGCGGAGGCAACGGCGACGAGAACGGCGGCGGGAACGGCGACGAGAACGACGGCGGGAACGGCGGCGGGAACGATGGCGGGAACGGCGGCGGGGCGGACGGGGTCAACGGGTCCGCCGTATGGTCGTGCCGGTGAGGCGGCACAGCGGCTCGCTCTCGCGGGGCGGTTGCCCGGACAGGTCGCCGAGGCGCCAGGACGGCACCCAGGGCACGCGGTACACGTCGATGGCCGACTCGATCGGCCGGATCCGCTGGGCGAGCGGCCTGGGCAGGCGGCCCGGGGCGTCCGCGACCAGGACGACCGCCTCCAGGTCCAGTCCGGCCGGAGCCTCCGCCCGCCGGAAGACCTCCAGGGTCCGCAGGGCGGACTCGATGCCGGTCGCGTGCGTCCGGGCGACCAGCAGGACGGACGGGGGTGCGGCGGGGCCCGGCCAGTCGCGTCCGCAGTCGTGACCGCCGTAGACGGCGGCGAGCGTGGAGGTTCCGGCCCCGCCGTGGGCGGCGAGCCACGAGAAGCGCCGGGGCGTGGCGGTCGGGGCGGCCACGGACTCGTACGGCCCCGGCACAGGCCCCGGCGCGGCCACCGGTCCGCGGATCCAGATCTCCGGTCCGCGCTGCCCGTCCGTCGTCCGCATGACCGTGCTCCTCCTCGTACTGACTGTGCGGGCCGCCCCTTGGAACGAGCCTGTGACGTCGTGGTGACGCCAGGAAAGGGAGCGGGCGGAGAAACTCAACAGTACGTGTACGTGTGCGTGCACGGATCATGAGCACCAGGTACGTGCACGGGATACGTGTCCGAGTGAGGGAAACCGATGTCGCGACTCAGCCGCGAGAAGAAGCGGGAACAGCAGCACGCCGGGCGGCAGGCGGCCGTGGTGGCGCCACTCGACGTGCACGTGTCCGGGGGCGGGCCGGCGACGATCGGCGGTGTCCCGGTCGTCCCGGCCGACGGCCAGGAGATCCAGCACGCCGTCCTGGGCCACCTGCACCGCATCGCCCTGGCCACCGGCCATCCGGTCGCCGCCACGGTGCACGACGAGCGCATCGGCTACGTGGTTCCCCTGCGCGTCGAACCGGACGGATCCAGCCATTTCGCGGGCGAGCCGCTGCGGGTGGCGCCGCCGCAGGAGCCGCCCGCACCGTCCCGCCACGACAAGCCCACGCACGCCCTGCGATCCGTGCCCGAACCGGTGAACGAGACGGCGCCCACCTTCCCGCTGCGCACCGTTCCGGAGCCCCGACCCCGACCCCAGCCCCAACCCCAGATCCCCCCGCAGTCGCAGCCGCAGTCGCTCCCCCAGGCGCACCCGAACGACGGCGTCCCGGCCCCCGGCACGGTCGTCGCCCCGACGGGCGTCTTCGGTCCGCCGCCCGCGATGGACACCCCTCCGCCCGCGGAAACGGGCGGCAGCACTCCCGGCGCCGGACCGGAGCCCGACGGCAGCCCTGTCCCGGGCCACCCCCTCGGCTCCCGCCCCGACTCGGACGCCGACCCCAAGCCGACTCCCGCCCGCGGCTTCGACGCCGTCGCGGAGGCCGTGCTCGGCGACGACCCCCGCTCGCTCCCGGGTGACGGCGGCGCTCCCGCACTCCTCGCTGAGCCGATGGCGCAGATCAACGCGGCTGTGCGGGCGGGCCGGACGCAGGCGGCGGCGGAGCTCGCGGAGCGGACCGTCGCACAGGCCTCGGAGACGCTGGGACCGGAGCATCCCGAAGTGCTCCGGCTGCGGGAACTCGGCGCGTACATCGCCTACCTGTCGGCGGACCCGCTCCGGTCCTTCCACCTCTCCCTCGACCTGGCCCGGATCCACCACCGCACCCGCGACACGGAGGCCGCGTACGGCAACGTCCTGAGTGCGGCGACGGCCTGGCGCGCCGTGCGCGACCCCTTGCAGGGGCTCAACCTGGGGACCGAGCTCCTGGCACTGTGGACGGAGCTGACCACGGGGGACGGGCCGGCCGCCGAGGACGTGGAGCAGTTGGAGTCGGCACGCGCCCGCATGACGCGGTTGGCCGAGCGGGCCCGGAACTCCGGCTCCCTCCCGCACGGTTGAGCCGGAAGCCGGAAGCCGGAAGCCGGAAGCCGGAAGCCGGAAGCCGGAAGCCGGAAGCCGGAAGCCGGAAGGGGCTCCGGCCGCGCGGACCGGGCGCCTCCGCGCGCCCTCGCGCGTCGCGGCCCGCACGGGTGCCGACCGCCGTCTGCCTACGGCTCGGCGACCGGGGCGGTAGCCGAAGCCGAAGCGGTAGCCCGAGCCGAAGCCGAAGCGGGAGCCGAAGTCGAAGCCGAAGCCGGAGCCTGCCCCGGCTTCGGCAGGTCCGGTCCGGCGAGGGAGCCGGGCGTGCCGGCGGCGAGCGCGCGGGCCGCCCGCCGGGCCGTGCGCAGCGCGTCCGCGGTGAGCAGGGTCAGCGCCAGCCAGACCAGGGCGAACCCGGCCCAGCGCTCGGGCGGCATGGCCTCGTGGAAGTAGAGGACGCCGAGCAGGAACTGGAAGACCGGCGCCAGGTACTGCAAGAGACCCAGTGTGGACAGCGGCACGCGGATCGCCGCCGCGCCGAAGCAGACGAGCGGGATCGCGGTCACGACGCCGGTGGAGGCGAGCAGGAGGGCGTGTCCGGCACCCTCGCCGGTGAAGGTGGAGTTCCCGTCGGCGGAGAGCCACAGCAGGTAGCCGAGAGCGGGCACGAACTGGATCGCCGTCTCGGCGGCCAGCGACTCCACCCCACCGAGGTTGACCTTCTTCTTCACCAGCCCGTACGTGGCGAAGGAGAACGCGAGACACAGGGAGATCCACGGCGGGCGGCCGTAGCCGATGGTGAGCACCAGCACCGCGGCGAAGCCGACGCCGACCGCCGCCCACTGCACGGGCCGCAGCCGCTCCTTGAGGAGCAGCACGCCCATGGCGATGGTGACCAGCGGGTTGATGAAGTAGCCGAGGGAGGCCTCGACCACGTGCCCGCTGTTGACCGCCCATATGTAGACGCCCCAGTTGACCGTGATGACGGCCGCGGCGACCGCGATCAGACCCAGCCGGCGCGGCTGTCGCAGCAGCTCGCCGGCCCACGCCCAGCGCCGCACGGCCACCAGCGCCGCCGCGACGAAGACGAGGGACCACACCATGCGGTGGGCGAGGATCTCCAACGCGCCGGCGGGCTTGAGCAGCGGCCAGAAGAGCGGCACGAGCCCCCACATCCCGTAGGCCGCGAAGCCGTTCACCAGGCCGGTACGGCCCTCACCCTTCGACGTCCCGGCCACGGGTCCTCCTTCTCACGACAGGCATGCGTGAACGAAGGTAACGCCGGGCGCCCCCGCATGTCATGCCCGTATCGCTATACGGTCGTGACATGCGGGGGCGGAGGCGGCGCCGGAGTGTGCCCGCACCCGCCCCGGGCTCATGGGGCAAGGGGGCGATGGCCGGTGAGGCGGTCGGCCGGTGGGCCGGTCAGCCCTCGTTCCCGAGCGCGGCCGCGATCGCCACGGACAGCGGGGTGGTCGGGCGGCCCGCCAGGCGGGACAGGTCGCCGGTCGGGACGACCAGCTCGCCCTTCTCGATCGACGCGTCCACCCCGGCGAGGATCGCCGCGAGCGGCTCGGGCAGTCCGGCGCCGGCCAGGATGCCGGTGAGGGCCTCGGTCGACACGGCGTTGTAGGTGATCTCCCGGCCGGTCCGCCGGCTCAGCTCGGCCGCGTACTCCGCGAAGCTCCACGCCTCGTCGCCGCCCAGCTCGTACGTCTTGTTCTCGTGGCCCTCTCCGGTCAGTACGGCGACCGCGGCCGCCGCGTAGTCCGCGCGGGACGCCGACGAGACCCGGCCCTCGCCCGCGGCCGCGACGACCGCTCCGTGCTCCAGCACCGGGGCGAGCTGCTCGGTGTAGTTCTCGTGGTACCAGCCGTTGCGCAGCAGCGTGTACGGCAGCCCGGAGGCGCGCAGCGCGTCCTCGGTGGCCCGGTGGTCGTCGGCCAGTGCGGCGGTGAGGCTGCCCGGGGCGCTGGTGTAGGCGAGCAGAGCGGCACCGGCCGCCTTGGCGGCGTCGATGACGACCTGGTGCTGCCGCGGACGGCCCTTGTCGAACTCGTTGCCCGAGATCAGCAGCACCTTGTCCCCGGCGGCGAACAGGCCGTCGAAGGTCTCGGGGACGTTGTAGTCGGCGACCGCGAGCCGTACTCCACGGGCCGCGAGATCGGCGGCCTTCGCCTCGTCGCGGACGACGGCGGTGATCTGCTCCGCCGGAACCTTCTCCAGCAGCTGCTCCACCACGTGGCGGCCCAGGTGTCCGGTGGCTCCGGTGACGACGATGCTCATGACGAGAACTCCTTGCGGGATGCGCGACGGGGGGGGAAGCGGTCTGGCGTCAACCCTAGGAGGAGCGCTAACTATGGGAAAGTACCCACTTTGAAGTAAGGTACTGGCATGACGGTAATCAAGCAGGTGGGGGCGGACGACACGGGCATGTGTCCGTCCCGGCTCGTCCTCGAACACGTCACCAGCCGCTGGGGTGTCCTCGTCCTGATGGAGCTGCTCGACCGCCCGCACCGCTTCAGCGAGCTGCGCCGGGTGATCAGCCGGTTCGGCCGGACCGTCAGCGAGAAGATGCTGACCCAGACCCTCCAGACCCTGGAGCGCGACGGCCTGGTCCACCGGGACGCCAAGCCCGTGATCCCGCCGCGCGTCGACTACTCGCTCACCGAGCTGGGCCGTGAGGCCGCCGCGCAGGTGACGGCCCTGGCGCACTGGACGGCGGAGCGGCTGCCCGACGTCCAGGAAGCACGCAGGGCGTACGACGAGGCCCGCGACATCACGTCCCGGGCCTCGTGAACCGCCGCCGGTGCGGGCCGTCTCAGCCGACGACCGTCCAGGTGTCCCCACCGGCCAGCAGCGCCGCCAGGTCGCCCTTGCCCTGCCGCTCGACCGCGGTGTCCAGCTGTTCGGCCATCTGCGTGTCGTAGACCGGCCGCTCGACGGCGCGGAAGACACCGATGGGCGTGTTGCGCAGGGTGTCCGGATCGGCGAGGCGGGAGAGGGCGAACGCGGTCGTCGGGGACGCGGAGCGCGCGTCGTGGACCAGCACCTCCGCCTCGTTCTCCTCGGTCACGGTGACGATCCGCAGATCACCGGTGGCCCGGTCCCGTACGACCCCCTTCGCGCCGTCGGCGCCGAACCGGACCGGCTGCCCGTGCTCCAGCCGGATCACCGCCTCCTCGGCCGACTGCTTGTCCTTCAGCACCTCGAACGCGCCGTCGTTGAAGATGTTGCAGTTCTGGTAGATCTCGACGAGAGCCGTGCCGGGATGGGCGGAGGCCTGGCGCAGCACCTCCGTCAGGTGCTTGCGGTCGGAGTCGACGGTCCGCGCCACGAACGACGCCTCCGCGCCGAGGGCCAGGGAGACCGGGTTGAAGGGTGCGTCGAGCGACCCCATCGGCGTCGACTTGGTGATCTTTCCGACTTCGGAGGTGGGGGAGTACTGCCCCTTGGTCAGCCCGTAGATCCGGTTGTTGAACAGCAGGATCTTCAGGTTGACGTTGCGGCGCAGGGCGTGGATCAGGTGGTTGCCGCCGATGGAGAGGGCGTCGCCGTCCCCGGTGACGACCCACACGCTCAGGTCCTGCCGGGAGGTGGCCAGACCGGTGGCGATGGCCGGCGCCCGGCCGTGGATGGAGTGCATGCCGTACGTGTTCATGTAGTACGGGAAGCGGGAGGAACAGCCGATGCCGGAGACGAAGACGATGTTCTCCCTGGCCAGGCCCAGCTCCGGCATGAAGCCCTGGACGGCGGCGAGGATCGCGTAGTCACCGCAGCCGGGGCACCAGCGCACCTCCTGGTCGGACTTGAAGTCCTTCATGGACTGCCGGGCCTCGGCCTTCGGCACGAGCGAGAGCGCCTCGATCGTGCCCGTGCCTGCCCCGGACGAGCCGGTCGTCTCAGCCATCGATGGCCTCCTTGAGCGCGGTGGCGAGCTGCTCCGCCTTGAACGGCATGCCGTTGACCTGGTTGTACGAGTGCGCGTCGACCAGATACCTCGCCCGGATCAGGGTGGCGAGCTGGCCCAGGTTCATCTCGGGGATCACGACCCTGTCGTAGGCCTCCAGCACCGCCCCCAGATTCCTCGGGAAGGGGTTGAGATGCCGCAGATGGGCCTGCGCGATGCCCTCCCCGGCCGCCCGCAGCCGCCGTACGGCCGCTGTGATCGGCCCGTACGTGGAGCCCCAGCCCAGCACCAGCGTGCGCGCCCCCTGCGGGTCGTCGACCTCGAGGTCGGGGACGTCGATGCCGTCGATCTTCGCCTGGCGGGTGCGGACCATGAGGTCGTGGTTGGCGGGGTCGTAGGAGATGTTGCCGGTGCCGTCCTGCTTCTCGATGCCGCCGATGCGGTGCTCCAGGCCGGGGGTGCCCGGGATGGCCCACGGCCGGGCGAGGGTCTGCGGATCCCGCTTGTACGGCCAGAAGACCTCGCTGCCGTCCTCCAGGGTGTGGTTGGGGCCCTGGGCGAACTGCACGGTCAGGTCCGGAAGCTCGTCCGGCTCCGGGATGCGCCAGGGCTCGGAACCGTTGGCGAGGTAGCCGTCGGAGAGCAGGAACACCGGGGTGCGGTAGGTGAGCGCGATCCGGGCGGCCTCCAGGGCGGCGTCGAAGCAGTCGGCCGGGGTCTGCGGGGCGATCACCGGGACCGGTGCCTCGCCGTTGCGGCCGAACATCGCCTGGAGCAGGTCCGCCTGCTCCGTCTTGGTCGGCAGGCCGGTGGACGGGCCGCCCCGCTGGATGTCCACCACCAGCAGCGGCAACTCCAGCGACACCGCGAGCCCGATCGTCTCGGACTTCAGTGCCACACCGGGCCCGCTCGTCGTGGTCACGGCCAGCGATCCGCCGAACGCCGCCCCCAGGGCCGCCCCGATGCCCGCGATCTCGTCCTCGGCCTGGAACGTGCGCACGCCGAAGTTCTTGTGCCGGCTCAGCTCGTGCAGGATGTCGGAGGCGGGGGTGATCGGGTACGAGCCGAGGAAGAGCGGCAGGTCCGCCTGGCGGGAGGCGGCGATCAGGCCGTAGGCCAGGGCCAGGTTCCCGGAGATGTTGCGGTAGGTGCCGACCGGGAAGGCCTTCGCCGCCGGGGCCACCTCGTAGGAGACGGCGAACTCCTCGGTGGTCTCGCCGAAGTTCCAGCCGGCGCGGAACGCGGCGATGTTGGCGGCCGCGATGTCCGGCTTCTTCGCGAACTTCGACCTCAGGAACTTCTCCGTGCCCTCCGTGGGCCGGTGGTACATCCATGACAAGAGGCCGAGCGCGAACATGTTCTTGCTGCGCTCGGCCTCTTTCCGGGTGAGGTCGAAATCCTTCAGAGCCTCGACGGTCAGTGTCGTCAGCGGCACCGGATGGAGCTGGTAGCCGTCGAGTGAGCCGTCCTCCAGCGGTGAGCTGTCGTAGCCCACTTTCTGCATCGCCCGTTTGGTGAACTCGTCCGTGTTGACGATGATCTCCGCGCCGCGCGGCACGTCGGCGATGTTGGCCTTCAGGGCGGCCGGGTTCATCGCGACCAGCACGTTCGGCGCGTCCCCCGGGGTGAGGATGTCGTGGTCGGCGAAGTGCAGCTGGAACGAGGAGACGCCGGGAAGGGTGCCCGCGGGCGCGCGGATCTCGGCGGGGAAGTTCGGCAGGGTGGAGAGATCGTTGCCGAACGACGCCGTCTCCGAGGTGAAGCGGTCGCCGGTGAGCTGCATACCGTCGCCCGAGTCTCCCGCGAACCTGATGATCACCCGGTCGAGACGACGCACGCTCTTCGTCCCGCCCGGACCGCGCTGCTCTCCCACGACGGATCCGTCGGCCTGTTCCGCTGTGCTGCTGACCTGACTGGTCACTGAACTGGACCTCCCTCGAGGTGGCTGTCCGGGAGCGGCCTTCCCCAGGCCTCCCCGGATCAACCCTACGTCGGTAAGGGTCGCCTTCCCTCGGCCATTCGTATGACGGTCACTGCCCTGAGACGGCCCGGCGCCCTGACATGTCATGATTTCGTGCCCCACCGGTGCTGTGCCGGAAGACGCTCCGGCCCAGGCGCCGGTTCTGCCGCGACCGTCCGGTTCGCGGCACGGTCATGGAGCCCGCCGGCGCCCGATCGGAGCCCCGGCGCCGGCCCTGACGGGGGCACAGTGCCATCCCGTCACGAATTCAGGTAGGTGAGGACCGCGAGAACGCGTCGGTGATCCCCATCACTGGGCGACAGCCCCAGTTTGAGGAAGATGTTGCTGACGTGCTTCTCGACCGCTCCGTCGCTCACCACCAGCTGTCTGGCGATCGCCGAGTTCGTCCGTCCCTCGGCCATCAGTCCCAGCACCTCACGCTCCCGCGGGGTCAGTCCCGCCAGCACGTCCTGCTTGCGGCTGCGCCCGAGCAACTGGGCGACCACCTCCGGGTCCAGTGCCGTACCGCCCTCGGCGACCCGCACCACCGCGTCCACGAACTCCCGCACCTCGGCCACCCGGTCCTTGAGCAGATAGCCCACGCCGCGGGTGGAACCGGCCAGCAGTTCGGTCGCGTACCTCTCCTCCACGTACTGCGACAGCACCAGCACCCCGAGCCCCGGATGCGACCTGCGCAGCTGCACGGCGGCCCGCACCCCCTCGTCGGTGTGGGTCGGCGGCATCCGCACGTCGGCGACCACGACGTCGGGCAGCTCACCCGCCGCGTCCATCTCGGTGACGGTCTTCACCAGCGCCCCGGCGTCCCCGACCCCCGCCACGACGTCATGCCCCCGGTCGGTCAGCAGCCGGGTCAACCCTTCCCGCAACAGCACCGAGTCCTCGGCGATGACCACCCGCACCCTGTTGTCCACGATCTCCGGCCCCCCACCGCTTCCGCGTCCGTCGTCGGCCCTCAGTATCGCGCGATCCGCTCCTCGCCACCGAGCCTGTGGACAGATCCCCCGGAGCCTGTGGACAGACCGCACATGCCTGTGGACGGGCGGGCGGGCGGACGGGCGGACGGGCGGGCGGACGGGCGGAGGGAGGTCGTCTCAGAGGCGTCCGGCCCCCGGCCCGCCCACCGGGTCGGCCGACCGCCAGGGAAGCTCCGCCGTCACCCGGGTCGGCCCGCCGGCCGGGGAGTCCACCAGCAGGATCCCGTCCACCGCGTCCAGCCGCTCGGCCAGGCCCGCCAGACCCGAGCCGGCGCCGGCGTCCGCGCCGCCCTCACCGTCGTCGACCACCTGCACCAGCAGCCGGTCCTCCACCCGCCACACGTCGACGGAGGCCGACCGCGCCCGGCTGTGCTTGCTGACGTTCTGGAGCAGCTCGGAGACGGTGAAGTAGGCGATGCCCTCGATGGCCGCCGCCGGGCGCTCCGCGAGGTCGACCTCCACCGTCACCGGCACCGTGCATCGGGAGGCGACCGCCGACAGCGCCGCGTCCAGGCCGCGGTCGGTCAGGACGGCCGGGTGGATGCCCCGCGCCAGGTCCCGCAGCTCCCGCAGCGCCGTCTTCACCTCACCGTGCGCCTCGTCCACCATCCGCGCCGCCGACCGCGGATCCTCCCGCAGCTTCTCCTTCGCCAGCCCCAGGTCCATCGCCAGCGCCACCAGCCGCGCCTGCGCCCCGTCGTGCAGGTCCCGCTCGATGCGCCGCAGGTCGGCCGCCGCCGTGTCCACCACCACCCCCCGGTCGGACTCCAGCTCCACCACCCGCGACGCCAGCCGCGACGGCCCGAGCAGCCCGTGCACCAGCACCCGGTCCACCGTCGTCAACGCCCGCACGATCCACGGCGTCGCCAGCGTGAACAACAGCCCGACCAGCGCGGTCACCGTGATCTCGAACGGGTTGTCGAGGTAGATCCGGTGCTGCTCGTCCCCGTACAGCTGGAGCCCGCCCTGCCCGCCGTACATCGGGAACACCCAGAACCACAGCGGATACGTCAGCATCGTCCAGCCGTACGTCCAGAAGGCGACCGCGACGGAGAAGGAGAACACCGCCCACGGCAGGTGCAGCACCGCGTACAGCACGTGCCGCCAGGACGCGCCGCTCCGGAGCACCGCGCCCATCCAGGCCAGGGCGCCGCGCCCGCGCTGCCGCAGCGGCTCGGGCGGCGCCACGTCCAGCCCCAGCAGGGCCCGCGCCCGTGCCCGCTCCACCGAACCGAGGCCCCGGCAGCCGGCCAGCCCCGCCGCCAGTACCGGAATCCCGAGGAACGTCACCAGCAGGCCCGCACCCAGCGACAGCGTCGTCACCACGAACGTGAACAGCACGACGCTGATCGGCAGGCTCAGCAGCAGATAGGCGAACTCGCGCCAGGCCCGCGCCTCGACCGGCGCCCGCAGTGCGAGCGGCAGCCGGTGCCGCCGCGCGCCGCCGGGTCCGTACCCGTCCGGGTACCGCGTGAAGTCCCCGTACTCGCTGTACTGCGTGGCCATCGGCGTGGTCCGTTCTACTCGTCTCGTCCGCGGGTGTCGTCCCCCGTCTCCACCCTCCTCGGACACCGGCCCGCGGACCATGGAGGCCATCGGCGTCCTGGACGGGGGGTTTTCCCTACCTCGCGGATCCGCCCGGGTCGGTCCGGTCCCGCCACGGCAGCTCGGCGGTCACCGTCGTCGGGCCGCCGGGCGGCGAGTCGACGACGAACATGCCGTCCACGGCGCCCAGCCGTTCCGCCAGCCCCCGTATCCCGGTGCCGCCGTCGAGCCGTGCGCCGCCCCGGCCGTCGTCCACGACCTGGATCAGCAGCCGGTTCTCCACCCGCCACACGTCGACGGAGGCCGACCGCGCCCCGCTGTGCTTGCTGACGTTCTGGAGCAGCTCGGAGACGGTGAAGTAGGCGATGCCCTCGATGGCCTGCGCCGGTCTCGTCGGCAGGTCGGCCGTCACCGTGACCGGCACCGTGCAGCGGGAGGCGACCGCCGACAGCGCCGCGTCCAGGCCGCGGTCGGTCAGGACGGCCGGGTGGATGCCCCGGGCGAGATCACGCAGCTCCTGGAGCGCCAGCTTCACCTCGCCGTGCGCCTCCTCGACCATCGCCGCGGCCGCGTCCGGGTCCTCCAGCAGCTTCTCCTTCGCCAGCCCCAGCCCCATCGCCAGGTTGACGAGCCTGGCCTGCGCCCCGTCGTGCAGGTCCCGCTCGATGCGCCGCAGGTCGGCGGCGGCCGTGTCCACCACGACCCCCCGGTCGGACTCCAGTTCGGCGATCCGCCGCTCCAGTTCGTCGGACGGGGACAGCAGCGCCCGCACCATCGCCCGGTCCGCGTTGGCCAGCCCGCGCGCCAGGAACGGCAGCACCGGCCACAGCACGAACAGCGAGACCAGAACGGTCGTGAAGGTGAGGATCCCCCACGGCAGCCGGACGAAGTCGTACAGCACCGTCCGCCAGGCCACCGGGTCCTTCAGCGCCAGCCACATCCCCTGGAGGAAGTTG
Source organism: Streptomyces sp. NPDC003248 (assembly GCF_055563235.1). Taxonomy (NCBI): domain Bacteria; kingdom Bacillati; phylum Actinomycetota; class Actinomycetes; order Kitasatosporales; family Streptomycetaceae; genus Streptomyces; species Streptomyces sp. NPDC003248. The sequence goes on along the minus strand of NZ_JBVHDT010000003.1, from coordinate 484,271 downwards.
CCCGCCCGGCGCAACGGCAGCGGACTCGGCTCGTCGATCCGCACCCCGAGCAGCCGCCGCGCCCGCCCCCGCTCGAACCGGCCGATCAGCCGCGCCCCCAGCAGCCCCAGCGCCAGCAGCGGCAGCCCGGTCACCGTCAGCGTCAACGCGGCGCCCGTGAACAGCACCGTCATCACGTACGTGAAGCCGAACAGCGACATCGGCAGGTTCGCCAGGAGGTGCACGATCTCCTTCCACGTGTGCGCGTCGTAGGCGAGACGGGCCGGCGGCGGACGGTCGTCGCCCCGCGCCGCAGCCCGCCCGGCGATGATCACGGCGGTCGGACGCCCTGCTCCGCCGGTTCCGGGGAGACCAGCGGCACCGGCGGTTCCGGTGGTTCCGGGAGAGGCCGGGCGTGCCGTGGCCGTGGCCGGGTGTCCGGTGGCTGCGGCCGTGGGCGGGTGCCCGGTGCCGGGCGCGGGCTGGGATACGGTCATGTGGGCCAGCGTGCCGCGTGCCGCGCCGCCGCGCCATGGAGTCCACCGCCCCCGTCGCCTGGGGAAAACCCCACCCCCGTTGCCCCAGACGTGACGGGCTGCTTACCGTGCCTTTATCAGGCCCTAGACTCCCGTGCGTACAGATCGTCGGACAGGCCGAGGCCGGGGAGTGAGGGACGGACGGTGCCGCAGACGTCGCACGAAACGGTGAAGGGTTCGACGGTCGTCGTCGCGTCGGACTACTTCCACTCCTACGCGGTCGTCGGACTTCTGGTCGCCGTGGGCGTGCTGTTCGTCGCGGTCGCGTTCGGCGCGGGCCGCCTGCTGCGCCCGGTGGTCCCCACCCCCGAGAAGCTCCTGACGTACGAGTGCGGCGTCGACCCCGTCGGCGAGGGCTGGGCCCACACCCAGGTCCGCTACTACGTCTACGCCTTCCTCTACGTGATCTTCGCGGTCGACTCGATCTTCCTCTTCCCCTGGGCGACGGTGTTCGCGGCCCCCGGCTACGGCGCCACCACCCTCGTGGAGATGTTCCTCTTCCTCGGCTTCCTGGCCGTGGGCCTGCTCTACGCATACAAGAAGGGCGTCCTGGCATGGACGTGACCCCCTCGGAACCCGTATCGCTCCCGGAGCCGAAGCGGCTGGGCACCCTCGCCCGCCTCGCCCCCGAGCCGATGAAGGTCGTCCTGAACTGGGGCCGCCGCTACTCCCTCTGGGTCTTCAACTTCGGCCTCGCCTGCTGCGCGATCGAGTTCATCGCCGCGTCGATGGCCCGCCACGACTTCATCCGCCTGGGCGTCATCCCCTTCGCGCCCGGCCCCCGCCAGGCCGACCTCATGGTCGTCTCGGGCACGGTCACCGACAAGATGGCCCCCGCCGTCAAGCGCCTCTACGAGCAGATGCCCGAGCCGAAGTACGTCATCTCCTTCGGCGCGTGCAGCAACTGCGGAGGCCCCTACTGGGACTCGTACTCCGTGACCAAGGGCGTCGACCAGATCATCCCGGTGGACGTCTACGTCCCCGGCTGCCCGCCCCGCCCCGAGGCGCTGCTCCAGGGCATCCTCAAGCTCCAGGAGAAGATCGCGCGCGAGTCCCTCGGCGAGCGGTACGCCGCCGGCCCGGCCCGCCCGTCGGCCGCGGCGCTGCAGAGCGGGCTGGTGCGGCCACCGGCCGACGCGGGCCCGACGGCTCCGGGGGAGGCGGACCGATGACCGCGGCCGGCTGGCTGCCCACCCCCGCCGAGGACCTCTTCGGCCCGGACGCCACGGCCGAGGAGGCCTACGACGTCCTGACCGTGGACGTCCCCCCGGCCACCTGGACCACGGCCCTGGAGACCGCCCGCGACCGCCTCGACTGCACCTACTTCGACTGGCTGAGCGCGGTCGACGAACCGGGCACGGGCTTCCGCGTCGCCGCGCACGTCGTCGCCCTGTCCCCGGTCCGCCGGCTGCTGGTGCGCACGACGGTCCCGCACGACTCCCCGGTCCTCGCCTCCGCCGTCGGCGTCTACGCGGGCGCCGCCTGGCACGAGCGCGAGACGCACGAGATGTTCGGGGTCGTCTTCCAGGACCACCCCGCCCTGGACCACCTCCTCCTGCCGGACGGCTTCGAGGGCCACCCCCTGCGCAAGGACTTCGTCCTCGCCGCCCGCGTCGCCAAGGCCTGGCCCGGCGCCAAGGAACCCGGCGAGTCCGAACACGGCGGTCCCAAGCGCCGCCAGATGCTGCCCCCGGGCGTCCCCGACCCGAACGAGTGGGGCCCCCTCAAGGGCCAGCTCCCGCCCGCACCGGCCCGCCCGGCGCGGGGCGCGGCGGGCCGCGCGGCCGGCGACCGCCCGGCGCGTGCGGCGGCCGGCGACCGGCCGGTACGGGCCGCGGGCGACCGGCCCGCACGGGCCGCCGGGGAGCGCCCGGCACGCCGTACCCGGTCCGCGGCCGAGGGGTCGGCCAGCCAGTCGGCGGCCACCCCCTCGACCACACCGTCGGCCACGAACGCCCCGGCTTCGGCGGATGCCCCGGCCCCCGCGGACACTCCGGCTTCCGGGAACGCCCCGGCGTCCGCGGACACCTCGGCTTCCGCGGACACCTCGGCTTCCGCGACGGGCGCGACTGGCCGGACGTCACCTACAGATCCGACAGCTCCGACAGCTCCGACGGACCGCTCCGCCCCGTCTGCCCCGCCCACCCCCAGGAGCACGAGCGGACCGCGCCGGTCCCGCAGCGCGAGCCAGGGCTCGGCCAGCCAACGGACGCCCGCTCCCGCAGAGACCACCCCGGACCAGGCGCCGTCGCCGTCCCCGCGCAGCTCCGACGCCCCGTGGCACCACGCCCGCCCGGCTTTCGACGAACCGGACCGGCGGGGGACCGCAGTACAGCGACCGGCTCCGGACGAGCAACCGTCCGGCGACGACGGCACCCCCGCCGCCGAGTCCCCCGCCGCCGAGTCCCGCGACACCGAGTCCCGCGAGGACGAGCGGGGCACCGGCGAGCCCCCCGCCGACGAGCCCCGACCCCCCGCCGACGAGACCCCCGAGAACCGCCCAGGAGGCCCGCAGTGAACGACGCTCTCGACGTCGCCCTGCGACTCCTGGTCGTCTTCGTCGTCTTCCTCACCTTCCCCCTGATCGTCGGCCAGACCGAGCACAAGGTGATGGCCCACATGCAGGGCCGCCTCGGCCCCATGTACGCCGGCGGCTTCCACGGCTGGGCCCAGCTCGTCGCGGACGGCGTGAAGTTCGCGCAGAAGGAGGACGTCGTCCCGGCCGGCGCGGACCGACGCATCTTCCAGCTCGCCCCCGCCGTCGCCCTCCTCCCGTACCTCCTCGTTCTCCTCGCCATCCCGATCGGCCCGGGCGAGGGCGCGGTCGGCGAGGTGGTCGACGCGGGTGTCTTCTTCGTCCTCGCCGTGATGGGCGTGGGCGTCCTCGGTTCGCTCATGGCCGGCTGGGCCAGCGCCAACAAGTTCTCCCTCCTCGGCGGTCTGCGCACCGCCGCCCAGCTCCTCGCCTACGAGCTCCCGATGCTCCTCACCGCCGCCTCGGTGGCGATGGCGGCCGGGACGGTGTCGATCCCCGGGATCGTCGACGCGTTCGAGTGGTGGTGGCTGCCCTGGCAGATCGTCGGCGCGATCGTCTTCTTTGTCGCGGGCCTCGCCGAGCTCCAGCGTCCGCCGTTCGACATGCCCGTCGCCGACTCGGAGATCATTTTCGGGGCGTACACCGAGTACACCGGTCTCCGCTTCGCCCTCTTCCTCCTCGCCGAGTACGCCGGGATCGTCGTCCTGTGCGGTCTGACCACCGTCCTCTTCCTGGGCGGCTGGCACGGCCCCTGGGGCGCCGACGGCCTCGGCTGGGTCTGGACCCTGCTGAAGACGGCGCTGCTGGCCTTCGTCGTCATCTGGCTGCGCGTCACCTACCCCCGGCTGCGCGAGGACCAGCTCCAGAAGCTGTCCTGGACCCTCCTCGTCCCCCTCTCCCTCGCTCAGATCGCCCTCACCGGCATCGTCAAGGTGGTGATCCAGTGACCATGGCCGAGCCGTCCCCGCCCACCCGGTCCCGCATCCCCGGCAGCGGCCTCGCCAAGGGCCTGGCCGTCACCCTCCGCACGATGACGAGGAAGACCGTCACCGAGCAGTACCCGGAAACCCAGCCCGACCTCCCGCCCCGCACCCGCGGGGTGATCGGCCTGTTCGAGGAGAACTGCACGGTCTGCATGCTCTGCGCCCGTGAGTGCCCCGACTGGTGCATCTACATCGACTCCCACAAGGAGACGGTGCCGGCCGCGACCCCCGGCGGCCGTGAACGCAGCCGGAACGTCCTCGACCGCTTCGCCATCGACTTCTCCCTGTGCATGTACTGCGGTATCTGCATCGAGGTCTGTCCTTTCGACGCCCTGTTCTGGTCCCCGGAGTTCGAGTACGCCGAGACCGACATCCGCGAGCTCACCCACGAACGCGACAAGCTCCGCGAGTGGATGTGGACCGTCCCGGCACCGCCCGCCCTCGACCCCGGCGCGGAGGAACCGAAGGAGATCGCCGCCGCCCGCAAGACGGCCGAGAAGCTGGCCGCGACCCAGGCCCAGGAACAGGCGGAGCCGCAGCAGAGGGAGGGGGACGCGTGAGCCTCGCAGCCGAAGCCCACGGCTTCCTCTCCCCGACCGGTGTCGAGATCGCCTTTCTCCTCGTCGGTCTGGCCACCTTCGGTGCCGCCCTCGTCACCGTCACCACCCGGCAACTCGTGCACGCCGCCCTGTGGCTGGTGGTCAGCCTCGGCGGCCTCGCCGTCGAGTACCTCCTGCTCACCGCCGAATTCATCGCCTGGGTGCAGGTCCTCATCTACGTCGGTTCCGTCGTCGTCCTCCTTCTGTTCGGTCTGATGCTCACCCGTGCCCCCATCGGCCGCTCCCCGGACGCCGACTCCGGCAACCGCTGGGCCGCCCTCACCGTGGCCGTCGCCGCCGCGGCCGCCCTGGTGTGGGTCGTCGTCGACGCCTTCCGCACCACCTGGATCGACCTCGACGGCCCGGCCGCCGGCTCGACGGAGGTCACCGGCGCGAGCCTCTTCCAGCACTGGGTCCTCCCCTTCGAGGCACTCTCCGTCCTCCTCCTCGCCGCACTGGTCGGCGCGATCGTCCTGTCCCGCAAGGCGAAGGCGGAGTCGACCCCGCCCCCCGTGAACGCACGCGGGGTCACCGGAAGTTCCCGGATCGTCACAGAGAGTTCCGAGCAGGAAGGCGCCCGCTGATGCACCTCGCCTACCCCGCCGTCCTCTCCGCCCTCCTCTTCTGCACCGGCCTGTACGGCGTCCTGGCCCGGCGCAACGCCATCCTGGTCCTGATGTCGGTCGAGCTGATGCTCAACGCCGTCAACCTCAACCTGGTCGCCTTCGACGTGTGGCTCAGCCGCACCGCCGAGGAGACCCTGCACTCCGGCCAGGCCCTGACCCTGTTCACCATCGCCATCGCCGCCGCCGAGATCGGCATCGGTCTGGCGATCGTCCTCGCCGTCCACCGCAACCGCGGCACCGCGGACATCGACAGGCTCCGCGACACCGCCGAGGGCCCCCACACCGACGACCCCGACGGCCACGGCACCGACAGCGGCACCCGGACGGCCGAACCGACCGAGCGGACCGAGAAGGCTGAGGCCACCGCGTGACCACGACCACCCTCGCCGTCCTCGTCCCCCTCCTGCCGTTCCTCGGCGCGGCCGCCGGTCTGCTCCTGGGCCGCACGGCCCCCGGCTTCGTCCGCCCGCTCGCCGTCCTGCCGACCCTCACCTCCGTCGTCCTGGCCGCCCTGGTCGCCGTACGGCAGGGCGGTGACGCGGCCGTCGACGCGGCCACCGAACTCACGCCCACCGGCTCGGTGCCGATCGAGCTCTCCCTGCACATCGACGGCTTCGCCGCCCTTGTCGCCGTCCTGGTCGGCCTCGTCGCCTCCTGCGTGCAGATCTACTCGACCGGCTACCTCCGCGAGGACCCCCGCTACCCCTCGTACGCCGCGCTCGTCTCCCTGTTCACCTCCGCGATGTTCCTGGTCGTCTACTCCGGCGACCTGATCGTGCTGCTGGTCGGCTGGGAGGTCATGGGCATCTGCTCCTACTTCCTGGTCGGCCACTACTGGGAGACCCCCGAGGCCCGCGCCGCCTCCATCAAGGCCTTCCTGGTCACCAAGCTCGGCGACGTCCCCTTCCTCATCGGCCTGTTCGCCCTCGCCACCCAGGCCGGCTCCTTCGAGATCACGAAGGTGCTCGGCGCCGTCGCGCACGGCGGACTCGACCACCCCACCCTGATCGCCCTGCTGCTCCTGGCGGGCGTGGCGGGCAAGTCGGCGCAGTTCCCGCTCCACACCTGGCTCCCGGACGCGATGGCGGGCCCGACACCCGTCTCCGCGCTGATCCACGCCGCGACGATGGTCGCCGCCGGTGTCTACTTCGTCGCCCGTCTCCTCCCGGTGTTCGAGGCCTCCCAGGCCGCGATGGCCGTCCTCGCCGTCATGGCCGCCGTCACCATGGCCGGCTCGGCCCTCGCCGCGCTCGCCCAGGACGACATCAAGCGCGTCCTCGCCTACTCGACGATCGGCCAGCTCGGCTACATGACCGGCGCCCTAGCGGTCGGCGACCGCGGTGCCGCCGTCTTCCACCTCCTGTCGCACGGCGCCTTCAAGGCGCTGCTGTTCCTCGCGGCCGGCGTGATCATCCACGCCGCCGGCACCAACTCGCTGGCCGCCATGTCCCGCATGAGCCACCTGCGCGACCGCGTCCCCGATGCCTTCTGGACCATGACCGTGGCGCTCCTCGCGCTCGCCGCGATCCCGCCGTTCAGCGGCTTCTTCTCCAAGGAGTCCGTCCTCGGCGCCGCCGAGCACGTCACCACCGGACACACCGAGCACGCCCCCGCCGTCGCCGGCTGGGTCGTCCTCGTCTCCGGCCTGTTCACCGCCCTCCTCACCGCCGCCTACGCGGCCCGCCTGTGGCTGCTGGCCTTCCGCGGCCGGGGCCCCGAGGCCCCCGACCACGGCCGGCAGCCCCTGCCGATGACCGTCGTGCTGTGGGTGCTCGCCGTCCCCTCCCTGGCGCTCGGCGGGCTCGCCTACCGCACGCTCCCCCACTGGTTCGACGGCGGCGCCCTCGCCCCGACCCTCACCACCTCCGTCCTCGGCACCGGCCTCGCCCTGGCCGGAGCCCTCGTCCTCTACGGAGCCTGGCGGCACACCACCGCCACCGCCCGCGTCCCCCTGGGCGCGGTCGCCGCCCACCCCGAGGCCGACGCCGGACAGGTCGAGGCCGAGGCCATCGCCACCCACGCGCCCGCCTACGGGAACATCGCCTCCGCCCCCGACCCGGCCGACCCCGGACGGCTCCTGCTCGGCCCGCTCCACCGCCACGCGGCCGCCGGCTTCCACCTGGACGCCGTCTACCGGGCCCTGTTCGTCCGCCCGGTGCAGGGCGGAGCGAGCCTCGTCCGGTTCCTCGACCGCGAGGTCGTCGACACCTACGTACGCGGCGCGGGCACCCTGCCCCGCTGGCTCGGCACCGCCGTACGGCGCGCCCAGACCGGCAACGTCCAGACCTATGTGAGCGCGCTGCTCGCCGGCACCGTCGTCCTGGCGGTCGCCGCCCTCCTCGTCGCCACGGGAGCGTGAGCAGACGTGATCGATATCAGCGAGTCCGTGATGCAGTTCCTTCTGGCGTTCATCGTCGTCGGCCCGTTCCTCGGGGCCGCCGCCGCTCTCCTCCCGGCCCCGCCCGGCCTGAAGGGGACGTCACCCGAGCAGGCCGTGCTGCGGCACGGCGTGACCGTGACCGGCGTGATCCTCGCCGCCGCGATCGTCCTCGCGCTCGGCTTCGACCACGACCAGCCGTCGAAGATGCAGGCCACGACCGACATCAGCTGGATCCCCGCACTCGACGTGCGCATCCACCTCGGCATCGACGGCATCTCCCTCCCCCTTCTGGTCCTGACCGCGCTGCTGACCTTCCTCTGCGCGCTCTACTCCTACTTCAACCCGCCCGCGGGCCCCAGCCCGAAGGCCTTCGTCGCGCTCCTGCTCGTCCTCGAGTGCGGCACCCTCGCCACCTTCGTCGTCCTCGACCTGCTGCTGTTCTTCCTCGCCTTCGAGACGGTCCTGATCCCGATGTACTTCCTCATCGCCCGCTGGGGCGGCGAGGGCCGGACCCAGGCGGCCTGGAAGTTCATCCTGTACACCCTGCTCGGATCCGTGGTCATGCTCCTCGGCCTGCTCCTGATCGGACTCGAGGCGGGCACGTTCGACATGGTGGCACTCGCCACTGACAACGGCCGGTCGCTGACCGCATCCGTGCAGGTCGTCGCCGTGCTGGCGATCGGGATCGGGCTCGCGGTCAAGACCCCGATGTGGCCGCTGCACAGCTGGCTGCCCGACGCCCACACCGCCGCCCCGACGGTCGGCTCGGTCCTGCTGGCCGGTGTCCTGCTGAAGATGGGCACGTACGGGTTCGTGCGCATCCTCCTCCCGGTGGCGCCCGACGGCTTCCACACCTTCGCGCCGTACCTCGCCGCCTTCGGTGTCGTCGGCATCATCTACGGATCCCTGGCCTGCCTGGCCCTCGCCAAGCAGGGCGCCAAGGGCGACCTCAAGCGCCTCATCGCCTACTCCTCCGTGGGTCACATGGGCTTCGTCCTGCTCGGCATCGCCTCCACGACCCCGACCGGCGTGAACGGCGCCCTGTTCGCCAACATCGCCCACGGCCTCATCACCGGCCTGCTCTTCTTCCTGGTCGGCGGCCTGAAGGACCGCACCGGCACGACCGACCTCGACACCCTCGCCGAGGCCACCGGCGCCGCCCTCTACGGCAGGGCGCCCCGCCTCGGCGGCCTCCTCGCCTTCGCCGCGGTCGCCTCGCTCGGCCTGCCCGGCCTGGCCGGATTCTGGGGCGAGATGCTGGCCCTGTTCGGCGCCTTCGACCCCGCCGACGACCTCAGCCGCCCCGCCTTCCTCACCTTCACCGCCATCGCCGCGTTCGGCACGCTGCTGACGGCCGCCTACCTGCTCGTCGTGGTCCGCCGCGTCTGCATGGGCGCCCTCCCGCAGGACGCCCCGCGGCTCACCGACGTCCGCCGTTACGAGTTCGCGGCCTGGACACCGCTCGTCGTCCTGACCGTCGTCGCCGGCCTCTGGCCCAAGGCCCTGCTCGGCCTGACCGACCCGGCCGTGCAGCAGCTCCTCGCAGGAGGCACCCGATGAGCTCCCTGGCCCAGCCCCTGGCCGCGTCGGTGGTCCAGTCCGTCGACTGGCTCGCGATCGCCCCGCCCACCCTCGCGGCGCTCGTCGGCCTCGTCGTCCTCGTCGCCGACCTGTTCGTCTCCGACAGCAGGAAGCCGCTCCTCGGCTGGCTGTCCGTCGCCGGGCTCGCCACGTCCACGGCCCTCCTGCTGCCCCTCCTGGACGGCGACCGCTCCACCTTCTGCCTCACCGGCGACCCGCGCGCGTGCAGCTACACGGCCGACCGCTTCACCCTGGTCATCCAGTTCCTGGTCCTCGCGGGGGCGCTCCTGGCCGCCCTCCTGTCCGTCACGGCCCTGAAGGACGCCCGCAAGCGGCTCCCCGAAGGCGAGTTCTGGTTCCTGCTGCTGTCGTCCGCCGCCGGCGCCGCCCTCCTGCCCGCCTCCCGCGACCTCGCCACCCTCGTCGTCGCCCTGGAGGTCGCCTCCCTGCCCGCCTTCGCCCTCGTCGGCATCCGGCACGGCGACCGAAGGTCCTCCGAGGCGGCCCTGAAGTTCTTCCTGTCCTCCGTCACCGCCACCGCCGTCAGCCTCCTGGGCATCAGCTTCGTCTACGCCACGACCGGCACCCTCCACCTCACCCTGGTCGCCGACCGCATCCAGGCCGTGGACGGCCAGCTGCACACCCTCGCCCAGACCGGCGTCGTCCTCACCCTCGTCGGCTTCGCCTTCAAGACGGCCGCCGTCCCCTTCCACTTCTGGGTCCCCGACACCTACATCGGCGCCCCCCTCCCCGTCGCCGCCTACCTGTCGGTCGTCGGCAAGGCCGTCGGCTTCTCCGGCCTCATCCTGGTCACGGTCGTCGCCTTCCCCGCGTACGCCGACGTGTGGGGCCCCGCCCTCGCCGCGCTGGCCGCCCTCACCATGACCGTCGGCAACGCCGGCGCCCTCCGCCAGCGCGCCACGCGCGCGTACAGCGCCGTCCGCCTGCTCGCCTGGTCGTCCGTCGGCCAGGCCGGCTACCTCCTCGTCCCGATCGCCGCCGCCGCGTACTCCGACGACCGCGACCACGCGATCGGCTCCACCGTCGCCTACGCCCTCATGTACGCCGCCGTGAACCTCGGCGCCTTCGCGGTGGCGGCCCTCGTCGGCCGTACGAACCCGGCGAACTGCCTCACCGACTACCGGGGCCTCTACGCGAAGAACCCCCTGGCCGCCCTCCTCCTGGCCTTCTTCCTGCTCTGCCTGGCCGGACTGCCGCCGGGCGTCATCGGCCTCTTCGCCAAGGTCACCGTCTTCTCCGCCGCCGTCGACGCGGGACTGGGCTGGCTCGCCGTCGTCATGGCAGTCAACGTGGTGATCGCCCTGTACTACTACCTCCAGTGGACGGCACTGCTGTTCCGCGCCCCCCAGGGCGAACCCGTCAGGCACCGCGTCCCCGCCCCCCTCACCGCCGCCCTCACCCTCACCGCGGTCCTCGCCGTCGCCCTCTCCGGAGCTCCCCAGCTGATCCTGCGCTTCGCGGACACCGCCCTGTTCTGAGCCGTCGCCCCCCACCGCGGTCCCTCACCCGGACGGCCCACGCATGCCCACGGGCGGACAAGGGAACCAGTGGACCTCGCCTGGCGTTGACCAAAACGGGAGGTTCCACTGGACGTGACACCACGACACCCGTGGCTCCGCAGACCAAAGGGCAAGATCAGCAAGCAAAGGGTTCCCCTGCCGCACGACTTGGAGGGCGTACCGTGCACCGCCGGCACAACGGGCTCAGGACCGCAGTTCTCCTCGGGGGACTGTCCGCACTCATCATCGTCATCGGCAGCTTCTTCGGCCGCACCGGGCTCGTCGTCGCGGTCCTGGTCGCGCTCGGCACCAACGCCTACGCGTACTGGAACAGCGACAAGCTGGCCCTGCGCGCGATGCGCGCCCGCCCGGTGAGCGAGTTCGAGGCTCCCGCTCTCTACCGCATGGTCCGCGAGCTCTCCACGCAGGCCCGCCAGCCCATGCCCCGCCTGTACATCTCCCCGACCGAGGCCCCCAACGCCTTCGCCACCGGCCGCAACCCGCGCAACGCCGCGGTGTGCTGCACCGAAGGCATCCTCCGCCTCCTCGACGAGCGTGAGCTGCGCGGCGTCATCGGCCACGAGCTGAGCCACGTCTACAACCGGGACATCCTCATCTCCTCGGTCGCCGGCGCCCTCGCCTCCGTGATCATGTTCCTGGTCAACTTCGCCTGGCTGATCCCGATCGGCCGCTCCAACGACGACGACGGCCCCGGCCTCCTCGGCATGCTCCTGATCATGATCCTGGGCCCGCTGGCCGCCTCCGTCATCCAACTCGCCATCAGCCGCTCCCGCGAGTACGAGGCCGACTCCTCCGGCGCCCGGCTCACCGGTGACCCCCTGGCCCTCGCCAGCGCCCTGCGCAAGCTCGAGACCGGCACCCGACAGCTCCCGCTGCCCCCTGAGCCCCGCATCGAGACCGCGAGCCACATGATGATCGCGAACCCGTTCCGCCCGGGCCAGGGACTGTCCAGGGTGTTCTCGACGCATCCGCCGATGGCCGAGCGCATCGCCCGTCTCGAGAAGATGGCAGGTCGCCACCAGTGAAGACCATCCTGAACGTCATTTGGCTCGTCCTCAGCGGCTTCTGGCTCTTCCTCGGATACATGCTGGCGGGCCTGCTGCTCTGCGTCACGATCATCGGCATCCCGTTCGGCCTCGCGGCCTTCCGGATCGGCGTCTACGCCCTGTGGCCCTTCGGCTACACGACGGTCGAACGCCGCGACGCGGGCGCCCCGTCCTGCGTCGGCAACGTCCTCTGGCTGGTTCTCGCCGGCTGGTGGCTGGCCCTGGCGCACATCACCACCGGCATCGCCCTCTGTCTCACGGTCATCGGCATCCCGTTCGGCATCGCCAACTTCAAGCTGATCCCGGTCTCACTGCTTCCGCTGGGCCGCGAAATCGTGCCCTCGGACCGGCCGTTCACCGCACGCTGACGCACCCGCCCCACCCGCACGGGTGGCTCGCTCGTCCACAACCGGCCCGTCGTCCACAGCCCGGACCCGGTCGTCAGTGGCGGCCCGCATCATGAACGCATGACCGAGGACGAGCAGTTGCCGGTCGCGGGCCCTCCAGGGGGCCGTCAGGGCCCTTCAGGGCCGCTGGCCAGGGCGGCCACCACCCGCCCCCCGGGCCGGCCGATCCGGACTGTGTCATGGACCGCACCTCCATGGCGAGGGGAACCGGAGCGCGCCGTCCCGGCGTCGTCCCCCACAACACCGCACGAACACGCACATGACGCACGAACGCACAGCCGGACCGGAGCGACATCACAGTGCCGGGACAGTGCGGGCACAGCACGAGAGGGCAGGTTCAGGGCATGAGCATCATCAGCTGGATCATTCTGGGGCTGCTGGCCGGAGTCATCGCCAAGGTTCTGCTGCCGGGCCGCGACCCGGGCGGCTTCATCGGCACGACCATCATCGGCATCGCGGGCGCGTTCATCGGCGGCTGGATATCGGCCCGCTGGCTCGACCACCCCATCACCAAGGACTTCTACGACGGCGCCACCTGGGCGGCGGCGATCGGCGGTTCCCTCGTGCTCCTGATCGCCTACCGCATCCTGTTCGGCAACTCGCGCGACTGAGCCCGCCCCAGGGCGTGACCGGCCGTCGAGAAGGGCGGGCGCCGGCCGGGAGCCCGCCCCTCCTCGTTCCCGGTGGCGCGGGGCCACCGGTACCGGATGCCTACCGGTAGTTCACGAACTGAAGTGCGAAGTCGAAGTCCTTGCCCTTGAGCAGGGCGATGACGGCCTGCAGGTCGTCGCGGCTCTTGGAGCTGACGCGCAGCTCGTCGCCCTGGACCTGCGCCTTGACGCCCTTGGGGCCCTCATCGCGGATGATCTTGGCGACCTTCTTGGCGTTCTCCTGGGAGATGCCTTCCTCGATCGACGCGAAGATCTTGTACTCCTTGCCGGAGAGCTGCGGCTCGCCCGCGTCCAGCGCCTTCAGCGAGATACCGCGCTTGATCAGCTTCGACTGGAAGACGTCGAGGACAGCCTTCACCCGGTCCTCGGAGTTCGCCTCCAGCAGGATCTTGTCGCCGGACCACGAGATCGAGGCACCGACGCCCTTGAAGTCGTAGCGCTGCGAGATCTCCTTGGCGGTCTGGTTGAGGGCGTTGTCGACCTCCTGCCGCTCGACCTTCGAGACGATGTCGAAACTGGAGTCGGCCATGTCCTGTGGCTCCTTGTATCGGGGTGGCTGTCGGGTGCGTGTCGGCGTCCAGAGCTGCCGCCGAGCCCGGCGTCAGACGCGGGCCGCATCCGGACAAGCCTAGCCACCCGGCTCTCTCCCGGCGCCGCGGAATCCAGGTGGCGGAGCACCCCCCTCCATCAGGTATCGTTTACGTCGTTGCCAGGGAGCACCGCCGAAAAGCGGTTCGAACGGCAGCAAACCCGGCGGTGTGCCCGAGCGGCCAAAGGGAGCAGACTGTAAATCTGCCGGCTCAGCCTTCCCAGGTTCGAATCCTGGCGCCGCCACGCTGAGGGAAACCCCCTCCGACCTGCGCTTACAGCAGGCCGGAGGGGGTTTCGCGTTTTCCGCGCGCTGATCTCTGTGTGGGGTGCCGGGCGCTCGTGTGGTGCCGTGTGGGTCCGGCCGTCGGCCCGTTCACGGGTGTCCACTCCTGCGCTCGGAGGTCGTCCAGGGCGGCTCCCTGTACCTGACGGCCTCTCAACTGTCCGATCCTGCCGTTCTTTGTCGCGCTCCGGCCTGCCGCGCTCCTCGGCGAGCCGGCCGTTCCGGCGATCGGGGCGATCGGCGGCGCTGCGGTGCGGCCCGTCCGAGTGAATCCCCGGAGCAGCGCGGATCCCGCCGGACAGGGCGTCGCCGCGTTCCGCCGCGGGGCCGTGTCATTCGCCGTCCCCTCGGCCGGTTCACCCTTCCCGGGCGGTCTCATCCCTCCTCGGGGGGCGCCTCGGGCGACTTCGCGGCGCGTTTCACGTCCTCCTCGACGTCCGTGCGCTGTCTGCCCTCGTTCCTGGCGTACTCGGTCACCGCGGCTTGGGCGTCACGGGCGAGGTCGCGCCAGGCGCGCCAGGCGGTTTCGTAGGTGTCGGTCTGGATCTCCGACCAGGGGGCGGCGGTGGGGGCGCCGTACGCGTCCCGCAGGTGCAGGACCCGCGTGTGGGCCTCGTCCGCCGCGCGCTGCTTCTCCACGAGTTCCTCGAAAGTGTGTGCCACATGTACGGATGCTAGGGAGAAGGGCGCACTTCCGCGCGGCGAGAGCGGCCGACGCGGCCGACGCGGCCGGTGGGGCAAGTGGGGCAAGCGGGGCGTCCGAGGCCGGCGGGCCGCGCGGGGCTGGGCGGGACGGGAGCGGGAAGCAAGCGCGGCCCCGAGCGGCGGATCGCGTCGGCCGCGGGGCGGAAGGGGCGCGGGGGGTGCGCTCGGGCACACTGGCCCCATGTCCAGCCGCCGCAGAACCTGCCCCGAGTGCCGTCGCGAGATCGCCGTCGTCGCCGGGCGGTTCGCCCGGCACGATCCGCCCGGGGCGCGGGAGAGCGGGCGGCTCACCTCCTGCCCCGGCTCCCGCCGGACGGCGCAACTGGGTGCGGCGCAGCCGTCGTTGGACGGGTACGTCGTGGCCGAGATACCCGGCCAGCTGCCACTGTTCTGACCGTCGGGACGTTCGGAGGCCCGGAGCGTCCCGCCTCAGCCGCGCCCGGCTGCCGCCGCCGGATGGCGGGCCTCAGTTGCCCGCCACCGACTTCACCGCCACCGACACCGGCGTCGACCCGCCGATCAGCTCCAGGGTCAGGCCGGCCGTCGCCGGGGTGTCCAGCAGCTCCGCCAGGACGGCGGCCACGTCGTCGCGCGGGATCGCGCCGCGGCCCGTGTGCGCCTCCAGCCGGACGAGACCCGAACCCCGGTCGTCCGTCAGCGAACCCGGACGCACGATCGTCCAGTCGAGGGCGTCCAGGCCCCGGACGTACGCGTCCGCCTCGCCCTTGGCGCGCAGGTAGACGTCGAAGACCTCGGAGCCCTGGTGGCCGGCGTCCGCGCCGTACGACGACACCACCAGGAAGCGCCGTACGCCCGCCCGGACCGCCGCGTCCGCGAACAGGACCGCGGCGCCCTTGTCCACGGTCTCCTTGCGGGCCGTCCCGCTGCCCGGACCGGCTCCCGCCGCGAACACCGCCGCGTCCGCACCCCGCAGCCGCTCCGCCACCTCCTCCACCGACGCCGACTCCAGGTCCAGCACGACCGGTTCGGCGCCGACGGCCCGCAGGTCGTCGGCCTGCTCGGCCTTGCGGACGATGCCCGCGACGGCGTTCCCGCGCGCGGCGAGCAGGCGCTCGAGCCGCAGCGCGATCTGACCATGACCTCCAGCGATGACAATGCGCATGCCTTCGACCGTACGCCCGAACGGCCCCGTCCGCCGCCCAGGTCGAACGCGTGAACGGGCGCGGCGATGCGCCGGGTTCACGACACCTCGCCCCGCCCCTGCCGCGGCAGCCCCAGCCCCGCGGCCGCCGCGGAGTCGCAGTACTCGCGGACCGCGCTCGTGCGCGACACCACCCGGCCCCGGTGGATCACGATCCGGCTGTACGCCAGCGACAGCGCGGCGGGCAGCCGGTCGCCCCGGACCGCGAGGAGGTCGGCGGGGAATCCCGCCTCGAGCCGGACCTCGGGGAGGCCCAGGGCCGCCCGGGCGGCCGCGCTGACGGTGTCGTAGGCGTCCTCGGGGCGCAGGCCGTGGCGGGAGGCGAGGAGGTAGGCGGCTTCCAGCGGGTCGCCGCGGCCGACCGGATTGGACACGTCCCGCAGGGCGCCGCTGCCGGCCGCGACGCGCACGCCGGCGGCGCGCAGCAGCCGTACGGGCGCCGTGCCGCGGCGTTCCACGGAGCCGCAGCCGCCCTGAGGGAGACAGACCACCGTCACCCCGGCGGCGGCCAGTTGGTCGGCGGTGCGGGTGGCGGCCTCGGCGGGGAGGTGGGCCAGGGCGCTGCAAGGGCCGAGGGTCACGCCGGGGCGCAGCCCGCCGGCCATCGCGGCGAGGCGGGCCAGGCGGGCCGGGTCGGCCGCGTCGGTGTGCAGGTCGACGGGGCAGCCGTGCTCGGAGGCGACGGCCAGGACGGCCTCCACGTACCCGGTCGGATCGGGGTCGAGGTCCGGGCAGCCGCCGACCACGGAGGCGCCCATCTTCACCGCGTCCCGCAGCACCGCGAGCCCGTCCGCGCCGGCCAGCCCGGTCAGCACCCGGGGCATCGCCACCGTGGTCAGCTCCACGAGTCCGCGCAGGCCGCGCCGGGCCCGGAGCACGGCGGCCAGTGCGCCGAGCCCCTGGACGTCGCCCACCCGCACGTGGGCGCGGAGCGCGGTCGCGCCGTGGCCGAGTTGCAGCAGCGCGGCCTCCGTGGCGCGGCGCTGGACGTCCAGGGGGGCGTACGGGACGGGGCCGTCGGAGTCCGCGGACAGGGCGGTGTCGGCGTGGGCGTGGGGCTCCGCGGGGGCGGGCAGCAGGAGGTAGCCGCCGAGGTCCAGACGGGTTCCGGCGCCGCGGGACGGGCCGGGGGCCAGGCTGCCGGCCGTACCGACCGCCTCGATGCGTCCGTGGCTCAGCCGTACGTCGACGGTCCGGCCGTCCGTGAGGCGCGCGCCGCACAGCAGCAGGACGGCCGGGTCGGGCCGCCCGTCCGCGGGACCGTCCGACGCGCCGGGGGAGGACGTCGAGGGCGGTGACGGCGGGGCGGGCGGCGCGGGCGGGGACGGGCACGGCGAGTGGGGCGGCTGCGGCTGACTGTCGGGCATCGCGCTCCAGTGGCTCGGCGGTGAGGGGGACGGGGAGGGGGAGAGGGGCGGTGGGCTTGTGGGGGTGGGCCGCGCGGGGCTCGTCGGCGGGGAAGATCACGCAGAGTGAGTCGAGCCTAGGGCGGCCGTCCGGCGCTGTCGGGGAGGAGCGCAATAGTCGTACCGGTGTGGTTCCGGGGGGCCGGACGGGCGCAGGGGACCCGCGGGACCTGCGGGAAAGGGGCCGGGGGAGGTCCGGGCGGAGGTGCGCGGGCAGGTCCCGCCGGGGCCGCCGGAGAGGCCCGGGAAACGGATTTGGGCGAACGGCGGCGGACCGTGTAATGTCTTCATCGCTCGCCCCAATAGCTCAGTCGGCAGAGCGTCTCCATGGTAAGGAGAAGGTCTACGGTTCGATTCCGTATTGGGGCTCTGGTGTGAGAGGTTCCCGCCGTCAGGCGGGGCCCGATCGCATCGCAGCGGTGTAGCTCAGTCGGTAGAGCAAGCGGCTCATAATCGCTGTGTCACCGGTTCAAGTCCGGTCACCGCTACTGTCAGTAGCCGATTGCGGGGTCGGTCCTTCGATCGGCTACTCTTTCTTGCGTTAAATGTCCCATCCGTTCGTCAAGGAGCACTCACGTGGCTGCCACCGACGTCCGCCCGAAGATCACGCTGGCCTGCGTGGAGTGCAAGGAGCGGAACTACATCACCAAGAAGAACCGGCGTAACAACCCGGACCGTCTTGAGATGAAGAAGCACTGCCCGCGTTGCAACGCGCACACCGCGCACCGCGAAACGCGATAAATCAGGCTCGTACGCGAGGCCGTCCCCGAGTGATCGGGGGCGGCCTCGCGTCGTTGAGCGACCCGTACCGGCCAGTAGAGCAACACCGGTCAGCAGAGCAACACCGGTCAGCAGAGCAACCAGGAGGTGCCGAGCCCATGGCGCTCGACCAGTCCTTCGTGGGGCGGACCTACCCGCCCACCGACCCCTACGAGGTCGGCCGGGAGAAGATCCGTGAGTTCGCGGAGGCCGTGGGGGACACCAACCCGGTGTACACCGACCCGGAGGCCGCGAAGGCGCTCGGGCACTCCGATGTGATCGCCCCGCCGACCTTCGTGTTCTCCATCACGTTCAAGGCCGCGGGACAGGTCGTCCAGGACCCGCAGCTCGGCCTCGACTACAGCCGGGTGGTGCACGGCGACCAGAAGTTCGCCTACCGGCGCCCGGTGCGCGCCGGTGACCGGCTCACGGTGACCTCGACCATCGAAGGCATCAAGTCGATGGCGGGCAACGACATCCTCGACATCCGCGGTGAGGTCCACGACGAGGCCGGCGAGCACGTCGTCACCGCCTGGACCAAGCTGGTGGCGCGCGCCGCCGAGGAGAGCTGACATGACGGCGAAGATCGCTTACGACGACGTCGAGGTCGGCACCGAGCTGCCGGCCCGGTCCTTTCCCGTGACCCGCGCCGCCCTCGTGCAGTACGCGGGTGCCTCCGGGGACTTCAACCCGATCCACTGGAACGAGCGGTTCGCCAAGGAGGTCGGCCTGCCGGACGTCATCGCCCACGGCATGTTCACCATGGCCGAGGCGATCCGTGTCGTCACCGACTGGACCGGCGACCCGGGCGCGGTCGTCGACTACGGCGTGCGCTTCACCAAGCCGGTCGTCGTGCCCGACGACGACCTGGGCGCCGTCATCGAGGTCGCCGGCAAGGTCGCGGCCAAGCTCGACGACCGCACCGTACGGGTCGACCTGACGGTGACCAGCGGCGGGCAGAAGGTGCTCGGGATGTCGCGGGCGGTCGTGCGGCTGGCCTGAGGAGGGCGAGCCCCGGGGCCCGGGGGCCCAGCAGTGTGTAAGGGGCGTTCTTCCTTGCGAGGCGCCCCTTACGCGTGTCCGGAGCCCCTTCCCCGCGCGGTGCGTGCGCGGAGCAGGCGCGGGCGGGGCTGTCGGTGCCGTCTCGTAGGCTTGGGCGCGTGCTGGAACTCCACGACGCCCCGCTCGCCCCGCTGACCACCTTCCGGCTGGGCGGCCCCGCCACCCGGCTGGTGACCGCGACGACCGACGCCGAGGTGGTCGCCGCCGTGCGCCGGGCGGACGCCGACGGCACTCCGCTGCTCGTCATCGGCGGCGGCTCCAACCTCGTCATCGGCGACAAGGGCTTCGCGGGCACCGCCCTGCACATCGCCACCAGCGGATACGAACTCACCGGCACGACGCTGGAACTGGCGGCCGGCGAGGTGTGGACCGACGCCGTCGCCCGCACCGTGGAGGCCGGCCTCGCCGGCATCGAGTGCCTGGCCGGCATCCCCGGCTCGGCCGGCGCCACCCCCCTCCAGAACGTGGGCGCGTACGGCCAGGAGGTCTCCTCCACGATCACCGAGGTCATCGCCTACGACCGCCACGCCGGCGAGACGGTCGCGCTGAGCAACGAGGAGTGCGCCTTCTCCTACCGGCACAGCCGCTTCAAGGCCGAACCCGACCGGTACGTCGTGCTGCGCGTCCGCTTCGCGCTGGAGGACGCCGGCGGACTGTCAGCGCCCCTCAAGTACCCCGAGACCGCCCGCGCGCTGGGCGTCGAGGCCGGCGACCGGGTGCCGCTGGCCGAGGCCCGGGAGACCGTGCTCAAGCTGCGCGCCGGTAAGGGCATGGTGCTCGACCCCGAGGACCACGACACCTGGTCGGCCGGGTCCTTCTTCACCAACCCGATCCTCACCGACGCCGACTTCGCCGTCTTCCACGCGCGCGTGCGGGAGCGGCTCGGGGACGGCGCGCAGCCGCCCGCCTACCCGGCGGGCGAAGGACACACCAAGACCTCCGCGGCCTGGCTCATCGACAAGGCCGGCTTCACCAAGGGCTACGGCGACGGACCCGCCCGTATCTCCACCAAGCACACGCTCGCCCTCACCAACCGGGGCGAGGCCACCACCGAGGACCTGCTGACGCTGGCACGCGAGGTCGTGGCCGGAGTGCGCGAGGCGTTCGGGATCACGCTGGTCAACGAGCCGGTGATGGTGGGGGTCGGGCTGTAACGGCAGGGCCCCCGCTGTGGGGAGGGGGCGGCCGCGGGCCGAGGGCCTCCCCCGGTCCGTAGCCCTGGCCGGCGCGGGCGCCCCCCGTCACGATGATGCCGGGGGCATCTCCCTTCCCACCTCCCCCGAACCCGGTTGATTGCCGGTCGTCACGGCTGAAATACGGCCGAACACCCTCCGCACCCGTCCCAGCCGCGCCACTATGTGGGCGAACGGCATCCGGGGAGGGGCGCGTGACGGAGAGCGGCACACGGGAAACGGCGGCCGGGGGCGGGGACGGATGGCGATCCGGGGCCCTGCTCGGCCGGACCGAGAAACTCTGCCAGGCGTGGATCGCCGCCGGCGAGGGCTCCGAACCGCCCGCGGCGGGGGAGACGGAGCAGGTGCTGCTCGCACTGGAGCGGGCGGAGACGGAGGCGGCGGCGGAAGGGATCGAGGCGGCTCTGCGGGATCACCGGGCCGCCCGCGGCGCGCTGCTCGCCGTGCGGTATCTCGCCGACCAGCGGGCCGGCGGCCGCGACGAGGCCGCCGCGCTGCTCCGCGAGGCCCGGGAAGCGGTCCCCGTCACGGAGCGGCAGGTCCGGCGGCGGGAGGCCCAGACCCATCTGCTGGTCAAGCTGCTGGTGCCGCGCTTCCCGGACCTGGCCATGCGCGGACGCGAGGACTTCCTGCACCTGGTGTCGGTCGGCGCCGCCTTCATGGCACCCGGCGGATCCGGGCTGCGCGACGACCTGGCCGAGGTCGGCACGCTGCTGGCGGAACTGACCGAGACGGCCGACGCCGCGCACCAGCCCGCCCTGCACCAGTGGTCGCGGATGCTCCAGAAGATGCAGTCGGCCGACGACCCGGCCACCCTGCTGGAACTGGGGGCCCTCGCCAGCGCGACGGGGACGATGCCGCCGCAGGTGGCGAACTTCCTCAACGTCGCCATGGAACTCATCGACGGTCTGCCGGACTCCGCGCCGTCGCCCGGCACCACCGCGGAGGAGGCGGACACCACCGCGTCCGGCGCGGACACCACCGCGTCCGGCACCACCACGTCCGGCACCACCGCGTCCGGCACTACCGCGTCCGGCGCCACCGCGTCCGGCACGGACGTCGCCGAAGAGGCGCGGCGGACCATGGACCAGCTGCTGCCGGTGCTGGAGGTGATGGGACCGGGCATCCTGAGCGAGGACGAGGCGAAGCAGGCGGTACATGACCTCCCCCTCGACTCCTGGCAGGACCGCGCCACCGCCGGACTCGCCCGACTCGGCCTCTCCCTGCGCACGGCGGACGCGGAGGGCATCACCGAGGCGACGGAACTGCTCTTCCAGGCGTCACACGACCAGGACGCGCCCGGCGAAGTGCTGGACATCCTGCGCGCCGGAGCACTGGCGGGCATCTCCATGAGCGGCGGGAACCTGGCGGACATCGAGGCCGCGCAACGGCTGCTCTCCGACAACTTCGACGTCGGGGACGTCGTCCGGCACATGCCCACCGGGCCGCACGGCCGGGAGCTGGTGAACTCCGGGCGCGCCCTGCTGCTGCACCAGCGCATCGCCCAGACGGCCGACGACGACCTCGACACCCTCGACGAGATCGGCGACATCCTGCTGGAGATGCGCCAGGAACTGACCGAGGACGACGCGTCCGCCAATACCGTCCTGTTCATCCTCGGGTTCCTCCAACTGCGCCGGGCCCTGGCCATCGGACGGGCGGGCGGCACGGCGGGACCGCCGCTGCGCCGGGCGGTGGCGTATCTGCGCGAGTCGCAGGAACACCCCGCGCTGCCCGTGGTCCTGCGCGGGGTGATGCCGGCGGTGCGGGTCATGACCCGGGCCCTGGAGCAGTTCGTCACCCCGTCCGCCGGCAGCCTGCTGGCCGAGGTCGACCGGATCCGGGAATCGCTGGGCGGCCCCACCGTCGTCGCCGACCAGGACATCCGCACCCGGACGGGGATCGCCCTCGTCCTCGGCATCGAGCACGAGCGCCGGGGCGAGCCGGCCGCCCTCGACCAGGCGATCGAGGAACTGGAGGCGGCCCGCGCGGCCATCGGCGACCACACCTCCTGCGGCACCGCACAGGAGGTCTACCGGCTGCTCGCCGATTTCCTCCGGCGCCGCGGCGCGGACGGCGACACCGCACGCGCCCTCGAAGCGATCGAACGGCTGCTGGAGAAGGTCGCCGAGGACGTCCTCCTCCAGATCGGCGCCGAACACGGTCTCTCGGCGGCCCGCGCGGCCGCCGACCGCGGGGTCGCGGCCGCCGTCTGGGCCGCGGAGAGCGGTGACGCGGCCACGGCCCTGCGGGTCGTGGAAGCCGGCCGGGCCCTCGTGCTCCGGGCGGTCGCCGCGTCCGCGAGCGTGCCGGAGCAACTGGAGGAGTGCGGCCGGGACGACCTCGCCGCGCAGTGGAGGAAGGCCGTCCGCGAGGGAGCCGAGGGAGCCGAGGGAGCCGAGGGAGGAACGGGCGCCGCGGCGGCCGCGGACGCGCCGGGAGCCGTCGGCCGCGGGACGGAGGCCGGAGCGCTCATCCCGAGCACCCTGCGGCGGCGCGCGCTGGAGGCGTTGCGGGACCGGGCCGCGCCCGTCGCGGTGCCGGCCTGGCAGGAGCTCGCGGACACCGCCGGGCGGGTCGGGGTGGACGCCGTGGTGCACCTGGTCGCCGGGGGCGGTGACGGGCCCGGATGGGCGTTGGTGGTGCGGCCCGGGGCGGCGCCGCTCACCGTGGAACTGCCCGGGCTGGCCGGGGCGGAGCGCGCGCCGCTGGAGGCGTACCTGGACGCGGCCCGTGACCGGTCCGCCTACGCCGCGTTCACCTCCGCGGCCACGGACCGGACCCCGACACGAGCGGTGGAGGTGTGGAAGGGCGCACTGGAGGAGGTGTGCGCCTGGGCCGGGCCCGCCGTGCTGGAGCCGGTCCTCGGGGTCGCCCGGCCCGGCCGGCCCGCCACCCCCGACGACCCGGTGCGGCTGGTGCTCCTGCCCGCCGGGAACCTCGGGTCCGTGCCCTGGCACGCGGCCCGGCTCGGCGGCACCGTGGGGGACCGGCCTGCGTACGCCGTCGACCACGCCGTCATCAGCTACGCGGCCTCGGGCGCCGAGTTCGTACGGTCGGCGGCCCGCGAGCGGCTCCCGGTGGCCGACGCCCCGGTGCTCGTCGCGGATCCGCGGGGCACCCTCGCGTACGCCCTGTTCGAGATCCAGGGGCTGCGCGACCGCTATCCGGCGGCCCGCTGCTACGGCGACCTCATGGACCTCGACGCGCCCGTGGACGGCACGCCCGGGGAACTGCTCCCGCTGCTGCCCGGGGGCACCGGTGAACGGCCCGCGACCCTGGTGCAGTTCAGTGCCCACGGGATCGCCGGGGGCCGGCCCACCGTGTCCGGGCTGCTGCTGCACCCCCGGCCCGCGTACGGCTCCGGTGTGCGCGAGGGCGGCGAGGACGACATCGGCGTGCTGACCGTGCGGCAACTGCTGGGGGCGCCCGCCGGCCCGCCCGGCGCGGCCGGGCCGCTGATCGTGCTCAGCGCCTGCGAGACCGACCTCAGCACCCGCGACCACGACGAGACGCTCACCCTCACGACGGCGTTCGTCGCCCGGGGCGCCGCCGACGTCATCGGCTCCAAGTGGGCCGTGGCGGACCGCGGCGCGGCCGTCCTGATGAACGTTCTGCACCACTTCCTGGCCGAGGGCACGGACCCCGCCCGGGCGCTGCGGCGGACCCAGCTGTGGGCCCTCGACGCCCGACGCCCCGCCGTCCCCGGCCTGTCCAGGCCGCTGGCCGCGCGGGTCGCCGGGAAGCCCGCGCTGCCACTGGAGGTCTGGGCGCCCTTCATCCACCAAGGCAGTACCGCACCCGTCCGGCACGAAGGGAACACCGTTGGACACCCATGAGCTGCTGGCCCTGCTCGCGCGCAACCGTGCCGAGATCAGACGGTGGCTGGACGACGAGCAGTACGAGGCCTTCCTGGCCCGGCTGGAGGGACTCCGGGCGGCCGGCGCGGACCCCGCCCGGGCCGCCCGGGCCGTGACCGCCGTCCTCCAGTCCCTGTGGCCCGTGCCCGACGACGCGGGCGAACTGGGCACGATGCTGAGCCGGCAGGAGCGGTCGGCCGTCGCGCTGTCCGCGGCGCCCGCCCCGGACGCCGTCCTCGCCGCCCTGGAAGCCCTCTACGCGGCGCCGGCCGCCGACGCTCCCGACAGGGGCGGCCCCCCGGACGACCCCGACACCGGTCTCGCTGCCGCTGCCGCCGCCGATGCGGACGTCGATCCCGTCGCCGCCGTCCTCGCCGCCGCCCGGCGGCGCCTGCTCGCCGCGCCCTCGCGTGCGGTCGCACCCGACGGGACCGCCGTCGCCGGGACGGGCCCGGCCGACGTCATCGTGCTGAACGACCCGGAGGACCCTCGGGCCGCGCGGCGCAGCCCCGACTTCCAGTTCGACCCGGAGACCGGGCGCCCGCTCGACATCGTCGTCCGCATCAACCGCATCCTCCTCGCCGACCGGGACCCCTGGGGGGCCGCCGACTGGTGGCTGGGCGGCAACTCCTGGCTGGGAGGTACCCCCGCCGAGTTGCTCGGCCGGGTGCCCGACGACCGACTGGCGGCCGCCGCCCTGGCCCTGGTGGAGGGCGACCGATGACCAAGCAGCCTCCTCCGGCGGACGGTGTGCGGCCCCGGTGCACCGTGCTCCCGGCCGGCACCCGGCTGTGGCGCTGCTGCCGCACCGAATACCCGGCGACCGACTTCAACAAGACCACGCAGCACGTCCTGTTCGGCGGCAGCCGTTTCGACGGCACCACCGAGGACCCCTACCCCTACCTCTACGCCGCCCGCCGGCCCACCACCGCGCTCGCCGAGGTGCTGCTGCGGTCCATGGACTTCGACCACGACACCGGACACCGCCTCGTGAAGTGGGCGCAGGCCAGCCTGTACACGCTCGCGGAGATCGTCACGGGGACCGACCTCACCCTCGTCTCCCTGCGCACCGAGGAGGACCTGGCCGCCGTGTGCCAGACGACCTGGCTGCTGGATTCCGACGACTACCCCCAGACCCGCTACTGGGCACAGGAGGTCCGCCGACAGGCCAAGGACGCGCAGGGACTGCTGTGGCTGTCCCGGCGGCACCGGCCGCGCGAGGCGCTGGTCCTCTTCGGGGACCGGTGCGGTCCGGAGCCGTTGCAGGCCGAGGTCCTGGCCTGCCACGACCTCGCGACCGACGAGGGGATGCGCGTGGCGAACCGGCTGCTCGCCCCGCTGCGGGCGGTGATCGTGCCGGAGCGGGGGCTGCCGTAGCCGGGGGAACGGTGCCGCCGGGGGCCCGTGCGGTCCGGGTCCCGCGCGGTCGGGGCCCCGCGTGCGGTCTCGGCCGCGCGCGGTCTGGATGCGGGGCGGTGCCGGATCCGCCACGGTCTCGGCCCGGGGCGGTGCTGGACCCGGACCTGTGCGGGCCCGGCCCGGGGCGGTCCCGGACCCGTGCGGTCCCGGACCCGTGCGGTCTCGGCCGCGCGCGGTCTGGACCCGGGGCGGACCCGGATCCGCACGGTTTCGGCCTCGCGCGGTGCCGTTCCGTGGCGGTCGGCCCCGCATAGTCCCGGCCCGGGGCCGCACGGGCTATCCGGCCGGGTCCGGGAGCAGCACCGTGAAGGCCACCTTCTCGCCGAGGCCGATCACGTCACCGTCCTTCAGCCGGACCCGGCTGCCGCGCGGGATCCGCTCGTGGTTGACGTACGTGCCGTTCGCCGTGCCACGGGGGTTCTCCGTCAGCCAGAGAGTGCCGTCCGGAGCCAGCTGGACGACGGCGTGACAGCGGGAGACCCCCCGCTCGCACTGGAGGGCCCCGGAGATCTCGGGCCGGGCCCAGACGGGGTGCCGGCCCAGCCGGAGCGGGGTGCCCTCGCCGTGCCGCAGGTCGAGCCGCGGCCGGCTGCCGATCAGCCGGAGATGCCGGGTGGGCTCCAGGCACTCCGGGCAGGACGACGTCCCCGGGGGCAGCGGATGCCCGCACTGCCAGCAGGGCCGGACCCGCGGGGCGGCATCGTCCGGCGGTGCCGCCGGGGCGTACGGCGCGGCCGGGGCGGGTGGTGCCGGGGCGTCCGCCCGTCCCGTCGCGGCCCCGCCGCCCCGCGGTGCCTCCGGTGTCTCCGTCCGGGGCTGGGGGATGTCCGTCGACACCGGTGGGGGCGGAACGTACGCCTCCTGGTCGTCGTCGCCGCCGATGAGGGCGTCGTCGTCCGTGAGCGCCCGGTCCACGTGGTGGTGCGTCCGCGCCGCCGCAGCCGCGCCCCCCACGCCTCCCGGGTCCGCCGCGGCCGTGCTCCCGGTGCCTCCCGGGCCCGCCGCCGGCGGCTCCGTGTCCGGTGCCGTGCCGTCCCGCGGTGCCTCCGGTGCCTCCGTCCGGGGCTGGGGGACGTCCGTCCACGCCGGTGGGGGTGTGGCGTACTCCTCCTGGTCGTCGTCGCGGATGAGGGCGTCGTCGTCCGCGAGTCCCCGGTCCACGTACCGGGGACCGGGGCCCCCGGGCTCCGGTCCCGACGTCACAGGCTCTTGTCCGGCATTCCTGAGATCCCTGAGATCCCGGAGATCCCCGACACGTCCGGCATCTCCGCCGGGCCGGCACCCGTCGTCGCCGTCGGCGTGTCCACCTCCAGGTCCAGGTCCACCCCGCCGTCCTCCGACACCACGACCCGCGAGACGGTGACCACGCTGCCCGGCGTCAGGTCCGTGCCCTGGTCGAAGACGCCCCGCGCCAGCGGATTGATCAGGTGGGTCTCCAGCTTCATGCCGATGCCCCGGCCGCCGTTGTGGCGGTCCCGCACGCACTCGTCGGCGAGGGTCCGTTCGGCCTCCGGCAGCACCCGCAGCCGCAGCCCGCTCTGCCGCTCCATGTGCCGGGCGATGTTGCGCAGTTGCAGCTGGAAGATACGGCGGGCGGTGGGCTCGTCGATGTACTGGAAGACGACGATGTTGCCCCCGAACCGGTTCAGCAACTCCGGCCGCTTCAAGGTGCGTTCGAAGTGGTGGCGGACGTTGCTCAGGATCCGCCGCTCGAACTCCGCGCACTCCTCGGGCGACTCCGGGAGCCGGTCGCCGGCGGCGGAGACCAGCGGCCGGCCGTCCTCGCCCGACGGGCCGTGCACGCCCAGGTTGGACGTGAAGATCAGCACGCACTCGCTGAAGTACGTCGTCACGCCCTGGCCGTCCGTCAGCCGCCCGTCCTCCAGCACCTGGAGGAACTTGTCGAGGACGCCCTTGTCCGCCTTGTCGATCTCGTCGAAGAGCACCACCCGGAACGGGTCCTCGCGCACCGCGCGGGTCAGCTCGCCGCCCGCCTCGTACCCGACGTACCCCGGCGGGGCGCCGACCAGGCGGTCCGCCGAGTGGGGTGCCGAGAACTCGCTCATGTCGAAGCGCAGGCACGCCTCCTCCGAGCCGAACAGGGTGTGGGCCACCGCCTTGGCCAGCTCGGTCTTGCCGGTGCCGGTCGGCCCGGCGAAGAACAGCACACCGCGCGGCCGGTGTCCGGAGCCCGAGGCCTGGGCGCCGGACAGGCCGAGCGCGGCGCGTTTGAGCACGTCCAGCGTCTGGGTGACCGCCTTCTCCTGCCCCAGCACCCGCTCCCGGATGTCGTTCTCGCCGTGCCGGATGCTCTCCGCCACCGCGCCGCCCGTCCACGGGGTGCGGCTCACGCCCAGCTCGTAGGTGCGCACGGCCCGTTCCATCTCGGCGAACGGGATCTTGCGGTCGCGGGCCAGCCGCATGCTCTCCCGCATGGCGCGCAGCGTCAGTCCGCTCGCCGACCGGGCGAACCGCTCGACGTCGTCCTCGGACGCCTTCTCCAGATCGGCCCCCGGCATCAGCGGACCCACGTCCAGTGTGTTCGAGGTCGCGGACCGGCCCGCCTGGGCGGCGAGCAGGGCGGCCATCCGGCGCCGCAGGCCGAGGTCCGGCATCGGCACGCCGATGCTGCGCACCCGCACGCCGCTCGTCACCAGCCAGGCGGGCAGGTCCCGTTCGCCGTCGGCGAGCCAGATGACCGGGTTGAACAGGCAGCGGCCGGACTTGTCGCGGGCGATCGGCACCGCCTCCTCGGCGATCTTCAGACAGCGCAGGAAGAACGTCCGCTCGGCGTCGCTGAGCTGGTTGACCTGGGTCGGGATGCGGGAGGCGTAGTCGACGACCAGGGCCGCCGGGAGCGGTTTCTGGTAGTCGTCGTAGCGCGGATCGCCCGGGCGGGGGCCGGGCCGCTCGCCGGCCCAGCCGCGCGCGAAGGAGGCGAAGACCGCCTCCACCCGGCCGTCGTCGTCGGTGGGCTCCTTGCGGCCGCCCACCCCGCGGGTGGACTGCTGGAGCAGCGTGTTCATGTCGAGGCCGTCGACGCAGCGCGCGACGGTGAAGCCCGCGACGGCGTCGTAGCGCAGCAGGCTCGCGTAGCCGGCCCGGCGCAGCTGCTCCCACAGCACGTCCTCCAGGCCGACGGCGTGGTAGCGGCGGCTGCCGTCGAGGAGGTCCGCGCCGACCACGTAGTCGTCGCGGACGTTGCCGTACAGCACGTACTGGGCGTGGACGCTGAGGGTGCCGGCCAGTTCGGCCGCGAAGGGCGGGGGCACGGTCCGCCGCACGCTCGGCGAGTCCAGGGGCGAGCTGGTCACAAGGGTCCTCCGAGGGGACGTCGGTGGGTGGGGCGCCGGTCGGGGCCGTCAGCCGGCCCCGCCGTCGAGGCGGCGGTGGCGGGGGCGGACGGAGGGGCGGCGGGAGGGCCGCGCGGCGCCGCGGCCGGTGCGGTCGGCGTCGGTCCGGTCCGCCTGACCGGGGGCGGCGGTGACCGCCAGGCCGGGCGCCGGGTCGCCGGTCAGGACGGGCCCCGGGGTCCAGGCGAAGCCGGCGCGGACGCCTTCCGCCTGGGTGAGTTCGCACAGCTGCTGCACGTACGCCTCGCTCTCGGCGCACCGCTCGGCGTCCAGGGCGGCCCAGTCGTCGGCCTCGCCGGGCGGCACCGGGCGGCGCATGGTGAGGACCCGGGCCTGGCCGTTGCCGGCCAGGCGGAAGCGCAGCCAGTAGTGGCCGCCCCAGGCGGCCGGCGCGAAGTCCCAGTGCTCGGCGTCGGCGCGGGCGTGCACCGAGCCGTCCGCCCACCGTTCGGTCGCCCGCCGCAGCGCGGCGGCCACGTACGCCCGGTGCAGGGCGGCGGAGCGGGCCGACAGGGCCTGTTGCACGATCAGTTCGTCCGCCGCGGAGGCCGGTTCGCCCTCCCGCAGCACCCGCTCCAGTACGGCGACGGCGGCGGAGGCGTCCGGCAGCGGGTCGATGCCGTCGGGCGCGGGGGAGCGGAGCACGTCGAGCCGGAGGGCCGCGTCCCGGCGGTTCGTCCCGGCGCGTTCGGCGCGCTCGGACTCGTGGCCGGCGAGCAGCGCCGCCTCGTCGAGGTACCGGCGCACCGCCGAGGGCCGCCGGGTCACGGCGCGCCGCGCCTCCAGCAGACAGTCGTCGATCACGTCCCGGCTCTCGGAGGAGAGGGACAGCGGCAGCCGGGCCAGCAGCCGGGCGCCCTCGCGCAGGACGTCGTCCTCGGTGAGCGCGGCGGAGGGGGGAGCCGGCTCGGCGGACCGCTGCTCCTCGGGCTGCTTCTCGGGCGGCGGTCCCCCGTCGGCGTACCGCCGCAGCGCGTCGAGCCGACGGCGGCGCAGCCCGTCGTACCAGGCGGCGCTCGCCGGGTCGTCGCGGTACTGGAAGGGCAGGCGTCCCGTGGCCTGCGCCGCGCGATGGGCCTCGGCCCGGCGCAGCGCCTGCTCGGTGGCCGCCAGCCGCTGCCACAGGCGGTCCAGGGGCACGCCGACGGGCTGCACCGGCGCGGGCACCGGAGGACCGTCCGGCCCGGACGGCTGGAGGTTCAGGACGGCGATGCGGGCGTTGACGCAGGCCGCGGTCTCCGCCGCGCGCCGCCAGCACTCGCTGCCCGCCTCCAGCAGCTGCTGTCTGCGGGAGAGGGCGCGCTGCTCGGCGGCGACCTTGTTGTTGAACTCCGCGAGCGCCACCGTGCCGCGCAGCGCCAGCCGGGTCGCGAGCAGCGCGCCGCTGAGGTCGGCGAGTCCGACGAGGGCCGGCACGATCATGTCCTGGAGCTGGTCGGTGACGGCGTCCGCCGCGTGGCCCAGGGCGTCGCCGGCCTGGTCCAGGGCGTGCCCGGCCGCGTCGTACGCGTGGTCGCCGGCCGCGTCCGCGGCACTGTTCAGGTCGGACAGTCCGGTGGGGTCGGACAGTCCTGTCGGGTCGTAGAGCCCTGTGGGGTCGGACAGTCCTGTCGGGTCGTAGAGCCCTGTGGGGTCGGACAGTCCGGTGGGGTCGGACAGTCCTGTCGGGTCGTACAGTCCGGTGGGGTCGGACAGCCCTGTCGGGTCGTAGAGTCCGGTGGGGTCGTACAGTCCGGTGGGATCGGACAGGGTCGCCGCCTGGTCGAGACCGGACGCCGAGACGTCCGGGACCACGGCGAAGAGATCTGTGCCCGCCCAAGCGCCGCTCACGCCGTTCCTCCTCTGTCTTCGTCGGGTTCCGTGGGTTCGGGGGCCGCCAGGGGACGCGCGCGGACCTCCGCGAGGTGCCGCTGCCAGGCCCGCACCCGCCACCCGGCCGACACCAGCAGCCCGAGGACGGTGGTCAGGGGCCAGATCCACGCCGCGACACGGAACGTGCCCCACGCGGCGCCGAACACGGCCGCCAGCACCAGGAGCACGGGCACCGCCCGGACCATCCGGCGCCACCCGCGGCCCCGGACCCGGCGCGTCAGGGGTTCGGACCGGCGGCTGATCTGCCCCATGAGCGAGAAGTCGGGGTGGTAGCGGTAGCCGATGTACCAGGCGGTCCAGCACTCGACGGCGAGCAGCGCGGCCAGGCACGGGACGCTCAGCAGCCAGGCGGTGACCACCGTGGCCTGCGGGGCGTCGTAGAGGTCGGCCAGGGCGACCACGAAGGTGTGCGGGAAGAACAGCAGGAGGGCCCCGCCGGCGGCCCGGCCCAGCATGACGGGGAGCTCCAGCCGGCGCATCACCATCAGCCAGTGCTGCGCGTGGCGGTCCGTCGCCTGCATCAGCCGTGCCTCCTGGTCGGCGCGCCACCGCTGCCGGGCCTGCTCCAGCGCCAGGTGGTGCAGGCGCAGCGCGAGCAGCAGGGTCACCGGGTCGGTGGTCCCGGTCAGCCGGGTGAACCAGGGCACCGGGGCGGGCAGCGCGGCCCGCGCCTGCCGCACCTGCCGGCGCAGCTGCTGGAGGAACGGGGCCGGGCGGGCGGCCAGTTGCAGCAGTTCCGCGGTCAGCCGGGGCCGTACGGCGACGGCGGCGCGAACCCGGTCGCCGTCGTCGGCCAGCTCGGGGATGTGGTCGATCCGCCCGGCGGCCTCCCGCCACTGCTCGGCGTGGTCCTGCCAGCGCCGGTCGACGTACGCCAGTTCCTCGCCGCCCCGGCGGCGCCCGAGCAGCGGCAGCAGGCGGTGCTCGTGCAGGTCGGCCACGACGGAGAGGCACTGGCCGTCGCCGGCCGCCGCGTTGGCGGCGACGTCGGGCAGGTCGGCCATGTCGAGCGGGAGACCGCGGTAGGAGGGCTCCTGCCGGGGCGCCAGCCAGGTGATGAGGTCGATCAGCGTGCCCGGGGCGGGGCGGCGCTGCAACCCCTCCAGCAGCCGGTCCAGGGCCTCGGCGCGCGGAGCGTCTCCGTCGGGCCGGAACGTCTCCAGCCAGGCGCGCAGCCGGGCCCGCTCCCGGCCCCGGTTCAGCCGGACGGCCATGGCGTCCCAGTGCGCGTCGAACTCCGCCCCCAGGGGCTCGGTCGCGGTGAACGTCCGGCCTTCGTGCGAGAAGGCGGGCGCGTCCGGGGCGGGCTGCGGACCGGGTGCCGTACGGGGGCCGGGAACGGGAGGGACGACCAGCGGGTCCGGGCGGTCCTCGGCGAGCCAGTCCCCGACCTGCCGTCCGCCCCAGCGGTCCTCCAGGCGCCGGGTGAGCAGGCCCTCGCACAGCAGGCGGATCCGCGCGTCCCCGATCCGCTCCAGCGCGAAGTCGCCGTCCACGACCGCCTGGCCCACGGTGCTCGGCTCCAGGTGCGGGATGGGATGCCGGCCCAGCGCGGCCTCGGCCACGACCATGCCGAGCGCCCACCAGTCGTCCTCGGGCCGTACCGCGGCGCGGTGCAGGACGGCCTGCGGCGACGCGTAGCGCAGGGTGCCCGACCAGCCGCCGGGCGCGGTGACCGGGAACGGGCCGGTCACGGCGATCCCGAAGTCGACCAGCACCAGGCTTCCGGCGGGGTGGTCGTAGTCGCCGAGCACCAGGTTGGACGGCTTGACGTCACGGTGCACCACCTCCGCCGCGTGCAGCGCGGTCAGCGCCTCGTGCAGCCGCGCCACCATCGTCCGTATCCCGTCCGCGGGCATCCGGTGGCCGTCCCGGCCGCGCAGGTAGGCGGCGAGGTCGGTGCTGCCGTGCGAGGGCAGCACGTGGTACGGCGCCCCGTCGGCCGTGCCCTCCTCCACCACGTACGACAGCCCCGGGTGCAGGCCGGGCCGGAGCAGCGAGGTCACCTTCGGGTCGGGGGCGGCGGCGGGGTGGAACCACTTGAGGACCCGCACGGGCTGCCCGGCGGAGCGGCGGTCCTGGACGCGGAACACCGACGCGCGCAGTTCGGCGGAGCGCGCCGCCTCCGCCTTGCGGTCCTCGGTCCGCTCGCCGTGCCGGGGCAGCGGTTCCAGCAGGTGGAAGCGGTCCGCGAGCGAGGGCGGCAGCCGGTCGGGGTCGGGGCGCGGATCGGGCTGGAGGGCGGCGCGGGCCGAGGGCTCGGGGTCGACGAGGGTCGGCGCGGCGAGCCCGTCGTCCGGATCCGCGGCCTGGAATCCGTGCGGGTCGACGCCGGTGGTCGGGTCGACGGGAAAGGTCATGGCATTCACCTGCGGGTGAAAGGGACGAGGTGGTCCACGAGCGGACGAGAGGCAATGCGGGGGCGGAGTCGGGGGCGGAGTCCGGGGCGGCGCATTCGGTGTCGGTCCGGCGGGAATTCCGGACCCCGGTGGATTGCGGGTGGGACGACGGGAGAGGACGACCGCTCCGGAAGGACGGCGGGCCTTTCTCCCGGCGCAGCGGGGAACGGTGAATTCCGAATCCTCCGGCGGCCGAAGGTTTCGATCCGGGCAGTACTGCGAGAAGGCCCGGCGGCCGTACGGCCGGCACGGATATCTTGGCCGTCATGACGGTCGAGAAGCCTGACGGTCTGCCCGAGCGCGCCGACCTCGTGACGGAGTTGCGGCTGCTGCGCCGCGGAGGGCTCCCGGCGCTCCAGTCGCTGGTGCCCGAGGGGCTGCGGGCCGCCACCCTGTACGCGGGGTACGCCCGGAGCGAGGACGACCTGGCCGACGGCGCGGAGCGGCTGCTCCGCGCGGCCGCGCGGCGCCTGGGCGCGGACGATCTGATCGGCCGGGCCGCGCAGTGCACGTACGGCCTGCTGCCCGGCCGCCGAGGTGATCCGGCCGCCGAGCGGCGCCGGGCCGCCGCCCTGGTGTACGGGGTGACGCCCGAGCGGTTCCGGCACAGTCAGGAGCTCCAGGTCGTGGAGCAGCTGGCCGGGGCGGTGCTGGCGGAGGCGCGCGAGCCGTCCGGCCCCACGGCCCGGCCGGACGGTGCCGGGGACCGGGCCGCCGACGCTCCCGCCCTCGTCCCCCGGCTCGGGCTGCCCGGACGGGCCGGGAGCCGGCGCGTCACCGTGCACATAGCGCCCATCGAACTGCTGCGGAACATCGACATACTGGTCTCGTCGGAGAACGTGCACCTGGAGATGTCGAAGTCCTTCCGGCCCACCGTCTCCGGGGCGCTGCGCCGCTCCGCGGCCGTGGGCTGCGCGGCGGACGGTCCGGTGACCGACGTCCTCGCGGAGGAACTCGCCGCCTGGGTGCGGGCCCGGCCCGGGGTGCTGCCCCTGCGGGCGGGGACCGTGGTGCCGACCGGCCCCGGCGCGCTGGCGGCGCGCGGGGTGCGCCGCGTCTACCACGCGGCCCTGGCCGTCCCCGAGGGACTGGGCTACCGCGTCGATCCGCAGAGCATCGCCACCGCGGTCGCCGCCTGCTTCGCCCGCGCCCGCCAGGAACGCGCCGACGGCCATGCCGGTCTGCGCTCCCTGTGCTTCCCGCTGCTCGGCGCGGGCCGTGGCGGCCTCGACCGCAGGACGAGCGCGGCCTGGCTGCGCTGGGCCGTCGAGGACGCCCTCACCGCGGACCCCGACTGGCAGGTCCACGTGGTCACCCGCCACCCGGAGGCGGCGCGGCTGTTCGAGGCGGAGCCGCCGGAGGAGGGCTGAGGACGGGAGCGCACGGGCCTCCCGGTTCACCGGCTCCCTCATGGGCGCCAGCTCGGGTCGGTCAGCCGCAGGCCCATCGCCCTCAGGGAGCGTTCCAGACGGCGGAGTTCACCGCGCGCCGGGACGCCGTACACGCGCGCGTACGTGCCCTCGGCGCGGACCGTCACCCGCGGCCCCCTGGGGCAGGTGCGGGTGAGGTGCGGGGCGTACCGGCGCGCACCCAGGGGGGTGCGGGGGACGAGCCGCTGGTTGGCCGAGCCCCGCCAGACCAGGTCCGTCGGCTCGGCGACCCGGAAGCGGCCGGTGACCACCGCGTCGGCGCCGTCCAGTGCCGCCCACACCCGCGGCGGCACCTCGTCCGGTTCGTGTCCGGTGTACACCAGCAGGTCGGCGTCCGGCCGGCCGCGGGCCAGCCGCAGCTGGCCCGCCCCCAGGAGCAGGGCCGCCAGGGCGTCCGGCTGGTGCAGCGGCTCCCCGCCGCTGACCGTGAGCCCCTCGGCTCCGTCCGCGAGCGCCGCGTCCCACAGCTCCAGCAGGTCGGCCACGGTGGCCGCGCGTCCGCCGTCGGCGGCCCAGGTGTGCCGTGACATGCAGCCCGGGCAGGCGAGCGCGCAGCCCTGGAACCACAGGACCAGCCGGCGGCCGGGCCCGAGGGTCTCCACGGGAAAGTGCGCGTCGGCGACCCGCACGCGCCGCGCACCACCGCCACCGTCGACGTTCCCGGTCCCGGACTCGGCGACGTTCCCGGTCCCGGACTCGGTGCCGGTCCCAGCCACGGTCTCGGTTCCGGTTCCGGTCTCGGTCCCAGCCACGGTCCCGGTTGCGGTTCCGGTCTCGGTCCCAGCCACGGTCCCGGTTGCGGTCCCGGTCCCGGTCTCGGTCACGGACCTGGTCTCGGTCACGGACCTGTTCTCGATTCCGGACCTGTTCTCGATCCCGGTCTCGGTCTCGGTTCCGGTCCCTGTGCCAGTCCCAGCCCCGTTCCCGTTCTCGGTCCCGTTCCCGGCGTCCTTCCCGGCGTCGTGCCCGGCGTCACGTCCGGCATCCGGTGTCCCGTGAGTCCCCCCGGCCCCGTACTCCCCGGCGTTGCCCGCCATGTGTCCCCCGATTGTTCGAAGATCTATTCGCTTTCGCCGTGCGCGCCGGCCCCCTTCCGGCGCGCACGGCCCACCCGGCGTGCGTGAAGAAGGGAAGCGTATTGGCTTCCCTCCGGTTCCGGCCGGGGGTTTCCCGAAGTTTTTCAGGGGCGCCCGCACCCTTCGGGTCGTTCGCCGGTCGATCTTCGGCTGTTTTCCGGGCGGGCGCGGTATCCGGGAGAAATCCCTCCTGCCGGAAGCGTTTATCCCCTAGGCTGCGCCGCAAATCCCCGATTACGTCGAAGCCTCAAGCTTTGGCCATTAATTTCGGGGAGGGGGACCCGAGGGGAGGGCATATGAGTGGGGTGAGGTCCGTCCCGACGGACTACGGCCGCAGCCGCGTCACCGCACGCACCCGATGGCGGGCCGGCCGCCGCGGTCGGCGCGACGCGGCGGCCCGGATCGGCATCGAGCACTACACCCAGCAGGTGCGGCTGGGGCTCGTGCTGGCGCTCGAAGAGCTGAGCGCACGCTTCCACACCGAGCACGCGGCCCTCGTCGACCGCATCTGCGCGGAGGCCGGGCGGATCGTGACGGAGTACGACCAACAGCACGAACCCGTGCCCGCGGCCCTGGCCCGCTTCGGCGGCTGGGTGTCCCGCTGGCGCACGGAGGTGACGGCCTGCCAGCAGCGCGGCCGGGCCCTCGCCGCCTGCGCCGACCAGGAACTGGCCCACTACGAGGCCGCCTACGCCCGCAAGGAGGACCGCCTGCGCGTGCCCTTCGAGGAACGCGCGGAGGCGACACCGCCCGGCGCGCGGCCGAGCGACCTGGTACTGGACGCGACCTGGACGGGGGAACCCGACTGGCGGCTCGACACACCGCCGGTCCCCAGGGCACTGCAGCTTCTGGAACGGCAACGGAGACAGGACCACGGACCGGCGGGCAGCACCGCCGGCCGGGCGGAGTGGGGGACGAGATGACCAGGGCGACACGCGCCCGACGGGTACGCACGGCCGGGGCCGTGGGCGCGGCGG
Organism: Streptomyces sp. NPDC003248; assembly: GCF_055563235.1. Classification (NCBI taxonomy): domain Bacteria; kingdom Bacillati; phylum Actinomycetota; class Actinomycetes; order Kitasatosporales; family Streptomycetaceae; genus Streptomyces; species Streptomyces sp. NPDC003248. The sequence continues at coordinate 447,839 of NZ_JBVHDT010000003.1, read as the reverse complement.
CACTGCTGCTGGCGGCCTGTGGCCCGGACGGGCCGTTCGACGAGGAGGAGCGGCTCTCCGCCGACTGTGCCGTCGTGCTCGACGGCTCCGGCTCCGGCAGCGACAAGGAGGGCTTCCGGGCACAGGAGAAGCTCGACGACACCCTGCTCCCCTTCCTGGCCGCGAAGAAGTGCAAGTACCTGTCCTTCGCGCCGATCACCTCGGCGTCCGTCGCCTCCTCGTGCCAGGTGAAGCGGGTGGACATCGACCCGGACGAGTACACCCGGTCCGACCGCAGCACCAAGCTGTGGAAGACCACCCGGGCCATCGCCAAGAAGGGCGCCGACGACATGCTGAAGTGCGCCCGCGAACGCCAGCCCGGCTCCGACGTCCTCGGCGGGCTGGAGCGGGCCGCCGACGTCCCCCGTACGAAGGCCGACAGCACCTTCCACGTCCTGGTGATCAGCGACTTCGAGCAGGCCGACCCCGACTTCAAGCTGTCCCGCTACGAACTCGCCACCGACGCCGAGCGCGACACCGCGGTCAACGCCCTGGTCAGCGGACGCGGCCTGCCGGACCTGCCGCACACCACCGTCTACCGGGTCGGCTTCGCGATGCGCGGCGGCAAGACCACCCCCGAACGCGTCGAGCAGATGGAGCAGTTCTGGCAGCAGGTGCTGGAAGAGGAGGTGAAGGTCGATGTCGACGACGGATACGGGGCCTGAGGAGCCCCGCCGGGCACCGTACGCCCGGTGGCTGCGGCGCGGAGGCGAGGGCCGGGCGCCGGGCATGGGCCGCGGGAGCGCGGCCCCGACGCGCGGCGACGTGCCGCCGACCGACACCCGCGAGGGCAAGCGCCTGCTCAAGTCCGCCGAGGACGCCGGCCGCGACGCCGCGGACCGAGGCACCCTCAACCCGTACGTCCTCGCCTCCCCCCACCGGCTGCCCTACCTCGGCCGGCTGATCGGCCTGCGCGGTCACGCCCGGGAACGGGTCAGGGCCCTGCACCACGGCCACGAGGAGGAGCAGCTGCGCGCCTCGGCCGACCTCTACGCGCGGACGGCGCGGTGCGAGGCCGAGGCGGGCCGGGCGCGGGCACGGCACCAGGAGGAGGCGACCCGGCAGGAGGCGGCGGTCGGCCGGCTGGACCGGGTGGCGACCCGGCTCGCCGCCCGCGAGGACCGCCGTGACCGGATGCTGCCCTGGCTGGCGGCCCGGATAGGCACCCGCCGTCCGGCCCGCACCGGCCCGGACGGCGGATACGACGACCCGTACGCCCCGGACGGCCCCGGCACCGCCCAGGCCGACTGGGACGACGACTCCGGACAGGTCACCGCGTCGGCCCCGCTCGCGGCGGTACCGCGCCCGGCCTGGGAGGGACTGACCGAGACGGCGGCCATGGCCGCCTGGCCCCGGCGGGCCCTGACCGTCCTGCTGGCCCTCGTGGAACTCCCGGTGTACCTGGGCCTGTTCCTGTCGCTGGAGCAGGGCACGCAGGACGGCAGATGGCGCGCCCTGCTGCTGTCGATCGCGATCGGCGCGGCCATGATCGTGGCCCCCTACCAGGCGGGCCGCCGCTGGCGCCGCCGGGCGGGCACCGGCTCGCTGTGGATCGTGATCCCCGCCGCGGCCGCCATCCTCGCCGTCTGGGCCTCGGCGGCCTGGTACCTGGGCGACATGCGGGCGCGGAGCATCGTCCTGGACTCGTCGTCGACGTTCCTGACGGACCTGGCGCAGCAGTACGGCGCCGAGGCGACCGAGCCGACGAACCTCCTCGACGACCTCGGCCTGGACCAGCAGACCGTCAGCTACACCTTCATCGCGCTGCTCCTGCTGTCCGGCGGCATCGCCTTCCTGCTCGCCATGACCGAGGAGCACCCCTTCGTCGCCGCCTACCGTCACCACGGCGGACGGCTGGAGAAGGCGGCGACCGCGCTGGCCCGCGCGGAGGCGGCCGTGGCGGCGGCCCGCCGGCAGCAGGAGACGCTGGCGCAGCGGCACCGGGAGCGGGAACAGGCGCTGCTCCACGCACTCGCCGCCGTGGACGCGGTGTACGAGGCCGCCGCCCACGCCTACCTGGACGGGGTCCAGTCGGCCTCCCGCGACCCCGCCGTCACGGAGGGCGCGATGCGGCTGTCGGCCCGCTACCCGCTGCTGCCGGAAGTGGGCCCGCCGCCGGGCACGGGCTGAACCGCCGTCCCCCGGCCCCCGGCGGCCGGGGCTCCCAGGCCCCCGGCGGCCGGGACTCTCAGGACGCCAGCCAGGCGTCCACTCCCTCCAGGAGCTTGCGCCGGACCTCCTCCGGCGCCGCCGAACCCCGTACCGACTGGCGGGCCAGCTCCGCCAGCTCCGCGTCCGTGAAGGCGTGGTGCCGACGGGCCAGCTCGTACTGGGCCGCCAGTCGGGAGCCGAACAGGAGCGGGTCGTCGGCGCCCAGGGCCATCGGGACGCCCGCCTCGAACAGGGTGCGCAGCGGCACGTCCCCGGGCTTGTCGTAGACGCCCAGGGCGACGTTCGAGGCGGGGCACACCTCGCAGGTCACGCCCCGGTCGGCCAGGCGCTTCAGCAGCCGCGGGTCCTCCGCCGCGCGCACCCCGTGCCCGATCCGCGAGGCGTGCAGATCGTCCAGGCAGTCGCGGACCGAGGCGGGGCCGGTGAGCTCGCCCCCGTGCGGGGCGGAGAGCAGGCCGCCCTCGCGGGCGATGGCGAAGGCCCGGTCGAAGTCCCTGGCCATGCCGCGGCGTTCGTCGTTGGAGAGCCCGAAGCCGACCACGCCCCGGTCCGCGTACCGCACCGCCAGGCGGGCCAGCGTCCGCGCGTCCAGGGGGTGCTTCATCCGGTTGGCGGCGACCAGCACCCGCATGCCCAGCCCGGTCTCCCGCGACGCCGTCTCCACCGCGTCCAGGATGATCTCCAGCGCCGGGATCAGCCCGCCCAGCCGGGGGGCGTACGAGGTGGGGTCGACCTGGATCTCCAGCCAGCCCGAGCCGTCCCGCACGTCCTCCTCGGCGGCCTCCCGCACCAGGCGCTGTATGTCCTCGGGCTGCCGCAGGCACGAACGGGCCGCGTCGTACAGGCGCTGGAAGCGGAACCAGCCCCGCTCGTCCGTCGCCCGCAGTCTCGGCGGCTCCCCGCCGTGCAGCGCGTCGGTCAGCGCCTCGGGCAGGCGCACCCCGTACTTGTCGGCCAGCTCCAGCAGGGTGGCGGGCCGCATCGAACCGGTGAAGTGCAGGTGCAGATGGGCCTTCGGCAGCTCAGAGACATCACGTACACGCTCCATCCCAGGATCCTGCCGTACGGCCCCCGTGTCCCGGAAGCGGGTTCCCCCTACGGGGGCTTGCCCGCACGAAAAAACGGGCCGCCTCCCGCAGGAGACGGCCCGTACCCGGCGAGGGGAGACGTCAGTCCCGGGCCTCCGCCAGCAGCTTCTGGATCCGGCTCACGCCCTCGACGAGGTCCTCGTCGCCCAGCGCGTACGACAGACGCAGGTAGCCCGGCGTGCCGAAGGCCTCGCCCGGGACGACCGCGACCTCGGCCTCCTCCAGGATCAGCGCCGCCAGCTCGACGGTGTCCTGCGGGCGCTTGCCGCGGATCTCCTTGCCGAGCAGGCCCTTCACCGACGGGTACGCGTAGAACGCGCCCTCGGGCTCGGGGCACAGGACGCCGTCGATCTCGTTGAGCATCCGCACGATCGTCCGGCGGCGCCGGTCGAAGGCCTCGCGCATCTGCGCCACCGCCTCCAGACCGCCGGAGACGGCCGCGAGGGCGGCCACCTGCGCGACGTTGGAGACGTTCGACGTGGCGTGCGACTGGAGGTTCGTCGCCGCCTTCACCACGTCCTTCGGGCCGATGATCCAGCCGACCCGCCAGCCCGTCATCGCGTACGTCTTCGCCACGCCGTTGACCACGATGCACTTGTCGCGCAGCTCGGGCAGGAGCGCCGGGAGCGAGGTGAACTCGGCGTCGCCGTAGACGAGGTGCTCGTAGATCTCGTCCGTGAGCACCCACAGGCCGTGCTCCACGGCCCAGCGGCCGATCGCGGCGGCCTCCTCGGCGCCGTAGACCGCGCCGGTCGGGTTGGAGGGGGAGACGAAGAGCACGACCTTCGTCTTCTCGGTGCGCGCCGCCTCCAGCTGCTCCACGGAGACCCGGTAACCGGTCGTCTCGTCGGCCACCACCTCGACCGGCACGCCGCCCGCGAGGCGGATCGACTCGGGGTACGTCGTCCAGTAGGGCGCGGGCACGATGACCTCGTCGCCCGGGTCGAGGATCGCGGCGAAGGCCTCGTAGATGGCCTGCTTGCCGCCGTTGGTGACGAGGATCTGCGACGGGTCGACCTCGTAGCCCGAGTCGCGCAGCGTCTTCGCGGCGATCGCGGCCTTCAGCTCGGGCAGGCCGCCGGCCGGCGTGTAGCGGTGGTACTTCGGGTTCTTGCAGGCCTCGATCGCGGCCTCGACGATGTAGTCCGGGGTCGGGAAGTCGGGCTCACCGGCGCCGAAGCCGATCACCGGACGCCCGGCGGCCTTCAGGGCCTTGGCCTTGGCGTCCACGGCGAGGGTGGCGGACTCGGAGATCGCGCCGACTCGGGCGGAGACCCGGCGCTCGGTGGGAGGGGTTGCAGCGCTCATGGAGCCCATGTTTTCAGACACGAAACCGGCCCGGCACATGGGTTTCACGGACTGAACATCCGCGGGCAGACCGCTGAACACCCGTGCGGATCCGGGCGGCGTCCGGGCGGTGGCCTGCGTGATCTTCCGGCGGATTCCCGGCGATCTCCCACCCGGGGCGCCCCACAGGGCACTTTCCGTTCGACGGAGCGCGCGGGACCACGTACACTCCTACGTCGTTGGCCCTCTACAGCCGTGCCACGAGCGGTGCACACCGAGCACCCGGGCGGATGCGGTACGTTGGGGGACACCACAAAGGGTCGTAGCTCAATTGGTAGAGCACTGGTCTCCAAAACCAGCGGTTGGGGGTTCAAGTCCCTCCGGCCCTGCTACACACACCTTCGCCAGGGATGTGTGCGCATGTACGTACAGCAATGCACCGCCGTGCGGCTCAAACCGGGCGCGGCACGGCCACGACCCGGAATCAGGTGAGGACGAATGGCGGATGCCGTGGGCTCCATCGATACGCCTGATGCCCAGGACGAGGTGCCTGAGGCCCAGAAGAAGGCCCGCAAGGGCGGCAAGCGCGCCAAGAAGGGCCCGCTGAAGCGGCTCGCCCTCTTCTACCGCCAGATCGTCGCGGAACTCCGCAAGGTGGTCTGGCCCTCGCGGAGCCAGCTGACGACGTACACGACCGTGGTGATCGTCTTCGTGGTCATCATGATCGGCCTGGTGACCGTGATTGACTATGGACTCAGCCACGCCGCCAAGTACGTCTTCGGCTGAGCCGAGAGCGAAGGGCGCCGGGTGATCGGCGCCCCTTTCGCGTGTTCCACCCCTATGTATCCAGGAAGAAGCAGCCACCGTGTCTGACCAGAACCTGAACGACGCCATCGAGCCCGACGAGGTCGACGACGAGCTCGACATCGTCGAGGGCGCGGACGAGGACCTGGACGAGTTCGAGGCTGCCGACGCCGAGGCGGGCGAGCCCGCCGAGGAAGCCGCGCTCCACGTCGAGGAAGAGGACGAGGACGAGGAGGAGGCCGACGAGGCCGCCGCCGAGGACGAGACCGAGGCCGAGGAAGAGCCGGCCGAGCCCGTCGACCCCGTCGCCGCCCTGCGCGAGGAGCTGCGCACCCTGCCCGGCGAGTGGTACGTCATCCACACCTACGCCGGCTACGAGAACCGGGTGAAGACCAACCTGGAGCAGCGCGCCGTCTCGCTGAACGTCGAGGACTACATCTTCCAGGCCGAGGTGCCGCAGGAGGAGGTCGTCCAGATCAAGAACGGCGACCGCAAGACGATCAAGCAGAACAAGCTCCCGGGCTACGTCCTCGTCCGTATGGACCTGACGAACGAGTCCTGGGGCGTCGTCCGCAACACCCCCGGCGTCACCGGCTTCGTGGGCAACGCCTACGACCCGTACCCGCTGACCCTGGACGAGATCGTCAAGATGCTCGCCCCGGAGGCCGAGGAGAAGGCCGCCCGCGAGGCCGCCGAGGCCGAGGGCAAGCCGGCTCCGCAGCGCAAGGTCGAGGTCCAGGTCCTGGACTTCGAGGTCGGCGACTCGGTCACCGTCACCGACGGTCCGTTCGCCACGCTCCAGGCCACGATCAACGAGATCAACGCCGACTCGAAGAAGGTCAAGGGTCTGGTGGAGATCTTCGGCCGCGAGACCCCGGTCGAGCTTTCGTTCGACCAGATTCAGAAGAACTGAGTCGGTCGTTCGTCGCCCGCGGGCCGGTGGGGCTGTTCGCGCAGTTCCCCGCGCCCCTGAGCAGGTCAGGTCAGGTCGGTCCCGAGCGGGCCTCCTGACCTGGTCGTTTTTTGGCCGCGCATCCATACCCGTTATCGTTGTGCGGTATGCCTGTGTCCGGGGATGTCTCCGAGCGCGGGCAGGACCCGAACCGAAAGGACCCGGAGAGTAATGCCTCCCAAGAAGAAGAAGGTCACGGGGCTTATCAAGCTCCAGATCAACGCCGGTGCGGCGAACCCGGCCCCGCCGGTCGGCCCCGCGCTCGGTCAGCACGGCGTCAACATCATGGAGTTCTGCAAGGCCTACAACGCGGCGACCGAGTCGCAGCGTGGCTGGGTGATCCCGGTGGAGATCACGGTCTACGAGGACCGCTCCTTCACCTTCGTCACCAAGACCCCGCCGGCCGCGAAGATGATCCTCAAGGCCGCTGGTGTCGAGAAGGGCTCCGGCGAGCCGCACAAGACCAAGGTCGCCAAGATCACCGAGGCGCAGGTCCGCGAGATCGCCCAGACCAAGCTGCCGGACCTGAACGCCAACGACCTGGACGCCGCGTCGAAGATCATCGCCGGCACCGCCCGCTCCATGGGCATCACGGTCGAGGGCTGACCCCCAGCCCCGTAGCACCTTCGTAGAAAACGCGGCTCCGGCCGCACGTGGAAGGGCCTGCTCGGCCCGGACCACGACTCCTCTTCAGCACACAGGAGCAGTAGTGAGCAAGCGCAGCAAGTCTCTCCGCGCTGCGGACGCCAAGGTCGACCGGGACAAGCTCTACGCCCCGCTCGAGGCCGTCCGTCTCGCCAAGGAGACCTCCACGACCAAGTTCGACGGCACCGTCGAGGTCGCCTTCCGCCTGGGTGTCGACCCGCGCAAGGCCGACCAGATGGTCCGTGGCACCGTGAACCTGCCGCACGGCACCGGCAAGACCGCCCGGGTCCTGGTCTTCGCGACCGGTGACCGTGCTGCGGCCGCGGAGGCCGCGGGCGCCGACATCGTCGGCTCCGACGAACTGATCGACGAGGTCGCCAAGGGCCGCCTGGACTTCGACGCCGTCGTCGCCACCCCGGAACTCATGGGCAAGGTCGGCCGCCTCGGCCGCGTGCTCGGTCCCCGTGGCCTGATGCCGAACCCGAAGACCGGCACCGTCACCCCGGACACGGCCAAGGCCGTGACCGAGATCAAGGGCGGCAAGATCGAGTTCCGCGTCGACAAGCACTCGAACCTGCACTTCATCATCGGCAAGTCGTCCTTCGACGACACCAAGCTGGTGGAGAACTACGCGGCGGCCCTGGAGGAGATCCTCCGTCTGAAGCCGTCCGCCGCCAAGGGCCGCTACATCAAGAAGGCCGCCATCACCACCACGATGGGCCCCGGCATCCCGGTCGACCCGAACCGCACCCGCAACCTCCTCGTCGAGGAGGACCCGGCCGCTGTCTGACCGGGTCGAGCCCGAGCGCTCACCGAAGTCGGTCACGGGCCCCGCACCTCTCCAGGTGCGGGGCCCGTTCCCGTGCCGGGGCGCCGCGCCCTGGGTTAGCGTGCGGACACGGCGGACGCACAGGGGGGACCGATGAAGTGGACGGCGGGCCGCGGGGGGCTCTCACTGACGATGGTGGCCGCACTGGCCGCCGTGACGGCCTGCACCTCCTCGCCGCGGCCCCAGGAGGACGCGGACCGGCCGACGGCACCCGCCTCCCGCACGGCCCTGCTCGCCGCCGAGCGGGCCACCGAGCGCGCCGGGTCGGCCGGCGTGCGCTCCTCGGCCGTCATGGGCAGCACGCTCTCCCTCGACGCCACCGGCGCCCTGGGCTGGGGCGACGGGCTCACCGGCACCCTCACCATCACGTACACGGGCGGCACGACGGCCGAGACGATGCGCGCGCTCGGCATCACCACCATGGAGGCCCGCTACCTCTCCGACGCCTACTACGCGCGCACCGGCGAGGCCTTCGCCGCCCGGACCGGCGGCAAGCACTGGATCCGGTACGCCTACGCCGACCTCCAGGGACTCGGCGCCGGCGCGAACTTCGCCGACCAGATGCGCAACATCACCCCCGACCGGTCGGTACGGCTGCTGCTGGACTCCGACGACGTGCACACGGTCGGCGAGGAGACCGTCGACGGGCGGCCCACCACCCACTACTCGGGCACCGTCGAGATCGCGGACGTCTCCGACAGCGCCCTCAAGGAGCAACTGGAGCAGGCCGGCGTCACCGGCGAGACCGTCGACATCTGGGTCGACGACCGGGACCTGCTGGTCAAGAAGGTCGAGAAGGGCCGCACGACGGCCGGCGAGTACCGCCAGACCGCGCACTACAGCGCCTACGGCACCGAGGTCGCCGTCGAGCCCCCTCCGGCGGCCGACACCGCCGACTTCACCGTGCTCCTGGAGCAGCAGGGCGGCGGGTCCACCCCCTGAGGGGCGGCCCGGCAGGGAGCCCCGTACGGGCGGATTTGCTTGACAGCGCCCCGTTCCCGTACGCTCCTGACGAAGCCAAAGACCGCTGGTCGTTGCCGCGCTCTCGGAAGAGGACGCGGTGGCCGAAGGATCCGCTGACATGCGGACGACCCGCGCAGGTGACTGTGGAAGTGCTCCCGGACGGACTCCGCCCCATGGAATTCGTTTGGTCGAGCTACGCCCCGTGCGCCTGCGCCGGGGCGTTTCGTCTGTTCCGGCCCCTTCCGAGCGGTCGTCATCACCCGGAAGGAGGCCGACGCTCATGGCAAGGCCCGACAAGGCTGCCGCGGTAGCCGAGCTCGCGGAGCAGTTCCGCAGCTCGAACGCCGCCGTGCTGACCGAGTACCGGGGTCTCACCGTGGCGCAGCTCAAGACGCTGCGCCGTTCGCTCGGTGAGAACGCCCAGTACGCCGTGGTGAAGAACACGCTGACCAAGATTGCGGCCAACGAGGCCGGGATCTCGACGCTCGACGACCTGTTCAACGGTCCGACGGCGGTCGCCTTCGTCACCGGTGACCCGGTGGAGTCGGCGAAGGGTCTTCGTGACTTCGCCAAGGACAACCCGAACCTCGTCATCAAGGGCGGTGTCCTTGACGGCAAGGCGCTGTCCGCCGACGAGATCAAGAAGCTCGCGGACCTCGAGTCCCGCGAGGTTCTGCTCGCCAAGCTGGCGGGCGCCCTCAAGGGCAAGCAGACCCAGGCTGCTCAGGTCTTCCAGGCGCTCCCGTCGAAGCTCGTCCGCACCGTGGACGCGCTCCGTGCCCAGCAGGCCGAGCAGGGCGGTGCCGAGTAACTCGGCTCGCGAAATGACCGCGGCCTGAGGCATCCCGCCCCAGGAAGTGGTCGTAGCGGGCCGCACGTCTACGCAGTCGCCGTAAGGCGCACGCCCGCCAGACATGTACATCCGGCACCAGCCGAATTGATTTGGAAGGAAGCCATCATGGCTCTCACCCAGGACGAACTGCTCGCCGAGTTCGAGGGCATGACCCTCATCCAGCTCTCCGAGTTCGTGAAGGCGTTCGAGGAGAAGTTCGACGTCACCGCCGCCGCCGCGGTCGCCGTCGCCGGTCCGGCCGGTCCGGCCGCCGCCGCCGAGGCCGAGGAGGAGAAGGACGAGTTCGACGTCATCCTCACCGGTGCGGGCGACAAGAAGATCCAGGTCATCAAGGTCGTGCGTGAGCTGACCTCCCTGGGTCTGAAGGAGGCCAAGGACCTCGTGGACGGCGCCCCGAAGCCCGTTCTCGAGAAGGTCGCCAAGGACGCCGCCGAGAAGGCCGCCGAGTCCCTCAAGGGCGCCGGCGCCTCCGTCGAGGTCAAGTAACACCCCGCGGCCGGTGATGGCCGCAGCGACGGCTGCAACGGCCCCCTGGGGGCTGTAACGCCCACGCACCGAAGAGCGATCATCCATCCGGGTGGTCGCTCTTCGGCGTTCCCGCGAGCGCGGCCACGGTTGCCTTGCACCCGCGCGCACGGGGGGTATGGTGATCTTCGTCGTGTCTCCGGGAACCCCCGTTCGGGCAAGGGGGCCTTGACGAACCGCACGCAGCGCGCAATTCTCAGGACGCGTCGTCACAAGGATCCGAATCCGAGGCATGGATCGACGACGAAGAGGGCAGTATCACCGTGCGTTGAGGGCAACCGGACCGAGGGCGTTGAGAACAACGAGGGTCTTGCGAAACCCGCACTGGACATCAGTGTGCCAAGTGGCTACACTGACCCTTTGCGCTGCCTGTTAGCTGTCCCCTGCCCGTCACCAGGGGCATGCCCTCACCCCAGCATCGATGATGGAACATCCCTGACCTGGGATCTCTGTCTCCTTGGGAGGGAGAGGGGCCGGTACGCGCGTAGTGAGTCCGAGCCCTCGGAAGGACCCCCTCTTGGCCGCCTCGCGCAACGCCTCGACCGCGAATACGAACAACGCTGCCAGCACCGCCCCGCTGCGCATCTCCTTTGCAAAGATCAAGGAGCCCCTCGAGGTTCCGAACCTCCTCGCGCTGCAAACCGAGAGCTTCGACTGGCTGCTCGGCAACACCGCGTGGCAGGCTCGCGTCGAGGAGGCTCTGGAGAACGGTCAGGACGTCCCCACCAAGTCCGGCCTCGAGGAGATCTTCGAGGAGATCTCCCCGATCGAGGACTTCTCCGGGTCGATGTCGCTGACCTTCCGCGACCACCGTTTCGAGCCGCCGAAGAACAGCATCGACGAGTGCAAGGACCGTGACTTCACGTACGCGGCCCCGCTCTTCGTGACGGCCGAGTTCACCAACAACGAGACCGGCGAGATCAAGTCCCAGACGGTCTTCATGGGCGACTTCCCGCTCATGACCAACAAGGGCACCTTCGTCATCAACGGCACCGAGCGTGTCGTCGTGTCGCAGCTGGTTCGTTCGCCGGGTGTCTACTTCGACTCCTCCATCGACAAGACGTCCGACAAGGACATCTTCTCCGCCAAGATCATCCCGTCCCGGGGTGCCTGGCTGGAGATGGAGATCGACAAGCGTGACATGGTCGGCGTCCGTATCGACCGCAAGCGCAAGCAGTCGGTGACCGTCCTGCTCAAGGCGCTCGGCTGGACCACCGAGCAGATCCTCGAGGAGTTCGGCGAGTACGAGTCCATGCGCGCCACCCTGGAGAAGGACCACACCCAGGGCCAGGACGACGCGCTGCTCGACATCTACCGCAAGCTGCGTCCGGGCGAGCCCCCCACGCGTGAGGCCGCGCAGACGCTGCTCGAGAACCTCTACTTCAACCCCAAGCGCTACGACCTGGCCAAGGTCGGCCGCTACAAGGTCAACAAGAAGCTGGGTGCGGACGCCCCGCTCGACGCGGGCATCCTGACCGTCGAGGACATCATCTCGACGATCAAGTACCTGGTGAAGCTGCACGCCGGCGAGACCGAGACGGTCGGCGACAGCGGCGACGCGATCGTCGTCGAGACCGACGACATCGACCACTTCGGCAACCGTCGTCTGCGCAGCGTCGGCGAGCTCATCCAGAACCAGGTCCGTACGGGTCTGGCGCGTATGGAGCGCGTCGTGCGCGAGCGCATGACGACCCAGGACGTCGAGGCGATCACGCCGCAGACGCTGATCAACATCCGGCCGGTCGTCGCCTCCATCAAGGAGTTCTTCGGCACCAGCCAGCTGTCGCAGTTCATGGACCAGAACAACCCGCTGTCGGGTCTCACCCACAAGCGCCGCCTGTCGGCCCTCGGCCCGGGTGGTCTCTCCCGTGAGCGGGCCGGCTTCGAGGTCCGCGACGTGCACCCCTCGCACTACGGCCGTATGTGTCCGATCGAGACGCCCGAAGGCCCGAACATCGGTCTGATCGGCTCGCTCGCCTCCTACGGCCGGGTCAACGCGTTCGGTTTCGTCGAGACCCCGTACCGCAAGGTCGTCGAAGGCCAGGTCACCGACGAGGTGGACTACCTGACCGCCGACGAGGAGGACCGCTTCGTCATCGCGCAGGCCAACGCCGGCCTGAACGAGGACATGCGGTTCGCCGAGAACCGCGTCCTGGTCCGCCGCCGTGGCGGCGAGGTCGACTACGTCGCCGGTGACGACGTGGACTACATGGACGTCTCGCCGCGCCAGATGGTGTCGGTCGCGACCGCCATGATCCCCTTCCTCGAGCACGACGACGCCAACCGTGCCCTCATGGGCGCGAACATGATGCGTCAGGCCGTCCCGCTCATCAAGAGCGAGTCGCCGCTCGTCGGCACCGGCATGGAGTACCGCTCCGCCGTCGACGCCGGCGACGTGGTCAAGGCCGAGAAGGCGGGTGTGGTCCAGGAGGTCTCCGCGGACTACATCACCACCGCCAACGACGACGGCACGTACATCACGTACCGCCTGGCCAAGTTCGCCCGCTCCAACCAGGGCACCTCGGTCAACCAGAAGGTCATCGTCAACGAGGGCGACCGGATCATCGAGGGCCAGGTCCTGGCCGACGGTCCGGCCACCGAGAACGGCGAGATGGCGCTGGGCAAGAACCTGCTCGTGGCGTTCATGCCGTGGGAGGGTCACAACTACGAGGACGCGATCATCCTGTCGCAGCGCCTCGTGCAGGACGACGTCCTCTCCTCGATCCACATCGAGGAGCACGAGGTCGACGCCCGTGACACCAAGCTCGGCCCCGAGGAGATCACCCGGGACATCCCCAACGTCTCCGAGGAGGTCCTCGCCGACCTCGACGAGCGCGGCATCATCCGGATCGGTGCCGAGGTCGTCGCCGGCGACATCCTGGTCGGCAAGGTCACGCCCAAGGGCGAGACCGAGCTGACCCCGGAGGAGCGCCTGCTGCGCGCCATCTTCGGTGAGAAGGCCCGTGAGGTCCGTGACACCTCGCTGAAGGTGCCGCACGGCGAGATCGGCAAGGTCATCGGCGTCCGCGTCTTCGACCGCGAGGAGGGCGACGAGCTGCCGCCGGGCGTGAACCAGCTGGTCCGCGTCTACGTCGCGCAGAAGCGCAAGATCACCGACGGTGACAAGCTCGCCGGCCGCCACGGCAACAAGGGTGTCATCTCCAAGATCCTGCCCATCGAGGACATGCCGTTCCTCGAGGACGGGACCCCGGTCGACATCATCCTCAACCCGCTCGGCGTCCCGTCCCGAATGAACCCGGGACAGGTCCTGGAGATCCACCTCGGCTGGCTCGCCAGCCGCGGCTGGGACGTCTCCGGTCTCGCCGACGAGTGGGCGCAGCGCCTCCAGGCCATCGGCGCCGACAGTGTCGCCCCCGGCACCAACGTCGCCACCCCGGTCTTCGACGGTGCGCGTGAGGACGAGCTCGCGGGTCTGCTCCAGCACACCATCCCGAACCGCGACGGCGAGCGCATGGTGCTCCCGTCCGGCAAGGCGCGGCTGTTCGACGGCCGCAGCGGTGAGCCGTTCCCGGACCCGATCTCGGTCGGCTACATGTACATCCTCAAGCTGCACCACCTGGTCGACGACAAGCTGCACGCCCGCTCGACCGGCCCGTACTCGATGATCACCCAGCAGCCGCTGGGTGGTAAGGCTCAGTTCGGTGGCCAGCGCTTCGGCGAGATGGAGGTGTGGGCCCTCGAGGCCTACGGCGCCGCCTACGCCCTCCAGGAGCTGCTGACCATCAAGTCCGACGACGTCACCGGCCGCGTGAAGGTCTACGAGGCCATCGTCAAGGGCGAGAACATCCCCGAGCCCGGCATCCCCGAGTCCTTCAAGGTGCTCATCAAGGAGATGCAGTCCCTTTGCCTCAACGTGGAGGTGCTGTCCAGCGACGGTATGTCCATCGAGATGCGTGACACCGACGAGGACGTCTTCCGCGCTGCGGAGGAGCTCGGCATCGACCTGTCCCGGCGCGAGCCGAGCAGCGTCGAAGAGGTCTGACGGGAGTTCGGCGGGGCCTCCGCGGAGGCCCCACCGATCCCGCGACCCCCGTTTCAGACCACAGACTTACAACCCTGAGAGGGATTGACGCATAGTGCTCGACGTCAACTTCTTCGACGAGCTCCGGATCGGCCTGGCCACCGCTGACGACATCCGTCAGTGGAGCCACGGTGAGGTCAAGAAGCCCGAGACCATCAACTACCGCACCCTCAAGCCGGAAAAGGACGGACTCTTCTGCGAGAAGATCTTCGGTCCGACCCGGGACTGGGAGTGCTACTGCGGCAAGTACAAGCGCGTCCGCTTCAAGGGCATCATCTGTGAGCGCTGCGGCGTCGAGGTGACCCGCGCCAAGGTGCGCCGTGAGCGGATGGGCCACATCGAGCTGGCCGCCCCCGTCACGCACATCTGGTACTTCAAGGGCGTTCCGTCGCGGCTGGGCTACCTGCTCGACCTCGCCCCGAAGGACCTGGAGAAGGTCATCTACTTCGCGGCGTACATGATCACGTACGTCGACGAGGAGCGCCGTACGCGTGACCTGCCCTCCCTGGAGGCGCACGTCTCCGTCGAGCGGCAGCAGATCGAGAACCGCCGGGACGCCGACCTGGAGGCCCGCGCCAAGAAGCTCGAGACCGACCTGGCCGAGCTCGAGGCCGAGGGCGCCAAGGCCGATGTGCGCCGCAAGGTGCGCGAAGGCGCCGAGCGCGAGATGAAGCAGCTGCGCGACCGCGCCCAGCGCGAGATCGACCGTCTCGACGAGGTGTGGACCCGCTTCAAGAACCTCAAGGTCCAGGACCTGGAGGGCGACGAGCTGCTCTACCGCGAGCTGCGCGACCGCTTCGGCACGTACTTCGACGGCTCGATGGGTGCCGCGGCGCTCCAGAAGCGCCTGGAGTCCTTCGACCTCGACGAGGAGGCCGAGCGCCTCCGCGAGATCATCCGCACCGGCAAGGGCCAGAAGAAGACCCGTGCGCTCAAGCGCCTCAAGGTCGTCTCCGCGTTCCTCCAGACCAGCAACAGCCCCAAGGGCATGGTGCTCGACTGCGTGCCGGTCATCCCGCCGGACCTGCGTCCGATGGTGCAGCTGGACGGTGGCCGCTTCGCGACCTCCGACCTGAACGACCTGTACCGCCGTGTCATCAACCGGAACAACCGCCTGAAGCGGCTTCTCGACCTCGGCGCGCCCGAGATCATCGTGAACAACGAGAAGCGCATGCTCCAGGAGGCCGTCGACGCGCTGTTCGACAACGGCCGTCGTGGCCGTCCGGTCACCGGTCCCGGCAACCGCCCGCTGAAGTCCCTCAGCGACATGCTGAAGGGCAAGCAGGGTCGTTTCCGTCAGAACCTGCTCGGCAAGCGAGTCGACTACTCGGCGCGTTCCGTGATCGTCGTCGGCCCGCAGCTGAAGCTGCACCAGTGCGGTCTGCCCAAGGCGATGGCGCTGGAGCTCTTCAAGCCGTTCGTGATGAAGCGCCTGGTCGACCTGAACCACGCGCAGAACATCAAGAGCGCCAAGCGCATGGTCGAGCGCGGCCGCACGGTCGTGTACGACGTGCTGGAAGAGGTCATCGCGGAGCACCCGGTTCTGCTGAACCGCGCTCCCACCCTGCACCGCCTCGGCATCCAGGCCTTCGAGCCGCAGCTGGTCGAGGGCAAGGCCATCCAGATCCACCCGCTCGTCTGCACCGCGTTCAACGCGGACTTCGACGGTGACCAGATGGCCGTGCACCTGCCGCTGTCCGCGGAGGCGCAGGCCGAGGCCCGCATCCTGATGCTGTCCTCGAACAACATCCTCAAGCCCGCCGACGGCCGGCCGGTGACGATGCCGACCCAGGACATGGTCCTCGGTCTGTTCTTCCTCACCACCGACGGCGAGATGCGGGACGTCAAGGGCGAGGACCGCTCCTTCTCCTCCGTCGCCGAGGCGATCATGGCCTTCGACGCGGGCGAGCTCTCGCTCCAGTCGAAGATCGACATCCGCTTCCCGGTGGGCACCATCCCGCCGCGCGGCTGGACCCCGCCGGCGCCGGAGGAAGGCGACGAGCAGGTCGGCGAGGGCGAGTGGCAGCAGGGTGACAGCTTCCGGCTGAAGACCACGCTGGGCCGTGCGCTCTTCAACGAGCTGCTCCCCGAGGACTACCCGTTCGTCGACTACGAGGTCGGCAAGAAGCAGCTCTCCGAGATCGTCAACGACCTCGCCGAGCGCTACCCCAAGGTCATCGTGGCGGCGACGCTCGACAACCTGAAGGCGTCCGGCTTCTTCTGGGCCACCCGCTCCGGTGTGACCGTCGCCATCTCCGACGTCGTCGTCCCCGAGGCGAAGAAGGAGATCGTCCGCGGCTACGAGGCGCAGGACGAGAAGGTCCAGAAGCAGTACGAGCGCGGTCTGATCACCAAGGACGAGCGCACGCAGGAGCTCATCGCGATCTGGACCAAGGCGACCAACGAGGTCGCCGAGGCGATGAACGACAACTTCCCGAAGACCAACCCGATCTTCATGATGGTGAACTCGGGTGCACGAGGCAACATGATGCAGATGCGTCAGATCGCCGGTATGCGTGGTCTGGTGTCGAACGCGAAGAACGAGACGATCCCGCGTCCGATCAAGGCGTCGTTCCGTGAGGGTCTGTCCGTGCTGGAGTACTTCATCTCCACGCACGGTGCCCGTAAGGGTCTGGCGGACACCGCGCTGCGGACCGCCGACTCCGGTTACCTCACCCGTCGTCTGGTCGACGTCTCCCAGGACGTCATCATCCGCGAGGAGGACTGCGGCACCGAGCGCGGCCTCAAGCTGGCGATCGCCGAGCGCGGCGAGGACGGTGTGCTGCGCAAGACGGGCAACGTCGAGACGTCCGTGTACGCGCGCTGCCTCGCCGAGGACATCGTGGTCGACGGCAAGGTGCTGGCCCCGGCCGGCACCGACCTCGGCGACGTGCTCATCGACGAGCTGGTCAAGCACGGCGTGGAGACGGTCAAGACCCGCTCGGTCCTGACCTGCGAGTCCGCCGTCGGCACCTGCGCCATGTGCTACGGCCGCTCGCTGGCCACCGGCAAGCTGGTCGACATCGGTGAGGCGGTCGGCATCATCGCCGCCCAGTCCATCGGTGAGCCCGGTACCCAGCTGACGATGCGTACCTTCCACACCGGTGGTGTGGCCGGTGACGACATCACCCAGGGTCTGCCGCGTGTCGTCGAGCTCTTCGAGGCCCGTACCCCGAAGGGTGTCGCCCCGATCTCCGAGGCCTCCGGCCGCGTGCGGATCGAGGAGACCGAGAAGACCAAGAAGATCGTCATCACGCCGGACGACGGCAGCGACGAGACGGCGTACCCGATCTCGAAGCGCGCCCGTCTGAAGGTCGAGGAGGGCGAACACGTCGAGGTGGGCCAGCAGCTCACCGTGGGTACCCAGAACCCGCACGACGTGCTGCGCATCCTGGGCCAGCGCGCCGTCCAGGTCCACCTGGTCGGCGAGGTCCAGCGGGTGTACAACTCGCAGGGTGTGTCGATCCACGACAAGCACATCGAGATCATCATCCGGCAGATGCTGCGCCGTGTGACGATCATCGAGTCCGGCGACGCCGAGCTGCTGCCCGGCGAGCTGGTCGAGCGCTCGAAGTTCGAGACCGAGAACCGTCGTGTGGTGCAGGAGGGCGGTCACCCGGCCTCCGGTCGTCCGCAGCTCATGGGTATCACCAAGGCCTCGCTGGCCACGGAGTCCTGGCTGTCGGCGGCGTCCTTCCAGGAGACGACCAGGGTCCTCACGGACGCGGCGATCAACGCCAAGTCCGACTCCCTGATCGGCCTCAAGGAGAACGTCATCATCGGTAAGCTCATCCCGGCCGGTACGGGTCTGTCCCGCTACCGCAACATCCGGGTCGAGCCGACCGAGGAGGCGAAGGCCGCGATGTACTCGGCCGTCGGCTACGACGACATCGACTACTCGCCGTTCGGCACGGGCTCCGGCCAGGCCGTTCCGCTGGAGGACTACGACTACGGTCCGTACAACCAGTAAGCGGGAATGAGTCGAAGGGCGGTCCCCCCGTACGTCATGTACGGGGGGACCGCCCTTCGGTGTGCGTGCGGGTACTAGCGGCCGGTGAGCTCCCAGGCGGCGATGGCCGCCGTCGCCATGGCGGCCAGGGCGCCGATGCTGGCGACCGGCCAGCGGGAGCGTTCCAGGGCGTCGAGGCGCTGCTCGTGGTCGGCCAGCTGCTTGTCGGTCTGGTCGCTGCGCTGGACCAGCAGCGCGAGCTGGCCGTCGGCCCGGGCGAAACCGGCCTCCACGGTGCCGCGCAGCCGCTCCAGCTCCACGGCGACCGCGGCCGGGTCGGAGAGGGGTTCGTTCACACGTCGCTCTTTTCGCTGTGCGGGGTCTCCGTGCGCAGCCACGACGGCAGCAGGGCCTGTACGGCCGGCAGGGCCATGACGCGGGTCACGGCACCGGCCACGGCCAGGGCTCCGGCGACCCAGGGCAGGGTCTCGGGGACGCCCACGGTGTCGACGACCGTCGGCAGCAGGACGCACAGGCCGACGGCGGTTTGCAGGACGGTGCGCAGGGCCCGCTTCGCGGCCACTGACATGGGGGGTACCTCGCTCTGGTGCGGTGGTCAGGAGCTGTACGGGACCTTCAGCGCGGCCCAGGACGTCGCGCCGGGCCAGCCGTCGGCGTCTGCCCCGCTGTAGCCGAGCTTGCGCTGCCACTTGGCGTAGGACGCGCGGTCGGCCTCGGTCCACTGGGGTCCGGGGCCTTCGGCGTACGCCGAGCAGCCGACGGCGACCAGGCGCTTGCCCATCGCGGTGACGATCGCCGACTTCGGCTTCTTCTTGAACCAGTCGGCGCCCGGGAAGGGCTGGTACGTGGGCTTGGCGGAGCTGGAGCCGGAGCCGGAGGCCGAGCCGGAGGCGGGGGTGGTGGTGGCCTTGGTCAGGCGGGCCGCGATGCGGGAGCGCAGGTCGGACATGGCGAAGCCACGCGGGTCGATCTTGGCGCTGGTCCACTCCTTGTGGCCGATGACCGAGCGGGCGCTCCACCCGTGCGCCCGGCACAGGGCGGCCGAGGCCCGCACGATCGCCTCCAGCTGCGCCTCCGGCCACGGGTCCTTGCCGTCGCCGAGGTTGACGCACTCGAAGCCGTAGAAGTGGGTGTTGCCGTCCGTGGTGCGCTGGTTCGGGGCGGGCAGCGTCGCCTTCTCGTCCACGACCGCGGCGAGGACGTCGGGGTCCCCGGCGCCGGCGTGGTTGGCGCGGCCGTTGCCGACGAGGTGGACGGTGCCGTCCTTGGCGATCACGCCGTGGCAGAGCGGACCGGGCAGGTCGGCGTGGCCGTTGAAGCAGAGGCTCACGGTGGAGCTGGTGCCGGTGGTGACGGTGTGGTGGACGACCACACCGTTGACCGGGCCCCAACTGCCCTTGTGGTTGCGGTTGTTGGTGCGCCAGCCGTCGTGTTCGACGACGGTGACGCCCTCGGCCCGCAGCGCGGACACGAGGGCGGTGGCGGAGAGGGGGTTGGCCATGGGCGGTGCCTCCCGGAGGGGTGCGGGCATGAGAAGACCCCGGCCGGTGGGATCGGCTCGGGGTCGGGGGTGCTGCGGGTGAGGGTGAGGGGGTGAGGGGGGGCGGGTCTCAGACGGTGGTGTCGCCGGCGGTCTCGGTGGCGGTGTCCGTGCCGGTGTCGACGGTGATGTCGGTACCGGTGCCGGTACCGGTGCCGGAGCTGTCGTCGGTGCCCGTGTCCGTGCCGGTGCCGGTTCCCGTGTCCGTGCCGGTGTCCGTGCCCGTCGTCGGGTCGGTCTCGCCGCCGGTGTCCGAGCCGCCGTCACCGTCACCGCCGCCGTCACCGCTGCCGTCGTCCGGCGTCCACGCCGCGCACAGCGCCACGTACGCCGCCGTGTGGGCCTGGAAGTCCGCCAGGGCCGCGGCGACCGCCCGCTGGACGGCCGTCTGGTCGGGGACGACCGGGTCCGTGCCCACGGGCATGACGGTGACGCGGCCGTAGCCGCGCAGGACGGCGCCCTCCTCGCCGGTCTCGCTGAACTGGGCGGTGACGTTGACGGGGGAGTAGGTGCCGGTGATCGAGTCGGGCGCGATGATGTCGCTGAGGCTGGTGTCGGTGATGTTGACGTAGACCGTGTGGCCCGCCTCGACGAGGGTGGCGCGGCCGGCGAAGTCGATCGCGAGGCCCCAGGGCTGGCTGGTGTCGATGTCCATGGGTGCGGTCCCTTCCTCGGGTGTCAGCTCTGGCGGCCGTACATGAGCACGGGGTTGGCGTAGACGGTTCCGGCCGTGGCGAGCGCCTGGATCTCGACCTTGAGCAGGGTGCCCCAGACCGAGGGGAAGTCGTCGCTGATCAGGCCCATGTAGTCGAAGTTGGAGCCGGCGGTGACGGCGGTGCCCCACGGGTTGCCGTTGACGAGGACCTGCACGGAGCCGGCGCCGCCGGAGCTGGCCTTCGTGTGGACCAGGAGCCGCATCTTCGGCTGCCAGACGACGTTGTACGACATCGCGATGGTCGTGTAGGCGGTCGCCGTGGTGTGCGGCCAGCTGGTGACCGTGCTGTCCTGCGGGGGCAGCATGGGCAGCCAGGGCCGGGCGAGGCCGCCGTTGTTGACGTCGTCGGCGAAGATCTCCCGGCCGCCGTTGTCGAAGATCCGCAGGGGCTGGAGCGAGGTGCTCAAGCCGTCACCGTTGTAGAGGCTCGCCACGAGGGATCCGGTCTGGCGCCGGATCGCCATGCCGTACTCGTCGCCGCCCCACGCCCCGACCCTGAAGACGGCGGGGCCGTTGCCCGGCGGCCGTACGACCAGGGAGCCGCCGTCGGTGATCTCGACCGCGTCGCCGGCGATCCTGTTGAGCGCCGGCCGGTTGTTGACGGCCGTCGAGAGCTGCTGGATCCGGCGTTCCATCTGGGTCAGCCGGTCGATGATGTCTTCGGGGAGCTGGGGCATCAGGCGGCCTCCTCCAGGTAGAGCTCGGCGGTGTCGGGGCGGCCCCGCTGGGCCGGGCTGACCTTGACGCCGATGATCCGGTAGCGGGCGTCGAGGCCCTCGGTCCACCACTCGTCGGTGATCCGGATCCGGACCGTGCGGCCGAGCAGCGCCGGCGGCACCAGGTCGTCGAGGCGGACGGTGATCTCGGGGATGACCACCGCGCCGGTGCCCGCGTTCAGTTCGGCGCCGGCCAGGGCGTCCAGGGTGTCGGGGTCGGTGATGTCGTTGTGGTCGGAGGACAGGTCGACGCGCGGGTAGCCGGCCTTCTCGATCAGGTCCTTGGCGACGGCGACGTCCGAGGTCAGCGGCCTGGACTCCTCGGCCTGGTTGGTGTTGACGGAGGCGCCGCGGGCACGGGCGGTGGTGCCGCCGCGGGTGGCGTCGCGGGGGAAGGAGTACGACAGGATCGTGCCCGGCCGGTCCATCACCAGGTCGCTGCTGCCGATCTCGACCCTGGGGCTGCCCAGGCGCAGCCGGCGCACGCGCTCCCCGGTGGCCGGGTCGCGGTAGACGGCGATGTGGTGCTCGAAGCCGTTCTCCAGGGCGGCGAGCGCGTCGATCGCCTCCAGGTAGACGGTCTCGTCGCCGTCCCGGTAGGTGACGGACCGCTTCACCCCGGAGTGCTCGGTCCCGTACGTGATGCCGATGCCGCCGCCCGGCAGCGCGGTCTGGAGGTCGGTCCACAGGGCGCGGACGATGTCGAACTGGTACTGGTCGGCGAAGTCCAGCTTGTACGCGGCGTCGTAGGCGTCGGTGGTCGCCCGGATGCGGCGGCGGCCCGCGTACGACTCGAAGGTGGCCGCCTGGATGCCGAGGGTCAGGACGCCCCGGTCGTCGCTCTGGAGGGTGGACGTCCAGATGATGCCGCCCCACCACAGGTCGTCGCCGCGCTGGAGGTACACCGAGGTGCGGCCCTCCTCGATGCGGCGGATCCGGGCGGCCATCTCCGCGTCGGGCACGGGGATGGTGCCCGACAGGGAGCCGGCCTTGCCGATGTAGTCGTCGACGGTGACGTCGCGCAGCGGCAGGATGTCGATGGTGCGGTCGGTGAGGAGGTCGCAGAAGATCGCGCGGTAGGGGGTGTTGGTCGTCGTCATGAGGCGGCCTCGTAGGTGGCGGTGCCGAGGATGGAGTTGCCGCTCGCCCAGGTCCATGGGGAGAGGGCGTCCACGAGACCGGTGTTGGTGAGCGCGACCCCGCTGGAGCGGCCGGTGGAGATCACCAGTTCGAATGTGGTGGTGGTGGGAATCTGCACGCGCGAGACGATCCGGGTGGTGTTGTCCACGCCGAGTTCGGCGAACCCGACGACCGACTGGGCCGCCGAGGCCGGCACCGGCAGGGAGAACCGCCAGTTGTCGGATGCGGTGGGGCTGGTGCCGAAGGCGGTGGTGCTACCGAAGACGATCGCGAAGTTGCAGTGCACGGTCCTGCCGGACTTCACGTACCGGCAGCTCATCGTGGCGTTGCCGTATGACGGCGCCGCGAGGCCGCTGCTCGTCGTCCACGCCGGCGTCCAGCTCTGCCAGGTGGGCAGGACCGGGTAGTCGGCCCAGGCGGTGCCGTTCCAGCGCTGGAGCTGGCCGTTGAGGTCCCGGTACTGGCCGGGGTAGGCGCCGTTGGTGGTGTCGGTGGTGACGGGCAGGATGCCGCCGGCCGAGACCGTGGCCGTGCGGCGCCCGGTGAGTGCCGTGGTCCAGGGGATGCCGCCGGTGCCCGTGCTGGTGCCCGCGGGGACCAGCACCTCGTACAGCGGGAGGGACAGGCCGGGCGCGGTGGGGACCGTCGGCAGGGCGGCGGCCGTGCCCTCGACGATCTCGACGGCGGCCTCGTAGCGGCCTTCGCCGTCGTAGTCGTGGTCGTACACCCGCAGGACGACCAGGTCGATCCGGCCGTACTGCGGGTTGCCGTCGCTGAAGGTGAGGGGGAGGTACTCGGTCAGGGCGACCGGGTAGGCGCCCCGGGCGTCGGTGCTCTGCACGACGGCCCGGCCGGGGCTGACCGTCGCGCTCATGGCGCCGGTGGTGCCGGTCAGGGTGAAGCCGGAGATGCGGTACTGGCCGTCGGAGGAGCCCGGCAGGATGCCGGAGCGGGTGGCGACGGGGGAGGTCGGGGTGAGGGCGCCGAGCGAGACGAGCCGGGTGTCCTCTCGGGACTGGCCGTCCGGGGACAGCCATCCGGAGCGTACGGGCATGTCGACTCCTTTCCGGGAGGGTGGGTCAGTTGACCGGGTCGACGCGCAGGAAGATGTTGTCGAACCAGCAGGTCACCGCGGCGTCGCTGGAGCGGTGCATGGCGGTCATCGTGTAGACGGTGCCGGGCGTGAGGCCGTACAGCCGCCACATGGTCGCCACCGATCCCGCGACCGCGCCGCCGTAGGCGGCCGCGTACTCGTCGTTCGGTGTGAAGACCACCGTGCTGCCCTGGGTGATCTGCGGGGCCATGAACGCGGTGGCGGTGCTGCTGTCCTTCGTCGATATGCGGGCGCCGAAGTGCAGCAGCACCGCGCCGGTGCTCGGGGCGGTGAAGTTCAGCGTCAGCGCGGTGACCGTCGTCTCGACCAGGGCGGCCGTGTACGTCGTGGACGTGGTGGACCCGGCGTCGAGGGACGAGGTGAACCACGGTGTCGTCACGGCCGGCGCCCACACCGAGCCGTTCCACCGTTGCAGCGTGCCGGTGGACGAGTCCCGGTACTGGCCGACGTAGGCGCCGGTGGTGACCGCGCCGGTCGGCGCGATGCCGCCGACGGACTTGGGGTACGGCACCCAGGCGGAGCCGTTCCACCGCTGGAGGACGTCG
This sequence comes from Streptomyces sp. NPDC003248, assembly GCF_055563235.1. Lineage (NCBI taxonomy): Bacteria > Bacillati > Actinomycetota > Actinomycetes > Kitasatosporales > Streptomycetaceae > Streptomyces > Streptomyces sp. NPDC003248. Next base: position 423,900 of record NZ_JBVHDT010000003.1, on the reverse strand, counting down.
CCGACCTCCCGGTAGGCGCCGGGGTAGCCGCCGGCTGCCGTGTCGTCGGACCGGGTCGGCAGGATGCCGCCGACGGCGACGGTGGTGGGGCGCAGGTCGACGCGGGCGGTGTCCCAGGCGATGCCGCCGGTGCCGGTGCTCGCGCCCGCCGCGACGGCGACGGTGAACAGGGACAGCGAGGTGTCCGGTGCGTCGGGTGCCACGGGCAGGGCCTTCGCCTGGCCCTGGACGATCTCCACGGCGGCCTCGTAGCGGCCGAGGCCGTCGTGGTCGTGGTCGTACACCCGCAGGACGACCAGGTCGATCCGGCCGTACTGCGGGTCGCCGTCGGCGAAGGTGAGCGGGACCGGTTCGGTGACGGCGACCGGGTAGGCGCCGCGGGAGATCGTCGACTGGATCAGCGCCCGGCCCACGCCCACCGTGGCGGACATGGTGCCCGCCGTGCCGGCCAGCCACAGGCCGGTGAGCCGGTACTGGCCGCCCTCGGAGCCGGGCAGCACACCGGAGCGTCCCTTGGCGTCGGTGACCGGGGTGACGGCGCCGACCTGGGTGACCCGGGTGTCCCCCCGGGTCTGGCCGTCGGGGGACAGCCAGGCGGAACGTGCGTTCATGTCGATCCCTTCGGGTACGGCCGGGTCAGGAGGCGGATTCGTAGGTGCCGTGGATCGACAGCACGTCGCCGGTCGCCCAGGTGAAGGGGAAGGCCTTGTCCCAGATGTCGATGGCGGTCGCCCGGCTGTCGCGGAGGCGGACGAGGCCGACGCCGCTCGTGATGCCGAGCGAACCGTTGCCCGGGTAGGACAGGCTCGCGGAGGTGTCGTACCCGATCGCGTGCATCGACCGGAGGTCCAGCTTCCAGGCCGTGGAGACCGGCACGACCGGCAGCGAGAAGGTCCAGTTGCCGTTGGCGTCCTGGGCCGACAGGTTGGTCGTCGAACCGATCTTGAGGTAGATCCGGACGTGTACGGCCGTGCCCGTCTTCAGGTACGAACCGGCCAGGGTGCCGTTGCCGATGGCGGGCGCGGTGCCGGTCTCGGCGCCCCACTTGGGCGTGTAGTCGGTCCAGGCCGGCACCGGCTGGTACGACACCCACGTCGAGCCGTTCCACCGCTGGAGCTGTCCGCCGGAGCTGTCGCGGTACTGGCCGGTGTAGCTGGCGGTGGTGACCGTGCCGGCCGGGGCGATCCCGCCCAGCGCGCTCGGGTACGACACCCAGGCCGAGCCGTCCCAGCGCTGGAGCGCGCCGCCGGAGTCCCGGTACTGGCCGGGGTAGGCGCCGTTGCCGGTGTCGCCGACGACCGGCAGGATGCCGCCGACCGCGACGGTGGGCGTGCGCAGGTCCACGGCGTCGTTGTTCCAGTTGATACCGCCGGCGCCGGCGCTGATCCCGGCCCGGACCCGGACCTGGTAGATCGGCAGCACGATGTCCGGCAGCGCGGGCACCACCGGCTCGGCGGCCGGCGCGCCCTTGATGATCTCCACGGCGGCCTTGGTCTGGCCGAGGTCGTCGTACAGGTCGTCGTAGATCCGCAGGACGACCATGTCGTAGCGGTCCTGGGACTGGCCGTCGGCGAAGGTGAGGGCGAGCGGCTCGGCGAGGGTGACCGGGTAGGCGCCCTGGTTGCCGTCGGCCTGGATGACGGCGCGGCCCTCGTGGACGGTCGCGTTCATGGTGCCCGCGCTGCCCTCCAGCCAGAAGCCCGCGAGGCGGTAGAGGCCGTCGTAGGAGCCGGGCAGGATGCCGGAGCGGACCTCCAGCGGGTTGGCCGGGGTGGTCGCGCCGATCAGGGTCAGGCGGGTGTCCTCGCGGGTCTGGCCGGTCTCGGCCACCCATGAGCTGCGCAGGTTCATCTGCTGGTCTCCTGTGATCTCCGGAAACGATGGGGAAGGTGCGGGGCCGTCAGGGAGGCGTCAGGACCTGAGCCATTCGGCCAGGGCGTTCGGGGTGAGCAGACCGGACAACGTGACCCGGGTGTCCTCCCGGGTCTGGCCGGTCTCGGTGAGCCAGGCCGATCGCACGGTCATGCGCTCACCACTCCGCCGCGCGCCAGCGCACCGTCATCCGGGCACCGGTGTCGTAGGTGTCGGGGCGGAACGCCAGCTGGGCGCGGCCCGGCTCGAAGGCGAACAGCTCCTCGGGGCTGCTGTCGGCGGCGGCCGTGTTGCGGCGGGAGGCGGTGCCGTTGAGGGTGACCGTCCCGGCCGCGGTGTCGACGGTGAGCTCGTCGCCGGCGGCGAGCGTGATCTGGTAGCGCAGCCGGCGGGACGAGGAGCGGTCCGTCACGGTCGGGTTGGCGCACGGCCCGGTGAAGGTGATCACCGGGTGGGTGGGCGCGGAGCCGGAGTTCTCGGCGTTGACGTCACCGGTGGAGGCCGCCTGGCCCCAGTACAGCGGCCAGGTCAGCGGCCAGGTCAGACCGCTCTCCGGTTGCGGGGCGCCGGTGACGGCCGTCTGCTCGGTGACCGAGTAGCGGCGCGGGTCGGTGGCGTGCCACTGCACGGACGCCCGGGAGACGCCCTGCGTGGTGTACGTCCGGTCGGCGGCCAGCACCCGCTGGCTGACCCGGGCCCGCACGGCCAGGGTCTCGCCGTGCAGCCGCACGGCCAGCCAGCGCTCGGCGTCGCCCAGCAGGAGGGCCTGGCGCAGGGCGCGGGTGGCGGTGAGCGAGGAGTCGCTGCCGCTGCCCGCCGGCACGGTCCACACCGTGGCGCCGACCTTGCGGGGTTTGGCGTAGCGGGCGCCCGGCCAGGCGCCGTGCGCGGTCGGGTGGTCGGCGTCCGAGGAGTCGTACTCGGGCAGGTCCTCCCAGCCGGTCAGGCCGCCGCGGTCGATCTCGTACGGCGTGCCGGGGCCCAGCAGCAGTCCGGCCCACTGCATCTGCCCGTCGCGGGTGATGAGTGAGCCGGGGGCCACGTCGTCTGTGGATGCGGTTGTGGTCGTCTCGGCCATCGGGCCGTCACCTCACTGTCAGGGGCAGGCGTGGGCGGATGCGAGGAAGAGCAGGTCTTCGGCGGTGGAGCGGGGGCCGGCGCCGCGGGTCTCGTGGAACTCCTTGACGCGGTGGGGGGCCTGGGCCGCGGACACGCGCCGCCCGCGCGCGAGGGCGCGCCGGCGTTCCAGGCCGGTCAGCGGCAGCACCCGGCCCGCCCGTGAGGAGGCGCCGGGGACGGCGACGCCGCCCTCGGCGAGCATCGGGATCTTGTCGATGTCGACGCCGAACTTCTTGCCGAGCAGGCTGAAGCTGAGGCCGTTGAGCTTGTCGATGACCCAGTTGGCGAAGGCGATGAGGCCCTGGACCGGCCCCTTGACCACACCGGCGAACGTCTGGGCGCCCGTGGTGACGAACTGCCCCAGCGCGTTCAGCGTGCGGGCGGTCGCCTCCTTGACCCGGGTGAACATCCGGGGGACGTCCTGGGTGATCCACGTCAGGGCCGGCTTGATCCGGTCCTTGAACCCCCGCCAGACCGACGACACCTTGCCGCTGAGCGCCCGGGTGTCCCCGGTGGTCAGCGCCTTCAGCACGGCGAACCCGGTGCCGACGAGGGCGCCGATGACGGTGAGCGCGGTGGTGATCACGCCCAGGTAGGCGGTGACGTAGAGGTTCACCGCGCTCGCGATGGCCTTGAGCAGCGGGGTCATGGTGGTCAGGTAGCCCTCGACGTACTTGAGCACGAGCGTGGCGAGCTGCTCCATCAGCCGCTGCCCGGTCTCCGAGTTCAGCGCCAGGTCGATCAGCCATCCGGCGACCGGGAGGAGCAGGCCGGTGACGAAGCCGATGGGGTTGGCGCGGGTGAGGGCGTTGATGATCAGCATGACGCCGGCGCCTATGGTCATGGCGGTGCCGAAGGCGCCCATGAGGTCGCCGAGGGGGCCGGCGACGCTGAGCAGGCCGGCGACCAGGGCGACCACGCCGCCGATGCCCGAGGCGAGTCGGACCAGGGTCGTCCTGGACCCCTTGGCCCGACTGCCGGCGGACTTCACGCCGGCCGCGGCGGTCGTGGCGGTCTGACCGGACGTGGTGACGGAGCGGGCGGCTGCGTCGGCCGTCGACTTCACACCGCGTACGGCAGCGCCGGCGGGGTCGACGGCGGAGCGGATCCGGTCGGCGGCGGTCGCGGCCTTCGTCACCTGCCCGGCGAGCGAGCGCAGGCCGCTGTCCGTCTGGGTGATCCGGGACCGGAAGGTGCGCAGGGCGGCGCCCGCGCCGACGAGCGGGTCGGCGGTCCAGCCGCCGGCAGTCCTGGCGGCGGTCCTCATCCACGCGCCTTCGCCAGGAACATCAGGGCGTCGGCGGTCCGCTGGGGGCTGGTGTCCTCGGCCGCGTAGTAGTGCTCGATGGTCAGCGCGCCGCCGCTCGACCCGCCGGCTCCGGCGAAGGCCGGGCCCTGGGCGGCGGCCCGCTTCAGCAGCCGGTCCAGCTTGCTCAGCGGCAGGACGGCCTCCGCCTCACCGGCCTCGGCGAGGATCGCCGGGACACCGCCGGAGCGGGGCAGGACGACACCACCGGTGGCCAGCATGGGGATCCTCGGCAGGCTGACGCCGAAGGTCTTGCCGCCGACGCCGGGGACCCAGCCGGGGATCGACACCTTGATGCCGTTGAGGGCGCCGATCGCGCGGTTGATGATGCCGATGACGCCGTTGATCGGGCCCTTCACCGCGCTCTTGATGCCGTCGAAGGCGCGGCCGGCGATGCCCTTCAGGCCGCCCCAGATGCTGGACAGCTTGTCCTTGACGGCCCGGAAGGCGTTCGGGATGGCGGACTTGACCCAGTTGACGACGGGCGAGATGACGGCCTTGATGCCCTTCCAGACGCTGGAGACGACCGTCTTGATCGCGTTCAGCGCGGTGGTGATGACCTTCTTCCAGATGGCGACGTAGGTCTTGATGACGGTGGCGACGGCCTTGACGACCGCCGAGATCGCCGTCTTGATGCCGTTCCAGACCGACTTGATCAGCTTGGCCGCGCTCTTCATGATCGGCCCGATGGCCTTCATGACGGTGCTGATCACGGACTTGATGACGCCGAAGGCGGTCTGCAGGACCTTCTGCATGGTCTTCGACTTGGTCGCCATCTCGACGACCTTCTGGATCAGCGGCATGAGCAGTTCCATGAGCATGCCGAAGAAGTTGCCCTTCATCGACTTGTTCATCTTGTCCTGGCCCTTGGCCGCCTTGCTCGCCCCGGACTCGTACTTGCCGAGGTTCTTGCCCGCGGTGGAACCGGTCTTGCCGGCCTTGGCGATGGACTTCTCGGCCTTGTCGGAGGCGCTCTTGAGGTCTTTCAGTTCCTTCTCGGCGCTCTGGGCGGCCGACTTCAGCGTCTTGAGCTGGCTCGCGCTTCTCTGTCCGGCGCTTCCCATGCTCTGGGCGGCGGTCCCGGCCGAGGAAGCCTTCGCTTTGAAATCCTGCAGGGAGCCGGAGGCCCGGCCCAGGGATCGTACGAGAGACATTCACCCTCCAGAGGTGTCAGCGGTGGCCTTACGGCGATTCGGCGGTTCGGGCGTGGCTCATGTGTTCGAGCCGCCATCCAGCCGCTGGCGCAGGGCGTCGGCCTGCGCGACCACACCGCGGAGCGCCGTCTCGGCGTTGCGGGCGTCGTCGGTGGCGGTGCGCAGGGCATCGGTCGAGGGCGGGGGCCCTTGGGGGCCACGCGGGCCCGGCTGCCCCTGACGGCCTCGCTCACCCCGGGGTCCGGCCGCACCCTGACGACCGCGTTCGCCTCGCGTGCCGCGCCGTCCCTGCCGTCCCCGGGGGCCTTCCTGTCCGCGCGGGCCGGCCGGCCCCGGCTCCCCGCGCGGGCCGCGGGGCCCGGGACGGCCTTCTCCACCGCCGCCCCCACCGCCGCTGTCGGACTGCCGGGAAAGAACGCCGTACTGGTTGTAGTCCAGACCGAGTTGCTTCTTGATCAGTTCTTCGAAGCTGAAGAGGGAGGGCAGGGAGGCGTTGATGGGAACCCACTCCGCCTTCAGGGCGGTGAGCTCCGACTTGATGCCGTTGAACTCGGTCGGGACCCAGTTGAACAGGCCCTTCCAGTCCTTGACCCAGGCGTCGTCCTCTTTCTCCTTCTTGTCGTCGTAAGCCGATATCGCGTCGTCGATCTGCTTGGTGACATCCGGCTCGTTGTTCTTGTCGTACGCGGTGATCGCCGCATTGATCTCGGTAGTGATCTCCTTCCGGTTCTGGCTCAGCTCTTGCGAGGTGATGTAGTCGGTCATCCGATTCCTCCGTCGGTGAGGCTCCGTCCGAAAACGGCGACGCCCTTCCCCGCGAGGGCGGGGAAGGGCGTCGGGGGTTGGTGCGAATCGGTTCAGGAAAGGGCGCCGGCCACGGCGGCGGCTATGAGGAGGAGGCCGAAGAGTGACTGGACGACCACACCGACTCGGGAACCGAAGGAGTCCAGGTATTCCTGGCTCTCGGCGATCGAGGGCCTGCGCGGGTCGAAGACGACCGGGAACTCGTCGCCCGGATACGGCGCCTCCTTCGGGGCCGTGACGATCACCCACACTTCCTGATCGTCGGCCGCGCGGAAGGAGCAGTTCAGTTTCTCCACCGTCGTGCTGCCTCTGCGGATGCGCTCCTCGCACACCGCGGTCGTCTTGACCCCCTGGGTCCTGAGGCGTCGCTCGCGCAGTTGCTTCGGGATGAACAGGAGCGCCGTGACGCCGAAGGGCACGGAGATGATCAGGAAGGGGATGCCGTAGTTCGTCGCGCTCGCCAGTGCCATGTGCACGTCTTTTCCTCCCCTGGTGGGCCGCGATGTGCGGTGCCGCAGCTTACAAGCGGGGGGATGCGAGGGGGTTCCGTTCGGCTGCGCCGGGTGCGTCCATGACACGGTGGGGGAGTGGCCGGTGCCGCCTCCGAACTGTGCCGCGTGCCCTCACGGTTGCCGGGAACGCACCCGCCGCGCCTCCGTCAGTGCGTCCGACCAGCCGGCCGCGTAGGCGCGGGACTCCCGGGCGAGCAGTTCCTCGTACACCCGGTCCACCAGGGCCTCGCGGTCGGGGGCCGTGGTGTGCAGGAGGTGGGCGAGGCGGGTGTAGGTGTCGATCGGCTGCTTCGGGGAGTTGCTCGTGCCAGTCGCCATGTCGGCCTGCTTTCCGGTCTGTCCGCTGGGCTGTGGTACAGGTGGCGCCTCTGGGGCGTTCGAAACGCGTGTTCGAACTAGTGTACGAGTAATCCTGTGGTGCCGTTCCGTGTTTGTCGAGGACTCTCCGTCGCATCGCGGGCCGGACCTGCGGTGATGCGGGGTGCGGTGGAGGTTGTGTCAGGTGGGTGGAGTAGGATCCGGCCGGTTCTTACGTCGGTGAATAGGGAGTGAACGAGCAGGCCCGGCAGGTGATCTGAGGGGCCGTCGGGCGACGGTGGACGGCGACGGGGCGGCCGTCCTCGCGCGGGGGGGCGCGATGGGGCAAGGACGAGAGCAGGGCATCACGGGGTGGACGGCGACGCGAGCAACGCGCGACATGATCATGTGATCGATTGGCTCGAACAGGCCTCAGACCTGCCGCACCTCATCGCCCGCGTGTCCGAACTCGTGCTCCGTCTCGGCCACGACCCCAGCGACCTCGTCGTCCTGTCCCGTGCCGAACTCGACCGACGGGAGATGGCCGCCTACAGCGCGGGCTGGGCCGACGTGGTCGCCGAGCAACTCCCCGCGATCCGGCGCGCGTACGAGGAGCGGATCACCGCCGCCTACCTCCAGGGGCAGGAGGACGCCCGCACCGGCCGCCGGCCGCGCCGGGCCCGCCGGCCCGACGGCGCATCGGGCGGCGAGGTGATCCCGCTGCCGTACGTCCAGCTGCTGCGGCCCCCCAGCGAGGTGACGCGCGTCGAGGCGCGCGGCGAGCGGGAGCGGTCGGTGGCCGACGGGACGCCGGTGCCCGTTCCGCCGGCCCGGACGCCGGCGGAGGACCCTCCGGGCGACCGGGGCGGCGACGCCTCGGGCGACTTCCTGCTCTCCGCCCGCGAGGTGCGCGAGAAGCGGCCGACTCCCTCGGAACGGCGCCCGGTGGTCCGCCGCAACGGCCGCCCCAGCGTGCCCCCGCTGGACCGGCCCGGGGAGACCGGGCCGGGGAGCGCGGGGAGCGGACGGGACCGGGGACGGCGGCCGGAACCCGGTGACCGGTCGTCGGCGGAGCCGGCCGACCCCACGGGCGCCGTGGGTGACGAACGGCGCCGCCTGTCGGACCGGGCCCGTGCTCTCGCCGACGACCTGGAGGGCCGGGCCGGCGGACGTCGGCGGGACGAGCAACCGGGGGCGCCGGGTCCGCGCTGAGCCGCCGGGTGCGGTGGGCCGACGCGTGGCCCGGCCGTCCCGGACCCGTCCTGCCGCACGCGGACCCTCGTCGACCGGGCGCGGGGGCGGGACGGTCCGGCGGTCCGGCGGTCCCGCTCGCGTGCGGCCCGGAGTCAGCCGAAGAACCGCGCCAGTTGGGCGGCGGACGGCGCCCCGCCCCGGCCGTCGTTCCCGTCGGGGGCCCGGTCTCCCCGCGGGGCGTCCGGACCGGACGGCGTACCGGTGGACACGTCCGCGTCCCCGTCGTCCGCCCCGTCGTCCGTCCCGTCGCCCGGCCGTGGCACCGGCACCGGAGGCTCCGGCTGGTCCCCGTCCTCGGCGGTGTTGACGCAGGCGAACATCCAGTTGGCGGCCGCCAGATGGTCCACGACGGCGGCCAGCAGATGGTCCGTCACCGACCACTCGGCGCCTTCCCCGTACAGGTCCCGGTTGACGGCACTGTCCCGTGGCAGGTGCTTGATGAGCACCGCGAGCCGCCGCGCGGAGAGGCGGTCGCGGTGCCAGTCGAGCAGGTCGATGCCGTAGTAGCGGAGCAGGTCCGCTTCGAGGGCCTCGGCGTGTTCGTCGACGAACCCGACGAGGCTCAGCCTTCCCCCAGGCCGAGCCCGGTCTCCTTGCCGTAGGCCTCCAGGATGGCGGCGATGTCCTGCATGGTGATCTCGTGCTGGGCGAAGCGGGCGAACTGCTCCTCGCCCATCAGCAGGCCGAGCAGTCCGTCGACGTCGTTGTCGTCGAGCTCGCGCAGGGCGCGGGCGGTGGCGCGGGTCAGCTCGGTGGGCAGCGTGAAGGTGTCGCCGTCGAGCTCGAACGACCAGGTGCGGCCGAGGGCTTCGAGGCGCTGGGCGCGGGCGGCGTTGACGTCGAAACGGGCCATGGTGATGCGTGCTCCTTGGAGTCCGGGAAGCCTGCTGGGAAGCCTGGGGAAAAGAGGGGGTGGGGCCCGGGGCGGGGCGGGGCCGGGTGGGCCCCGCCCCGCCCCGGTGGGTCAGGACGCGGCGTACGAGGCGTCCTTCATCACGAAGCTGGCGAGCGACGAGCCGTCGGTGGCCGCCATCGCCGTGAAGGTGATGCCGAGCTGGGCCGGCGACTTGCGGGCCAGCTTGATGTCGTCCGCCGCCGTGACCTGGCCGCGCGGGATGCCGAAGCGGTAGGTCACACCGGCGTTGTCGCCGGCCCGGACGTCCGTGAACTCCAGGCCGAGGGCGCGCACGTCGGCGTACGGGCGGTCGGCGATGTCGTACTTGTAGACGCCCGTGGAGCCGGTGACGGCCTCGACGGCGCCGCCGCCCATGAAGAACGGCAGCGTGTCCTCGTTGAACTGGAGCAGCGAGAACTTCAGGGTCAGGTCGCGGTCCGAGTACACGAAGTGCACCGGGCTGACGGCCTGCCACACGTCGACCGGCTCCAGCTTGTCCTTCTTGCTGAAGGTGACGCCCTCGCCGTTGGTGAAGCCGAGGTCCTTCCAGCCGGTCGCCCAGTCGGTGGACGGGTCGGCGGAGAAGGTCGTCGGGATCTCGGTGTCGGCGGTGGCGACGTAGAGCCGGCCGACTCCGGCGATGCGGATCTCGGAGGAGTTGGTGCCTGCCATGGTGGGTCTCCTTGTAGAGGGGTGGTGCCTGGGGGTGGGATGCCGTCCCGGAGGGCTCCGGGTACGGCGAAGGCCCCGCCGGTTCGGCGGGGCCTTCGGTCTGTGGGGCGGGTCCGCTCGGGCGAGCCGGGCCCGGACGCGTCAGTAGACGTCCAGGTACACCTTGTGCACGCTCACGTAGCGGTTGGCCGCGGAGTAGAGGTAGTCGGGCAGCCAGCGCGGGCCGTCCTCCTCGACCACCTCGGTGATGAGGTTGGTGCCGTAGCGGTTGCCGGCGGCGGCCATCAGCGCGCGGCGGGCCGCGTTGGCCAGGACGTGCGCGGCCTGCTTGGTCGGGCCGTACACCTCCATCTCGATCAGCGGCTGGTCGACGTGGAGTTCGCCGACCCAGGCGCCGCCGCGCCGGTTGACGAGCACGGCGGCGGTCGTGCCGTCGAAGCTCTCGGGCGGTTCCACGGCGACGAGCGCCGTGGACAGGGCCGAGTCGGCCTCCAGGATGTCGACGACCAGGGCCTCGACGTCCGGGAAGGCGCTCGGTGGGGTGGGTGTGGTCATGTGCCGGGTCACCTCGCCGGGAAGAAGGGGAAGGCCGCCGGGCGGGCGCCGCGAGAGGGGCGGGGAGGACGCGGCGCCTCGGCCCGGCGTACGGCGACGGGTGCGGCCCGCGTCGCGGGCACAGCTCCGCCGCTGCACCAACTGTGACAGACGAGCGTGCGCGCACGCAACTAAATCGGCGTGGTAGTTGCGAGGGGAGGTGCCGGAGGGGCGGAAGTGCAGGTGGGGGAGGCGGGGAGCGGCGGATGCGGTGTGGCCGGTGGGGCCTGTGGGGTGTGACGAGTGGCGAGTGGGGAGTGGCGAGTGGGGAGTGGCGAGTGGGGAGTGGCGGTCGGGAGGTGGGGCGTGCGGGGCGGGGAGTGGGGAGGTCGGGCGTGCGTCGGAGAGCAGGGAGGAGGTCACGCCCGCGGGTGCGGTCGTGGCCGTCGGACGGGCCCCCGTCGGCCCACGGGTGCTCGTCGATCGGGCCGTCCGCCGGGTCGGGTCAGTCGGTGGCGGGGGAGGTGCCCGTTGCCGCCGCCTCCATCAGCACCCGCCCGTCGTGCGCGCCGGCCGCGGCCACGGCTTCGGTCGCCGTCCCCGTCTCCGCCTCGGCCTCGCTCGGGAGGAACTGCTCCACGACTCTGACGAACATCTCCCGCCGGTCGGCGGGAACGCCCAGCAGATCGGCCACCTCCTCCAGGGTCGGCCGCCGGCCGAACTCGGCGCTCGGGGTGGGGGACGCCAAGTAGTCGTGGGGGTCGGCCAGTTCCTCGGCGGTCAGCCGGCCGGAGCGGATGAGCATGTCGCGGACCGGCACGCCCAGCACGCGGGCGAGCCGGCGGGTGGTCTCGAGGTCCGGCATGCTCTGGCGCTGCAACAGGCGGGTGACGGCGGCGCGGTGGACGCCCGCCTCGTCCGCGATCCGGGACTTCCCGCCGCCGCGCGGGCTGTCGATGTCGTAGCCGCGGTCGCGCATCAGGTCTTCGACCCAAGCCGCGAACGCGTCCAGATCCTGGCTGGTCATCTGTGTGCTCGCTTCCTTCGGAGGCGACAAAGTTTAGCTTGCTTGCGCGCACGGAATTACGTGCTCTCGTGCAAGCACTTAGGAAAAGTGGTGTGTTTTGCGGAGGTCTGGTGGGGGCGGATGCGTGGTCGGCGCGGAGGGAGGTGGCTCCTGGGCGGTAGGTGATCCATAGTTATTGCGAGCGCGCACGCAATCTGTACTCTGGAGGGCGTTGTCCGCAGCACGGCTCGTTCTCCGACCCCGTCAGGGAGGCTCCATGTCCGTTCCCGACTCGTGTCCACCGGCTCGCCCACGTCCGTCCCAGCCCCGTCCCCCCGGCACGCGCGTCTCCGACAGCGTGGCCTGGCAGTCCGCGGCGGCCTGCGTCGGACTGCCCCCGCGCGTGATCTTCGCCAAGAAGGCCAAGGAGGCCGCCCCCGCGCTGCGCGCCTGCGCCGGCTGCACGGTGCGCCGCGCCTGTGAGGAGGCGGTGGCACCGGCGGAGAACTGGTTCGACGGCGTCTGCGGAGGCCGCCTGTGGCGCTCGGGCCGCCCGGTCGCCGTACCGGCCCAGCTCGCGCCTGCGTCCCCGCACATGCCCGCGCTCAGAGGAGGCCTCCTTGGCTGACAACCGCCCGGACGCCGGTGGAACGCCCCCGAGGCACCCCGCCGACGCCGACCACGCCAAGGACCACCCGCACGATCCACGCCCCGCGGACTCCCGTCCCGGCCGCCCGGATCACTCCTCCGGCCCGGTGGCCCCCCGTTCCGGCTTCCCGGACTCGCGTTCCGGCTTCCCGGCCCCCCGATCCCGCCGCCCGGAACGGCACCCCGCCGACGCCCGCCTCCGCCCGGACCCGCGCCCGGCCGACGCCCGCGCTACTTCTCCGGGCCCCGCCGACGCCCGCGGTACCCATCCGCGGCCCGCCGATCCCCACCCCGCCGGTCCCCACTCCGCCACCACCACCCAGACCGCCCTCTGGATCACCCAGCTCCTCCAGCAACTCCCCGAACTCGCCGCCGAGCTCGTCCCCGGCCGTACCGCCCCCACCCACCGCCCGGCGCCGGCGCCCCCCGCCGACCTCGCCGACCGCCTCCGCGCGGAGCGCGAGGAGGCGCTGCTCCTCCAGCAGCAGCACGGACTCGTCGCCCCCGGCCACAGCGCGGCACCCCTCCGGCTGCACGTCTCGGACGCCCTCCGTGACATCTCCGACGGCGTGGTGGAACTGGAGGAAGCCGTACGGGACCGCCTCGGCCTGCCCCGCGCGCGCCGCGCACCCGTGCCGGAGCGGCTGCGGCGGATCGCCGCCCTCCTCGACGGCATCGGCGCCGACCCCGTCCTGGCCGCGCACGTGCGCGACGAGACCCGGCGGATGGCGCGCCGCTGCGCCCGTGCGCTGGGGGACACCGAGACCGTCGTACGGGTGTCCGGGCGGTGCCCCTGGTGCGACTCGGTGTCGCTGCGGGTCTTCCCCGACCGCGGCGCCGTCCTGTGCATCAACCCGGCCTGCCGCTGCCCGGAGCCGGACTGCGGCTGTCACGACGATCCCGCCTACCGGCACACCTGGGACGAGAACGAATGGGAGGCGGCGGCCCGGTGAGCGGCACGCGGAACGCAAGCCCTGAACGGCCTGAACGGCCTGAACGGCCTGAACGGCCTGAACGGCCTGAACGGCCTGAACGGTCTCAACGGTCTCAACGGTCTCAACGGTCCGAGAGGTCTGAACGGGCCGCACGGTCCGAACAGCCCACCCTCATCCCCGGCCCCCTGGCCGCCCAGGAGGTCGGCGTCGCCCCCGCCACCATCCGCAAGTGGGTGCAGCTGGGCCACCTGAGACCGGCCGGCAAGGCGGGCCGGGCGCAGCTCTTCCGGCTGGAGGACGTCTTCGCCGCCGAACGCGTGGCCCGGGGCACGGCGAGACGCGTGCGGTGAGTCGCGTGCGGTGAGAACGCCCGAGTGCCCGCACGCCCGTTCGTGCCGGGGCGGAATCGGTGGTTCGCGCGGGGGAACCATCGCGAGGCCCGGAGCGTAGGGGAATGATGGAGGCATTCAAGCCGTCCGGGGGAGGTGCCCGTGTCGTACCCGTCGCCATGGCAGCCGTGGCAGCCGTGGCAGCAGGCGCAGCAGGCGCAGAGCAGTCCGGTCATGCTCGCGTCCCACGCGGATCGCGAGCGCGCCGTGGACGTGCTCAGAGCGGGGTTCGCCGAGGGACGCCTCCAGCAGGCCGAGTTCGACCGGCGGGTGGCGCGGGCGTACGAGGCACGGACGGTCGGCGAGCTGTCCCTGCTGGTCGCCGACCTTCCGCAGGGTCCGGTGGCGATACAGCCCGCCGCCCCGCCGGTCCAGGCGTACCCGCCGTACCCGGCGGTGCCACGGACGTTCCTGCCCGCACCGCCCCCGCCCACCAACGGCAAGGCGGTGGGCGCCATGGTCTGCGGTGTCCTCACCACGATGACGATGGGCGTCACCGGCATCCCCGCGGTGATCCTCGGGCACTCCGCCCGCGCCGAGATCCGCCGGACCGGCGAGGGCGGTGACGGCTTCGCCCTGGCCGGCCTCGTCCTGGGCTGGCTGTCGGTCGCGGGCTGGGTGGTGTTCCTGGTGATCCTTCTCCTGGCGGCGGTCACCTCCCCCTGACCGCCGCACACACCCCACGGCCCCCGCCGGCCCCGTACCCCCGTGGTCCGGCGCCGGACGGCGGGCCGCCCGCCCTACGGAATCCCCAGCTCGAACATCACGTAGTGCGCGTACCACCCCGACGCCACCGCCGCCGTCGAGAAGAACACGGCCAGGCTCGGCCACTTCAGCCGGCCCATCGCCGCCGCCGGGGCCAGCAGCAGCGGGAAGCAGGGCAGCAGGTAACGCGGGGTGTTGCCGAACATCTGCTGGGTGCCCAGGACGGTGACGATGCTCGCCAGCGCGTACGCGACCAGCACCAGCGGCGGCTTCCTGCGCAGCATCAGCGCGACCAGGAAGGGCAGTGCCAGCACCAGCTGTACGGCGATGAGGTCGGGGACGGAGAAGGCGAACAGGTAGTCGTGCCGGCCGACGGCCGTGTCGCCCAGGACGTCGAGCGTGTAGGCGCCGAAGTCGAAGTAGTGCGCCCACCCCTCGCGCTGGAGCGTGAAGTACGCGGTCAGGTCGCCCATGCTCAGGCCGACCCAGGCGACGTAGGTGAGCAGGCCGAGCGGCGCGGCGACCATGGCGTACACCGGCCCCACCACCCCGTGCTCGCGTCTGCCCTCCCGCCGGGCCAGCGTCACCAGCGCGGCGAGCCCGACCGCGCCGATGAGCGCGGCGGAGGTGGGCCGGTTCAGGCCGGCCACGAAGGCGAGCAGCCCGGCCGCCACCCAGCGGTGGCGCATCACGCAGTAGCAGCACCAGGCCGCTATCGCCACGAACAGGGACTCCGAGTACACCGCCCACTCGACGCCCGCGCCGGGCGCCACGGCCCACAGCCCGGCGGCGATCGTCCCCGCGCGGGCGCCCGCGAGCAGCGAGACGACGGCGTAGATCCCGGCGGCCGCGACGAACGAGGCGATGACGGAGACCAGGATCCCGGACCCGAACAGGCCGAGCCCCGTCACCTCCGACACCCCCCGTATCAGGCCCGGGTAGAGCGGGAAGAACGCGACGGAGTTCTGCTTGACGGTGAACAGACCGCCGGGGTCGAGCGGCTCCAGCGGGCGCGGGTCGTAGCCCTTCTCGGCGACCTGGAGGTACCACCAGCCGTCCCAGGTGGAGAGGACGTCCCACCAGTGGGCGCCGCCGCCGAACCGCGGCTCCTTCTTCCGGTAGTCCCCGGCGGTCTCCAGCAGGACCGCGAAGACGGTCAGCCCGACGAGCTTGGTGACGCCGTAAAGGATCAACGGGGCCAGGTACGGTCGTACACCGGCCGGCAGGGTCGGGCGGCGCACGCTCCGGGGCCGCGTCTTCCGCTCGTCCGGCACGGCGGGATCCGCCGCCGCGCCGCTGGAAGCCGTGCTCATGAGTGTGGACCCCCCTCGGCCCCGATCACCGGACCCCCGAGGAGGGGCGTTGTCCGGATGATCGCGAAGTGTCAGTCATAAGATCGCAACAGACTCGCACATGCGCGCCACAGGTTGGGGGAGGGGCGGTGGCCGAAGCAGTGGATTCCCCGGACACGACGGCCGGACCGACCGTCTTGTCGGTCGTCATACCCGTGTACAACGAGGAAGAGGTCCTTCCCGCGCTGGTCAGCCGGTTGCGCCCGGTCCTCGCCGACCTCGGCGTCGACTACGAGGTGGTCGCCGTCGACGACGGCAGCACCGACCGCACCGCCGAACTGCTCGCGGCCTTCCGGCTCGGCTGGCCGCAGCTGCGCGTGATCGGCCTGCGCCGCAACTCCGGCCACCAGGCCGCCCTCACCGCCGGCCTGGACCGCGCGCTCGGCGCGTACGTGGTCAGCCTCGACGCCGACCTCCAGGACCCGCCCGAGAAGATCCCCGACATGCTCGCCCTGGCCCGCGCCGAGGGCCTCGACATCGTCTACGGCATCCGGACCGACCGCACCAGCGACACCGGGTTCAAGCGGTGGACGGCCGGCCTGTACTACCGTCTCGTCCGCCGCCTCGCCGGGCCCTCGGTCCCCGCCCAGGCGGGCGACTTCCGGCTGCTCAGCCGGGCCGCCGTCGACGCGCTGAAGTCCCTGCCGGACCAGCAGCGCGTCTACCGCCTGCTGGTGCCGTGGCTCGGCTTCCCCAGCGGCCGCGTCACCTACGAACGCGCCCCGCGCCCGGCGGGCCGCAGCAAGTACCCCCTGGGCCGGATGATCCGGCTGGCGCTCGACAGCGTCACCGGCTTCTCCGCGGCCCCCCTGCGCATCGCCACCTGGCTGGGCGGCGTCGCCTTCCTGGTCTGCCTGGGGCTGATGGTCTACACCCTCGGCGCCCACGCCTTCGACCACACCGTCCCCGGCTGGACCTCCCTCTTCACCGGGGTCCTGTTCATCGGCGCCGTCCAGCTGATCTGCGTGGGCCTGCTCGGCGAGTACGTCGGCCGCATCTACACCGCCGTACAGAACCGCCCGACGTACTTCGTGGGCCACGACACGGCGATGCCCTCCGCCACGGAGACGCTGCCGACGCCGACGCCGACGCCGATGCTGCCAGCGGCACAGGCGGCACAGGTCGCATCGGTGGCATCGGTGGCACGGGCACCATCGGTGCCCTCTCCGCCATCGGGGGCGCATGAAAGCACACTCGGCGGCTGAGATCCCTCCCGACACGCGTCCGATCCACCACAAGATCCGGCTCGACGGGCCGGCGGCCCTTCCGCCCGCCGGTCCGCCGTGCGCGGGGACGGTCACCGGCGCCTCCGCGAACCCGCAGATCACGCGGCCCGCCGGTCACGGTCCGCCGGGGGCATCGCTTTTGTTTTGACCGGAGAGATTGCGCTGGGTACGCTCAGACCTTGTGCCTGGGGTGTGCCCTGGCCCTCGTGCGTGCCTTCGACCGCACCGGGGCCGAGAGCGGCCACCGTGATCCGCGCCTCTTTCTGCCTCGCGGCGGAAGTCCGCGGGATTCGACACACCCGACCGCGTGGGTCGGCGAAGTTCCAGGTTAGCTGTACAAATCGGCACACAGAAACCGGAGAAGTAGTGCCTACGATCCAGCAGCTGGTCCGTAAGGGCCGGCAGGACAAGGTCGAGAAGAACAAGACGCCCGCACTCGAGGGTTCCCCTCAGCGCCGCGGCGTCTGCACGCGTGTGTTCACGACCACCCCGAAGAAGCCGAACTCGGCCCTGCGTAAGGTCGCGCGTGTGCGTCTGACCAGCGGGATCGAGGTCACCGCTTACATTCCGGGTGAGGGACACAACCTGCAGGAGCACTCCATCGTGCTCGTGCGTGGTGGCCGTGTGAAGGACCTGCCGGGTGTTCGCTACAAGATCATCCGCGGTTCGCTTGACACCCAGGGTGTGAAGAACCGCAAGCAGGCCCGCAGCCGCTACGGCGCCAAGAAGGAGAAGTAAGAATGCCTCGTAAGGGCCCCGCCCCGAAGCGCCCGGTCATCATCGACCCGGTCTACGGTTCTCCTCTTGTCACGTCGCTCATCAACAAGGTGCTGCTGAACGGCAAGCGCTCCACCGCCGAGCGCATCGTCTACGGCGCCATGGAGGGCCTGCGCGAGAAGACCGGCAACGACCCGGTCATCACGCTGAAGCGCGCTCTCGAGAACATCAAGCCGACCATCGAGGTCAAGTCCCGCCGTGTCGGTGGCGCGACCTACCAGGTCCCGGTCGAGGTCAAGCCCGGCCGCGCGAGCACCCTGGCGCTGCGCTGGCTCGTCGGTTACTCCCGCGCCCGTCGCGAGAAGACCATGACCGAGCGCCTGCTCAACGAGCTTCTCGACGCGTCCAACGGCCTCGGTGCCGCTGTGAAGAAGCGCGAGGACACGCACAAGATGGCCGAGTCCAACAAGGCCTTCGCGCACTACCGCTGGTAGTCGCTACCCACATCGAGACCGAGAGAAGACTGAAGCCTTATGGCTACCACTTCACTTGACCTGGCCAAGGTCCGCAACATCGGGATCATGGCCCACATCGACGCGGGCAAGACGACCACCACCGAGCGGATCCTGTTCTACACCGGTGTGTCTTACAAGATCGGTGAGGTCCACGACGGCGCTGCCACCATGGACTGGATGGAGCAGGAGCAGGAGCGTGGCATCACGATCACCTCTGCTGCCACCACCTGTCACTGGCCGCTGGCCGACGTCGATCACACCATCAACATCATCGACACCCCGGGGCACGTCGACTTCACCGTCGAGGTGGAGCGTTCCCTGCGGGTGCTCGACGGTGCCGTGACGGTGTTCGACGGCGTGGCCGGCGTCGAGCCCCAGTCCGAGACGGTGTGGCGTCAGGCGGACCGCTACGGCGTCCCGCGCATCTGCTTCGTGAACAAGCTCGACCGCACCGGCGCCGAGTTCCACCGCTGCGTCGACATGATCAGCGACCGCCTGGGCGCGCAGCCGCTCGTCATGCAGCTGCCGATCGGTGCCGAGGCCGACTTCAAGGGCGTCGTCGACCTCGTCACGATGAAGGCGTTCGTCTGGTCCGCCGAGGCGACCAAGGGCGAGATGTACGACATCGTCGACATCCCGGACACCCACACCGAGGCTGCCGAGGAGTACCGCGGCAAGCTGATCGAGGCCGTGGCCGAGAACGACGAAGAGATCATGGAGCTGTACCTGGAGGGCGAGGAGCCCTCCGTGGAGCAGCTGTACGCCGCGATCCGTCGCATCACCATCGCGTCCGGCAAGTCCACGGACACCACGGTCACCCCGGTGTTCTGCGGCACCGCGTTCAAGAACAAGGGCGTCCAGCCCCTGCTCGACGCGGTCGTGCGCTACCTCCCGTCCCCGCTCGACGTCGAGGCCATCGAGGGCCACGACGTCAAGGACCCGGAGACGGTCGTCAAGCGCAAGCCGTCCGACGACGAGCCGCTGTCCGCGCTGGCGTTCAAGATCATGAGCGACCCGCACCTCGGCAAGCTCACCTTCGTCCGCGTGTACTCCGGCCGCCTGGAGTCCGGCACCGCCGTGCTGAACTCCGTCAAGGGCAAGAAGGAGCGCATCGGCAAGATCTACCGCATGCACGCGAACAAGCGTGAGGAGATCGACGCGGTGGGCGCCGGCGACATCGTCGCCGTCATGGGTCTGAAGCAGACCACGACCGGTGAGACGCTCTGCGACGACAAGCAGCCGGTGATCCTGGAGTCCATGGACTTCCCGGCGCCGGTCATCCAGGTCGCCATCGAGCCCAAGTCCAAGGGCGACCAGGAGAAGCTCGGCGTCGCGATCCAGCGCCTGGCCGAGGAGGACCCGTCCTTCCAGGTCCACTCGGACGAGGAGACCGGCCAGACCATCATCGGTGGTATGGGCGAGCTGCACCTCGAGGTGCTGGTCGACCGTATGCGCCGTGAGTTCAAGGTCGAGGCCAACGTCGGCAAGCCGCAGGTCGCCTACCGCGAGACCATCCGCAAGGCGGTCGACCGGGTCGACTACACGCACAAGAAGCAGACTGGTGGTACCGGCCAGTTCGCCAAGGTGCAGATCGCGATCGAGCCGATCGAGGGCGGCGACGCCTCGTACGAGTTCGTGAACAAGGTGACCGGTGGCCGCATCCCGAAGGAGTACATCCCTTCGGTGGACGCCGGTGCGCAGGAGGCCATGCAGTTCGGCATCCTCGCCGGTTACGAGATGACCGGCGTGCGCGTCACCCTGCTCGACGGCGCCTACCACGAGGTCGACTCCTCCGAGCTCGCGTTCAAGATCGCCGGTTCGCAGGCCTTCAAGGAGGCCGCGCGCAAGGCCAGCCCCGTGCTGCTCGAGCCGATGATGGCCGTCGAGGTCACCACGCCCGAGGACTACATGGGCGAGGTCATCGGCGACATCAACTCCCGCCGTGGCCAGATCCAGGCCATGGAGGAGCGGGCGGGTGCCCGCGTCGTGAAGGGCCTCGTGCCCCTGTCGGAGATGTTCGGCTACGTCGGCGACCTCCGTAGCAAGACCTCGGGTCGCGCAAGCTACTCGATGCAGTTCGACTCCTACGCCGAGGTTCCGCGGAACGTCGCCGAGGAGATCATCGCGAAGGCCAAGGGCGAGTAACGCACTCCGTGCGCACGCCGTAGGCTTGACACCGGAGCCTCCCGGGCCATTCCTCCGCATTCGTGGCGGGATGGCCCGAGGCCCGGGACCCAACAGCAAAGATCACCTGGCGCCGATGAACCAAGGCGTACAGAACCACTCCACAGGAGGACCCCAGTGGCGAAGGCGAAGTTCGAGCGGACTAAGCCGCACGTCAACATCGGCACCATCGGTCACATCGACCACGGTAAGACGACCCTCACGGCCGCCATTACCAAGGTGCTGCACGACAAGTACCCGGACCTGAACGAGGCCTCGGCCTTCGACCAGATCGACAAGGCTCCTGAGGAGCGTCAGCGCGGTATCACCATCTCCATCGCGCACGTCGAGTACCAGACGGAGGCGCGTCACTACGCCCACGTCGACTGCCCGGGTCACGCGGACTACATCAAGAACATGATCACCGGTGCCGCGCAGATGGACGGCGCGATCCTCGTGGTCGCCGCCACCGACGGCCCGATGCCGCAGACCAAGGAGCACGTGCTCCTGGCCCGCCAGGTCGGCGTTCCGTACATCGTCGTCGCCCTGAACAAGGCCGACATGGTGGACGACGAGGAGATCCTGGAGCTCGTCGAGCTCGAGGTCCGTGAGCTCCTCTCCGAGTACGAGTTCCCGGGCGACGACGTCCCGGTCGTCAAGGTCTCGGCGCTCAAGGCGCTCGAGGGCGACGCCGAGTGGGGCAAGTCCGTCCTGGACCTGATGGACGCCGTCGACTCCGCCATCCCGGAGCCGGAGCGCGACGTCGACAAGCCGTTCCTCATGCCGATCGAGGACGTCTTCACGATCACCGGTCGCGGTACGGTCGTCACCGGCCGTATCGAGCGTGGTGTCCTGAAGGTCAACGAGACCGTCGACATCATCGGCATCAAGACCGAGAAGACCACCACCACGGTCACCGGTATCGAGATGTTCCGCAAGCTGCTCGACGAGGGCCAGGCCGGTGAGAACGTCGGTCTGCTGCTCCGCGGCATCAAGCGCGAGGACGTCGAGCGCGGCCAGGTCATCATCAAGCCGGGCTCGGTCACCCCGCACACCGAGTTCGAGGCGCAGGCCTACATCCTGTCCAAGGACGAGGGTGGCCGCCACACGCCGTTCTTCAACAACTACCGCCCGCAGTTCTACTTCCGTACGACGGACGTGACCGGCGTCGTGACCCTCCCCGAGGGCACCGAGATGGTCATGCCGGGTGACAACACCGAGATGAAGGTGGAGCTCATCCAGCCCATCGCCATGGAAGAGGGCCTGAAGTTCGCCATCCGTGAGGGTGGTCGCACCGTGGGCGCCGGCCAGGTCACCAAGATCAACAAGTAAGTCTGTCGATCTGACCTGGTAGCTCCAGCAGCGAGCTCCTGAGAGGGCCCGTACGACTTCGGTCGTACGGGCCCTTTCGCATGTCCGCGCCGGACCCGTCCGGCCGGCCGGACGCTCGGACGCTGGGCCGCCCAGCCGGTGCTCACCGGCCGAAGGCGCCCCTCCACCCCTCCCGCTTCCCTCCACCCCTCCCGCTCCCGTCACCCCTCCTGCCCGGCCGCCGTCGGCTGGGGGCCGATCGCCATGCACACGAGGACCCCGGCGCGCACGACGAGGCCTCCGAGCAGGGCACTGAGGAAGCCGTCGACATGGACGCCGCTGCCGAGCCCGGAGCTGATCCATGAGACGAGCGCCGCCGTCAAGTAAAGCCCCGAGAAACGGACTTGGAAGCTCCGGCGAGCGTTGCGGCAACTTCGCCGGGCGCCCGCGGGGAATGTCCCTCTGCGTTCCCTGTGAGGTGGTTGTGTCCGTCGTAGTCTCCCCGGGATGACTGGCCTGACCCTCCCCCCTCTCGCCGTACGGCCGGAGCGCCGCCCCGCCCCCGCCCGGCGCCGGGAGCGGGCGCCCCGCCTCCACGCCCTCGACGGCATACGCCTGCTCGCCGCGCTGATGGTCGCGCTCCACCACTACGCCGGAACCTGGCGCGCCGACCGGCCGGGCAATCCGATCTGGGGCCGCCCGGTCTCCGAGATCATGCCGACGGTGTTCCACGTCGCCTCCTACGGCTGGATCGGCGTGGAGGTCTTCTTCGTCGTCAGCGGCTTCGTCATCTGCATGTCCTGCTGGGGCCGTACGCCGAGGCAGTTCTTCGTCTCCCGTGTGATCCGCCTCTACCCCGCCTACTGGTTCGCGGTGCTGTTCACGACGGGCGTGCTGGCGGCGTGGCCGGGCGTGTGGGAGCGCCTGCGCTGGCGTGACGTCCTGCTCAACCTGACGATGCTCCAGTCGGGCTCGGGCGTGCGGAACGTGGACGGCGTGTACTGGACCCTCTGGTCCGAGCTCCGTTTCTACCTGCTCTTCCTGGCCGTGGTCGCCACCGGGCTGACGTACCGCAAGGTCGTGCTGTTCTGCTGCGTGTGGGGCGCGGCGGCGATGCTCGCGCCGGTGGCGGACCTGCCGTTGCTGGAACTGGCCGCCGACCCCGACGGCGCCTGGTACTTCATAGCCGGCCTGGCCCTCTACCTGATGCACCGCTTCGGCCCGGACCTGCTGCTGTGGGGCATCCTCGGCATGTCGTGGCTGATGGCCCAGCGGGAACTGGGCCTGCGGATCGACGAGGTCGAGCGGGTGTCCGGGTGGCGGGGCGCGGTGCTGGTCTACACCGCGTTCCTGGGGATCATGGTCGCGATCGCCCTCGGCCGGACGGACCGGATCCGCGGGCGGTGGCTGGAGACGGCGGGCAGCCTGACGTATCCCCTGTACCTGACGCACTACGCGGCCGGTACGACGGTGATCAACCGGCTGCGGGACGAGCTGGACGCACGGCTGCTGGTGGCGCTGGTGCTGGCCGGCTTCCTGGTGCTGAGCCTGCTGGTGCACCGGTGCGTGGAGCGCCCGCTGGCGCGGGTGGTGAAGCGGGGGCTGGAGACGTCGTTCGCGCGGGTGCGGGGCGCGGAGTAGGGGCTGCGTGCGGCGGCGGTTGTCAGCCTGCTTCCGTCGCGAGTCGGCGTCGAGCGGGTGGGGGGACGGCAGTCATGGCACGACCGGCGGTGCGGCGGCGCCTGTGGGACCGGTTCACCGGCACCACGTACCCCGACGGCGGTGTCGTACCACTGCCCGCCCTGGAGGTCAGGGCCGCACTGCTCGCGCTCAACGGGCCGGACGGCCGTTCCGCGTCCGCAACGCCCTCCCCGCCGAGAAGGCGGACCTGGTGGCGGAGTGGCGGGTCCCCGAACTGGACATGCCCCTCAGAACCCGCATGCGCTTCGTCCCCGGCACGTGTGAGGTCCTCACCCGGGATCGAGGGCGTACCGGACCCGGTCGAGGAACTGGAGCGGCCGGACACGGTACGGCGGATGTGCCGCGCCGGAGCCGATCTCCAGCTCGCCGAGCTGGTGCAGGCACTGGTCACCGCCGCCCTCGTCAAGGCGGGGGGCGTGGCGGACGTACGGCAGGACGCGGAGCGCGTCGCCGAGGTGCTGGCGATCGCCGTGCGGCTCGTGGGACAGAGCACGCCGGCTGCCGCTTTCCGTACCTGGCGGGTGATGTTCCTGCCGGACATCGTGCGGCCCGGCTCGAACGCGCCCGAGGCCGGGAAGGCAGGCTTCCGGGCGTTCGCCCGCGTGCTCGACGGCCTGCTGGAACCGGATCAGGCTGCCGGGTCGCCGATGCCGCTCGGGACGGAAACCGGTTCGGTCACTCCTCTTCGAAGATCGCTTCGATCGTCGGGGCGGTGATGGCCCGGGACAGCCACGTGCGGAGGGTGTCGGTGTCGTGGCATGAGGTGATGCGGCGGCGGGCGTCGTCGGGGATGTGGAGGCCGCGCTGTTCGAGGATGAGCAGGAGGGCGTCCGCCCGGCCTTCTGCCTGGCCTTCTGCTCGGCCTTCTGCCCGGCCTTCGTCTCGGATTTCTTCGGAGAGGTAGGACTTGTAGAAGGAGAGGTCCACGGCCACCAGATTCCTCCAGAGGTGCTTGGCCGGGCGGTTGCCCAGCCCCTGTGCGGTGAGTTCGACGATGGGGTCCGCGATGTCTTCGGGCATGTCCCTCAGCGCTGTGGACAGGGCTTTCAGTATGGCACCGATGTCCGGGTCACCGGCGTGTGTGATGGCCGAGAGCGTGGCGAGGGCGAGGTCGGCGCGGGCCTCGTCCGGATCGGTGATCACCGGCATGTTGTGGGGACCGGCGACCACGGGGCGCAGGGTGAGGGTGGGCAGCTGAGCCGGGCCGCTGCTGAACGGCTGCTCGGCCCAGAGCGCTGTGGCCCGGTCCTGGCACACGACCATGAGGGCGGTGGGCAGCCGGTACTTGGTCCAGAGGTAGGAGGTGTAGTACGCCCAGCTCGCGGGCTTGACGGGGTCTTTCTTCCCCTGGGCCTCGATGGCGAGGAGGAAGGCGTCCCGCTCCGCGGACTCCAGCCGCAGCAGCGTGTCCACGCGGCGCTCGACGGGGCTGGTCTCGGTGAGATCGGTGGGCATGACCGTCACCTTGAGGGGAGCTGGGACGGGGAACCCCAGGACCTGCGAGACCCGGCTGAAGAGCCCGGGGTCGTGCCGGAAGATGTGGTGCATCGCCTCGTGGGACGAGCTGACCATAGGATTCCTCGCTGTTTCGGACGGTGAAGGCTTCCGCTCGGCGGGCGCGGCAAAGGACAGGCACCGCGTTCGGGCGGGTGGAGCGGCCGCTGGAGAGGGCTCGCCTTCGGGGAAGCGCGGGGCGAGCATAGGGCGGTGAACCGGGCCAAGATCCAGCCGAATTAAGGATGATCACTCTTCCGGGTGATGGGGTCCGCCGGGGAGGAAGGCGGGGCCGGATCGGTGATCGTTCCTTCAGCGCAGGGTCGGGACCTCGCCGCCCTCGGCCCTCGTCAGGGTGACTCCGGTCAGGCCGCGCAGGCGGCGATCCGCGATGGCCGCGAGGTGGTCGGCGGGTGGTGGGGTGGGGCCCAGGCCGATGGCGTAGCGGGCCGGGGCCGTGGTGAAGGGGCGGGGCCAGGCGTGGCAGGCGGGGGCCGTCTCCGCGAGGTCGGTGACCAGGGCCCGCATCCTGCCCCGTACCCGGCCCTCGTCCGCGTCCGGTCCCACGGCCAGGACCGCCCAGGCCGCGTGGCGGCGGTGGAGTGGGGGAGGGGCGAGCAGCTCGGACCAGAACTCGGACCAGAGCTCGGCCCGGGGACGGCCCGGGGATCGGCCCGTGGACGTGTCCAGCACCTCCCAGGCGCGGAACAGCTCCTCGGTGACGAGGTCCCGCATGCCCGGCGTGACCTGGTCCGTGCAGGGGCGCACCGGCGCTGACGGTGTCGTGATGGTGACGGGGAGCGCCGTCCGGGCCGTGCCGCCCACGGGGGTGTGCCAGTCCCAGGCCGCCCACGTCGCGAAGAAGTGCCGCAGCAGCTCGTCCGGGGGCAGGTCGCCGGACTCGCTCGCGGTGCGGGCGGCCAGCACCGACCAGGCCAGGCCCGGCACGCCCCCGAACGGCGCCGAGTCCAGGCCTCGCGCCTTCGCCCACGCCTTGACCTGCCTGGCCAGTCGGGCGAAGGCCGGACCGTGGGCGCCCGCCGAGGCGAGCACCGCGTCGGCGTCGCTCACCGCGCTCAGCGCGACCGCCGCCGACTCGCCCAGCTCGGCCCGGCGGTCCACCGCCTCGGGCGGGTCCATCGGGCCGGTGGCGACGACGACGAGGTCCACGTCCGGGCCGTCCGGCCCGTCCAGTCGCAACCGCAGGCCGGGGACGCGGGCCCCGACCACCTCCCGCACGTCCCTCGCATCGGGGAGCGCCTTCGTCAACCTCGCCTGTACGGAGGAGAGTTCGACGACGCCGGGCAGCGCGGCCACCAGGTCCAGGTCCGCACCGGGCAGCGCGCAGCCCATGCGCCGGGAGCCGACGACGTGGACGACACCGCCGGGGAGCGCCTCGGCGATCCGGTCCGCGATCCGGTCGGCCGTCTGGTCGCCCATCCGGTTGGCCGTCCGGTCGGTGATGCGGTCGGTGATGCGGTCGGCGATCCGGTCGGTCATCTGGTCGGTGACGCAGTCGGCGGTCCGGTCGGCCGCGAAGGTGTCGGCGGCTCCCGCCCCGTACCCCGGCTCCGCCTCCCTCCAGCTCACCTCCCCCGTCCCCAGCCGCACCGTCCCCCGCACCCGCATCGGCTCGTCCCCGCGCCGGGACAGCAGCGCCAGCTCTCCGACCCTGACCGGCATCGGGGTGAGCCGGGCCGCGCAGGCGGCCGCCAGGGCGTTCGGGTCGGTGGTGCGGCCCAGGCTCAGGTGGGGGGTGAAGCCCGCGTGGCGGCCACGGCAGCGGGGGAAGTGGCGCCGGAGGGTGCGGTGGAGCTCCGTCCACGGCTCCTCGCCGGCGGCCGCCGGGTCGAGCCAGACCGTGGCGTCGTCCCGGTGGCCGAACCAGTGCACGCCCTCCAGCCGGGCGTCGAAGAAGGGGACCGGGGCGGCCGTGACCGCCGCCGCGAGAACGGACGCCGCCTGCTCGAAGGCGTGCTCCGGGACGAAGCCGAAGAGCAGGTTCACGTGCGGGGGCCAGCGGTGGATCTGCGGGTCGTGGTCCTGGCGGATGTCCTGGAGCGGCGGCCACAGCTCCTCGGGCGGGATCCACGCCAGTGCCGTACGGGGCGTCGGCCGGGCGTCGAGACGGTCGAGGGCCTCGGCCGCCGGGGACTCCGGTGCCCGCGTCGTCACCTCCGCCCGCACTCCGTAGTGGTCCGAGAGGTACAGCCCCTCCGCCGTCGGTGCGTCCCCGCAGAGTTCCGCCCGCCGCACCCGCAGGTCCTCGCCCCGCAGCAGCACCCGGTCCAGCCGTGACGCCCGGCCGGTCAGGGACGAGACCGCGGCCAGCGGGTTGGTGCCCGGGTCGAAGGTCGGGGTCGCGTCGTCGGCGCCGTGCGCCTCGCTCCACGCGTCCCGCATGCCCAGCGTCAGCTGCGGTGTGTGGCCGCCGTCGTTGAAGTCGCCCAGCAGGAGCAGATCGGCGTCCGGAGCGGCCAGTCCCTCGGCGAGGGCGGTCAGTTCGGCGGTGCGCCGGCCGGCGCCGTCGTCGGAGTGGTCGCTGCTCAGATGCGTCGCCGCGACGACGAGGGGACGCGGGCCCGCCTCCACGACCAGGGCCGTCACCGCCTTGTGCGGGCCCAGCACGTGGAACGCGGCCTCGCGGACGGGCAGCCGGCTCAGGAGCAGCAGGCCGTACGCGTCCATGTCCCGCCCCCGCGGGTCCGTCGCCAGCGTCCACCCCGCCCGCACCCACGGCTCGCGCAGCAGCGGGGCGAGGAGCTCCGCCTCGACCTCCTGCAACGCGATCACGTCCACGTCGGCGTCGCGCAGCGCCCGCAGCAGCAGCGGCCTGCGCCGGGCGCTGTCGATGCGCTCGGCGTCGTACCGGTCCCAGAGGGTGTTCCAGGTCAGCACCCGCACATCGCCGGAGCCGGGCGCGGCGGTCCCGCGCGGGCGCGGTACGGGCGTCCAGTCCTCGCCGTCCCACGCGTGGGGTGAGCGGGCCGTGAAGAACGGGGCGCGCAACAGCCGGGCCTCGCGCACCCGGCCGGCCTCGGTCGCGTCGATCCGGTCCACCCCCGTGGCCCGGTCCCACACCAGCTCGCCGTCCGCCTCGAAGAACAGCACCCGGTGCCACGGGATGTCACCGCCCGGGACGAACGCGGGCAGCGGCACGCGCTCGGGGGCGGCTCCGCGCTGGAGCACGCCCAGCACGAAGCGGGCCGGGTCGAAACGCGCGTCCCAGCGCACCCGGTGGTAGATCTCCTCGCTCGTCCGCACCGTTCCTCGCCCTCTCCCCGTACGTCTTCCTCAAGCCTCCACCGGAGACCTCCGCCCTGAGACCTCTTCTTGCGGTCTCTTCCTCAGACCTCGTCCTCCACGGACCCGCTCGCCCCGACGTACCAGGTGCGGTGCGCGTCTCCCGGATAGGGCGGGCCGAAGCGGCGCAGCTGGGCGGCGAGCACGTCCGGCGGCACCGGGTGCGCGCGGCGGGCATTGCGCCGTACCAGCTCGTCCTCGTCGACCAGGACCACGGCGTGGGTGGTCAGGGCGTCGCGGCGGTGGGCGACCGCGTGCACGAGCGAGCGCTGCTGCCGGTTCAGGGAGGTGGCGTCCCACACGACGGTCCCGCCGGCGGCCAGCGCACCGTCCAGCCGGGCCAGCCCCTCGCGCAGCACGTCCGCGTTGGCCCGCTGGTCGGCGCGCGCCCCGCGTGCCTCGCGCAGGTCGTCCAGACAGACGTACGCGTCCACGCCCGGCAGCCGCCGGGCGAAGGTGCTCTTGCCGCTGCCGGCCGGGCCGGACAGGTGGACCAGCTTCGGGAAGGCGCCGGACCGCAGGCGCCAGGTCGCGGCGACGGCCTCGGCGGGACCGCCGATCCGCCCGTCGGCGTACGCCTCCCGGGCCTCGGCCCGGCACCGGACGGCGACGTCGGCGGGCAGGTCCCGGAACGCCTCCCGCAGCGCGTCCTCGTCCAGGGCGACGACGTCCTCGGCGTGCAGCGCCGACCACTCCGTCTGCTCGCGCGCCTCGTCCGTGTCCGCGGTGGCCCGGGCGACGGCGTGCAGCAGACCGAGGTCGGCGGCGTACGACAGCCGCACCAGGCCGGACCGCCGGTCCTCGTCCGGGTACGGCCGGTGCAGCGCCGGGTGCAGCCCCACGAGGTCGGCGACCCGGCGCGCGAGCGGCATGCCCACCACCCCGGCGAGCCGCGCAGCGATCCGTGCCCGCCGGCCACCGTGCAGCAGGGCGGCCAGGACGCCGGCGAGCCGGTCGTCCCCCGACCGCCGGGCCGGGGCGAAGCGGGCGACGGCGTCCGGATCCCCCTCGCCGGGCAGCCCGACGGCCTCCGCCAGCGCCGCCGGCTCGACGGCCGCGCCCGAGCGCACGGCCCACAGCGCGGACCGCGGGCCGAGCCCGTTGGCGACGACGGCCGTGTGCATCCAGTGGGTGTCCGTCCGCACGTGCCCGGCCCGCACCCACTTGGCCACCCGCGCCCCGAACTCCCGCGCGTCGAACCCGTCCACGACCCGGACGACGTACCCCTCCTGCCGTTCGAGGTCCAGCCGCAGGGCGCGCAGGGCCCGCTCGTCGAACACGCCCCGCCACAGCACCCGCGGCACGGGCACCCCGAGCCCCTCCAGGAAGGCCACGGTCCGGTCCCAGCCCAGGCAGCGGCCGCGGTCGTCCCACACCGAGAAGCCGTAGAAGTAGCCGTCCAGGGCGTCGTACGCGATCGAGTGGCGGGCGTACAGGTTCTCGCCGCACACCCGCCAGCCCTCGGGGACGGCGGGGCCGACGCGGGCCTGGAGCGCCTTGACCCAGGTGCGCGAGGGATGGTGGGCGGAGTCGAGGGAGCGGGCGTGCAGGCCGTCGGCGTACAGGGTGGTGTTCTCGCCGTCGAGCTTCTCGGTGACGACGACCTCGCGGCCGCGCAGGCCGGACAGGTCGGCGACCCGCAGATCGTCGGCACTCGCCCCGGGCGACCAGGGCAGATGCCGGGTCCGCGGATAGTGCGTACGCATGCTGAAACGCTCCCCGTGCCGACCGACGTACCTGGTCAGCGTAGGAGCGCGGGACGGGGCCGGGCGAGTGGATTACGCACGTCCCCGTCCCGGCCCTTGTCCCGGATTCCCCCCGCGATGTAGAGCACGGGCGGCCCGCGACTCGCTCTCGCCTCGGACGCGTGGGCGGACAGCGGGGCGTACGCGGCGCGAGGTCGAACGCCGTTCAGGACACCTTGCGGTCAGCGCAGCGGGAGCGCATCCTTATCGCCTGTGTTCCCAGGTCTGGAGGACCGCCAGGGCGTAGGCGACCCGGACGTCCAGGTGGCGCGCTTCGAAGTGGTAGAGCCCGCTGACGCCCCGGTAGTCCAGGACCGTGCCGGCGCCCTGCGCGCGCCAACAGGTGCGGACGGGTCTCTTGAACGTGTAGTCGTCCGTAGTTCCGTCGAAGAAGGCGTACACGAGCGCGCAGAGCGCGAAGAGGAACCAGAAGGGTGCCGTCACCGCGTAGGTGAGCCAGGCGTACCAGGTGCCCTCCTTGCCCGTGACAGGTCGTGGTGTGTCGAGGAGCCGCGCGGACCAGCGGACGCGGCGGGGCCAGGGCAGGAGCCTGCCCGCACGGCGGCTGATCCTGGCCAGGGGCGTGCCGTCGACGGTGTGGACGTCGTAACCGTCCGGAGCGACCGGGTGGACGGAGCACCACGGCCTGCCGCCCGGTCCGTCGTGGATCCAGAAGGGTGACGGCGCCTCGCGGTTCCCCCCTTGCGCGGATCGCGGTGTGAACACCCTGGCCAGAGGGGCGTCCTCCGCGCGGCGGGCGGTCGACAGCCGGATCGTCGATGTCATCTCGGCGTCGGCCGGCAGGCCCCGTGACCCCGGATCGGATACCGGAATCGGGTTGTTCGGAGAGATCAGGAACGCGTACGAGCTGTGGTCCACGGTGTCATCCGAACGGGTTGGCGTCGGCCAGGCCGCCGATGACGTCGCCTGCGACCTCGCGGGCGCGGTCGATCTTCTCGTGGACGACCTCCGATCCGTACTGGACCTCTTCGGTCGCGATCCGCACGCCCTCCTTGTAGAGGTTCTTCGCGCCGCGCGTCGCCTCGTAACCGCGTGCCGTCCAGGACCGGGGGTCGATGTAGCGGCCGACGGTCTCGCCGGTGTCGTCGATGATCGGCCTGACGGAGTCCGCGAGTGTGGGGATGTGTCTCAGCGGGGTGTTCTCGATCAGTTGGGGCATCACCTTCTGGAAGGCGATATCCGTTATCCCGGCACCGGGCCGGTACAGGTTGTAGTCACCGAATTCCTTGGCTACGGCGACCTTGAAGCGGTCCGCCAGGGTGTCCGCGGTGATGTGGATCGCATGGGCCTTGCTGCCGAGGGCGCTGACGTTGCGCATCACCCATTCCTCGGCGTCGTCGCCCAGTTTCGCGGTCCCCCCGACGTGCTCGATGATGTCGTCCGCCCGCTTCCAGGCGTCGGAGGCCTTCGCTCCGAAGTCCAGGACGTTCATCGGGATCTTGACACCCTTGAACATTCCCTTGCCGACCTTCCCCAGCCGCAGGAGGTCGCCGAACGGCACGAAACCGACGAGGTCCAGGCCGATGTCCATCCAGTTGCCCTTCTTCGCTCCGGCTGCCCAGCCCACACCGTGGAAGAGGAGAGCACCCCCGTTGAGCACCATGCCGATGCCCTCGAAAACGACGGCGCCGATGATCGTCTCGGAGAAGATGATCGCGAGGACGTCGCAGGCGGCACTGGCGTAGCCGAGCCAGTCACCGATCTCGTAGATCGTGTCCGCATGCTTCTCGATCCATTCCCAGAGGTCGCCCGCGAGGTCCCTGATGCGGTCGCCCAGGCCCTTGACGGCGTCGGCCAGCATGTCGAGGAGGGACTCGACCGGTGCGGCTTCGGCCGCCCTGCGGATCAACCCCGCGGCGACGCGCGCCGCCGCCTGGTGGTCGTGCAGCAGCTCGCGCGCCTTCTCGACGATCGCGTCCAGATCGTCGCTCGCCTCGTTCACCCGTGTCGTCGCGCGGTCCAGGCGCCGTTGCGCGTTGCGCAGTTCCTCGTCCGTGTCGAACGTCTGGCCCGCCAGCTCCAGGTCCGGGTTGTTCCGTGCTTCTTCCAGCGTCTTCCTGGCCGCCGCGGCTTCTTGTTCGTACTGACGCGCCAGCGCCTGGAAATCCGTCATCCGGGACTC
This sequence comes from Streptomyces sp. NPDC003248, assembly GCF_055563235.1. Lineage (NCBI taxonomy): Bacteria > Bacillati > Actinomycetota > Actinomycetes > Kitasatosporales > Streptomycetaceae > Streptomyces > Streptomyces sp. NPDC003248. Next base: position 392,128 of record NZ_JBVHDT010000003.1, on the reverse strand, counting down.
CCAGGTGCGCAGCGCATGCGCGGCGTCGATCAGTGAGTCGTGCCCGGTGGCCAGGTACTTCGGCAGTACGCCGGTCTTCTTCGCGAAGGCGGAGGCCGCTTCGCCCACCCACGCCCCGTCGGCTTTCCCCAGCCGGTTCAGGGTCTGGTGCGCGTCGTGGAGCTGCTTGCCCACTCCACTGAGCGCGGTGACCAGTTGGTGCACCGACGACGGCACACCCGGTGCGGGATCGAAGCCGAGTGCGTCGTACGTCTGTGCCGTCTGTGGATTCATGGGGACGATCTCCTCGACGCGATCAGTAGGAGCCGAAGGGTGAGGGGGGAGGCGGGACCGTCTCCGGCGGGGCCGCGGACGCCCGCGTCTTGCCGAAGGCGACGGTGTCGGCGATGTCCGCGAGGACGGCCTGGTAGTGGTAGAGGTCCTCGACATCGGCTGTGCTCAAGCAGAGCAGGAGCAACCGGTCCTCGGCGGGGAACGGGACCCAGACCTCGATCCGGACGAAGAAGCGTTCCTGTCTCCCCTCCGCCTCCGACAGGGTCCACACGGCACGGGACCCGGCGACATGGACGACCGCGGGGCCGGCGGGAAGGGAGACGAGCTGGACCTCGCCGCCGTCGCCCGCCTTGTCCAGAGCCTCCGCGATGCCCGCGGCGGTGAAGCCCGGGTCGGGGTTGTCCAGACGGCGCACGCTCACGGTGAGCGTGGCGCGGCTGATGCGCTCGGGAGCTTCGGAACCGTCCGCGCTGCCGCCGATGGGGAAGACGCCGAGCGCGTTGTAGACGGTGCCGCCCTCGACGAGAGTCTGGGCGTTCGCTGCGTACATGGCCGTGGTGAGCTTGCGCAGGGGCTCCAGGTCCTCACGCTCGCCCCAGTAGTCGCCCGCGAACTGCCGCATCCGCGTGGAGGAGACGTCCTCGTCGGCCCCCACGGGCAGGGGGACGGCGTGGAACTCCTGCTGCACCTGGAACTGAAATGCCGGTGGTGCGGCGCCGGAGCCCGCCGCAGTCGACGCGGCCGTCGCGGTGGGATCGGGGATCACTGGCCGGCAGCCTCCGTGGACCTGTCGGCCACCTTCACGGACTGCACGAGTCCGGTGACCTCGTCCTCCAGCTGCTGGTAGAGCCGCCCCGACAGCGCGACCTTCTCCGTGATGCCACCCGTGGCGTCTGCGATCAGCTCGATGCCGTAGCCCCACTTCTCCTGGAAGTCGTCGCAGGCTTCCTCGAGCTCGGCTGAGCCCGCGCCCTTCGGGCCGATGTCCTTCAGCTTCCTCATCGCGGACCGCATGCCGTCCGCGCATTCGGCGAGGTCGACGACGAGCCGCGCGAGCGCGTCGAACTCGACCTTGTAGTAACCGGTCATCCCTGTTGAGCCCCCACGCATCTCATCGTCCGACGATCATCGCAGGGAACGCGCGCGCCGGAGGGGGGACCGGTCCGTCGGTGCGGGTGCACACAGGAGCTTTCCGAGTCCTTCACGCGGGTCCCGGAATCCCGGACGAGCCCCGAACGGTTTGACCTACATCACCTTCGGGGTATTCTCTCCGGCTCGATTGGCGGAGCCCCTGCCCCATATGGCAGACTGTCCGAGTTGCTCGGTCGAGTGTTGATGCTGCGCGCCTCCCGCCGGGAGGACCGGAAGCGAGTCCCACAGTACTCGTCGCCCTAACTGCCACACGGCAGCGCTGGGGCGGACGTACGGGAATCTTCCGGGAAGTGTGAGTGCGGCACCGGCCAGGCACCCGGTGGGCCTTCCGCCCCCGGTCTGCGGTTCCGGTAGGGCCGTGTGCATTCCCCGCAGGGATGTTCGAACAAGGGACATTCGTGTCAGCGGGAGCGCGACACGCCCGACCGCGTGGGTCGGAGGATCGGGTAGAGGAACACCAGGTTCCAGAGCGTTAGAAGAGACAGGACTACTGAGTAGCCATGGCGGGACAGAAGATCCGCATCCGGCTCAAGGCCTACGACCACGAGGTCATCGACTCCTCGGCGAAGAAGATCGTCGAGACGGTGACCCGCACTGGTGCGTCGGTCGCGGGCCCGGTGCCGCTGCCCACTGAGAAGAACGTGTACTGCGTCATCAAGTCGCCGCACAAGTACAAGGACTCGCGCGAGCACTTCGAGATGCGCACGCACAAGCGCCTGATCGACATCCTCGACCCGACCCCCAAGACCGTTGACTCTCTGATGCGACTCGACCTCCCGGCCGGTGTCGACATCGAGATCAAGCTCTGAGGCCGGTGATCTGAGAGATGGCAAAGCAGATCAAGGGCATCCTGGGCGAGAAGCTCGGCATGACGCAGGTGTGGGACGAGAACAACCGTGTTGTTCCGGTCACCGTCGTCAAGGCCGGCCCGAACGTCGTGACCCAGGTCCGTACGAACGACAGTGACGGCTACGAGTCGGTCCAGATCGCCTTCGGCGAGATCGACCCGCGCAAGGTGAACAAGCCCCTCAAGGGCCACTTCGCCAAGGCCGACGTCACCCCCCGTCGCCACCTCGTCGAGATCCGCACCGCGGACGCCTCCGAGTACACGCTCGGCCAGGAGATCACCGCTGAGGTGTTCGAGGCCGGCGTGAAGGTCGACGTGACCGGCAAGAGCAAGGGCAAGGGCTTCGCCGGTGTCATGAAGCGTCACAACTTCAAGGGCCTCGGCGCCGGTCACGGCACCCAGCGCAAGCACCGCTCGCCCGGTTCCATCGGTGGCTGCGCCACCCCGGGCCGCGTGTTCAAGGGCCTCCGCATGGCGGGTCGCATGGGCAACGAGCGGGTCACCACCCAGAACCTGACCGTCCACGCCGTTGACGCGGAGAAGGGTCTGCTGCTCATCAAGGGCGCGGTTCCTGGTCCGAACGGCGGCCTCGTCCTGGTCCGCACCGCGGCCAAGGGGGCCTGAGGTAACCGATGAGCACTGTTGACATCCTTTCGCCTGCCGGCGAGAAGACCGGTAGCGTCGAACTCCCCGCGGAGATCTTCGGCGTGGAGAAGGTCAGCATCCCGCTGATCCACCAGGTCGTCGTCGCGCAGAACGCGGCTGCCCGCCAGGGCACGCACAAGACCAAGACCCGCGGTGAAGTCCGTGGTGGCGGCAAGAAGCCGTACCGCCAGAAGGGCACCGGCCGCGCCCGTCAGGGCTCGACCCGCGCGCCGCAGTTCGCCGGTGGTGGCGTCGTGCACGGTCCCGTGCCGCGCGACTACTCGCAGCGGACCCCGAAGAAGATGAAGGCCGCGGCCCTGCGCCACGCCCTCACCGACCGGGCCCGCCACAACCGCATCCACGTCGTCACCGGCGTGATCGAGGGCGAGACCCCCTCCACGAAGGCCGCTCGCACGCTGTTCGGCAAGATCTCGGAGCGCAAGAACCTGCTCCTGGTCGTCGACCGCGCCGACGAGGCCGCGTGGCTGTCCGCCCGCAACCTGCCCCAGGTCCACATCCTGGAGCCGGGCCAGCTGAACACGTACGACGTGATCGTCTCGGACGACGTGGTCTTCACCCAGGCCGCTCTCGAGTCCTTCGTCGCCGGCCCGAAGGCCAACGACACCGAAGGGAGCGAGGCCTGATGGCTACGCGTCACCCGAGCATCGCCTCCAAGGCCGCCAAGGCGGCCAAGGCCGCGCGCGTCGCCAAGGCGCGCCGCCACGAGGCCGAGGGCAAGAACACCGTCGTCACCGCGCCCAGCAAGGCGTACACGGACCCCCGTGACGTGCTGCTGAAGCCGGTCGTGTCGGAGAAGAGCTACGCGCTCCTCGACGAGAACAAGTACACGTTCATCGTCGACCCGAACGCCAACAAGACCCAGATCAAGCAGGCCGTCCAGGCGGTCTTCTCGGTCAAGGTCACCGGGGTCAACACGATCAACCGCCAGGGCAAGCGCAAGCGCACCAAGACCGGTTTCGGTCAGCGTGCCGCCACCAAGCGCGCGATCGTGACCCTTGCCGAGGGCGACCGTATCGACATCTTCGGCGGTCCGACCGCCTGAGGGCGGTCCGGATCGTCCGATATCGGACGAGGACTGAGAAATGGGAATCCGCAAGTACAAGCCGACTACGCCGGGCCGTCGTGGCTCCAGCGTCGCCGACTTCGTCGAGGTCACGCGGTCCACGCCGGAGAAGTCGCTGGTCCGTCCCCTGCACAGCAAGGGCGGCCGTAACAATTCCGGTCGTGTGACCGTTCGCCACCAGGGTGGCGGACACAAGCGCGCCTACCGCGTGATCGACTTCCGTCGTCACGACAAGGACGGCGTGCCGGCGAAGGTCGCGCACATCGAGTACGACCCCAACCGCACCGCGCGCATCGCGCTGCTGCACTACGCCGACGGCGAGAAGCGCTACATCCTCGCCCCGCGCAACCTGCAGCAGGGTGACCGCGTCGAGAACGGTCCCGGGGCCGACATCAAGCCGGGCAACAACCTGGCCCTCCGCAACATCCCGGTCGGTACCACGATCCACGCGATCGAGCTCCGTCCCGGTGGCGGTGCCAAGTTCGCCCGCTCCGCCGGTGCCTCCGTGCAGCTGCTCGCGAAGGAGGGCTCGATGGCCCACCTCCGCATGCCGTCCGGTGAGATCCGCCTGGTCGACCAGCGCTGCCGCGCCACGGTCGGCGAGGTCGGCAACGCCGAGCAGAGCAACATCAACTGGGGCAAGGCCGGCCGCAAGCGCTGGCTGGGCGTCCGCCCGACCGTTCGCGGTGTGGCGATGAACCCGGTCGACCACCCGCACGGTGGTGGTGAGGGCAAGACCTCCGGTGGTCGCCACCCGGTCTCCCCGTGGGGTCAGAAGGAGGGTCGTACTCGTTCGCCGAAGAAGGCTTCGAACAAGTACATCGTCCGCCGCCGCAAGACGAACAAGAAGCGCTAGGAGCGGGTTTAGATGCCGCGCAGTCTCAAGAAGGGGCCCTTCGTCGACGACCACCTGATCAAGAAGGTGGACGCCCAGAACGAAGCCGGCACCAAGAACGTCATCAAGACCTGGTCCCGTCGCTCGATGATCATCCCCAGCATGCTGGGCCACACGATCGCGGTGCACAACGGCAAGACCCACATTCCGGTGTTTGTCACCGAGTCGATGGTCGGCCACAAGCTCGGCGAGTTCTCGCCGACGCGCACCTTCCGGGGTCACGTCAAGGACGACCGGAAGTCGAAGCGCCGCTAACAGCGGGGTGGAATGACCATGACAGACACTGGAAGGACAACCATGGAAGCCAGGGCCCAGGCGCGGTACATCCGCGTCACGCCCATGAAGGCCCGCCGCGTGGTGGACCTTATCCGTGGCATGGACGCCACGGAGGCTCAGGCGGTCCTGCGTTTCGCCCCGCAGGCCGCGAGCGTGCCGGTCGGCAAGGTGCTGGACAGCGCCATCGCCAACGCCGCGCACAACTACGACCACACTGACGCCGACAGCCTCTACATCTCCGAGGCGTACGTCGACGAGGGTCCGACCCTGAAGCGGTTCCGGCCGCGTGCCCAGGGCCGTGCCTACCGGATCCGCAAGCGGACCAGCCACATCACCGTGGTCGTCAGCAGCAAGGAAGGAACCCGGTAATGGGCCAGAAGGTTAACCCGCATGGGTTCCGGCTCGGTGTCACGACCGACTTCAAGTCGCGTTGGTACGCCGACAAGCTGTACAAGGACTACGTCAAGGAAGACGTCGCCATCCGTCGGATGATGACGTCCGGCATGGAGCGCGCCGGCATCTCGAAGGTGGAGATCGAGCGCACCCGTGACCGCGTGCGGGTGGACATCCACACCGCTCGTCCGGGCATCGTCATCGGCCGCCGCGGCGCCGAGGCCGACCGCATCCGCGGCGACCTCGAGAAGCTCACGGGCAAGCAGGTCCAGCTGAACATCCTCGAGGTCAAGAACCCCGAGGTCGACGCCCAGCTGGTGGCCCAGGCCGTCGCCGAGCAGCTCTCCTCCCGCGTCTCCTTCCGCCGCGCCATGCGCAAGAGCATGCAGTCGGCGATGAAGGCCGGCGCCAAGGGCATCAAGATCCAGTGCGGTGGCCGCCTCGGCGGCGCCGAGATGTCCCGCTCGGAGTTCTACCGCGAGGGCCGCGTGCCCCTGCACACGCTCCGCGCGAACGTGGACTACGGCTTCTTCGAGGCCAAGACGACCTTCGGCCGCATCGGTGTGAAGGTCTGGATCTACAAGGGCGACGTCAAGAACATCGCCGAGGTCCGCGCCGAGAACGCTGCCGCCCGTGCGGGTAACCGCCCGGCCCGCGGTGGCGCCGACCGCCCGGCCCGTGGTGGCCGTGGTGGCGAGCGGCGCGGTCGTAAGCCGCAGCAGCAGGCTCCCGCCGCCGAGGCCCCCCAGGCCGAGGCTGCCGCCGCCGCTCCGGCTGAGAGCACCGGAACGGAGGCCTGACCGACATGCTGATCCCCCGTAGGGTCAAGCACCGCAAGCAGCACCACCCGAAGCGCCGTGGTCAGGCCAAGGGCGGTACGACGGTCGCGTTCGGCGAGTACGGCATTCAGGCCCTCACGCCGGCGTACGTGACCAACCGCCAGATCGAGGCGGCCCGTATCGCGATGACCCGCCACATCAAGCGTGGTGGCAAGGTCTGGATCAACATCTACCCGGACCGCCCGCTGACGAAGAAGCCTGCCGAGACCCGCATGGGTTCCGGTAAGGGTTCTCCGGAGTGGTGGATCGCGAACGTGCACCCGGGCCGGGTCATGTTCGAGCTGTCCTACCCCAACGAGAAGATCGCCCGTGAGGCCCTGACTCGTGCCGCCCACAAGCTGCCGATGAAGTGCCGGATCGTCAAGCGCGAGGCAGGTGAAGCGTGATGTCGGCCGGTACCAAGGCGTCCGAGCTGCGCGAGCTGGGCAACGAGGAGCTTCTGGCGAAGCTCCGCGAGGCCAAGGAAGAGCTGTTCAACCTCCGCTTCCAGGCGGCGACGGGTCAGCTCGAGAACCACGGCCGGCTGAAGGCCGTCCGTAAGGACATCGCGCGGATCTACACCCTGATGCGTGAGCGCGAGCTGGGCATCGAGACGGTGGAGAGCGCCTGATGAGTGAGAGCAACGTGACTGAGCAGACTGCAGAGGCCCGCGGCTTCCGCAAGACCCGTGAGGGTCTCGTCGTCAGCGACAAGATGGACAAGACCGTCGTCGTCGCCGTCGAGGACCGCGTCAAGCACGCGCTGTACGGCAAGGTCATCCGCCGTACGAACAAGCTCAAGGCGCACGACGAGCAGAACGCCGCGGGTGTCGGCGACCGTGTCCTCCTCGCGGAGACCCGGCCGCTGTCCGCGACGAAGCGCTGGCGCGTCGTCGAAATCCTCGAGAAGGCCAAGTAGGTAATTCCCGCAAGGGAATTCCAAACAGTACGTTCCTGCGGGGCATTCCTCGCAGGACAGTTCCGCCAGGCTCCGGGAGCCGCTCCGCTGAGCGGCTCCCGGGGAACCGGCAGACAAACAGGAGATAGACGTGATCCAGCAGGAGTCGCGACTGCGTGTCGCCGACAACACTGGTGCGAAGGAAATCCTTTGCATCCGTGTGCTCGGTGGCTCCGGTCGCCGCTACGCGGGCATCGGTGACGTCATCGTCGCCACCGTCAAGGACGCGATCCCCGGTGGCAACGTGAAGAAGGGTGACGTCGTCAAGGCGGTCATCGTTCGCACCGTCAAGGAGCGCCGCCGTCCGGACGGCTCGTACATCCGCTTCGACGAGAACGCCGCTGTCATTCTGAAGAACGACGGCGACCCTCGCGGCACCCGCATCTTCGGCCCGGTCGGCCGTGAGCTGCGCGAGAAGAAGTTCATGAAGATCATCTCGCTCGCGCCGGAGGTGCTGTAAGCATGAAGATCAAGAAGGGCGACCTGGTCCAGGTCATCACCGGTAAGGACAAGGGCAAGCAGGGCAAGGTCATCGCGGCCTTCCCCCGCGAGGACCGCGTCCTGGTCGAGGGTGTCAACCGGGTCAAGAAGCACACGAAGGCCGGCCCGACCGCTCGCGGTTCCCAGGCCGGCGGCATCGTGACCACCGAGGCGCCGATCCACGTCTCCAACGTCCAGCTGGTCGTGGAGAAGGACGGCAAGAAGGTCGTCACGCGTGTCGGTTACCGCTTCGACGACGAGGGCAACAAGATCCGCGTTGCCAAGCGGACGGGTGAGGACATCTGATGGCTACCACCACGACCCCGCGTCTGAAGCAGAAGTACCGCGAGGAGATCGCGGGCAAGCTGCGTGACGAGTTCAAGTACGAGAACGTCATGCAGATCCCCGGCCTCGTCAAGATCGTGGTCAACATGGGTGTGGGCGACGCCGCCCGCGACTCCAAGCTGATCGAGGGCGCCATCCGCGACCTCACCACGATCACCGGTCAGAAGCCGGCCGTCACCAAGGCCCGCAAGTCCATCGCGCAGTTCAAGCTGCGTGAGGGTCAGCCGATCGGTGCCCACGTCACGCTCCGTGGCGACCGCATGTGGGAGTTCCTGGACCGCACCCTGTCGCTCGCGCTGCCGCGCATCCGCGACTTCCGCGGTCTGTCCCCCAAGCAGTTCGACGGCCGTGGCAACTACACCTTCGGTCTCACGGAGCAGGTCATGTTCCACGAGATCGACCAGGACAAGATCGACCGCGTCCGGGGTATGGACATCACCGTGGTCACCACGGCGACCAACGACGCTGAGGGCCGCGCGCTCCTTCGTCACCTCGGCTTCCCGTTCAAGGAGGCGTGAGCGAGATGGCGAAGAAGGCTCTGATTGCCAAGGCTGCTCGTAAGCCCAAGTTCGGTGTGCGCGCGTACACCCGCTGCCAGCGCTGCGGCCGTCCGCACTCCGTGTACCGCAAGTTCGGCCTGTGCCGCGTGTGCCTTCGTGAGATGGCTCACCGTGGCGAGCTGCCGGGCGTGACCAAGAGCTCCTGGTAATCCCCGTATTTAGGGATTCACCGGGCTCTCGGTAAGCATCTGGGTCGGCAGGGGCCCACCTCCGCATGCCTTAGGCTTGTGGGGTTGGGCGTCTGCCGCCCGTACGACTTACTACGCCGTAGGTCCACCGCGCCGCACCCGTCCCGTCTCGGATCGGGGAGAGGGATGGCGCACCAGGAAACCCCGGCGAGAGAGGCCACAGGCCAATTCATGACCATGACTGATCCGATCGCAGACATGCTGACGCGTCTGCGGAACGCGAACTCGGCGTACCACGACTCGGTGTCGATGCCGCACTCCAAGATCAAGTCTCACATCGCGGAGATCCTCCAGCAGGAGGGCTTCATCACGGGCTGGAAGGTCGAGGACGCCGAGGTCGGCAAGAACCTCGTCCTGGAGCTGAAGTTCGGCCCCAACCGTGAGCGCTCCATCGCGGGCATCAAGCGGATCTCCAAGCCCGGTCTCCGGGTGTACGCGAAGTCCACCAACCTGCCGAAGGTGCTCGGCGGCCTGGGCGTGGCGATCATCTCCACGTCGCACGGGCTCCTCACCGACAAGCAGGCCGGCAAGAAGGGCGTGGGTGGGGAAGTCCTCGCCTACGTCTGGTAGCAGAAGGGAACGGAGGAAACAGCTATGTCGCGCATCGGCAAGCTCCCCATCGCGGTTCCCGCCGGCGTGGACGTCACCATCGACGGCCGCACGGTCGAGGTCAAGGGCCCGAAGGGTTCGCTGACGCACACCGTCGTGGCGCCGATCGAGATCGCCAAGGGCGAGGACGGCACCCTGCAGGTGACCCGCCCCAACGACGAGCGTCAGAGCAAGGCCCTGCACGGCCTGTCCCGCACGCTGGTGGCGAACATGATCACCGGCGTGACCCAGGGTTACGTGAAGAAGCTCGAGATCAGTGGTGTCGGTTACCGCGTGACCGCCAAGGGCTCGAACCTCGAGTTCGCGCTCGGTTACAGCCACCCGATCACGGTCGAGGCCCCCGAGGGCATCACCTTCAAGGTGGAGACCCCGACCCGTTTCTCGGTCGAGGGCATCGACAAGCAGAAGGTCGGCGAGGTTGCGGCCAACATCCGCAAGCTGCGCAAGCCCGACCCGTACAAGGCCAAGGGCGTCAAGTACGAGGGCGAAGTCATCCGCCGCAAGGTCGGAAAGGCGGGTAAGTAAGCCATGGCATACGGGCAGAAGATCCTGAAGGGCGACGCCTACAAGCGCGCCGCGATCAAGCGCCGTCACATCCGGATCCGCAAGCGGATCAACGGTACGGCGGAGCGTCCCCGTCTCGTCGTGACCCGCTCGAACCGCCACATCGTGGCGCAGGTGATCGACGACCTGAAGGGCCACACCGTGGCGTCGGCGTCCACCCTGGACGTGTCGATCCGCGGTGGCGAGGGCGACAAGTCCGCGCAGGCCAAGCAGGTCGGCGCCCTGGTCGCCGAGCGTGCCAAGGCCGCCGGTGTCGAGGCCGTCGTGTTCGACCGTGGTGGTAACCAGTACGCCGGGCGCATCGCCGCCCTGGCGGACGCCGCCCGCGAGGCCGGACTCAAGTTCTGAGTCCTGGTTCCGTAGCTAGCGGAGACAGAGAGAGGTAATTCCAATGGCTGGACCCCAGCGCCGCGGTGGCGGTGCCGGTGGCGGCGAGCGGCGGGACCGGAAGGGCCGTGACGGCGGCGCAGCTGCCGCCGAGAAGACCGCGTACGTTGAGCGCGTCGTCGCGATCAACCGCGTCGCCAAGGTTGTGAAGGGTGGTCGTCGCTTCAGCTTCACCGCGCTGGTCGTGGTGGGCGACGGTGACGGCACCGTGGGTGTCGGTTACGGCAAGGCCAAGGAGGTGCCGGCCGCCATCGCCAAGGGCGTTGAGGAGGCCAAGAAGCACTTCTTCAAGGTCCCCCGCATCCAGGGCACCATCCCGCACCCCATCCAGGGTGAGAAGGCTGCCGGCGTCGTGCTGCTCAAGCCCGCGTCCCCCGGTACCGGCGTTATCGCCGGTGGCCCGGTGCGCGCCGTGCTCGAGTGCGCCGGTATCCACGACGTGCTGTCGAAGTCGCTCGGCTCCGACAACGCGATCAACATCGTGCACGCGACCGTGGAGGCCCTGAAGGGTCTGCAGCGTCCCGAGGAGATCGCGGCCCGCCGCGGTCTGCCGCTCGAGGACGTCGCCCCCGCGGCCCTGCTTCGTGCGCGTGCCGGGGTGGGTGCGTAATCATGGCGCAGCTCAAGATCACGCAGACGAAGTCCTACATCGGCAGCAAGCAGAACCACCGCGACACCCTGCGTACCCTGGGCCTCAAGCGCCTGGGTGACGTGGTCGTCAAGGAGGACCGCCCCGAGTTCCGCGGCATGGTGCACACCGTCCGCCACCTCGTGACGGTCGAGGAGGTCGACTGATCATGGCGGAGAACAACCCGCTCAAGATCCACAACCTCCGTCCCGCCCCGGGCGCCAAGACCGCCAAGACCCGTGTCGGTCGTGGTGAGGCGTCGAAGGGTAAGACGGCCGGTCGTGGTACCAAGGGCACGAAGGCCCGCTACCAGGTTCCGGAGCGCTTCGAGGGTGGGCAGATGCCCCTCCACATGCGCCTCCCGAAGCTGAAGGGCTTCAAGAACCCGTTCAAGACCGAGTTCCAGGTCGTGAACCTCGACAAGCTGGCGGCGCTGTACCCGGAGGGTGGCGAGGTCACCGTCGAGGGTCTCGTCGCCAAGGGTGCCGTTCGCAAGAACAGCCTCGTCAAGGTTCTCGGCCAGGGCGAGATCTCCGTGGCGCTCCAGGTGACGGTCGACGCCGTCTCCGGCTCCGCCAAGGAGAAGATCACCGCCGCCGGCGGTACCGTCACCGAGCTCGTCTGAGTCCATCAGGCGTCTCGATGACTTGAGCGATCCCGACCGGGGATACCCCACATATGGGGTATCCCCGGTCGGTCGTTCCTAGGGCGGGTGTGTCGCCGGTAAGGTGACCTGCACTGCCCACTTTCACAAGATGCTTCCCATGGGGCACCTTGCGCGGCAGTGGACCGTTACACATGTCGTTGTTCTTATCCCTCAAGACCGTCACCCTTGACGCAGATGCGCGGGGGTCGCAGGAGGCACCGTGCTCACCGCGTTCGCCCGGGCGTTCAGGACGCCCGACCTGCGCAAGAAGCTGCTCTTCACGCTCGGCATCATCGTGGTCTACCGGGTCGGCACCCACATCCCGATCCCGGGTGTCGACTACAAGAGTGTCCAGACCTGTGTGGACGAGGCCTCCGGCAACCAGGGCCTCTTCGGTCTGGTCAACATGTTCAGCGGCGGCGCGCTGCTGCAGATCACGGTCTTCGCGCTGGGCATCATGCCGTACATCACGGCGAGCATCATCCTTCAGCTGCTGACCGTGGTCATTCCGCGTCTCGAGGCCCTGAAGAAGGAGGGCCAGGCCGGCACGGCGAAGATCACGCAGTACACGCGTTACCTGACGGTGGCGCTCGCCATCCTCCAGGGCACCGGTCTGGTGGCCACCGCCCGCAGCGGCGCGCTCTTCTCCGGCTGCACCGTCGCGTCGAGCATCGTCCCGGACCGCGCGATCTTCACCACGATCACCATGGTCATCTGCATGACCGCCGGTACGGCCGTCGTGATGTGGCTCGGTGAGCTCATCACCGACCGCGGCATCGGCAACGGCATGTCGATCCTGATGTTCATCTCGATCGCCGCCACCTTCCCCTCCGCGCTGTGGGCCATCAAGAAGCAGGGCACCCTGGCGGACGGCTGGATCGAGTTCGGCACGGTCATCCTGGTCGGCCTGGTCATGGTCGCCCTGGTCGTCTTCGTCGAGCAGGCCCAGCGCCGCATCCCGGTGCAGTACGCGAAGCGGATGATCGGCCGCCGCTCCTACGGCGGCACCTCGACGTACATCCCTCTCAAGGTGAACCAGGCGGGTGTGATCCCGGTCATCTTCGCCTCGTCGCTGCTGTACATCCCGGCGCTGATCGCCCAGTTCTCCAGCGGGGACTCCGGGTGGAAGACGTGGATCGAGGCGCACCTGGTCAGGGGCGACCACCCCATTTACATCAGCTTGTACTTCTTGCTCATCGTTTTCTTCGCGTTCTTCTACGTGGCGATCTCCTTCAACCCCGAGGAAGTCGCCGACAACATGAAGAAGTATGGTGGCTTCATCCCGGGCATCCGGGCTGGCCGACCGACCGCTGAGTACCTGTCCTACGTGCTCAACCGGATCACCTGGCCGGGTTCGCTGTATCTGGGTCTGATCGCTCTCGTACCGACGATGGCGTTGGTTGGCTTCGGGGCAAGCCAGAACTTCCCGTTCGGTGGCACCAGCATCCTGATCATCGTGGGTGTGGGCCTCGAGACGGTGAAGCAGATCGAGAGCCAGCTCCAGCAGCGCAATTACGAAGGGTTCCTCCGCTGATGCGAATCGTCCTCGTCGGGCCGCCGGGCGCCGGAAAGGGAACGCAGGCCACTCGCCTGGCCGAGAAGCTGCGTGTCCCGCACATCTCCACGGGTGACCTGTTCCGCGCAAACATCAGCCAGCAGACGGAGCTCGGGAAACTCGCGAAGTCCTACATGGACAAGGGCGAACTGGTACCCGACGAGGTCACCATCGCCATGGCCAAGGACCGCATGCACCAGGAGGACGCCGTGAACGGCTTCCTGCTGGACGGCTTCCCCCGCAACGTCTCGCAGGCCGAGGCGCTGGACGAGCTCCTCCAGGGCGAGGGCATCAAGCTGGACGCGGTACTGGACCTGGAGGCCCCCGAGGAGGAGGTCGTCAAGCGGATCGCCGGCCGGCGCATCTGCCGCAACGACTCCGCGCACGTCTTCCACGTCACGTACAGCCCGCCGAAGCAGGAGGGCGTCTGCGACGTCTGCGGCGGCGAGCTGTACCAGCGCGACGACGACTCCGAGGACACGGTCCGCACGCGGCTGGAGGTCTACCACACGCAGACCGAGCCGATCATCGACTACTACAAGGCCCAGGGCCTGGTGGTGACCATCGAGGCCATGGGCCCGGTGGACAAGGTCACGCAGCGCGCCCTGGCGGCGCTGAAGCGCGAGGGCGACGACCAGTAGTCGTTGCACGTCCGCGCAGCCGCGGTTCCCTTCGGGGGGCCGCGGCTGCTGTGTGGGGGTGGTCCGTTCCCCCGTATCGTTGAAGCGTTCGTTTCCGTCGTGTCGCCGGTCCAAGAAAGGCCGTAGTCCCCATGGTGCAGATCAAGAGCCCCGAGCAGATCGCCAAGATGCGTGCGGCGGGGCTGGTCGTCGCCGCCATCCACGCCGCGACCCGGGAGGCGGCCGTGCCGGGGGCGACGACGAAGGACCTGGACGCGGTCGCCCGCAAGGTGCTCGCCGAGCACGGGGCGAAGTCGAACTTCCTCGGTTACGGCGGTTTCCCCGCGACGATCTGCACCTCCGTGAACGAGGTCGTCGTCCACGGCATCCCCTCCGACGAGGTCGTCCTCAAGGACGGGGACATCATCTCCATCGACTGCGGCGCGATCGTCGACGGCTGGCACGGCGACGCGGCCTACACGGCCTTCGTGGGCTCCGGTCACTCCCCGGAGCTCATCGAGCTCTCGCGGGTCACCGAGGAGTCCATGTGGGCGGGCATCGCGGCGATGAAGCAGGGCAACCGGCTCGTCGACGTCTCCCGCGCCATCGAGACGTACATCCGCCGCCAGCCGAAGCCCGGCGGCGGCCGCTACGGCATCGTCGAGGACTACGGCGGCCACGGCATCGGCACCGAGATGCACATGGACCCGCACCTGCTGAACTACGTCGACCGCCGCAGGGGCAAGGGGCCGAAGCTCGTTCCGGGGTTCTGCCTGGCGATCGAGCCGATGGTGTCGCTCGGCACCCCGAAGACCCAGGTGCTCTCCGACGACTGGACGGTCGTCAGCACGGACGGCACGTGGTCGTCGCACTGGGAGCACTCCGTCGCCCTGACGGAGGAGGGTCCGCTGGTGCTGACGGCTCCCGACGGGGGTCGCGCGAAGCTGGCGGAGCACGGGGTCGAGGCCGCGCCGGATCCGTTGGCCTGAGGTTCCCCGGCGGGGGGCCGGCCTCGGTCGGTGTCGCCCCCGCCGCCCCTTCCCTTCCCGTCGCCGGGGGCTGCGCCCCCGGACCCCGCTTTCGGCCTGGACGGCCTCGTCCTCAAAGGCCGGACGGGCTATTGCTGCCGCCCCGAATTCGCCGCATAAGGATCTCCCGCATGGGGCAGGCTTTCCCGATTCGTCTTTCCGGGTGCGCTGACGTAGACTGACTCGTCGGCTCTGGTGCACCCGCATGTCTGCATGCGCCCGCAAGGGACAGCGCGAGAGTCGATCAAGGTAGTCGATTCGAAGGGCGAAGCGTGGCCAAGAAGCAAGGTGCCATCGAGATCGAGGGCACTGTCGTCGAGTCTCTGCCGAACGCCATGTTCAAGGTCGAGCTCCAGAACGGCCACCAGGTCCTGGCACACATCAGCGGCAAGATGCGTATGCACTACATCCGCATCCTCCCTGACGACCGGGTCGTGGTGGAGCTGTCTCCGTACGACCTGACCCGTGGCCGGATCGTCTACCGGTACAAGTAGATCTTGCCCATGCCCCGCGCGTGAGCGCGGGGTGGCCGGCAACTGACCCGGAGAACCTCACATCCCATGAAGGTCAAGCCGAGCGTCAAGAAGATCTGCGACAAGTGCAGGGTGATCCGCCGTCACGGCCGGGTCATGATCATTTGCGACAACCCGCGCCACAAGCAGCGCCAGGGCTGATCGCAACCGATCTCACCCCTCTGCATCACGCAGAATCTTCGCGCGACGCGAGCTGAATATGTTCATACGCAGAACCCGGGCGAGCGATCGCCTGACACCCCCGGCTCGGAGGCCGGGGACCCAGTTCGTACCTCGTACGGCGGCTGGGGGCCGGTTCTGCGGAAGACCTCCGACAATCACCAGGAGCCATTGAATGGCACGCGTTTCCGGTGTTGACATCCCGCGCGACAAGCGCGTGGAGGTCGCCCTCACCTACGTGTTCGGCATCGGCCGGACCCTCTCGCAGGAGACGCTGGCTGCGACCGGCGTCGACCCGAACACCCGAGTTCGCGACCTCACCGAGGAGCAGCTCGTCGCGATCCGCGAGTACGTGGACGCCAACATCCGCACCGAGGGTGACCTCCGTCGCGAGATCCAGGCCGACATCCGCCGCAAGGTCGAGATCGGCTGCTACCAGGGTCTGCGTCACCGTCGCGGTCTGCCCGTCCGCGGTCAGCGCACCAGCACCAACGCCCGCACCCGCAAGGGCCCGCGTCGCGCCATCGCCGGCAAGAAGAAGCCGGGCAAGAAGTAGTCCGCAGCGGACTCGCCGTCCAGCGGTCTTCGCTGTAGGACCGACCACCTCCCGTAGGAGTAATAGATGCCCCCCAAGGGTCGTCAGGGCGCTGCCAAGAAGGTGCGCCGCAAGGAAAAGAAGAACGTCGCGCACGGCCAGGCGCACATCAAGAGCACGTTCAACAACACGATCGTGTCCATCACGGACCCGGCCGGCAACGTGATCTCCTGGGCCTCCGCCGGCCACGTCGGCTTCAAGGGCTCCCGCAAGTCCACGCCGTTCGCCGCGCAGATGGCCGCCGAGTCGGCTGCCCGCCGCGCCCAGGAGCACGGCATGCGCAAGGTCGACGTGTTCGTCAAGGGCCCGGGCGCCGGTCGTGAGACCGCCATCCGCTCCCTGCAGGCCACGGGCCTCGAGGTCGGCTCCATCCAGGACGTCACCCCGACCCCGCACAACGGCTGCCGTCCGCCGAAGCGCCGCCGCGTCTGAGGCACGGGCTCACGGCGGCTCGGCGTCCGGCTGGGGGTGTGGGGGTCGCCCCCCGCATGTCGCGGTACGGCTGCCGTCCGCCGAAGCGCCGCCGCGTCTGAGGCACGGGCTCACGGCGGCTCGGCGTCCGGCTGGGGGTGTGGGGGTCTTCCCCCACATGTCGCAGTACGGCTGCCGTCCGCCGAAGCGCCGCCGCGTCTGAGGCACCCTCGCTTCGAGGATCCGGGCGGTACGGCACCCTGAAAGGGCCGTGCCGCCCGTACCCTTGCAGTACCCGCACCCCACAGGGTGCGGTCTCCGTCGGACGTCAAATAGCGGGCGTCCACGAATGAAGGATCTGATCCACACATGCTGATCGCTCAGCGTCCCTCGTTGACCGAAGAGGTCGTCGACGAGTTCCGCTCCCGGTTCGTGATCGAGCCGCTGGAGCCGGGCTTCGGCTACACCCTCGGCAACTCCCTGCGCCGGACCCTCCTCTCCTCGATCCCGGGTGCGGCGGTCACGTCCATCCGGATCGACGGCGTGCTGCACGAGTTCACCACCGTGCCGGGCGTCAAGGAGGACGTCACCGACCTGATCCTCAACATCAAGCAGCTGGTCGTCTCCTCGGAGCACGACGAGCCGGTCGTGATGTACCTGCGCAAGCAGGGCCCGGGTCTGGTCACCGCCGCCGACATCGCGCCCCCGGCCGGTGTCGAGGTGCACAACCCCGACCTCGTCCTCGCCACGCTCAACGGCAAGGGCAAGCTGGAGATGGAGCTGACCGTCGAGCGCGGTCGCGGCTACGTCTCCGCCGTGCAGAACAAGCAGGTCGGTCAGGAGATCGGGCGCATCCCGGTCGACTCGATCTACTCGCCGGTTCTCAAGGTCACGTACAAGGTCGAGGCCACCCGTGTCGAGCAGCGCACCGACTTCGACAAGCTGATCGTCGACGTCGAGACCAAGCAGGCGATGCGTCCGCGTGACGCCATGGCCTCCGCCGGCAAGACCCTGGTCGAGCTGTTCGGTCTCGCCCGCGAGCTCAACATCGACGCCGAGGGCATCGACATGGGCCCGTCCCCCACGGACGCCGCCCTCGCCGCCGACCTGGCGCTGCCGATCGAGGAGCTGGAGCTCACCGTTCGGTCGTACAACTGCCTCAAGCGCGAGGGCATCCACTCCGTGGGTGAGCTCGTGGCCCGCTCCGAGGCCGACCTGCTCGACATCCGCAACTTCGGTGCGAAGTCGATCGACGAGGTCAAGGCGAAGCTGGCCGGCATGGGCCTGGCCCTGAAGGACAGCCCGCCCGGATTCGACCCGACCGCCGCGGCCGACGCCTTCGGCGCGGACGACGACGCGGACGCCGGGTTCGTCGAGACCGAGCAGTACTGATCGCCTCCGGCGGGGCGGCCGCCTTCGGGTGGAGGCCCCGCCGGGTTCGATCGCGGCTGCCGGCCGGCTGTGGCTGGTCGCGCAGTTCCCCGCGCCCCTGGGGCGGCGGACCCTCCGGCACTGGAGAAGTGCCGGATCTCCGACAGGCGACCGCCTGCTCGGATACTGACCCCGGTACCTGATACGGCCGGGGCAGACACACAGGAGAAGAACCATGCCGAAGCCCACCAAGGGTGCCCGTCTGGGCGGCAGTGCCGCGCACGAGAAGCTGCTCCTCGCGAACCTCGCGAAGGCGCTGTTCGAGCACGGCCGTATCACCACCACCGAGGCGAAGGCGCGCAAGCTGCGCCCCTACGCCGAGCGTCTGGTCACCAAGGCGAAGAAGGGCGACCTTCACAACCGCCGTCAGGTGCTCCAGGTGATCACGGACAAGAGCATCGTGCACACGCTCTTCACCGAGATCGGCCCGCGCTACGAGAACCGTCCGGGTGGCTACACCCGCATCACCAAGATCGGTAACCGCCGTGGCGACAACGCGCCCATGGCCGTCATCGAGCTGGTCGAGGCGCTGACGGTGGCGCAGCAGGCGACCGGTGAGGCCGAGGCCGCCACCAAGCGCGCCGTCAAGGAGGCCGACGAGGCCAAGGCCGCCGAGGAGACCAAGGCCGAGGACGCGGCTCCGGCCGCCGACGAGGCCGCCGAGGCTCCGGCCGAGGAGTCCAAGGACGCCTGAGGCACTGCCTTGTGCTGAGCGGGTCCGCCCTTCGGGGGCGGGCCCGCTCTCGCGTTGCTGAGAGGATCTAGGGGTGAGTGACGAAGTACAGCCCGGGTGCGTACGGGTGCGGCTGGACCTTTCCTACGACGGCACCGAGTTCTCCGGCTGGGCCAAGCAGGCCGGGGGACGGCGGACCGTGCAGGGGGAGATCGAGGACGCCCTGCGGACCGTCACCCGGTCCCGGGAGACGTACGAGCTGACCGTGGCCGGGCGGACCGACGCAGGGGTGCACGCCCGTGGACAGGTCGCCCATGTGGATCTGCCCCGCGAGGTGTGGGTGGAGCACCACGAGAAGCTGCTGAAGCGGCTCGCCGGGCGGCTGCCGAAGGACGTGCGGGTGTGGGCGCTGCGCGAGGCGCCGAGCGGCTTCAACGCCCGGTTCTCGGCGGTCTGGCGGCGGTACGCGTACCGGGTCACGGACAACCCCGGGGGCGTGGACCCGCTGCTGCGCAACCACGTCCTGTGGCACGACTGGCCGCTGGACGTCGACGCCATGAACGAGGCCGCGCGGCGGCTGCTCGGCGAGCACGACTTCGCCGCCTACTGCAAGAAGCGGGAGGGGGCGACCACGATCCGCACCCTCCAGGAGCTGAGCCTGGAGAAGGGGGCCGACGGGATCATCACGGCGACCGTCCGGGCCGACGCCTTCTGCCACAACATGGTGCGCTCGCTCATCGGGGCGCTGCTGTTCGTGGGGGACGGGCACCGGGGACCGGAGTGGCCGGGCAAGGTCCTCGCCGCCGGCGTGCGGGACTCTGCCGTGCACGTCGTACGGCCGCACGGGCTGACGCTGGAGGAGGTCGGCTACCCGGCCGACGAGCTGCTCGCCGCCCGCAGCGAGGAGGCGCGGAACAGGCGGACGCTGCCCGGTCCGGCCGTCGGCTGCTGCTGACGACAGGACCCGGCCGGCCCGGGGGTCACTCGTTCGCCGCGGCCGTCGCCTGGGTCTCGCCGCGGCGGTGGATCTGCTGGAACGTGAACTCGGCGAGGTCGTCACCGGTGGTGAAGACCTCGGTGTCCTTCGTCGTCACGTCCGTGCCGTCGGTGAAGCCGGCGATGGTGAAGTAGGCGTAGCGGCCGTAGGAGTTGGTCGTCGAGCGGCAGACGGCGCCGTTGCAGAACGACTTCACGTCGCCGCCGGTGAGGGCCTTGACGAAGCTCTTGTTGTCGGCCTGCTCCTTGGCCGCGAGGGCCTGGGCCTCGGTGTCGAAGACGGCCACGCCGACCGTCACCGCGACGCCGTCCTTGACGTAGGTGACGCGCAGCAGACGGGTGCAGTCGTTGGCGGTCAGGACCTTGGGCAGGGTGCCCTGGACACCGGTGGCGCAGTCGGTGGTGTCCGCCTTGGTCGCCTTCTGGTAGACGTTCGAGCCCATCGTCAGCTGCCGGCCCGGGAAGAGCAGGTCGGGGCCGAGGGGTGCGGTGTCCTTGGCCTTGCTGGAGATGAAGTCCTTCGGGTCCAGCGGTGGGGGCGCGCTGGTCGGGGCGAAGGACACGGTGGAGGACGCGCTCGGCAGATCGGCGGTCGCGGGCAGGGAGGACGTGGGCCGGTTCGCCTCGTCCTCCCCGTTGGCCGACACCACGGCCATGGCCACGGCGGTGCCGATCGCGAGTGTCGCGAGCGCGCCCCCGCCTATGAAGAGCAGCCGTCGGCGCTTGTTGCGGGACTCGGACGCCTCGGCGAGCGCGGCCCAGTCAGGGCTCGCGTCGGCGGCGCCGCCGCTCCACGGCTGCTGGGAGTTCGGTTTCCACGGATCCCACTGGGACTGAGGTCCCCCCTGCCCATAGCTCATGCGCCGCATCTTAGACGCGGCCGGAGGGGTGCTGTTCCGCCTCAACGGAGGCCGGAGCGCCTAGCGTTCCGGGAATGAGTACGGGCAAACACGACATCTCCGGGTGGTTGGTGCGGCGTTCTCCCTGGCCGCTGTGGTGGGGGCTCGCGGCGGTCCTGGGCGCGACGGTGGCGCATGTGGCGCGGACCACCCCCGACGGCGGCATGGACAACGCGATCGTCGTCCGGGCGGCACGGGCCTGGCTGGCGGGCCGGTCCCCGTACGACGACCCGCACTTCCTCTATCTGCCGGGCGCGGTGCTCGCCGCCGTCCCGCAGGCGCTGCTGCCGCAGGCCGTGCTGCGGGTGCTGGTGCCGGCGGCGGTGGCCGTGTGTCTGACGGCCGGCTGGGCGTGTGCGCTGCGGCTGCACCGGGTGCCGTGGGACAGCCGGCTCGCGGTCCTGGGGCTGACCGGGCTGGCGGCCGGGTTCGCGCCGTTCGGGCACCTGGTCCGGCTGGGCAACTGGACGGTGACGGCGGTCCTGGCGCTGCCGGTGGCGTTGCTGCTGGTGAGCCGGGGGAGGTGGGTGGCGGCGGGCGCGGTGCTCGGCGCGGCCCTGGCGCTGAAGCCGCTGCTGGCCCCGCTGGCGCTGCTGTTCGTCTTCGCCCGGCGCTGGCGGGCCCTGGCCGTCCTGGCCGGGGTGCCGGCGCTGGTGTCCGCCGCGTCCGCCCTCCTCCTGCCCGACCCGGCGGGCTTCCTCACCCGCACCCTGCCCTTCCTGCTGCGCGGCCAGGACGCCTTCGTACGGCTGTACGAGGCCTCCCCGGCCGCGGTGCTGCCCCGGCTGGGGGTGCCGCAGTCCGTCGCCCGGACGCTGGCGCTGGCGGCCTGCGCCGCCGGAGTGGCCTGCGCCCACCGGCGCTGGCGCCGTGCGGACCCCGGCCCGCTGCGGCTCGCCGAGACGGCCGCCGGGCTGATGCTGTCGGCGTTCCTGGTCTCCCGGCCGTCGTACGACCACTATCTGCTGGTCGTGGTGCCGCTGCTGCTGGCCGGACTGCCCCACCCGGGCTCGGTGGCCCGCGGCCCCTGGTTCTGGCTGGCCATGGTCCCCCAGATCCCTGGCCTGACCTGGCCGTATCTGGAGTCGGTGCGGCGGCGGGCGTTCAAGGACGCGGTGACGTTGTGCACGCTGGTGTTCGCCGTGGCCTACCAGCCTGTCCGGCGTTTGAGGAGGAGGCCCGTCCAGGGCCGAAGCGGGGGCCTGGGGGCGGCAGCCCCCAGCGGCGGTCGCACCTACACCGGGTGAGAAGGCAGCGGACCTCGGCGACGGGTGAGCTCGTTTTGACCCGGCCACCGCGCCGCAGGTATCCTGCATCTTCGTTGTGTATTGGCTTGCTCATTCTCACGGGACGGGCCCTTACACCGGTCCACCGGGCCGATGACCAGCGACCTCCACGCGGTATGCGTCACCGCAGTGGGGTCAGGGCTGTCGTGATCGCTTCGGTGACCTTGTCAGGACCACTCACTCGAAGCGAAGGCTACGAACCGTGCGTACGTACAGCCCCAAGCCCGGCGATGTGACGCGCCAGTGGCACGTCATCGACGCTCAGGACGTTGTCCTGGGCCGTCTCGCCACCACCGCCGCCACCCTGCTGCGCGGCAAGCACAAGCCGATCTACGCGCCGCACGTCGACGCTGGTGACTTCGTCATCATCATCAACGCCGACAAGGTGCACCTGTCCGGCAACAAGCGGACCCAGAAGATGGCCTACCGCCACTCCGGCTACCCGGGTGGTCTGCGCTCCGTCCGTTACGACGAGCTGCTGGACAAGAACCCGGAGAAGGCCATCGAGAAGGCCGTCAAGGGCATGCTCCCCAAGAACTCGCTGGGCCGTCAGATGCTCTCGAAGCTGAAGGTCTACAAGGGTGACCAGCACCCGCACGGCGCGCAGCAGCCGCAGCCGTTCGAGATCACCCAGGTCGCGCAGTAAGTCCGGCCACACCACCCCAAGCTGAAGAGAATCTGAGGTATCACCGTGGCTGAGACCACTGCCGAGCAGCCGCTCGAAGAGCTTGACATCGACAGCTACACCACCGAGTCCGAGGTCCCCGTCGAGGGCGAGTACACCTCGGAGTCGCTGGCCTCCCGCTTCGGCGAGCCGCAGCCGGCCGCCGGCCTGGGCCGCCGCAAGAACGCCATCGCCCGCGTCCGGATCGTCCCGGGCACCGGCAAGTGGAAGATCAACGGTCGCACCCTCGAGGACTACTTCCCGAACAAGGTGCACCAGCAGGAAGTCAACGAGCCGTTCAAGGTCCTGGAGCTCGAGGGCCGTTACGACGTCGTCGCCCGCATCGCCGGTGGCGGTGTCTCCGGTCAGGCCGGTGCGCTCCGTCTCGGTGTCGCCCGCGCGCTGAACGAGGCGGACGTCGACAACAACCGCGGCCCGCTGAAGAAGGCCGGCTTCCTCAAGCGCGACGACCGTGCGGTCGAGCGCAAGAAGGCCGGTCTCAAGAAGGCCCGCAAGGCTCCGCAGTACAGCAAGCGTTAAGCTTCGCTGCCTGCTCGTACGTATCACGGGCCGGTTCGGTCCACTCCTACGTACCCCGAACGCCCCGGCGGCACGCCACAGTGCCGTCGGGGCGTTCGTTTTCTCGCAGCTGTGGGCGTATAACGGCACAAGGTGCTCAAAGGCTTGTGTGATCGGATGTTCAGGGCATGCAATGCCTGGGTGCGGGGGCCGCGCCGATCAGCCGGACACCCGCACGGCTACCGAAACTGACGCTTCCTCAGGAGGACAAGTGGGACGACTCTTCGGCACGGACGGCGTGCGCGGTGTGGCCAACGCGGATCTCACGGCCGAGATGGCGCTCGGTCTGTCCGTCGCTGCGGCGCATGTGCTGGCCGAGGCGGGCACCTTCGAGGGCCACCGCCCGGTGGCGGTGGTCGGACGGGACCCGCGTGCGTCCGGGGAGTTCCTGGAGGCGGCCGTGGTGGCCGGCCTGGCCAGTGCCGGTGTGGACGTGCTGCGGGTCGGGGTGCTGCCCACCCCTGCCGTCGCGTACCTGACGGGCGCGCTCGGCGCCGACCTCGGCGTGATGCTCTCCGCGAGCCACAACGCCATGCCCGACAACGGCATCAAGTTTTTCGCCCGCGGCGGCCACAAACTCGCCGACGAACTCGAGGACCGGATCGAGTCCGTCTACGAGGAGCACCGGCGCGGCGAGCCGTGGGAGCGGCCGACGGGCTCGGGTGTCGGTCGCGTCCGCGACTACGACGAAGGGTTCGACCGGTACGTCGCCCACCTCATCGCCGTTCTGCCGAACCGGCTCGACGGGCTGAAGGTCGTCCTCGACGAGGCGCACGGCGCCGCCGCCCGGGTCTCGCCCGAGGCGTTCACCCGGGCCGGGGCGGAGATCGTCACCATCGGCGCGGCGCCGGACGGGCTCAACATCAACGACGGGTGCGGCTCCACGCACCTGGACAAGCTCAAGGCCGCCGTCGTCGAACACGGCGCCCACCTCGGCATCGCCCACGACGGGGACGCCGACCGGTGCCTCGCCGTGGACCACACCGGCGAGGAGGTGGACGGGGACCAGATCCTGTCCGTGCTCGCGCTCGCCATGCGGGAGCGCGGGACGCTGCGCGAGGACACCGTCGTCGCGACCGTGATGTCCAACCTCGGCTTCAAGCTGGCCATGGAGCGCGAGGGCATCCGGCTCGTCCAGGCCGCCGTCGGCGACCGGTACGTGCTGGAGGAGATGAAGCAGCACGGGTACGCGCTCGGCGGCGAGCAGTCCGGGCACGTGATCATCCTCGACCACGCGACGACCGGCGACGGCACGCTGACCGGGCTCATGCTCGCGGCGCGGGTCGCCGAGAGCGGCAGGACGCTGCGGGACCTGGTGTCCGTGATGGAGCGGCTGCCGCAGGTGCTGGTCAACGTTCCCGACGTGGACAGGTCCCGGGTGTCCTCCTCCGCCGAGCTCGCCGCCGCCGTCGGGGAGGCCGAGCGGGAGCTGGGCTCCACCGGGCGGGTGCTGCTCCGGCCGTCCGGGACCGAGCCGCTGGTGCGGGTGATGGTCGAGGCGGCCGACATCGACCAGGCGCGGTCCGTGGCCGGGCGGCTGGCCGACGCGGTGAAGTCGGCGCTGGGCTGAGCGGCACGGGCGGGGAATCTGCGCGATGAGGGCTGCGCGATGAGGGCTGCAGGCCGCGTCGTGGCCGGTCGCGCAGTTCCCCGCGCCCCTAGGTCCGCTGTCGTGACCAGAACCACTTCTGGGCCAGCAACGTCGAGGTGCCCGCCAGGATGATGCCCAGCAGGTTCAGCAGGAGCTGTTCCGAGGAGCGCAGGGTCTGGGTGGCGTCGCCGTAGACCAGGGCCACCGCCGCGTTCGCGGCGGCCGGGACCGTGGTCACCGAGATGGCGACACCCACCAGGGCGCCGGACTTCGCGGACGTGAGCGAGAGGGTGCCGGCGGCGCCGGCCAGGACCGCGACCACGAAGGAGAACCAGTCCGGGGCGTAGATGAAGCCCGTGTTCGGACGGTCGGCCTCCAACTGCTCCCGGGTGAACAGGCCCACCGCGTCCATGAAGAGGCTGAAGCCCGCCGTCACGGCCATCGCCACCGCGAAGCCCACCAGCAGGGCGGTCAGTGAGCGCAGTGCCAGGCGCGGGGCACGCTGCACCGTCGCGGTGCAGATGCCGGCCAGCGGGCCGAACTCCGGTCCCACCGCCATCGCGCCCACGATCAGGACCGCGTTGTCGAGCACCACACCGCAGGCCGCGATCATCGTGGCGAGCGTGATGAAGGCGAGGTAGGTGACGGAGAGCGTCGACTCCTCGTGGGTCGCGTCGCTCAGGTGCTCCCACAGGACCGCGTCCACGCCCTCGCCCGGGGCTTCCTCCTCGGCCTCGTCGGCCCGCCGGGACAGAGACAGGTCGATGTTCTCCACGGCGATCGAGCCGCTCGCCTCGAGGCCCGACTCCTGGAGTCGCGTGAGGAGTCGGTCGCCCGCCTCGCGCGCCACGTCACACAGGACGACGTCGCCCGGCGGGGTGCGGGCGGCGCCGGGCAGCACCACCAGATGGGTGGTGCCCACGGTGCTCTCGATCAGGCGGACCACGTCCTCGGTCCGTTCGGCCGGTGTGATCAGGCGCAGATGCAGCATGCCGCCCTTTATCCCACAGCCACCGGCCTCTACAGCCGGCCACCGGACGCTGAAGCCGGCCACCGGCTCCTACAGCTTGCGGAGACCGAGCCGCTGCACCTTGTGGTCCGGGCCCTTGCGGACGACGAGGGTGGCGCGGCCGCGGGTGGGGGCGATGTTCTCCACCAGGTTGGGCTTGTTGATGGTGCGCCACATCGTGCGGGCGTAGTCGAGGGCCTCCTCCTCGGAGACCTGGGTGTACTTGCGGAAGTAGGAGGACGGGTTCTGGAAGGCCGTCTCGCGCAGCTTGCGGAAGCGGCTGAGGTACCAGCGCTCGATGTCCTCGGTGCGGGCGTCGACGTACACGCTGAAGTCGAAGTAGTCGGCGAGGCCGACGCGGGTGCGGCCGTCCTGGCCCGGGAGGGCGGGCTGGAGGACGTTCAGGCCCTCCACGATCAGGATGTCCGGGCGGCGGACGGTGAGCTTCTGGTCCGGGACGATGTCGTAGATCAGGTGGGAGTAGACGGGGGCGGTGACCTCGTCCTTGCCGGCCTTGATGTCGGCCACGAAGCGGGTCAGGGCGCGGCGGTCGTAGGACTCGGGGAAACCTTTCCTCGACATCAGGCCGCGGGCCTCCAGCTCCTTGGTGGGCAGCAGGAAGCCGTCGGTGGTGACCAGTTCCACGCGGGGGTGCTCCGGCCAGCGGGAGAGGAGGGCCTGGAGGAGGCGGGCGACCGTCGACTTGCCCACCGCGACCGAGCCGGCGACCCCTATGACGAACGGCGTGCCCGCCTGGGAGCCCTGTTCCCCCAGGAAGGTGTTGAGAGCGCTGCGCAGACCGTCGGTGGCGCCGACGTAGAGGTTGAGGAGACGGGACAGCGGGAGGTAGATGTCCCGCACCTCCTCCAGGTCGATGACGTCGCCGAGGCCGCGCAGTCGCTCGACCTCGTCGGCGGTCAGCGGCAGCGGCGTCTTGTCGCGCAGCGCGCTCCACTCGCAGCGGGTGAGGTCGACGTAGGGAGTCGCCTCCGGCCTGTGCCGGTGGGCGCTCCGGGGCATCGGGGAGACCGGAGAGATCACAGTCCATTGTTAACGGAGTCTGAACGCGATGGCGGGTGGGGTCCGTCACGCCGCCGGGCGGCCACGGGACGCCCAGGGCCGAACGAAGCGGTTCGGGGGGGTCGTACGGGCGCGGGAATTTCCGGAATCGGGCACGCGAAGGGCTTTTCCGGGCGGGGATCGGCCGTAGGCTGCCGCGCATGTGCGGAATCGTGGGATACGTGGGGTCGCAGTCGGCGCTCGATGTCGTGACCGCCGGACTGAAACGGCTGGAGTACCGGGGGTACGACTCGGCGGGCGTCGCCGTGCCGGCCGACGGGGGACTCGCCGCCGCCAAGCGGGCGGGCAAGCTCGTCAACCTGGAGAAGGAGCTCAAGGAGCGGCCGCTGCCGGCCGGGTCGACGGGGATCGGGCACACCCGGTGGGCGACGCACGGCGCGCCGACCGACGCCAACGCCCACCCCCACCTCGACAACGCCGGGCGCGTCGCCGTCGTGCACAACGGGATCATCGAGAACTTCGCGGTGCTGCGGGCCGAACTGGCCGAGCGCGGCCACGAGCTGGTCTCCGAGACCGACACCGAGGTCGTGGCCCATCTGCTCGCCGAGGAGTTCTCCGCCACGGCCGACCTCGCGGAGGCCATGCGGCTGGTGTGCCGGCGGCTCGAAGGGGCGTTCACGCTGGTCGCGGTGCACGCCGACGAGCCGGACGTGGTCGTGGGGGCGCGGCGGAACTCGCCGCTCGTGGTGGGCGTCGGCGAGGGCGAGGCCTTCCTCGCCTCGGACGTCGCCGCGTTCATCGACCACACCCGGTCGGCGATCGAGCTGGGCCAGGACCAGGTGGTGGAGCTGCGCCGGGACGGGGTGACGGTGACCGGCTTCGACGGCCGGCCGGCCGACGTGCGCTCCTACCACATCGACTGGGACGCCTCGGCCGCGGAGAAGGGCGGCTACGACTACTTCATGCTCAAGGAGATCGCCGAGCAGCCCAAGGCGGTCGCCGACACGCTGCTGGGACGCATCGACGCCTCCGGCGCGCTGACCCTGGACGAGCTGCGCATCTCCGCGGCCGAGCTGCGCCAGGCGGACAAGGTCGTCATCGTCGCGTGCGGTACGGCCTTCCACGCGGGGATGATCGCCAAATACGCCATCGAGCACTGGACGCGGATCCCGTGCGAGGTGGAGCTGGCCAGCGAGTTCCGCTACCGGGACCCCATCCTGGGCCCCCGGTCGCTGGTCATCGCCATCTCGCAGTCCGGCGAGACCATGGACACGCTGATGGCGCTGCGGCACGCCCGCGAGCAGGGCTCCAAGGTGCTGGCGATCTGCAACACCAACGGGTCGACCATCCCGCGCGAGTCGGACGCGGTGCTGTACACGCACGCCGGGCCGGAGGTGGCGGTCGCCTCGACGAAGGCCTTCCTGACGCAGCTGGTGGCCTGCTACCTGGTGGCGCTGTACCTGGGCCAGGTGCGGGGCACCAAGTGGGCGGACGAGATCCGGGACGTGGTCCGCGACCTCGCGCGGATCCCCGCCGACGTCGATCGGGTGCTGGAGACCATGGAGCCGGTGCGGGAGCTGGCGCGCTCCCTCGCCGCGAAGGACACCGTGCTCTTCCTCGGCCGGCACGTGGGGTATCCGGTGGCGCTGGAGGGCGCGCTCAAGCTGAAGGAGCTGGCGTACATGCACGCCGAGGGCTTCGCGGCGGGCGAGCTGAAGCACGGGCCGATCGCGCTGATCGAGGAGGACCTGCCGGTCGTCGTGGTCGTGCCGTCGCCGCGGGGGCGGTCCGTGCTGCACGACAAGATCGTGTCCAACATCCAGGAGATCCGGGCCCGGGGCGCGCGCACCATCGTGATCGCGGAGGAGGGGGACGAGGCGGTCGTCCCCTACGCCGACCATCTCGTACGGGTCCCGGTGACGCCGACGCTGCTGCAACCGCTGGTGGCGACGGTTCCGTTGCAGGTGTTCGCGTGCGAGCTGGCGACAGCTCGGGGGAACGAGGTGGATCAGCCGCGGAACCTGGCCAAGTCGGTCACGGTGGAGTAGGGGGTGCTTCGGGAGGGGCGGGGCGGTGTGCCGGGTGCGGGTGGTGTGCGGGCGCCGGTCGTGTGTGCCTGGTCACGCAGTTCCCCGCGCCCCTGATCGCCTGCGGCGGTCCCGGGGCGGCGCTGGGCGGTCGTTCTGCGGGGCGGCCGTAGGGTGCTCGGCATGAGCATCATCGGGGTCGGCATCGACGTGGCGGAGATCGAGCGGTTCGCGGCGTCCCTGGAGCGGACGCCCGCGCTGGCGCAACGGCTGTTCATCGAGAGTGAGTTGCTGCTGCCGAGCGGGGAGCGCAGGGGGGTCGCCTCGCTGGCGGCGCGGTTCGCGGCCAAGGAGGCGGTGGCCAAGGCGCTGGGGGCACCGGCGGGACTGCTGTGGACCGACGCGGAGGTGTACGTGGAGGACAGCGGGCAGCCGCGGCTGCGCGTGCGGGGGAGCGTCGCGGCGCGCGCCGCGGAGCTGGGCGTACGGTCCTGGCACGTGTCGCTCAGCCATGACGCGGGGATCGCCTCGGCGGTGGTGGTGGCGGAGGGGTAGGCCAGCCCCGGTGGCAGGTGTGCGGGGAGTGGCAGGTGTGGGGCGAGTGGTAGGGCGGTAGAGGTAGGGCCATGCGTACTGCCTACTGCGTGGACACGGTCAGGACCGCCGAACGGGAGCTGATGGCCCGTCTGCCGGAGGGCGCGCTGATGCAGCGGGCCGCCGCCGGACTCGCCGCCGCCTGTGCGGAGTTGCTGGGGCGGGTGTACGGCAGCCGGGTCGTGCTGCTCGTCGGCAGCGGCGACAACGGCGGCGACGCCCTGTACGCGGGTGCCCGGCTGGCCCGGCGCGGCGCCGGGGTGAGCGCCGTGCTGCTCGCGCCGGAGCGGACCCATCCCGGGGGGCTGGCGGCCCTGCTGCGGGCGGGCGGCCGGGCGGTCCCGGCGAGCGCCGCCGAGGGCCTGCTGTGCCGCGCCGACCTGGTGGTCGACGGGATCGTCGGGATCGGCGGGCGGGGCGGTCTGCGGGAGGACGCGGCTCCGCTCGCCGCGCTGGCCGCCGGGTCGCGGGCCGCCGTCGTCGCCGTCGACCTGCCGAGCGGGGTGGAGGCGGACACCGGGGAGGTGCGGGGCGCCGCCGTCCGGGCCGACCTCACCGTCACCTTCGGCGCGCACAAGCCGGGCCTGCTGATCGATCCGGCGCGGGAGTACGCCGGGTCGGTGCGGCTCGTCGACATCGGACTGGAACTGCCCGCCGAGCCCGAGCTGGAGGCGTTGCAGCACGCGGACGTGGCGGCGCTGCTGCCGGTGCCGGGCGCCGAGAGCGACAAGTACCGGCGGGGCGTGGTCGGTGTCGCCGCCGGGTCGGCCCGCTACCCGGGGGCCGCCGTGCTGGCCGTGGCCGGCGCGCTGCGCGGCGGGGCGGGTGCCGTGCGGTACGTCGGGCCGGCCGCGGAGGCCGTCATCGCCCGCTTCCCGGAGACGCTCGTCTCCGACCAGGGGCCCGCGCATGCCGGGCGGGTGCAGGCGTGGGTCGTCGGGCCGGGCGTCGGCGACGACGCGGCGACGGTGGCCGAGGTGCTGGCCGCCGACGTGCCCGTGCTGATCGACGCGGACGCGCTGCGGCTGGCGGAGCCGGGGGCGGTCCGGGGCCGTAGGGCGCCGACCCTGATGACCCCGCACGCGGGGGAGGCGGCCGCGCTGCTCGGGGTGGCGCGGGAGGACGTCGAGGCGGGGCGGCTGGCCGCCGTGCGCGACCTGACGGCGCGGTACCGGGCGACGGTGCTGCTGAAGGGGTCGACGACGCTGGTCGCGGACCCGGGGCGAGGACCCGTACGGGTGAACCCGACCGGGACGTCGTGGCTGGCCACGGCCGGCAGCGGCGACGTGCTGTCGGGACTGGCGGGGTCGCTGCTGGCGGCCGGGCTGTCGGCGTCGGACGCGGCGAGCGCGGGCGCGTATCTGCACGGGCTGGCGGGGCGGTTCGCGGCCCGCGGGGCACCGGTGGGCGCACACGACGTGGCCGAGGCCGTGGCACGCGCCTGGCGGGACGTGACGCGGGGGTGAGGGGCCGGGCCTGGCGGGGCGTGACGCGGGGGTGGGGGGCTGGTCTGGTCGGCGGGTGTCGGTGGGTGTCGGTGGGTGGTGGTGGGTGGTGGGTGATGGGGCGGGGTGATGGCTGCGCTCTGGTGTGCACGCGGCTGAGTGCGCGCCGGAGAGGGGTGCGGGGACGGACGTGGAGGCGCGGGGCTGAGCGGTGGGGCGAGGGCGCGCCGGGAGGGCCGAGCGGGTGAGCGGTGGGGCGAGGGCGCGCCGGGAGGGCCGCGGGGGCGTGCCGGAGAGGGGCGTAGGGCTGTGTTCGGCGGCGAGCGGAGGGTGCGTACCGGGGCGGGGGCGCGCCGGAGAGGCAGCCGTAGGACCGTGCTGGGCGGCGAGCGGAGGAGCTTGCCGGAGGCGGGCGGCGGGGCGTGCTCCGAGACGGGCGGCGGGCGGCGGGGCGTGCTCCGAGACGGGCCGTGGGGGCTCGGAGGGGCGCGTGAGGGGAGGCGGGCCGCCGGGGGCGCGCCCCTGGAGGGACCCTGGAGGGGCCCTGGAGGGGCGTCGTCTCGCCAGGGCGCGTACGTGGGGGCCGTGGGCCCGGCTCTTAGGGGCTTTCCGGGCGCTCTGAGACACTGGGCGCGATGAGTGAGACTGCACAGCCGACCCCCGCCCCGCCGCGCGCCCGCGCCGAGATCGACCTGGCCGCGCTGCGGGCCAACGTGCGGACCCTGCGCGCCAAGGCGCCGGGGGCGGCGTTCATGGCCGTGGTGAAGGCCGACGGGTACGGCCACGGCGCGGTGCCGTGCGCCCGGGCCGCCGTGGAGGCGGGGGCCACCTGGATCGGCACCGCCACGCCCGAGGAGGCGCTCGCGCTGCGCGCGGAGGCCGGGCTGCCGGCCGGCGTGCGGATCATGTGCTGGCTGTGGACGCCGGGCGGGCCCTGGCGGGAGGCGATCGAGGCCGGCCTCGACGTGTCCGTGAGCGGGCTGTGGGCGCTGCGCGAGGCCGTCGAGGCGGCCCGGCTCGCCGGACGGACGGCCCGGGTGCAGCTCAAGGCCGACACCGGGCTGGGCCGCAACGGATGCCAGCCCGCCGACTGGCCCGACCTGGTCGCCGAGGCGCTGCGCGCGGAGGGCGACGGACTCGTCCGGGTCACCGGGCTGTGGTCCCACTTCGCCTGCGCCGACGAACCCGGCCACCCCTCCAACGCGGCCCAGCTCTCCCGCTTCCGCGAGATGGTGGCGTACGCCGAGGGGCAGGGCGTACGGCCCGAGGTGCGGCACATCGCCAACTCCCCGGCCACGCTCACCCTCCCCGCGGCCCACTTCGACCTCGTCCGCCCGGGGATCGCCATGTACGGCCTTTCGCCCAGCCCCGAGGTCGGCTCGGCCGCCGATCTCGGCCTGCGGCCGGTGATGACCCTCGCGGCCTCCCTGGCCCTGGTGAAGCACGTCCCCGGCGGGCACGGCGTCAGCTACGGCCACCACTACACGACCCCGGGCGAGACCACCCTCGGTCTGGTTCCCCTCGGGTACGCCGACGGCGTCCCCCGGCACGCGTCCGGCACCGGCCCGGTGCTCGTCGCCGGCAAGTGGCGTACGGCCGCGGGGCGGATCGCGATGGACCAGTTCGTCGTCGACCTCGGCGGCGACGACCCCGGGCCGGGGGCCGAGGCGGTGCTGTTCGGACCCGGTGACCGCGGCGAGCCCACCGCGGAGGACTGGGCGCAGGCCGCGGGGACCATCGGGTACGAGATCGTCACGCGCATCGGAACGCGGGTTCCCCGCGTCTACGTGAACGGGGACCGGGACGGGTAGTCCCCCCGGCGGGGGGACCTTCGGGGGCGACGTCCGCGGCTGGTTCACTCATGTCCCACGCGCGCATGCCGTACGTATGCCGTGCGCAGGCCGGGTGCATGCCGTGCGCATGGCGTGCGCATCGTGGGCAACAGCAGTCACAACGGCAGAAACAGCAGAAACAGCAGCGGCACGGCAACAGCAGCAACACCTGGCGTCGGCCGAGGAGGAGCGGTACGTGAGCGAGAGCAGTGCGGAGGCGGTGGCGAGCGCCGCCTCGGCGGCCGTCGCCGCCTCCGCCCCGGGGGCGGCCGGGAACTGGCGCCGGGCGACCGGCGTCGCCGGCGCCGCGATAGGCGTGATCGCCGCGGGCGCCGCGGCCGGCGTCGCGCTGGAGCGGATGACCGTGGGCCGGGGCATGCGCGCGAAGGCACGGCTCGCCCTCGACGCGGCGGGGCCGTACGGCGCCCTGCGCGGCACCCCGGGCAAGGCCTTCGCCGACGACGGCACCGAGCTGTACTACGAGGTCGACGACGTGGAGCCGCAGGGCGGACCGGCGAACCGGCGGCGCCGGCTCTTCGGCCGCAAGGCCCCCCTCCCCGTCACCGTCGTCTTCAGCCACGGCTACTGCCTCACCCAGGACTCCTGGCACTTCCAGCGCGCCGCGCTGCGGGGCGTCGTCCGGACCGTGCACTGGGACCAGCGCAGCCACGGGCGCTCCGCGCGCGGGGCGGCCCAGCTCCACGACGGGGTGCCGGTCACCATCGACCAGCTGGGACGCGATCTGAAGGCCGTCGTCGACGCGGCCGCGCCGGAGGGGCCGATCGTGCTCGTCGGGCACTCCATGGGCGGCATGACGGTGATGGCGCTGGCCGCGCAGTACCCCGAGCTGATCCGTGAGCGGGTCGTCGCCACCGCCTTCGTCGGTACGTCCTCCGGGCGGCTCGGCGAGGTCAACTTCGGACTGCCGGTCGCGGGGGTCAACGCCGTACGGCGGGTCCTGCCCGGGGTGCTGAAGCTGCTGGGGCAGCGGGCCGAGCTGGTGGAGAAGGGGAGGCGGGCCACCGCCGACCTGTTCGCCGGGGTCGTCAAGCGGTACTCGTTCGCGTCCCGGGACGTCGACCCGGCCGTCGCCCGGTTCGCCGAGCGGATGATCGAGGGCACGCCGATCGACGTGGTCGCCGAGTTCTACCCGGCCTTCACCGACCACGACAAGACCGAGGCGCTCGCCCGCTTCACGGACATGCCGGTGCTGGTGCTGGCCGGCATCGGCGACCTCGTCACGCCCAGCGAGCACAGCGAGGCCATCGCCGACCTGCTGCCGGACGCCGAGCTGGTGCTCGTCCCGGACGCCGGGCACCTGGTGATGCTGGAACACCCGGAAGCGGTCACCGACCGCCTCGCCGACCTGCTCACCCGCGCGGGCGCCGTGCCCGCAGGGGCTACCGTGGGTGGCTATGGAAGCACCAGCAGCACCGCACAACCCGGCTGAGACCGAGCTGATCGTCAACTCTCCCGAGCAGATGCGGGAGTTGGGCCGCCGCCTGGCAAAGCTGCTGCGCGCCGGCGACCTCGTGATACTCAGCGGGGAGCTCGGCGCGGGCAAGACGACCCTGACGCGCGGTCTCGGCGAGGGGCTCGGCGTGCGCGGGGCGGTCACCTCCCCGACGTTCGTGATCGCCCGCGTCCACCCGTCCCTCGGGGACGGCCCGCCGCTCGTCCACGTCGACGCGTACCGCCTGGGCGGCGGGCTCGACGAGATGGAGGACCTCGACCTCGACGTGTCCCTGCCCGAGTCGGTGGTGGTCGTGGAGTGGGGCGAGGGCAAGGTCGAGGAACTGACCGACGAGCGGCTCCAGGTGCGGATCCACCGGGCCGTCGGCGACACGACGGACGAGGTGCGGCAGGTGACGGTCACCGGGCTGGGGGAGCGGTGGGCCTCGGCGGACCTGAGCGTGCTGGCGGCCTGAGCGCGGCCCGGACGGACGTTCCGGGCGGCTGAGGACCGGTCTCCACGGTGGTCGTGGAGCGCCGTTCGACAGGGCAGGGGTGAGCCCGTACCCGACGGGCTCACCCCTGCCCTGTCTTCTGCGTCCTTCTCAGTCCTTCTGACGTCCTTCTGGCGTTCGTATGAAGATTCCGACAAGACGTCGGCATGATGTTGCGTCCGGCGTCCCGCCCGTGGTCACATGGTATCCAGTCCCTAGTTAGGTGAACCTAACCAGGCCCGCCCCGGCCCCCAGGAGGCGTCCATGCCGGCCATCGAGCCCCAGAGGTCCGACGTCCCGTCGCGCCCCTCCGCCCTCGCCGGGGTCTCCATGCGGGATCTGCTGGCGTCCTGCGCGGCCGCCGAGGCGGTGTCCCGCCCGCCGCGCGCACCCGAGCCCGAGCCCGGAACCGGGCCTGTGCGGTCCGCCGTCGCCGGGGCGCGGGTGCGGCACCACCGGGAAGCGGCGTAGCGCGCGCCACCTGGCTTCCGGGCCGCGGCTCCCGGCTCGGCTCCGGCTTCCGGCTCGGCCCGCGGCTCCCGGCTTCCGGCCCCGGGCCCCGGCTCGGCCCCGGCCCTCGGGCCGGGGCCTCGCCCCGGCCGGCCGGCCGGGGGGCGATTGCCTCCCGCCGCACCCCGTCACCGGATCACGACGACCTGCTCCCCGATCGTCGCGAACGCCCACATCGCCTCGCCGTCCGCGCGCGCCTCGCGGATCCCGCCCGTGCGCATCGCCGGGTCGGGCGCCCGCAGCGAGCCGTCCACGGCCGCGCTGAAGCCGATGACCACCCCGTCCACGGTGCTGAAGCGCACCACGTGCTCGACGGGCGTGCCGTCCGTGCCGGTGATGCCCTTCGAGCGGGAGGTGACCGCGTAGGTCCCCGGGAGCGGGTCCACCGTGCCCGGGGTGACCGGGAACGTCCGCTGCACCGCGCCGTCCTCGCCGACCAGCCACACCCGGTCGTCGTCCACCGAGTACACGACCCGCTCACCCGTGCCGGAGCCGGAGGGGAGAGCGGTGGGGTTGTTCTTGTCCCGGGGGGCCTTCGGCGCCGCGGCGGCCGGGTCCAGGGAGGCCCTGCCGAGGGTGTCGGGCACGTTCGCCGACGCCTGGAGGGCGAGGAACCCGACCGTGCAGACGGCCGCCGCGGTGAGCCCGGCCACGACCGTCGCGCTGCTGCCTGCCACCGGCGACCACCTCTTTTGTCGTACTTCGTCCCCCGCGGCGACGTTAGCAGCCGGGACGTCCCGCACCGGGGCGACCGGACGTCCGACACGGGCCGCGGGCCCGAGGAGCCGTAGGCTGTTTGCGTGCTCTTGCTCGCTCTGGATACAGCCACCCCCGCCGTGACCGTCGCCCTGCACGACGGCACGGCCGTCATCGCCTCGTCGAGCCAGGTGGACGCGCGCCGGCACGGCGAGCTGCTGCTGCCGGCCGTCGACCGTCTGCTCGCCGACGCGGGACGCGCGCTCGACGCCGTCACCGGGATCGTCGTCGGCATCGGCCCCGGCCCGTACACCGGGCTGCGCGTCGGTCTGATGACCGCCGACACCTTCGGCCTCGCGCTCGGTGTCCCCGTGCACGGTCTGTGCACCCTCGACGGCCTCGCCTACGCCGCCGACCTGGACGGCCCCTTCGTCGTGGCCACCGACGCCCGCCGCAAGGAGGTCTACTGGGCGCGCTACGCCGACTCCCGCACCCGGGTCACCGAGCCGGCCGTCGACCGCCCGGCCGACATCGCCGACCGGGTGGCCGGGCTGCCCGCCGTCGGCGCGGGCGCGCTGCTCTACCCCGACACCTTCCCCCAGGCGCACGAGCCGGAGCACGTCTCCGCCGCGGCCCTCGCCGCGCTGGCCGCCGAGCGGCTCGCCGCCGGTGAGGAACTCCCGGCGCCGCGCCCGCTGTACCTGCGCCGCCCGGACGCGCAGGTCCCCAAGAACTACAAGGTGGTCACCCCCAAGTGACCGAGTCCGACGTTCCCGAGCCCGACGCCCCCCGGTCCGGCCCGGCCGGTGAACCGGGCGGCACCGAGTCCGGCGCCCCGCAGTCCGGCACGGCCGAGCCCGGCACCGCCGAGCCCGGCACCGCCGAGCCCGGCACGGCCGAGCCCGGCACCGCCGAGCCGCCCGGCGCCCCCCGGCCCGGTGCCCCCGCCCTGCGCGAGATGCGCTGGTGGGACATCGACCCCGTGCTGGAACTGGAGAAGGACCTCTTCCCCGAGGACGCCTGGTCGCGCGGCATGTTCTGGTCCGAGCTGGCGCACTCCCGAGGCCCCGAGGCGACCCGCCGCTACGTCGTGGCCGAGGCCGAGGGCCGGATCGTCGGCTACGCGGGCCTGGCCTGCTCCGGCGCCGCCTCCGACGGCGGTTCCGAGGGCGGTTCCGGCGGTGACGACGGCGGAGGCGGCGCGGGCGCCGACGTGCAGACGATCGCCGTCGCCCGCGACCGCCAGGGCACCGGCCTCGGCGCCCGGCTCCTCACCGAACTCCTGCGCGCCGCGACCGCCTTCGAGGTCGCCGAGGTCCTGCTGGAGTGCAGGGTCGACAACGTCCGCGCCCAGCGGCTCTACGAGCGCTTCGGCTTCGAACCCATCGGCTTCCGACGCGGCTACTACCAGCCCGGGAACGTGGACGCCCTGGTCATGCGCCTGGTCACAGCATCCGACAGCGGCTCGGCCGACGAACCGACATCAGTACAAGGAACCGAGATCAATGGCTGACGAACCCCTCGTCCTCGGCATCGAGACGTCCTGCGACGAGACCGGCGTCGGCGTCGTCCGCGGCACCACCCTGCTGGCGGACGCCATCGCCTCCAGCGTCGACGAGCACGCCCGCTTCGGCGGGGTCGTGCCGGAGGTGGCCAGCAGGGCCCACCTGGAGGCGATGGTCCCGACCATCGACCGGGCGCTGAAGGAGGCGGGCGTCTCGGCGAAGGACCTGGACGGCATCGCGGTGACGGCGGGTCCCGGGCTGGCGGGTGCCCTGCTGGTCGGCGTGTCGGCGGCGAAGGCGTACGCCTACGCGCTCGGCAAGCCGCTGTACGGCGTCAACCACCTCGCCTCCCACATCTGCGTGGACCAGCTGGAGCACGGCCCGCTGCCGGAGCCGACGATGGCGCTGCTGGTCTCCGGCGGCCACTCCTCCCTGCTGCTCTCCTCGGACATCACCTCCGACGTCCGCCCGATGGGCGCGACCATCGACGACGCGGCGGGTGAGGCCTTCGACAAGATCGCCCGCGTGCTGAACCTGGGCTTCCCGGGCGGCCCGGTCATCGACCGGTACGCGCGCGAGGGCGACCCGGCGGCGATCGCGTTCCCGCGCGGCCTGACCGGCCCGCGCGACCCGGTCTACGACTTCTCCTTCTCCGGCCTGAAGACGGCGGTCGCCCGCTGGATCGAGGCCCGGCGGGCGGCGGGGGAGGAGGTCCCGGTGCGTGACGTGGCGGCGTCCTTCCAGGAGGC
The DNA here is from genome assembly GCF_055563235.1 of Streptomyces sp. NPDC003248. Taxonomy (NCBI): domain Bacteria; kingdom Bacillati; phylum Actinomycetota; class Actinomycetes; order Kitasatosporales; family Streptomycetaceae; genus Streptomyces; species Streptomyces sp. NPDC003248. The sequence goes on along the minus strand of NZ_JBVHDT010000003.1, from coordinate 354,028 downwards.
GGTCGTCGACGTCCTGACCCGCAAGGCCGTACGGGCCTGCCGCGACGAGGGCGTCGACCACCTGATGATCGGCGGCGGCGTGGCCGCCAACTCCCGGCTGCGCGCCCTCGCCCAGGAGCGCTGCGAGGCGGCCGGCATCCGGCTGCGCGTGCCGCGCCCCAAGCTGTGCACGGACAACGGCGCGATGGTCGCCGCCCTCGGCGCGGAGATGGTCGCCCGGGGCCGGGCCGCGTCCGCCTGGGACCTGTCGGCGGACTCGTCCCTCCCGGTGACCGACCCGCACGTGCCCGGCCGGCACCACGGCCACGACCATGGCGCCGGCCACGGTCACGACCACGTCCACGAGGTCGGCGAGACCAACCTCTACTCGTGAGGATCACGTCATGACGGTCGCGTTGATGTGGGAGGCCCGGGCGGCGCAGGGCCGCGGGGCGGAGCTGCTGGCGTGGGCGCGCGGGCAGCGGCTCTCGCCCGCACCCCTGCGCCGCGAGGTCCTCCGCGCCCCGCAGGACCGGGTGCTGGTCATCACCTGGTGGGACGCGGAGTACGACGCCGACGTGCCCGAACTGCCCGAGCCGGACGGGGAGCTGGTGAGCCGGTCGGTGCACCGCTGGCGGTTCGAGGCGGTGGAGGAGTAGGACCTCCGGCCCGGAGCGCCCCTCCACCCCCGGAGCGCCTCCGGGGCACTCCCCGGAGCGCCCCCCGGGCACCCCGGAGCGGCCCCCGGGCCCCCGGAGCGCCCCCCGGGTATCCCCCCGGAGCGCCCCCGGGCCACCCCTCGAAGCGCCCCCGGGCCACCCCTCGAAGCGCCCCCGAGGCCACCCCTCGAAGCGCCCCCGAAGCCCCCGGAGCGCCTCAGGCGCGCTCCGCCCCCGCCTCCGTCTCCGCTCCCCCTACCGACTCCGCTCCCGCTCCCGCATCCACCTCGCGCCCCACATCGACCCCCACATCGACCCCCACCTCCACCCCCACCTCGCACCGCAGCCTCCGCCCCGCTCCCGCCTCCCGCACCGGCCCGGTCAGGGTCAGGCGGGCCGTGTGGCGCACGTCCGCGCTGGACGCCCCCAGCCGCAGTTCCAGCGCCCCGGGTTCGACCACCCGCCGGCCCGCGCGGTCGGTGAACGCCGACAGGTCGGTGTGGAAGCGGAAGGTCACGCGGGCCGACCCGCCGGGTTCCAGCGCGACCCGCTGGTAGCCGACGAGCCGTACGTCGGGCCGGGTCACGCTCGCCACCGGGTCGTGCAGATAGAGCTGGACGACCTCGGCGCCCTGCCGGTCGCCGGTGTTGCGGACGGTCACGGACAGGTCGTACGAGCCGTCGGTTCCGATCTCCGCGTCCGGGGTCCCGGCGTCCTCCCACGCGAACGTCGTGTACGACCTCCCGTACCCGAACGGGTACAGCGGCGTCGGGTCCAGGCTGCTGACCTCGTCGGCCAGGCCCAGGGGCGGCTGGAGGTACGTCCACGGCTGGCCGCCCACCCCGCGGGGCACGCTCACGGGCAGCCGGCCCGAGGGGTTGACGCGGCCCGACAGCACCCCCGCGACCGCCGGGCCCCCCTCCTCGCCGGGGAAGAAGGCCTGGACGACGGCGCCCAGCCGGCCGTGCCAGCGGCCGAGGGCGTAGGGGCGGCCGGTGAGGAGGACCAGGACCACCGGGACGCCCGTCGCCACGAGGGCGTCCAGCAGCTCACCCTGGACGCCCGGCAGGCGCAGGTCGGCCACGTCGCAGCCCTCGCCCGAGGTGCCCCGGCCGAACAGGCCCGCCCGGTCGCCCAGGACGGCCACGCACACGTCCGCCTCGGAGGCCCTCGCCACCGCCTCCTCGAAGCCCGACCGGTCCGGGCCGGAGACCGGGCAGCCCTCCGCGAACGTCACCTTGGCGTCGGGCAGCTCGGTGCGCAGCGACTCCAGCAGCGTGGGGATGTCGATGCCCAGCTCCACCTCGGGGTGGTGGGTGAGGACGTGGGAGGGGAAGGAGTAGCAGCCGAGCATCGCGAGCGCGTCCGCCGCCCGGGGGCCGACGACGGCGACCCGGCTGTCCGGGGACAGCGGCAGCAGGCCGTCCGGGTTGTCCAGCAGCACCACCGACTCCTCCGCCAGCCGGCGGGCCACCGCCCGGTTGGCCGCCGAGTCCAGCCGGGCCGGCACCGGCTCGGCCGGCTCCGGCCGCCAGTCCGCGTCCAGCAGGCCCAGCTCGCACTTCTGGAGCAGGACGCGGCGGGCGGCCCGGTCGACCAGGTCCTGCGGGACCTGCCCGTCCCGTACGGCGGCCACCAGGGCCTCGCCGTAGTACTTCACCGTCGGCAGCTCCACGTCGACGCCGGCCTCCAGGGCCAGCCGGGCCGCCTCCGCGGGGGTGCCCGCCACGCGGTGCAGGGTCTGGAGGAAGCCGATGCCGAAGTAGTCGGCGACCACCGTGCCGGTGAAGCCCCACTCCTCGCGCAGGAGAGCGGTCAGCAGCTCCGGGTCGGCGGAGGCCGGGACGCCGTCGCGTTCCGTGTAGGCGGCCATCACCGAGCGGGCCCCGCCCTCGCGCAGCGCCATCTCGAACGGCGGCAGCGTCACGTCCGCGAACTCGCGGGTGCCCGCCCGGACGGGCGCCAGGTTGCGGGCGCCCGCCGAGGAGGCGTACCCGGCGAAGTGCTTGAGCGTGGCCACGACACCGGCCGACTCCAGGCCGCGCACATAGGCCGCGCCGACCGTGCCCACCAGGTACGGGTCCTCGCCGATCGTCTCCTCGACCCGCCCCCAGCGCGGATCCCGTACGACGTCCAGGACGGGCGCGAGGCCCTGGTGGACGCCGACGGCGCGCAGGTCGCGGCCGATCTGCCGGGCCATCTCCTCCACCAGCGGCGGGTCGAAGGCGGCGCCCCAGGCGAGCGGAACCGGGTAGGCGGTGGCCCGCCAGGCGGTGAAGCCGGCCAGGCACTCCTCGTGCGCGACGGCGGGGATGCCGAAGCGGCCCGCCTCGGTGATCCTGCGCTGGGCCAGGGCCAGGGCGCGGGCACCGACCGCCGGGTCCACGGGGGCCGTGCCGAAGGAGCGGGTGAGCTGGCCGAGCCCGTGGGTGATCAGCTCGGCCCAGTCGTAGTCGGCGGTCATGTCGTGCTGGTGCGGGGCGACTCCGTCGCCGTCCGTCGCGGCGCCGACCCACACGCCGTACAGCTGGGCGGTCTTCTCCTCGAGGGTCATCCGGGAGAGGAGGTCGTCGACACGGGCGGCGGCGGGCAGGGCGGGGTCACGCCAGGGGGCGGTGGTCATGAAACTCCTGTCAGAGGTCGGTGAGCCACCGGTCGGGGACCGATCGTGCGAATGTTTCGATGTGCACTTCGAATGTTCCGGGAACCTAAGGCCCGGCGAAGGGTTCGTCAAGAGGTCGTGCGGGGATACGATCGCCGCCATGACACCCTCGGAGCCCGCGCAGACGCGGACGGAAGACCGGCCGACACGGCGTTCGGCGGGGCAGACCGCGACCCTCGCGGAGATCGCCCGCGAGGCCGGCGTCTCGGCACCGACTGTTTCGAAGGTCCTCAACGGCCGTGCCGATGTCGCGCCCGCGACCCGCGCCCGCGTCGAGGAGCTGCTGCGCGCCCACGGCTACCGGCGCCGGCGCGCCGAGGCGACCCGCTCGCCGCTGATCGACCTGGTCTTCCACGAGCTGGAGAGCGCCTGGGCGATGGAGGTCATCCGGGGCGTCGAGAACGTCGCGCGGGACGCCGGGCTGAGCGTCGTGCTGAGCGAGAGCGCGGGACGGCTCACGCCGGGGCGGACCTGGGCCGACCAGGTCGCCGCCCGCCGCCCGCACGGCGTGGTGCTCGTGCTGTCCGGGCTCGACGAGTCCCAGCGCGCGCTGCTGACCAGCCGTTCCATCCCGTTCGTGGTGATGGACCCGGCGGGCGACCCGGGGGCGGACGTGCCCTCGATCGGCGCCACCAACTGGCAGGGCGGGCTCGCCGCCACCCGGCACCTGGTCGAGCTGGGGCACCGGCGGATCGGGGCGATCAGCGGCCCCGCGCAGATGATGTGCAGCCGGGCCCGCGTCGACGGCTACCGCGCGGCCCTGGAGACGGCCGGGCTGCCGGTCGACCCGGGGCTGATCATGACCGGTGACTTCCACCACGAGACCGGCTACCGGCTCGGGCGCGAGCTGCTCGCCCGCCCCGACCGGCCCACCGCCGTGTTCGCCGGCAACGACCTCCAGGCCCTCGGCTGCTACGAGGCCGCCCGTGAGCTGGGCCTGCGCATCCCCGAGGACGTCAGCGTGGTCGGCTTCGACGACCTGCCGGTGGCCCGCTGGGTGGGCCCGCCCCTGACGACCGTGCGGCAGCCGCTGACCGAGATGGCCGAGGCGGCCGCCCGGCTGGTGCTGGAGCTGGGGCGCGCGGAGGAGGCGCCGGCGGCGACCCGGGTGGAGCTGGCGACCAGTCTGGTGGTGCGGACGAGCACGGCGGCGCCGCCGGTGGCCTGAAGGTGACGTATTGACGGGTGGGGAGGACGCCTCCACACTCCTCCGAAGCCAATCGGTTACACGACCGAAACTTTCGGAGGCCTGTCATGAGATCCTCCGCACCATCCTTCCGGCGCCGTCTCGCGGCCCTGTGCGCCGGCGCCGCGGCCGTCGGCGCCCTGCTCACCGCCGGTTCCACGACCGCCCACGCGGCCGACGAACCGCTGCGCGACCTCGCCGCCGCCCAGGGCAAGGTCATGGGCACGGCCGTCACCGGCTCCAAGCTCACCGGCACCTACGGTGACATCGCGGGAGGGCAGTTCAACTGGCTCACCCCCGGCAACGCCATGAAGTGGGGCTCGGTCGAGCCGACCCAGGGGACCTTCAACTGGGCCGAGGCCGACCAGATCGTGGACTTCGCCGAGGCCCACGACCAGGAGGTGCGCGGCCACACCCTGGTCTGGCACAGCCAGAACCCGAGCTGGCTGACCAACGGCAGCTGGACGTCCGCCCAGCTCGCCACCCTGCTCCAGGACCACATCACCACCGAGGTCGACCGCTACGAGGGCCGCGTCGCCGCCTGGGACGTCGTCAACGAGCCCTTCAACGAGGACGGCACCTACCGCTCCACCCTCTGGTACCAGGGCCTCGGCGCCGACTACATCGCCGACGCCCTGACCTGGGCGCGGGCCGCCGACCCGGCCGCGAAGCTCTACATCAACGACTACAACGTCGAGGGCGTCAACGCGAAGTCCACCGCCCTGTACGACCTGGTCAAGTCGCTGAAGGAGCAGGGCGTCCCGATCGACGGCGTCGGCCTCCAGGCCCATCTGATCCTCGGCCAGGTGCCGTCCACCCTCCAGCAGAACATCCAGCGCTTCGCCGACCTCGGCGTCGACGTGGCGATCACCGAGCTGGACATCCGGATGACGTTGCCCTCCGACAGCGCCAAGCTCACCCAGCAGGCCGCCGACTACAAGGCGGTGATGAACGCCTGTCTGGCGGTGACCCGGTGCACCGGCGTCACGGTGTGGGGCTTCACCGACTCCGACTCCTGGATCCCGAGCACCTTCCCGGGGCAGGGCGCGGCGACGCCGTACGACGAGAACTTCGCGCCGAAACCGGCGTACTACGCGATCGTCGAGGCGCTCGGGGGCACCGTGACACCGCCGACGGGCGCGTGCACGGCGGTGTACAGCGTGACCAGCCAGTGGAACACCGGCTTCACGGGGCAGGTGCGGATCGCCTGCTCGGGGGCGGCGCTGTCGTCGTGGAAGGTGAACTGGACGTACGGGGCCGGGCAGCAGATCACGCAGGCCTGGAACGCGAACTGCACCCAGTCGGGGGCGGCGGTCACCTGTTCCAACGCCTCGTACAACGCGACGGTTCCCGACGGCGGTTCGGTGACGTTCGGCTTCAACGCGTCGTGGAGCGGGAGCAATCCGGTGCCCACGGTGACGCTGGGGTGAGGGTGCGCGGGGGGCTCGGGCCGCCCGGGCTCCGGGAAGTCTGAGAGTCTCCGAAGCAATCCCTCACAGTCCGCTCATAATCCAAACTTATGTTCCTCCCGTGACGGGACACGACGCGGACGCACACGCGCACGGACAGCGGGGCCGGCGGTCCAGAACGCTCAGGGCCGTCGGCCTCATCCTCGCGGTCACCCTCGTCCTGGGCGCCGCCGCGGCGGGCTGGGTGTACTGGCACCTCGACGACAACATCACGGGCGTCGACCTCGACAACGCGCTCGGCGACGACCGTCCGGCGCGCGCGGTGACCACCCCGTCCCCGTCCGGCACGGCCTCCGCCGCCCCGCTGCCCACCGGGGCCCTCAACATCCTGGTCCTCGGCTCCGACTCGCGCAGCGGAGCGGAGAACCAGGAGCTCGGCGGCGGCGACAGCACGGGCGCGCGCTCCGACACGGCGATGGTCGTCCACCTAGACGCCGGCCGCACCGGCGCCACCGTCGTCAGCATCCCGCGCGACACCCTCGTCACCCGCCCGTCCTGCCCGCTGCCGTCCGGCGGTTCGACGGCGGAGGCGTACGGCGTGATGTTCAACACCGCCTACGCGGTGGGCGGCCCGGTCTGCGCGGTCAAGACCGTGGAGTCGATGACGAACGTCCGCATGGACCACTTCGTCGAGGTCGACTTCTCGGGGTTCGCGAAGCTCGTGGACGCGCTCGGCGGCGTGACCGTGACCACCGAGGAGGACATCGACGACGAGGACAGCCACCTGCACCTCGCGGCCGGGACCCACCGGCTCGACGGCACGCAGGCCCTCGCCCTGGCCCGTACCCGGCACGGCATCGGCGACGGCAGCGACCTCGGCCGCATAGGCCTCCAGCAGACCCTGGTGAAGGCCCTGCTGGCACAGATCTCCGCCACCGACCTGCTCACCAGCCCCACCCGGCTCTACTCCGTCGCCGACGCGGCCACCGGCGGACTCACCACCGACACCGGCCTGGACTCCCTCGCCGAGCTGATGGAACTCGCCCAGAGCCTGAAGGGCCTGTCGTCGGCCCACGTCACGACCGTCACCCTCCCCGTGGTGACCGCACCGACGGACCCCAACCGCGTGGTCCCCCAGGAACCGGCCGCGACCGACCTGTGGACATCACTCACCCAGGGGTGACAACCGCAGACCTCAAGGGGGTCCCCCTGGCACGCCGGTCCGCTGCCCGGCGCAAAGGGGCGCGGGGAACTGCGCGACCAGCCACCCACCTGCCGCGGCCCGCAACGCACAGCACCCCCCACCCGGAACCCGCCCCCACCCATCACCCGGCGGAGTCACCCCGCACCGGCCCCCCGATCAGCATCGTCGGCGCCCCCGCGACCCGCGTCAGGAACACCGTCGCCGCGTTCGGCCCCTGCGGCTTCACCTTCTTCCGCAGTTCCTCCGGTTCCACCGCCGACCCGCGCTTCTTCACGGTCAGGATCCCCACCTCCCGCTCCCGCAGCAGCGCCTTCAGCTTCTTGACGTTGAAGGGCAGCCGGTCGGTGATCTCGTAGGCGGTGGCGTACGGCGTGGGCCGCGCGTCGTCGGCGGTGACGTAGGCGATGGTCTCGTCGATCAGGCCGCCGTCCACCTCCCGGGCCACCTCGGCCACCAGGTGCGCCCGGATGACGGCGCCGTCGGGCTCGTAGAGGAAGCGGCCGACGGGGCGGACGCCGGGGTCGGGCAGCCCGGTGCCGAGGAGCGTGCGCGGGCCGGGCAGCAGGGTGGCGCGGACGGCGCCCGGCGTGGTCCCGAACCACAGCACCGCCTCCTTCACGTCCCCGCCGTCCGAGATCCACTCGGCCTCCGCCCCGTCGGGCACCGCCTCGTGCGGGATGCCGGGGGCGACCTTCAGCGCGGCGTGGGGGGCCCGCAGGGCGGCCGAGACGGCCCAGGACAGGGGCGGCGAGTACGCCTCGGGGTCGAAGACGCGCCCGCGCCCCCCGCGCCGCGCCGGGTCCACGAACACGGCGTCGTACCCGGCCGTGTCGACGTCCGTGACGTCGGCCTCCCGCACCTCGATCAGATCGCTCAGCCCCAGGGCCGCGGCGTTCTCCCGGGCGACCGCCGCGGTCAGCGGGTCGCGGTCCACGGCGAGGACCCGGATCCCGGCGCGGGCGAGCGCGACGGCGTCGCCGCCGATCCCGCAGCACAGGTCGGCGACGGAGGTGACGCCCAGTTCGCGCAGGCGCCCCGCGCGGTGGGCGGCGACCGGGGCGCGGGTGGACTGCTCGACCCCGTTGGGCGTGAAGAACATCCGCTCGGCGTCCCGCGCCCCGAACTTCGCCACCGCCCGCTGCCGCAGCTGCGCCTGCCCGAGGGCGGCCGAGACGAGTGCGGCGGGATGGTCGCGGCGCAGCCGGGTGGCGACGGCGAGTTCGTCCGCGGGGGCGGTGTCGCGTACGGCGTCGAGGAGGGCGCGGCCCTCGGGGGTGAGGAGCGGGGCGAGGTCGTTCACCGGCTCATTGTGGGCCAGCCGGTGGACGGCGCGCGTCCGCCCGCGGTGCCGGACGTGGGCCAGTCGGTGGACGGTGCGCCTCCGCCCGCGGTGCCGGGCGGGGTGTCGGGCGGGGTTCGCGGGCCGGGACTGCGAGGATCCGGCGCCATGGGATCAGTCGTACAAAACGATAAAAAGGCGGTGCGGCGCATGAGGATCCGGGGCGGCATCGCCGTCCTCGCCCTGACCGCCATCGCCTCGGGCTGCGCTCAGGGCGGCTCGGGCACCGCCGGAAGCCGTCCCGCCGCCGGCCAGGAGGCCGGTCAGGCACCGCCGGAGCGCGCCCTGCACTCCTACGCCGACAAGCTGCGCGCCGACCACGCGGCCCGGACCGCCGCGGCGGAGCGCTGGGGCCTGCGCGAGGTCCCCCTGGCCGCGCCCGCGCCCCCCGCCCGCAAGCCGCACATCACCACCCGCGACGGCTTCGAGGTCAGGGACCACGAGGAGCTCGGGCTGCCGCCGGTCTTCACCCGCGTCCCCACCAAGGACAAGGTCGTCTTCCTCACCCTCGACGACGGCGCCGAGAAGGACCCGGCGTTCCTGCGCATGATGGCCGAGCTCCGGATCCCGTACACCGCCTTCCTCAGCGACTACCTGGTCAAGGACGACTACGCCTACTTCGAACGGATGAAGGCCGCGGGGGTCGGCCTGAACAACCACACCCTCCACCACCGCTACCTGCCGAGCCTGTCGTACCAGCGCCAGAAGCAGGAGATCTGCGGCATGCAGGACGTGATCGAGGAGCACTACGGCGAGCGCCCCGCCCTCTTCCGGCCGCCGTTCGGGAACTACAACCGGGCCACCCTGCGCGCCGCGAAGACCTGCGGCGTGCGGTACGTACCACTCTGGAGCGAGGAGGTCTTCGTCGACCGCTGGGAGTACCGCGAGTGGGACCGCGACCTCCACCCCGGCGACATCGTCCTGAGCCACTTCCGCGGCCGGGACGACTGGAAGGGCACCATGCCCGACATGATCCGCCGGTTCCTGAACAAGGTCACGCAGAAGGGATACGCGGTGGCACGCCTGGAGGACTACCTGTGAGAGCGCGGGGGCCGCTGGCCGTACTGCTGATCCTGGCGACCCTGACCGGCTGCGCCCAGTCCGTCGACCCGATCGAACGGCTGGGCAAGAAGGCGGCGGAACGGGTCCGCCCGCACGGCCCGGACGCCGGACCGCCCCACCGCCGCTGGGGCCTGACGGCTCCCCTGGCCCCCGCCCCCACCCGCCCGTCCCGCCCCTCCGGCCCCCTCTCCGGCAGCCCCGGCGGTACCGGCCTCCCACCGGTCGTCGACCACGTCCCGACCCGCGACAGGGTCGTCTTCCTCACCTACGACGACGGTGCCGAACGCGACCCCCGCTTCGTCGACATGGTCCGCGACCTGCGCCTCCCGGTCACCATGTTCCTCACGGACAGCGTGGTCGGCCCCGGCTACGGGCACTTCGCCCGCCTCCGCGCCGTCGGCGCGACCCTTCAGAACCACACCCTCGACCACGCCGCCCTGCGCGGCCTGCCGTACACCGGCCAGCGCGCCGAGATCTGCGGCCAGCAGGAGAAGCTCCACGCCCGCTTCGGCGTCCGCCCCCGCCTGTTCCGCCCGCCCTACGGCAGGTACGACACCACGACCCTGCGCGCCGCGGCGGACTGCGGCATCACGGCGGTCGTCCTCTGGCGCGCCGCCATGGGCCCCGCCGACCTCACCTACACCCGCGGCACCCACGGCCTCCGTCCCGGCGACATCATCGCCGTGGACCCGGACGAGTCCCTGGGCCCGACCCTGCGCGAACGCACGACCCGCCTGCTGCGCCGGATCCAGGAACAGGGCCTGACGGTGGCACGGCTGGAGGACTACGTGTGACGGACTGCGTGTGACGGACTACGGGGGACGGCCGGGGGAGTTCAGCGAGTCCACACCTGCACGGCGAGCACCAGCAGCACCCCTCCCACCACCGCCTGCGCCGCCCCGGTGACGGGATACCCCTTCCGGTACAGCACGACGGCGCTGCCGAGCGCGGCCGCCCCGGCCACGCCGAGGTGGACCAGCAGCGCCGTCGGACGCCCGCTCATCACCAGGATCGCGGCGATCAGATACCCGCAGGCGACCTCCACCGGCACGAGGAGCGCCGCCAGGCAGCAGCCGGCGGAAACGGAGGAACGGGGACTCATGGCGGAACGGTACGAGACACCGCCCGTCCGGCGATCGGCCATCGAGAACAAGGCCGTTCAGGGGGCGGCAGCGGGAGTCCGGCACCGGCCGCAGAGGGACCGCACCCGCCGGGAGCGGTGTCCGGCACCGGCCGCAGAGGGCCCGCACCGGCCGGCAGGGGGCCCGGCACCGGCCGGGAGCGGGGTCCGGCACCCGAAGGCAGCGGCGCTCGGTGCCGGAAGCGGCGGCGCTCGGCACCGGCCGCCGGGGACGCCCACGCCGGCGAAAGTCGCGCCGCGCCCCGCCGGATTGGCACTCCGCTTGACCGAGTGCTAATCGCGGTCATAGTCTCAGCTCTGGCACTCCCCCCAGGAGAGTGCCAACACAGCGACGGGCAGGTCCGGCACCCGCGACGACGGATCGACCTGGTCGCCACCTCAGACAGTTAACCCCGTGAGATCTCCGAAGGGGGAGGTCGGATCGTGACGACCGCCAGCTCCAAGGTTGCCATCAAGCCGCTCGAGGACCGCATCGTGGTCCAGCCGCTCGACGCCGAGCAGACCACGGCCTCTGGCCTGGTCATCCCGGACACCGCGAAGGAGAAGCCCCAGGAGGGCGCCGTCCTCGCCGTGGGCCCGGGCCGCTTCGAGAACGGCGAGCGCCTGCCGCTCGACGTCCAGGTCGGCGACGTCGTCCTGTACAGCAAGTACGGCGGCACCGAGGTGAAGTACAACGGCGAGGAGTACCTCGTCCTCTCGGCTCGCGACGTCCTCGCGATCATCGAGAAGTAGTTCACCCGAGCACATTCGATGCTTGAAGCTGCGCCCCTGGCCCCCGCGACCACTTAAGAAGCCGGGCGCCCGGGGCGCAGTGTCTTTCTCACCCACAGATTTCCGAGAGGGCTCCCGCTGTCATGGCGAAGATCCTGAAGTTCGACGAGGACGCCCGTCGCGCCCTCGAGCGCGGCGTCAACAAGCTGGCCGACACGGTCAAGGTGACGATCGGCCCCAAGGGCCGCAACGTCGTCATCGACAAGAAGTTCGGTGCCCCCACCATCACCAACGACGGTGTCACGATCGCCCGCGAGGTCGAGATCGAGGACCCGTACGAGAACCTCGGCGCGCAGCTGGTGAAGGAGGTGGCGACCAAGACCAACGACATCGCGGGTGACGGTACGACCACCGCCACCGTGCTCGCCCAGGCGCTGGTGCGCGAGGGCCTGAAGAACGTCGCCGCCGGCGCCTCCCCCGCGCTGCTGAAGAAGGGCATCGACGCCGCGGTCAAGGCCGTCTCCGACGACCTGCTCGCCTCGGCCCGCCCGATCGACGAGAAGTCCGACATCGCCGCCGTGGCCGCGCTGTCCGCCCAGGACCAGCAGGTCGGCGAGCTCATCGCCGAGGCCATGGACAAGGTCGGCAAGGACGGTGTCATCACCGTCGAGGAGTCCAACACCTTCGGTCTGGAGCTGGACTTCACCGAGGGCATGGCCTTCGACAAGGGCTACCTGTCGCCGTACTTCGTGACGGACCAGGAGCGCATGGAGGCCGTCCTGGAGGACCCGTACATCCTCATCAACCAGGGCAAGATCTCCTCCATCGCCGACCTGCTGCCGCTGCTGGAGAAGGTCATCCAGACCAACTCCTCCCGCCCGCTGCTGATCATCGCCGAGGACGTCGAGGGCGAGGCCCTGTCGACCCTGGTCGTGAACAAGATCCGCGGCACCTTCAACGCGGTCGCGGTCAAGGCCCCGGGCTTCGGTGACCGCCGCAAGGCGATGCTCCAGGACCTGGCCGTCCTCACCGGCGCCACCGTCATCTCCGAGGAGGTCGGCCTCAAGCTCGACCAGGTCGGCGTCGACGTGCTCGGCTCCGCCCGCCGCGTCACCGTCACCAAGGACGACACCACGGTCGTCGACGGTGCCGGCAACGCCGAGGACGTCACGGGCCGCGTCGCCCAGATCAAGGCCGAGATCGAGAACACGGACTCCGACTGGGACCGCGAGAAGCTCCAGGAGCGCCTCGCGAAGCTGGCCGGCGGCGTGTGCGTGATCAAGGTCGGCGCCGCCACCGAGGTGGAGCTGAAGGAGAAGAAGCACCGTCTGGAGGACGCCATCTCCGCGACCCGCGCCGCGGTCGAGGAGGGCATCGTCTCCGGTGGCGGTTCCGCGCTGGTCCACGCCGTCAAGGTCCTCGAGGGCAACCTCGACAAGACCGGCGACGAGGCCACCGGCGTCTCCGTCGTCCGCCGCGCCGCCGTCGAGCCGCTGCGCTGGATCGCCGAGAACGCCGGCCTCGAGGGCTACGTCATCGTCTCCAAGGTCGCCGAGCTCGAGAAGGGCAACGGCTACAACGCCGCCACCGGCGAGTACGGCGACCTGGTCAAGGCCGGTGTCATCGACCCGGTCAAGGTGACCCGCTCCGCCCTGGAGAACGCCGCCTCCATCGCCTCCCTCCTCCTCACGACCGAGACCCTGGTCGTCGAGAAGAAGGAAGAGGAAGAGCCGGCAGCCGCGGGCCACGGCCACGGCCACTCCCACTGACACACGTCAGCACTGACGCACGTCAGGACTGACGCACGTCAGGACTGACGCACGTCAGGACTGACGCACGTCAGGACTGACACACGTCGGCACCGAGGCCCGGCGTCCCTTTCGGGGCGCCGGGCCTTCGCGTCGCCGTCACGCCCTTCGGCTCGGGAAGCAACCGGCCGAACCCCCTGTTCAGTCGTCCACGCGACGCAGACGAGGGCCCCGTCCCCGGTCGGCCGGGGACGGGGCCCGGTGGAACCTCGCGGGCTACCGCCCGAGTACCCCCAACTGCTCCAGCAGACCCGCCCGGTCGTACTGCCACCACGCCTCGCAGATCATCCCGCCCCGGAAGCGGTGCCAGGTCATGCCGGTCATGGCGACCTCCTGACCGGTGGCCGGGATGCCCAGGAAGTCGCCCTTGTGGCGGCCGGTGAACGTCCAGCGCGTGCACACCGTGTCGTCCTCGGCCGTCTGGGCGTCGACCCGCATCGAGAAGTCGAAGGCCCGCCGCCAGCCGAGGACCTCCTCGCGCGCCGCCCGCAGCCCGGTGTCCCGCGGATTGGCCGGGTCGTGATCGACGTAGTCGTCCGTGAGCCGTTCCAGCAGGCGGTCGACGGGGGTCCGGCCGAGGTCCTCGAAGTACTCCCGCGCGACCTTCCGGTTGAGCTGCTCGTCCCGCACCACCTCGAGATCGGTGAAGGTGGGCATCTCGTCGCACAGGGCCACCATGTCCTGGAAGATCCGGTCGGTCTCCGGGAGGTTCGAGTTCCGCATCGCCTCCTCGTACGACGGGAACTCCACGATCTCGATGAGGTGCGACGCGTCCGAGCGGTCCTTGGCGACCAGCGCGTGCGTCGCGGTCCGCTTCCCCTTGGTCTGTTCGACCCATGTGTCCAGCAGCCGGTTCATCTCGTCGAACCGGCTCGTCTTGCAGTCGATGAGCTGTACGAACGTCATGACGCCGCCTCCGGCCCCCCTGGGTCCGGTTGTGTCACGCCCATTTTCCCACCGGAGCGCCGACGCCACCCGGCCGCCACCGGCGGCCGGCCCTCCCCCTACCGGGGGCCGTACTTACGCCCGGTCCGCGAGCTGATCCCGCCGAGCAGGCCCCTCGGGACCACCTTCACCACGCCCATCAGCGCCTTGTACCGCGGGTCCGGGATCGACACCGACTTGCCGCGCGCCAGGTCGTGCAGCGCCGCCGTCACCAGCTTGTCCGCGTCCAGCCACATCCAGTTCGGGATGTTGTCCGTCCCCATCCCGGCGCGCTCGTGGAACTCGGTCCGTACGAAGCCCGGGCACAGCGCCATGAGCCGCACCCCGCTGCCCGCCAGGTCCTTGGCGGCACCCTGCGTGAACTGCACGACCCACGCCTTGGACGCGCCGTACGTGCCGCGGGGGAGGAAGGCGGCCACCGAGGCGACGTTGACGACGCCCCCGCGCCCGCGCTCCCGCATCACCGTGGTCGCCGCCGAGGTCAGCCGCAGCACCGCCTCGCAGTGCACCTTGAGCATCCTCAGCTCGTCGGCCATCGGTACGTCGAGATAGCGGCCCTTGTTGCCGAAGCCCGCGTTGTTGACGAGCAGGTCGACGGGGTTCCTGCGGTCGCCGAGCCGGTCGGCCACCACCTCGATGCCCTTGTCCTCGGCCAGGTCGGCGGTGAGTACCTCCGCCTCGATGCCGTGCCGGTCGTGCAACTCGGTCGCCTGCTCGCGCAGCCGCCCGGTGTCCCGGGCGACGAGCACCAGGTCGTGCCCGTCCGCCGCCAGCCGCCGCGCGAACGCGGCGCCGATGCCCGCGGTCGAACCTGTGATCAGAGCCGTTGTCATGGCAGAAGGGTAGTGACCCGGACCGGCACACTCCGCTCTCTGCACGGCGCCTCCCGAAGGTGAAGGCCGCGTGCGCACGCCCCCTCCCGGCGCCCCGTGCGCGCGCCCCGGTGGCGGCCCTGCGGGCGCGCGCCGGTGACACCCGTGCCCGATCCACGCCGACATCCGTGCCCCCTGCCCGGTGAAGCCCGTGCGTCCGCAGGGTGAAGCCCGTGCGCAGGCCAGGCGGCGCCGGCATGTACCTCGGGCGGCGACGGCACGTACGTCCGGTGGCGTCCGTACGTACCCCAGGTGGTGACGCACGTACACCGGATGGCGACGGCACCTGGACCCGGTGCCGACGCACGTGGGCACCCGGTGCCGACGCACGTCGGCGAGATGCCGACGGCACGTGGGTCAGATGGCACCCGCGCGTACGTCCGGTGGCGACGGCACGCAGGCCAGGCGGCACCCGCGCGTACGTCCGGTGCCGACGGCTCAGGCGCCGTGTTCGGCGACGTACTTCCGGGCCGCCGCCAGCGTCTCGGAGTGCAGGGCCTCGCCCGCGGCCAGCAGGCGCGGCAACAGCTCCCGGTGCGTGGTGACGGCCTGGAACTGCATGCGGGCCGTCACCTCGTGCTCCGGCAGGTGCACGATCTCGACGGGGTTCCCCGCGCGGATCTCGCCCGGCGTGATCACCCGCAGGTACGCCCCCGTCGCGGCCTTCTGCGTGAACCGCTTCATCCAGCGCTGCTCACCCAGGTGCCCCTGGAAGGTGCGGCAGGGAACGCGTCCGGCCGTCACCTCCAGCACCACATCGGCGCCGACGCGCCAGCGCTCGCCGATCCGCGCGCCGGAGACGTCCAGGCCGGTGAGGGTGAGGTTCTCGCCGAACGCGCCGTTGGACAGCGTGCGCCCCAGCTCGCGCTCCCAGTCGTCGAGGTCCTCGCGGGCGAAGGCGTACACCGCCTGGTCGTCGCCGCCGTGGTGCCGCAGGTCGCACACCGCGTCCCCGGCGAGGCCACTGCCCGCCGTGCCGCTCGGCCCGGGCGCCGACACCCGCACCGGCCCGTCCGCCGGCCGCTTGTCGATGCCGGTGACGCCCTCCGGATGATGCGTGAACGGCGAGCGTTCCGGGCGGCCCAGATTCACAGACAGAAGCCTCATGGCCGCACGGTAGGCGAGCCACCGTCAAAGTGTCGACGCGTTATCCGCCGCGACACCCAAGGCACCCTTATGCGCGCGGGTATCCTCGAAGGGTGATCGAGGCCCGTCACCTCCGTGTGCTGCGCGCCGTGGCCGCCACCGGCTCCTTCTCCGCGGCGGGACGCGAGCTGGGCTGCACGCAGCCCGCCGTCAGCCAGCAGATGAAGGCCCTGGAGGCGTCCGTCGGCACGCCCCTGCTGGTGCGCAGCGGCCGTGAGATGCGTCTCACCCAGGCCGGTCAGGCTCTCGTACGGCACGCCGCCGGCATCCTCGCGGGGCTCACCGCCGCCGAGGAGGAGGTCGCCGCCATCGCCGGACTGCGGGCCGGCCGGGTACGTCTCGTCTCCTTCCCCAGCGGCAGCTCCACCCTCGTCCCGACCGCCCTGGCCGCCCTGCGCGCCGCGCACCCCGGCACCCGCGTCTCCCTGGAGGAGGCCGAGCCGCCCGAGTCCGTCGACAAGCTGCGCGCCGGCGACTGCGACGTCGCCCTCGCCTTCCGCTACGAGGACGCGCCGGGCGCCGAGGAGTGGGCGGACCTGGTCGTCCGCCCGCTGCTGACGGACCGGCTCGTCGCCCTCCTCCCGGAACGCCACCCGCTCGCCGACGCCCACTCCCTCGACATCGGCGAACTCGCCGGGGAGCCGTGGATCGCCGGCTGCCCGCGCTGCCGGGGCCAGCTGGTGGAGGTCTGCGAAGGGGCCGGCTTCACTCCCCGTATCGACTTCGCGACGGACGACTACCCGGCGGTGGCCGGTCTGGTGGGCGCGGGCCTCGGCGTCGCCGTCCTGCCCCAGCTCGCGATCGAGTCCGTACGGCCCCGTGGAGCGCGCGCGGTGACGCTGGAACCGGCGGTACGGCGGGAGATCGTCGCCCTCACGCTCCCCGATCTGGCGCAGGTGCCGGCGGTGGCGGCGACGCTGGAGCAGTTGGGCCGGGCGGCCGCGCGGGGACAGGGGCGGTAGCGGTCTCGGGGCGGCAGCTCTCGCGGGGGGCGGCAGCGGTCACAGGGAGCGGTGGCGCTCACACGGGCGGCAGCGGTCAGAGAGACGGAAGACGGTCCCCCACGGCTCCCCGGGCGCGAAGGCGAACTCAGGCGCGGGAGCGGCGGTCGGGAGCGGTCGGAGCGGTCCCGGGAGCCGTCGACGGTGGTGGGACAACGCATGCGGGACAACGGATGCAGGCACGCGTGGATCCAGCCCCCCGACGCGTGCAGAAACGTTCCTTCAGTTGTTCTGGGCGGTGTCACCACCCGTCGACGCCGACACCAGGCGGTGGCGCGCCCGGCCCATGAGCTCCTCGCGTTCGTCCTCGGTCAGCCCGCCCCACACGCCGTACGGCTCTCTCACCGCCAGGGCGTGCGCCGCGCACTGGGCGCGGACCGGGCACCTCATGCAGACCTCCTTGGCCGAGTTCTCGCGAGCGCTCCGCGCCGCCCCGCGTTCGCCCTCCGGATGGAAGAAGAGCGAACTGTCCACCCCGCGGCAGGCAGCCAGGAGCTGCCAGTCCCACAGGTCCGCGTTCGGTCCGGGAAGGCGGGAGAAATCTGCCATTGTGTGACCCCTTGTAGCCGTTTCGAGCGGATACGGTGCCCACGACCGTACAACTACGATCTAAGGAGATGAAAATATGACTCATTGCGAATCTAGCCTCAGACACCAGTAAATGGGAAGAAATAGGGCTAAACGGGGCATCGGATGTGATGAAAGCTTGAGGGTCCGCGCGGCTGCCTCCGCCGTGTCCGCCCCCTCACGTAGAGTGCCGAAGAGTGCACGCAGCCCCGTAACTCTTTCGAGTGACCGTCGTTGAGAGTGCGGAGGCGGTTGAAAACCCAAACGCTCGGGCAGGCGTCCGAGACGGTCGACCGCACAGGTGACGATTCGTACCAGCCTGGAGGCACAAGGTGACGCGCATCAGCTGCGGAGGGCGGCCATGACTTCCGTCCTCGTCTGCGACGACTCCCCGCTTGCCCGAGAGGCGCTCCGCCGCGCGGTCGCGACCGTGCCCGGCGTCGAGCGCGTGACGACGGCGGCCAACGGCGAGGAAGTCCTCCGCCGCTGGGGCGCCGACCGCTCGGACCTGATTCTGATGGACGTGCGCATGCCCGGACTGGGAGGCGTGGAGACCGTACGTCGGCTGCTGTCCGCCGACCCCGGCGCGCGCATCATCATGCTGACCGTCGCCGAGGACCTCGACGGCGTCGCGCTCGCGGTCGCCGCCGGCGCCCGCGGCTACCTGCACAAGGACGCCTCGCGCGCCGAACTGCGCGCGACCGTCACCCAGGCCCTCGCCGACCCGACCTGGCGACTCGCCCCGCGCCGGCTGCGCTCCGCCGAGATGGGTGCCGCGCCCACGCTCACGGCGCGTGAGATCCAGGTCCTGGAGGGCATGAGCCACGGCCGCTCCAACGCCGAGATCGGCCGTGAGCTGTTCCTCTCCGAGGACACCGTCAAGACCCACGCCCGCCGGCTGTTCAAGAAGCTCGGTGCCTCCGACCGCGCGCACGCCGTGGCGCTCGGCTTCCGCTGGGGACTGGTCCGCTGACCCGGCCGGCCCCCTCCGGAGCCGGCCGGCGCCGCCGCCGACGACGACGGGCGCGGGGCAACGCCGATGCCCCCGCGCGAATCCGTTCGACGTGAACCTGTTCGAGCGGAGGGGGCGCGCAGCGACGGACGGGTCCGCGGCGACCGGGGAGACCGGGGCGACCTCAGTGGCCAGGTCGGCCGAAGCGACCGGGACGACCTCGGTGCCAGTGGACTGGGCGGCCGGAGCGGCCGGAGCGACCTCGGTCTCAGTGGACTGGGCGGCCGGAGCGGCCGGAGCGACCTCGGCGACCAGGCCGACTGAAGCGACGGCACGACGGGCGCGCTCCACCTTCCCGGCACGACCCGCCGCACCGGCCCGGGCGCTGTCCCCACGGCCATGCGCCGCCGACCCGGGCGGAGGGACCCCGGACGCGGACCGCCGACCGCGGGCCCACGCCGTCGACACCGCCCGCGGCGCTTCCGGCCGCCGACCTTCCGCAGGCCACCCTTCCGTACGTCGCGGTCCCGCAGGCCGCCCTTCCCGTCCCGTGCACCGCACCTCCGTGCGCCGCGCTCCCGTACACCACACCTCCGTACGCCGCGCTCCCGTACACCGCACCTCCGTACGCCGCGCTCCCGTACACCGCACTTCCGTACGCGGTGCCCCCGGTCGCGGCGCGCGGGACACCCCCGTCCGTCGGACGGTGGCCGCTCCGGCACACGGACCGGCGGCGCAGGACAGGGCGCGGGGGCCGGCGGTGGAGGATCGAGCGCGCGGACCGGCGGTGGAGGACAGGGCGCGCGGACCGGCGGGAGATCCGGTACGCGGAGTGGCGGACAAGCCGGTGGACGGGCGTCGCACGGCGCTTCGCCGGGTGCCCGCTGCTCGTTTCGCCGCGGATGCCGCATCCTTGAGGTGTGGAGTTCCTCGGGGACGAGTCGGTCGAGCGGAAGGGGAGGGCGCAAGGGATGAGTTCCGGCGCACCTGCTCATAACGCTTCGGTGCACAACGACGGACGTGGTGCCGCGGACCGTACGGCCGCAGGGCACCATGGACCGATGCGCGATGACGAGGCGGTCCGTGCCCAAGGGGCGATCGGCGCTCTGGTGCATCGCGCCGTCGACGGAGACGAGCAGGCCACCCACGACCTGCTCGCCCACGTCCACCCCCTGGCGCTGCGCTACTGCCGCACCCGCCTGTCCCGCCTGCCCGGCGACGCGCGCCACTTCGTGGAGGACCTCGCCCAGGAGGTCTGCGTGGCCGTCCTGCTGGCCCTGCCGCGCTACAAGGACACCGGCCGTCCCTTCGAGGCCTTCGTCTTCGCCATCGCCGCCCACAAGGTCGCCGACCTCCAGCGCGCGGCGATGCGCCACCCGGGCTCGACGGCGGTCCCGTCCGACGAGATGCCCGAGCGGCCGGACGACTCCCTGGGGCCGGAGGAGCGGGCCCTGCTCAGCAGTGACGCCGAATGGGCCAAGAAACTGCTGGCCAACCTGCCGGAGAACCAGCGGGAGCTGCTCCTGCTGCGCATCGCGGTGGGCCTCACGGCCGAGGAGACCGGTCAGATGTTGGGAATGTCACCCGGGGCCGTCCGGGTGGCCCAGCACCGCGCGCTGAGCAGACTGCGGGCGCTCGCGGAGCAGTAGTCCCCCGGCCGAGGGCACAGCGGAACGCCCCTGGCCAGGGGCGCCTCGGAACACCAGGCGCCACGACGGCGTCGTACGAACATACGAAGCTCGGGGCCGTCGGCGGCCGTGGAATCGTGGAATGCGGGAGGTGCGCTTCCCGTTAGCATGGACATCCGCACCGAGCAAGGCCATTTGGGGAAGGTGTCATGACTGCCAACGTCGACGGAGTGCCCGACAAATTCGCGACCCTCGGGCTGACCTACGACGACGTGCTGCTGCTGCCGGGCCCGTCGGACATGGCTCCCGACGAGATCGACACCGCCTCGTACGTCTCCAAGAACGTGCGGGTCAACATCCCGCTCCTGTCCGCCGCCATGGACAAGGTCACCGAGTCGCGCATGGCGATCGCGATGGCCCGCCAGGGTGGCGTCGGTGTCCTGCACCGCAACCTCTCCATCGAGGACCAGGCCAACCAGGTCGACCTCGTCAAGCGCTCCGAGTCCGGCATGGTGGCCAACCCGATCACCATCCACCCGGACGCCACGCTCGCCGAGGCCGACGCGCTGTGCGCCAAGTTCCGCATCAGCGGCGTCCCCGTCACCGACGGCGCCGGCAAGCTCCTCGGCATCGTCACCAACCGCGACATGGCCTTCGAGAACGACCGCACGCGCCGGGTGCGCGAGGTCATGACGCCGATGCCGCTGGTCACCGGCAAGGTCGGCATCTCCGGCACGGACGCCATGGAGCTGCTGCGCAAGCACAAGATCGAGAAGCTTCCGCTGGTCGACGACGAGGGCGTCCTCAAGGGTCTGATCACGGTCAAGGACTTCGTCAAGGCCGAGAAGTACCCGCGCGCCGCGAAGGACGCCGAGGGCCGCCTCCTGGTCGGTGCCGCGGTCGGCGTGGCCGGTGACGCCTTCGAACGCGCCCAGGCGCTGATCGAGGCGGGCGTCGACTTCATCGTCGTCGACACCGCGCACGGCCACTCCCGCTTGGTCGGGGACATGATCGCCAAGATCAAGTCGAACTCCTCGGGCGTCGACGTCATCGGCGGCAACATCGCCACCCGTGACGGCGCCAAGGCCCTCGTCGACGCGGGTGCCGACGGCATCAAGGTCGGCGTCGGCCCCGGCTCCATCTGTACGACCCGGGTGGTCGCCGGCATCGGCGTCCCCCAGGTCACCGCCATCTACGAGGCCTCGCTCGCCGCCAAGGAGGCCGGCATCCCGGTCATCGGCGACGGCGGCCTGCAGTACTCCGGTGACATCGCCAAGGCCCTCGTCGCGGGCGCCGACACCGTGATGCTGGGCTCGCTCCTCGCGGGCTGCGAGGAGTCCCCGGGCGAGCTGCTCTTCATCAACGGCAAGCAGTTCAAGTCGTACCGCGGCATGGGCTCCCTCGGCGCCATGCAGACCCGCGGCGACCGCCGGTCGTTCTCCAAGGACCGCTACTTCCAGGAGGGCGTCGCCTCCGACGAGCAGCTGATCCCCGAGGGCATCGAGGGCCAGGTCCCCTACCGCGGCCCGCTGTCCTCCGTCGTCCACCAGCTGGTCGGCGGCCTGCGCCAGTCGATGTTCTACGTCGGCGGCCGGACCGTGCCGGATCTCCAGGCGAACGGCCGGTTCGTCCGCATCACGTCGGCGGGTCTGAAGGAGAGCCACCCGCACGACATCCAGATGACCGTCGAGGCGCCGAACTACAGCGCCAAGCGGTGACCGAAGTGGTCCCCACGCGCGCGTGAGGACCGCACAGGGGCGGCTCCGGAACTCCGGGGCCGCCCTTGTCGTGCCCGTCGGCGATACTGGACAACGCTGAAACGCATCAGGGAAAGGCCACAGACGTGACTGAGATCGAGATCGGGCGCGGCAAGCGCGGCCGCCGGGCGTACGCCTTCGACGACATCGCCGTCGTCCCCAGCCGCCGTACGCGGGACCCGAAGGAGGTCTCGATCGCCTGGCAGATCGACGCCTACCGCTTCGAGCTGCCGTTCCTGGCCGCTCCCATGGACTCGGTCGTCTCCCCGGCCACCGCGATCCGCATCGGTGAGCTCGGCGGCCTCGGCGTACTGAACCTCGAAGGCCTGTGGACACGGTACGAGGACCCGCAGCCGCTGCTGGACGAGATCGTCGGACTGGACGCGGAGACGGCGACCCGCCGGCTCCAGGAGATCTACGCCGCTCCCATCCAGGAGGAGCTGATCGGCCGGCGCATCAAGGAGGTGCGCGACTCGGGCGTGGTCACCGCGGCCGCGCTGTCCCCGCAGCGCACGGCGCAGTTCTCCAAGGCGGTCGTGGACGCCGGCGTGGACATCTTCGTCATCCGCGGCACGACCGTGTCGGCGGAGCACGTGTCGGGGGCGCACGAGCCGCTGAACCTGAAGCAGTTCATCTACGAGCTGGACGTCCCGGTGATCGTCGGCGGCTGCGCCACCTACACGGCGGCCCTGCACCTCATGCGCACTGGCGCGGCCGGTGTCCTCGTCGGTTTCGGCGGCGGCGCCGCGCACACCACGCGCAACGTCCTCGGCATCCAGGTGCCCATGGCCACCGCCGTGGCGGACGTGGCGGCCGCCCGCCGCGACTACATGGACGAGTCCGGCGGCCGGTACGTGCACGTGATCGCGGACGGCGGTGTCGGCTGGTCCGGCGACCTGCCCAAGGCGATCGCCTGCGGCGCGGACGCGGTGATGATGGGCTCCCCGCTCGCCCGCGCGACCGACGCGCCGGGCCGCGGCCACCACTGGGGCATGGAGGCCGTCAACGAGGAACTGCCGCGCGGCAAGAAGGTCGACCTCGGCACGGTCGGCACCGTCGAGGAGGTCCTCACCGGCCCCTCCCACACCCCCGACGGCTCCATGAACCTCTTCGGCGCCCTGCGCCGCGCGATGGCCACCACCGGCTACAGCGAGCTCAAGGAGTTCCAGCGGGTCGAGGTCACGGTGGCGGACTCGCAGCACCGGCGGTAAGCCGAAGTCCCGGAACACGGCGAGGGGCCGGCCGCTCACTTGGTGAGCGGCCGGCCCCTCGCAGTATGTCGTGTGTCTCCTGCCGCGTGTCCGGCGTGCGGGGGGCGCGTGGTGTGGTGCGGGGGCGCGCGGTTGCCTTCGGCGGTGGAATCGGCTGGTCAGGGGGGTCGCGGACGGTAGCGTCCTGGACGGCGCCCCAGTTGTGTGGGGTGCCCCCTTCCAAGGACATGGTCCGGACCTCGCCCTCGGGGCCCGGCCCGATTCCGTACGTGTCGTCCACCGGGCCACTGGGCGGCGTCGTGGAAGGGGGCGCCCATGGGACGCCACCGCAAGCCCACCCACTGGGACCGACTCCGTCTGTGGACGGTGAAGTGCCGGAGGAGGTGGATTTTGCGGATCTTCGGATGGTGAGCGGCCGCCCCCACACACAGTAGGGGCGGACACTCCGTGATCCATCCAGGAGCCTGCCGCAGTGGCCCCTGCGGTGGGCTGGACCTGTTTTCGGATGGTGAGCGGCCGCCCCCACACACACTAGGGGCGGACACTCCGTGATCCATCCAGGAGCCTGCCGCAGTGGCCACTGCGGTGGGCTCCACCCGCTTCGTACGGTACCGGCGTGCCCCGGCCCACGCCACCAACCCCGGAGTCAGCCGACGTCCCGTGCGCCCCGCTTCACAACCGGTGCGCCGCCCCCGTGGGCGTCGCCCCCCGCGTGTCCAGGAGCAGCTGGGCCTTCACCGACAGGCCCTGGAGGTCGTAGGTGCGGTGCTGCTGGAGCAGGATCGTCAGGTCGGCGTCGGCGGCGGCCTCGTAGAGGGATTCGGCGCGGGGGACCGGGCGGTCCAGGACGCTCCAGGACGGTACGTGGGGGTCGTGGTAGCTGACCGCGGCTCCGAGCTTCGTGAGGCGGAGCGCGATCTCGCGCGCGGGGGTGCCCTGGAGGTCGGCGAGGTCGGGCTTGTAGGTGACGCCGAGGAGGAGGATCCGGGCGCCGCGGGCGGACTTGCCGTGCTCGTTGAGGAGGGCGGCGGCGCGCTGGACGACGTAGCGGGGCATGCGGTTGTTGACCTGCTGGGCGAGTTCGACCATGCGCAGGGTGCCACCGTCGGGGTGGCCGGTGCGGTCGAGGGGGACGGAGTGGCCGCCGACGCCCGGTCCGGGGCGGAAGGCCTGGAAGCCGAAGGGCTTGGTCTCGGCGCAGCGGATGACGTCCCACAGGTCGACGCCCAGGTCGTGACAGAGCACGGCCATCTCGTTGACGAGGGCCATGTTGACGTGGCGGAAGTTGGTCTCCAGCAGGTGCACGGTCTCGGCCTCCCGCAGGCCGCGCGCGCGGACCACCTTGTCCGTGAGACGGCCGTAGAAGGCGGCGGCCGACTCGGTGCAGGCGGGGGTGAGGCCGCCGATGACCTTCGGTGTGGTGGCGGGGGTGAAGTCGCGGCTGCCGGGGTCGACCCGGCTGGGGGAGTACGCCAGGTGGAAGTCACGTCCGGCGCGCAGACCGGACGTCTCCTCCAGGAGCGGGCGCAGGAATTCCTCGGTGGTCCCGGGGTACACGGCCGACTCCAGGATCACGGTGGTGTGCGGACGCAGGTGCCCGGCGAGGGTGCGGGCGGCCGCCTCCACCTGGCTCAGGTCGAGTCCGCCGTCCGCGTCGCGGGGGGTGGGCGCGCAGATGACGGCGGTGCGCACCCGGCCCAGCTCGGCGGGGTCGGTGGCGGGCCGGAACCCCCCCGAGAGCATCCGGCGCAGCTCGGCGGGGCTGAGCGAGCCCGCCTCGGGGCCGGTGCGGTAGCCGAGCGTGGGAATGCCGGCGGCCACGGCGGCCTGGGCCAGGGGCAGGCCGAGCGGTCCGAGTCCGATGACGGCGAGATCTGCGGGCATGGCGTGGGCGTCCTTCCCAATAACCGAAGCGGGACAGGCGCGCAAGCCCTGTGGACAGGACAGGCGAGCTCAATGTCACACTAGGAGTAAATATGACCGTTATGCGGGATTGATCGGCTGTGTTGATCCATCAAGTTGTCCCGCGCGTCCGCACGGGTTCCCCGAGAGTTGTCCACAGGCTGGGGGCGAGTGGTGGCTGGAGTGGCGCAACACGGTCAGAATTTGGGCAGGGGGGTACGGAACGGGCCCTGCCCTGAGCGGTGCGGCCGACGTGACCGACAGTGGGAGGCAGCGGTGAGGACAGCGGCACTGGGGCCGGTACAGCGGGCCGAGTCACTGGCGGCCATGGCCGAGCGGGAACTGGACGTCCTGGTCGTCGGAGGCGGCGTGGTCGGTGCGGGCACCGCGCTGGACGCCGTCACGCGCGGCCTGTCCACGGGCCTCGTCGAAGCCCGCGACTGGGCGTCGGGCACGTCGAGCCGGTCCAGCAAACTCATACACGGCGGCCTGCGCTACCTGGAGATGCTCGATTTCGCCCTCGTCCGCGAGGCGCTGAAGGAGCGCGGCCTGCTGCTGGAGCGGCTGGCCCCGCACCTGGTCAAGCCGGTTCCCTTCCTGTACCCGCTCCGGCACAAGGGCTGGGAGCGGCTGTACGCCGGGTCGGGCGTCGCGCTCTACGACGCGATGTCCCTGGCCCGGGGGCACGGCCGGGGCCTGCCCGCGCACCGTCACCTGACTCGACGTCACGCCCTGCGCGTCGCCCCGGCCCTGAAGAGGGACGCGCTGGTGGGCGCGTTGCAGTACTACGACGCCCAGATGGACGACGCCCGCTTCGTCGCCGTGCTGGTGCGCACGGCGGCGGCGTACGGCGCGAAGGCGGCCAACCGCGCGCGCGTGACGGGATTCCTGCGCGAGGGCGAACGGGTCGTGGGCGCCCGGGTGCGGGACGTCGAAGGCGGCGGGGAGTACGAGATCCGCGCCCGGCAGGTCGTCAACGCCACGGGCGTGTGGACCGACGACACCCAGGCGATGGTCGGGGAGCGGGGGCAGTTCCACGTCCGCGCCTCCAAGGGCATCCACCTCGTCGTGCCCAAGGACCGCATCCACTCCTCGACCGGGCTGATCCTGCGCACCGAGAAGTCCGTGCTGTTCGTCATCCCCTGGGGACGGCACTGGATCGTCGGCACCACCGACACCGACTGGGACCTCGACAAGGCCCATCCGGCCGCCTCCAGCGCGGACATCGACTACCTCCTGGAGCACGTGAACTCCGTCCTCGCGGTGCCGCTCACCCGTGACGACGTCGAGGGCGTCTACGCCGGTCTGCGGCCGCTGCTCGCGGGCGAGTCGGACGCCACCAGCAAGCTGTCCCGCGAGCACACCGTCGCCCACCCGGTGCCGGGGCTCGTCGTCGTGGCCGGCGGCAAGTACACGACGTACCGGGTGATGGCCAAGGACGCCGTCGACGAGGCCGTGCACGGGCTCGACCTGCGGGTCGCCGAATGCGTCACCGAGGACGTGCCGCTGCTGGGCGCGGAGGGCTACCGGGCGCTGTGGAACGCGCGGGCGCGCATCGCCGAGCGGACCGGCCTGCACGTGGTGCGGGTCGAGCACCTGCTGAACCGGTACGGCACGCTGGCGGAGGAACTCCTCGACCTCATCGCCGGGGACCCCTCCCTGGGCGATCCGCTCCAGGCCGCCGACGACTACCTGCGTGCCGAGATCGTCTACGCGGCCTCGCACGAAGGGGCGCGGCACCTGGACGACGTGCTGACCCGGCGCACCCGGATCTCCATCGAGACCTTCGACCGGGGCACGCTCAGCGCCCGTGAGGCGGCCGAACTGATGGCGCCGGTCCTCGGCTGGGACAAGGACCAGATCGAGCGCGAGGTCCAGCACTACGAGAAGCGGGTGGAAGCCGAACGCGAGTCGCAGCGGCAGCCCGACGACCTGACGGCGGACGCGGCGCGGCTGGGGGCGCCGGACATCGTGCCGCTGTAGGCCTCGGCCCGGTCAGGGGGCGCCTCGTCAGGCCGGGTCCGGTCAGGCCGGGTCTGGTCAGGCCTGATCACGTCTGAACAGGCCTCCCCGGCCGGATCCCCCTGGCCGGGCCCGGTGCGGACCTGGCCGGGCCCGGTGCGGACCCGTCCGGCCGTTTCACTCGAACGGGTGTCGTGGGTCGGGATCCTTGTTCGGAACCGGCTCGTTCTATGGAGTGCGAGGGCAGAACTCGGCGGCGAGCAGGGCCGGTTCGAGGTCGGGGTCCGCCAGCGCCGTCGTGTTCACGCGGAAGGTGAGGACATGCCGGCCGTCGACGGTGGCCGCGGTGCGCACGTAGCTGCCGGATATACGGCCGTTGTGCCCCCACACGGTCACGCCGCACGGAAGCGTCGCGGGGAACAGGCCCATGCCGTACGAGCCGTGTGCGGTGCGGGTGTCGAGCATCTCGCGCAGCCAGCGCGGGGTGAGCAGGTCGCCGCCCAGCAGGGCCGCGTAGAAGCGGTCCAGGTCGGTGAGGGTCGTCACCAGCTCGCCCGCGGCTCCGGCCGTCCGCGGGTCGAGTTCGGTGACGTCGGTCCCGTCCGTGTCGTAGGCGCGGCCGTGCGGGGAGGGCAGTGAGGTGCGGGAACCGGGGAAGGAGGTGCCGTCGAGATCCAGCGGGCCGATGATGCGCCGCTCGGCCTCCGCGGCGTACGAACGGCCGGTGACCTGCTCGACGACCAGGCCGAGCAGGACGTAGTTGGTGTTGGAGTAGGCGAAGCGGCCGCGGTCGGCCGGAGGGTGGGTGAGGGCGATACGGACGGCTTGGACAGCGGTGACGGGGACGGCGGCCTCGGTGTCCCGGACGTAGTCGTACAGGCCGCTGGTGTGGGTGAGCAGGGAACGCAGGGTCAGCGCGCGCCCGTCGTTGCCGGCTCCCCGCACCAGGCCGGGCAGGTACCGCTCCACCGGGTCGGACAGCGACAGCCGGTCCTCGGACGCCAGTTGGAGGACGACGGTGGCGATGAACGTCTTGGTGACGCTGCCGGCCCGGAAGTGGTCGGAGCGGGCGATGCCGGGGCCGGCCTCGGCGTAGCGGGTGCCGGTGCCCTCCAGGGCCAGCAGGGCCGCGGCCGGGGCCTTGCCCCGGGCCAGCAGCTGAGGGAGGAGGGGATCGGTGGGCGGAGGGGCGGAGGCGAGGGAGCCGGCCGTGGTCAGGGCGAAGAGCACCAGGGCCAGGGGCAGCGCCGGCAGGCGCCGCAGCGGAGGTGTCACGGGTGCCTCGCCCTCCTTCGGCGCGCTTCACAGCCCTTGCTCGCGCCCATCATCCAGGGCTCCCGGGCGGACGTCTCACCGGGTCCCCGGCATCCGGAGCGGGCGCGTCCGGTCTCCGGTCCGGCCGGGCCGGGCCCGCCCCGGCCGGTGTTCGGGGCGGACCGTCGGCAGGCGTGTGCGGGGGCCTGGCCGGAGTGTGTCGTACCTTCTGGCCGGAATGCGCCGGTCTCTCGGCGCGGTGAGGGGCCCCCTGGGCGTCGGGCACTTGTCGGGTGAGGGACAATGGAGGCTCTGTCAGGGCGGGTTGCATGAGGGGACGCATGTCGGAGGCGGAGCGGGCGGGGACATCCCGTCAGGACAAGAGCGCACGTCTCCTCGCCGGGCGGTACCGGCTGGGAGACGTACTCGGCCGCGGCGGCATGGGTACGGTGTGGCGCGCAGAGGACGAGACCCTCGGACGCACGGTCGCCGTCAAGGAGCTGCGGTTCCCGTCGAACATCGACGAGGAGGAGAAGCGCCGGCTGATCACGCGGACGCTGCGCGAGGCCAAGGCCATCGCGCGGATCCGCAACAACAGCGCGGTGACGGTCTTCGACGTGGTCGACGAGGACGACCGGCCGTGGATCGTGATGGAGCTCGTCGAGGGCAAGTCGCTCGCCGAGGTCATCCGCGAGGACGGCGTGCTCGAACCGAAGCGGGCGGCGGAGGTCGGGCTCGCGATCCTCGACGTGCTGCGGTCGGCCCACCGCGAGGGGATCCTGCACCGCGACGTGAAGCCGTCGAACGTGCTGATCGCCGAGGACGGCCGGGTCGTGCTCACGGACTTCGGCATCGCCCAGGTCGAGGGCGACCCGTCCATCACCTCCACCGGCATGCTCGTCGGCGCGCCCTCCTACATCTCCCCGGAGCGGGCCCGCGGCCACAAGCCGGGCCCGGCGGCCGACCTGTGGTCGCTCGGCGGTCTGCTGTACGCGGCCGTCGAGGGAACGCCCCCGTACGACAAGGGTTCCGCGATCGCGACGCTCACCGCGGTGATGACCGAGTCGCTGGAGGAGCCGAAGAACGCGGGTCCGCTGAAGGACGTCATCTACGGCCTGCTCACCAAGGATCCCGAGCGGCGGCTCGACGACGCCGGCGCGCGCCGGATGCTCAACGCGGTGATCCGCGCGTCCGAGCCCGGGGAGGCCGAGCCGGCGGACGCGACGAAGCTCGTCCCGCTGCCGGTGCAGCCGGACGGTGCCGGGGCCGGGGAAGCGGCCGACAAGCTGCGCGGGGCCCTGCGGTCCGTGCGCAGGGCCGCCGTCGCGGCGGGCGCCGCCACCTCGGCCGCCGCCCGCACCAAGTCGGCGAACGGCACGGCCGCTTCGCCATCCGTGGGTACGGGGGAGGCGGTGAAGGGCGGTGGGGGCGCCCCCGCGGCCGCCTCGTCCGCGGCCCCGGCGACGGCGAGGAGCACCACGGCGGCGTCCGCGTCCGTCCCGGTGTCCGGCGCCACGGCCGGGATGAACGGCAGCCGGGCGGCGAGCG
This sequence comes from Streptomyces sp. NPDC003248, assembly GCF_055563235.1. Taxonomy (NCBI): domain Bacteria; kingdom Bacillati; phylum Actinomycetota; class Actinomycetes; order Kitasatosporales; family Streptomycetaceae; genus Streptomyces; species Streptomyces sp. NPDC003248. The sequence continues at coordinate 324,123 of NZ_JBVHDT010000003.1, read as the reverse complement.
CTCAGGGCACTCGCGGCGCGGACGCCGGACCGGGCGGCCGGAGTTCGGGATGGCCGGTGATGACCCCGCCGGATCTGCCGCCGCGGCCGGTGCCCAGGGCGCCGCTCACCGACGTGGTGCCGAAGCGGACGCTGGTGATCATCGCCGTCGTGGTGGTGCTCGCGGTGCTCGGCACGGTGCTGGCGCTCACGCTCGGCGGGGACGACGACAAGGCCGACGGCGCGCAGGGCGGCGGTACGGCGACCGTCGCCAGTGAGAGCGCGAGCGCGGACACCAAGGACGACGAGTCGGGCGGAACCCGTACGGACGGGGACGCGTCGCAGGCCGCGCCGTCCGGCAGCGGCACCGCGTCCGGCAGCGGCACCACGCCGGGTACCGCCGCCTCCACCGCCGGCGGCTCCGGGTCCGACGTCTCGGCCACCGAGAGCAGCACGGCGACGACGACGTACTCGGGCAAGCAGGGGTACTCCATCGGGCTGCCCACCGGATGGAAGTACCGGACCTCGGACTCCGCCGGGGACCGGTTCAACGGGCCCGACGGCCAGAAGCTCCTCGTCGCCTGGACGACGACGCCCAAGGACGACCCCGTCGCGGACTGGGAGAACCAGGAGAAGTCCATGACGCGCTCCCAGTACAAGAAGATCCGCATAGAGAAAGTGAGCTACCGCGGCTGGAACACGGCCGACTGGGAGTTCACCTCCGTGGACAGCGGGACCACCTACCGCACCATCGACCGCGGATTCGTCGTGAACGACAGCCAGGGGTATGCCCTGATGTACACGGCGAAGGCCGCCGTGTGGGACGGCGACCTGCGGGAGAGCACCTGGAAGACGCTGACGGAGACGTTCGAGCCGAAGAAGTAGGTACGGCGGTCCGGGCGGGCCGTACGGGCGGGGGCCCCGGACCCGCGTGTTCGGGCCGTGAGATCTCGCATCCTCTCTCTGCCGGTCGTCTCCGGCACGTATCGTGAATGCTTGCGAACCGTACGCATCCAGCTGTCCGGCCGGAAATGACCGGCACTGCGCGTAACGGACCGCTGGGCGTAGGGAATCGACCGACCGGGTGGCCGGGGGAGGCAACGTGGACGACTATGCGGGGCGAGTGCTCGCCGACCGCTACCGCCTGCCGCTGCCCCCCTCCGACGAGTACGAACTCACCGAGACCCGGGCCTTCGACAGCTACAGCGGGCAGGAAGTCCTGGTCCGGCAGGTGCCGTTGCCGGAGGTCGTCGAGGCGGAGGTGCTCGACGCGGAGGGGCTGCCCGAGGGCTTCACGGCACGTGAGCGCGGCCCCCGGCATCCCACGGGCCGCATGGGCGCCGGCACCCGGCGGCCTGCCGATCCGGTCGTACGGAGGGCGGTGGAGGCGGCGCAGGCCGCGGCGAGCATTCCCGACCACCCCCGGCTGGACCAGGTCTTCGACGTGTTCGCCGAGGGCGGTTCGCTCTGGGTCGTCAGCGAGCTGGTACCCGCCCGGCCGCTGGCGGCGCTGCTCGCCGAGCAGCCGCTCACCCCGTACCGGGCGGCGGAGGTCGCCTCCGACGTGCTCACGGCGCTGCGCGTGCTGCACGCGCACGGCTGGGTGCACCGGAACATCACCGCGCGCACGGTCCTCGTCTGCGACGACGGCCGGGTCATGCTGACCGGGCTGGCCGTCGGGGCGGCGGAAGAGGCGTTGTGCGGGTACGACCCGGTACCGGCCGAGGAGGACGAGGAACCGCACGGTCCGCAGGGCCCGCCTGCCCAGCGGAGCGCGGGACCGGGCGGACCGGCGGCGGGCCAGGCCGCCCTCGGGCTCGGCGGCGGTACGTTCGGCGGGGGCACGTTCGGCGGTGTCCCCGGTCCCGGGGGCGGTGGTCCGGCCGGACGGCCGGAGCCCGGAGGGATCGGGGCCGCAGGCGGCGCCGAGGCGGATCCGGAGGCGGCGCGACGGGCGGCGATCGAGGCGCGGGCGGCCGGAGGGCTGCCCACGGCGGCCGCCGAGCCGGCGACCGGGGCCTCCGGCGCCGTGGCCCGCAGAACCGTGGAGACCGGCGGGGACATCCGCGCCGCGCGCGCCGGGGCGATCGCCGCGTACCGGGCGGGAGCACGGGCGGCGGCCCGCGTGCAGGAGGCCCAGAACGGCCGTGCGGCACTGCCGGGCGCCCGCACCCCGGCCGGTGGTGACACCGCCGCCGGCGGCACGCCCGGTGTCGGGGGCGCGGCGACACCGCCGTACGCCCTGGGCACCGGACGGGAGCACGGGCCGGGGGACACGCGGAGCACGCCCCCCGGGCAGATCGCCGACCCCTACGGCGTGCGGGGGACACCGGGGCCGAGGAGCGGGCCGGCCGGCCCGGCGGGGCATGTCTCCGTGCCGCCGCAGGGCCTGCAACCGGGCGTGGCGCCGCCCGCCCAGGGCACGGCGGGCGACTTCCTGCCCGCGCAGAGCACGCCGGCCGGCGCTCCCGTGCCCGGACAGGGTGCCGGGGCCGCGGGTGACGCACGGGCGGGTGCCCGATGGGACGAGGCGGCGGCCGGGGCCGGGGCGCGGCGCGGACCCGCCACCGCGCTGGCCGCCGAGCGGGCGCGGCAGGCCCGTATGGCCGTCGTCGGGCCCGTCACCGAACGGTGGGCGCCGGAGCAGGCCGGACCCGTGCACGAGAACTGGCAGCTGGCCGCGCCCATCGGGCCCGCCACCGACCTGTGGGCGCTCGGCGCGCTGCTCTTCCGGGCCGTCCAGGGCCACGCGCCGTATCCGGAGGAGTCGACCGCGGAGCTCGTGCAGATGGTCTGCGCCGAGCCGCCGGCCTTCGCCGAGGAGTGCGGGCCGCTGCGGCCGGTCGTGGAGTCGCTGCTGCGTCAGGACCCCACCGACCGCCTCGACTTCGAGGAACTGCGCGGCTGGCTGCGCTCCCTGGTGCGGTCGGCACCGGAGCCGGAGGCGGGCACGCACGTCGTCGCCGCGCCGCCGACCGATCCGCGCCGGCTGCCGATCGTCCGCCGCAAGGGCGAGCTGGTGCGCAGACGGCGCGCCGGGCTGCCCGCGACCAGCGGACGGCACAAGCGGGCCCGGCAGGAGACGAGGCGTTCCCCGCGCAGCCTGGGCCGCACCCTGCTCGTGCTGGTCCTGCTCGCGCTGGCCGCGGCGGTCGCCTACGCCGTGCTGTTCATGCCCAAGGCCGGCGAGGAAGGCACGGGCGACACCCCGGGCGCCGAGCGGACCGGGGCCGCCGGTCAGACCGGGCAGGCGCCCACGGCCAGCAGCGAGCCCCGGCCCGACGACCAGGGCTCGACGGCACCCGACGGCAGCGCCTCCGCGTCCTCGGCCCCCTCCGGATCGTCCGGCTCCACCGAGACGCAGTCCGGGGCCGACGTCCCCGACGGCTTCACCGTGCGCAAGGACGCCGAGGGCTTCAGCGTCGCCGTCGCCAACGGCTGGGACCGCACCCCGAAGAACGGCAGCGGGCAAGTGGTCTACTCGCACGGCGACTTCGAGCTGATCGTCGTACCCGGACGGGACTCCGCGGCCACGTACGGCAGCGACCCCATGGCCTACCAGCGGGAGAAGGAGAGCGAGCTACAGCCCTACCGCGACTCCACCTGGGCCACGGCCTCCGGGCTGCGGACCATCCAGGTGGGCGGACGGACCATGGCCGAGGGCCAGTTCACCTGGACGGCCGCCGACGGCCGGGAGCTGTTCGTGCGCAACCTCGCCGTCCTCCTCGACGGCCGCTACCACGTCGTCCAGTTGCGTGGCCCGGAGGCCGAACGGGACGAGGTGACAAGGCTGTTCGAGCAGGCGTCGGCCACGTACACGTACACGGGCTGAGCTGCTCGCCGGTGACTCCGGCCGGTTGCGCGGGATCTCCGGCCGCTCGGACGGTACCTTCGGCCGCTCGGACGGTACCTCCGGCCGCTCGGACGGTACCTCCGGCCAGTCGGACGGGACTTCCGTCCGTCGCACGGTGCCTCCGGCCGGATGCACCGGGCCTCCGGCAGGCGGCTCGGGGCGCCCGGCCGACGCCGCGGGGGGCACGTCCGGTTCCCGGTCCGGCCCGGAAGCGACAACCGTCACAGTGCGGTCTCCGTGGGCGCGTGCCGGTTCCCCGGACGGTGGCCGATCCCTAGGGTTGATCTGTCAAGACCATTGCGGGGCAACGTGAATCAGATGCAGGGCCTGCTCGTCGCGGGCCGCTACCGGCTCGCCGACACGATCGGCAGCGGCGGCATGGGGCGCGTGTGGCGCGCGCACGACGAACTGCTGCACCGGGCCGTCGCCGTCAAGGAACTGACCGCCGCCCACTACGTCTCCGAGAGCGACCGGGAACGCCTCCTCGCCCGCACCCGGGCGGAGGCCCGCGCGGCCGCGCGGATCAACCACTCCGCCGTGGTCACCGTGCACGACGTGCTCGAACACGACGGCCGTCCCTGGATCGTGATGGAGCTCGTCGAGGGCCGTTCCCTCGCCGACGCGATCAAGGAGAACGGGCGCGTCGAGCCGGCCGAGGCCGCCCGGATCGGCCTGTGGGTGCTGCGCGCCCTGCGCGCCGCGCACGCGGCCGGCGTCCTGCACCGCGACGTCAAGCCCGGCAACGTCCTCCTGGCCCACGACGGCCGCGTCCTGCTCACCGACTTCGGCATCGCCCAGATCGAGGGCGACACCACCATCACCCGCACCGGCGAGGTCGTCGGCTCCGTCGACTACCTCGCCCCCGAGCGCGTCCGCGGCCAGGATCCCGGCCCGTTCTGCGACCTGTGGGCGCTCGGCGCGACGCTGTACACCGCGGTGGAGGGCCGTTCGGCGTTCCGCCGCACCTCGCCGCTGAGCACCATGCAGGCGGTCGTCGAGGAGGAGGCCCCCGAACCGCGGTACGCCGGCCCGCTCGAACCGGTGATCACCGCCCTGCTCCGCAAGGACCCGGCGACCCGCCCCACCACGGCCGACGCCGAGCACCTGCTCGCGGAGGCGGCGGAGGGCCGACGTCCGGCCGCCGCACAGGCGTACGTGCCGACGCAGTACGCCGGGCCGGGCCGGGCGGGGGAGGGCGCGTCCCCGCCCCCGTACTCCATGACCGGGCCCACGACCGTCGGTCCCACCACCCTCGACCCCACCACCCCCACGGCCCCCACCGCCGTCACGCCCACCACCTTCGGCCCTCCCGCCCCCGCCCCTGCACCGGTGCGCCCCCCGGCCCCGCCCCGGCCGCCGTCCCGGCACCGTCGGCTGCGCCTGCTGGCGCTGGTGGTCGTCGTCGCCGCGCTGGTCGGGGGCGGTACGGCGGTGGCGTTGCTGAAGTGGGACACGGGCCGGCGGCCGAGCGCCGGACCGGCCTCCTCGCCGAGCGCCACGGCGCCCGAGACGCCCACGGACGCCACGACGTCCACCTCCCCGACCGCGTCCGGCACCGGCCGGGCGGCGGAGCAGAGCACCGTCCCCGGCACCTGGCAACAGGTCACCGACCCGTTCGGCTTCGGTCTCTCCCTGCCCGAGGGCTGGGAACGGCAGGTCTACCAGGACGACGGCGACCTGAGGCAGGTCGACTACACGCCCGACGCCGGCGAGCACTTCGTCCGCATCGCCATCGACACCTCCCCGGACTTCGACGACCCCTACGCCCACCAGACGGACCTCGAACAGCAGCTCCAGCGGCTCGTCGACTACGAGCGGGTCACCCTGGAGCGGAACGTCTACCGCGACCGCGAGGGCGCCGAGTGGGAGTACACCTGGACCGCGCTGGCCAAGGACACCGACTTCCCCGGCCCGCGGCGCGCCATCGAGGAGGCGTACATCGCCCGCGACGGCACCGAGTACGTGATCTACATGTCGTCGCCCGCCGAGGACTGGGCGACGACGGTCGAGCAGTTCCGGGCCGTGCTGAAAAGCTGGCGGGAGCCGCAGAGCACCTCGTGACGCCCGGCCGCCGGACACCCGTTCGGCCTGGCCGACTTGGCCGGTCGGCGCCCCGGAAGCGGGCGGTCCGGTGCGGCATGATGGGGCGCATGGGGACCGAGGGGGAGGGTGGCGGCCGGGTCGTCGCGGACCGCTACCGGCTCGAGGCGCGGCTCGGACGCGGTGGCATGGGCGTCGTGTGGCGGGCCACCGACCTGCTGCTGGGGCGGCAGGTGGCCGTCAAGGAACTGGTTCCCGACGACACCCTCACCGCCGAGGAGGCGCGCGGCCGCCGCGACCGGACGCTGCGGGAGGCCCGTGCGGTCGCCCAGTTGAGCCACCCGCACATCGTCGTCGTGCACGACGTCGTGGAGGAGGACGAACGTCCCTACATCGTGATGGAGCTGATCGAGGGGGGCTCGCTGGCCGACCGGATCGCCGAGCACGGTCCCGTCGAGGCCCGTGAGGCGGCCCGGATCGGCGCCGACCTGCTGGGCGCCCTGCGGGCCGCGCACGCGGCCGGCGTCCTGCACCGGGACATCAAGCCCGCGAACGTCCTCGTCGACTCCGCCACCGGGCGCGCCGTCCTCACCGACTTCGGCATCGCCCAGGTCGCGGGCGCGACCACGCTCACCGAGACCGGCGCGTTCGTCGGCTCGCCCGAGTACACCGCGCCGGAGCGCATGTCCGGGGAGCGGACCGGCCCCGCCTCCGACCTGTGGTCGCTGGGTGCGCTGCTGTGCACCGCGCTGAGCGGCGCGTCCCCCTTCCGCCGCGACTCGCTGGGCGGCATCCTGCACGCCGTCGTCTCCGCGGAGATCCGTACGCCCCCGCAGGCCGTGCCGCTGCTGCCCGTCGTCCAGGGACTGCTGGAGCGGGATCCGCGACGGCGGCTGGACGCGGCGGAGGCGGAGCGGATGCTGCGCGCCTTCCTGGAGACCGGGCACACGCCGGCGGTGGCGCCGGAGGGCTCCACGACCGGCCGTACCGATCCGGCGACGGCCGGCCCGGCGCCCCGCACCGGACGGTTCCGGATCCGGCCCGCCCCGCCGGCGGACGCGCCGGGACAGGCCGGGCGGGAGCGGCCCACGCGGGGTGTGCTGGTGGCGGCGCTGCTGGTCGCCGCCATGGCGGGCGCGGGCGTGTCCGCGGCGGCGCTGCTGGTGGACCGCGGCGGTGACGGGGGAGGTCCGCTGACGCGGCCCGGACCCACGGCGACCGGCACCGCGTCCGGCTCGGCCTCCGGCGGGATCTCCGGCACGGCGTCCGGCACCGCCCCCGAACGTCCCAGCGCGCCCTCGGGGTACCGCGTCGTCGACGACCCGGCCGGGTTCGCGCTCGCCGTGCCGGAGGGGTTCACCCGTGTCCTGGAGGACGAGCGGATCTTCTACATGTCGCCCGGCCGGACCTTCCGCCTCGGTGTCAAGATCAGCACCGCCGCGCCGGGCGGTCCCCTGGGCGTGCTGCGGCGGGCGGCCGCGCAAGGGCCGGAGACCTACCCCGGCTACCGCGACGGCAGGGTCACCGAGACCACCCGCGGGGGAGGACCCGCCGCCCTCTGGGAGTTCACCTGGAACGGCTTCACCGCGGCGGAGGGTCCCCGGCACACCTACGACCTGTGCTGGGAGGACGGCGCGTGGCTGTACGACGTGTGGGTGTCGGCGCCGCTCGGGAAGGCGCGGGAGGCCCGTGAGTACTTCGACGTGGCCGTCGACACGTTCGTACCGGGATGAAGCCGACACGCTCGTGACAAGTCTCGTGACAAGTCTCGTGACAAGTCTTGTGACGGACCTCGTGACGAGCCCTCAACAAGCCCCTCGACAAGCCTTGTAACGGGATGAAGAGGAGATAAGGCGTGGCCCGGGTCACGGGTCTGTGACCGGTGGCGGCCGCCGGTGGAATCCGGTCCGGCCGGCGCGGTATGGATGGACGCATGAGTCACGACGGGGGAACCGGCCACGGGGCCGAGGACACGACGAGCTTTGTTCTGCAACCGCCGCGACCGCCGCAAGCGCCGCAGTCGCAGCCGTCCGCACCCCAGCCGTCCGCACCGCAGCCGTCCGCACCCCAGCCGCAGCACCAGCCGCTGTCGTCGCCGCCCGTTTCCGCGCAGGCGGCGCCCGGGCCGTCGGAGTCGGGCGCCGGGCGGCTCATAGCGGGTCGCTACCGGCTCGTCGCCAAGCTCGGGCACGGCGGCATGGGCACGGTGTGGCGGGCGAAGGACGAGACGGTGGACCGCGAGGTCGCCGTCAAGGAACCCCGGGTGCCGGACCACCTTCCCGAGCGCGAACGCGCCAACGCCTTCGAGCGGATGCGGCGCGAGGCGCGGGCCGCGGCCCGGCTGGACCACCCGGCGGTGGTGAACGTCCACGACGTCGCCGTCGTCGACGGCAAGCCGTGGATCGTCATGGAACTGGTCCACGGGCGCTCCCTCGGCAGCGCCCTCGGCGAGGGCACGCTCAGCGTGCGCGAGGCGGCCCGGATCGGTCTGGAGGTCCTCGGCGCGCTGGAGGCCACGCACGCGGCCGGCATCCTGCACCGGGACGTGAAGCCCGACAACGTGCTGCTCGGCCGGCACGACCGGGTCGTCCTCACCGACTTCGGCATCGCCCAGATCGAGGGCGAGACGAACCTGACCGACACCGGTGGTTTCGTCGGCTCCCCCGAGTACATCGCCCCCGAGCGGGTGCTCGGCCAGCGCCCCGGACCGGCGTCCGACCTGTGGTCCCTCGGCGTCGTGCTGTACGCGGCGACGGAGGGCGTCTCGCCGTTCCGCCGCAGCAACACCCCGGCCACCCTCCAGTCCGTGCTCAACGCCGTGCCCGCGCCGCCCGCCGCCGCGCGGGGCCCGCTCGCCGAGGCCATCAACGGCCTGCTGGAGAAGGACCCGGCGCGCCGCCCGCGGGCCGCACAGGTCCGGGCCCTGCTGGAGCACGCCGCGCACCCGCCCGCTCCGGCGCCCACCCATGTCGTGCGGCCGGCCGAGGAGCCGCGCCGACGGTTCCGGTTCGGGCGCGCGGCGTGGACCGGGCTCGGCGCCGCGGTCGTCGCGGCGGCGGTGGCGGCGTATCTGGTGCTCGCCGACCCGTTCGCGGGACCGCTGCCGGACGGCTGGAAGAAGCGCCACGAGAAGGACGTCACCGCGACGCTCGCGGTGCCCGCCGGCTATGTGCGCAGCGTGCCCGAGGAGGACGACAGGGAGGAGGACCACTGGGTCAGCTACACCGATCCGAGTGGCGCGATCTCGGTGGTCCTGCTGGTGATCCGCAAGGCGGAGGACACCGGCGGCGAGATCAAGGCCTCCGCGAACGCCGAGATGTACGCCGACGACGGGGACTTCAGGGAGTCCGGCAGCTACGAGCTCGACATGCCGAAGGGGCCGCGGACCAGACCGGACAACGACGCGAAGTACCAGGGCAGGGACGCCGCGGAGAACACGGTCGTCTACACCACCGACGACAGCCAGGACCCCAGCCCGCGCGAGCTGCGGATCCTGTACTACAGGTCCTCCGCCGGCGACATGTACAAGCTCATGATCGGCTACCCGGGCAAGGGCGACTTCACCGAGCGCGGCCGCGAGGTCGCCCGTACGGCGATCGCGAACCTCGCCCTGGACAAGCTCTAGGTGCGCCGTCCCGGGACGGGAGGGTGAGGAAACGGTTCGCCCCAGGACGCAGGGACGGACCGACGGCCGTGCCGTTCGGTGGCGGCGCGGTCCGCTCGTGGTAGGCATGGGGCATGAGGGATGCCGGGGACCCCTGGGGCGACAACGACCGTACGGTCGGCGGCCGTTACCGGTTGCTCGAACGCATCGGGTCGGGCGGCACGGGCACCGTCTGGCGGGCCCGCGACGAGGTCGCGGAGCGCGAAGTCGCCGTCAGACGCCCCCGGTTGCCCGGCGACCCCGCTGTCCCCGCTGTCCCTGGCGTCTCCAGTGTTTCTGGCGTCTCAAGTGTCTCCAACGTCTCTGACGTCTCTGAGGTCTCTGATGCGTCCGGTGTCTCCGGTGTCTCCGGTGTCTCCGGCGTCTCCGGTGGCGCCGAGGACGAGTCCCGCCGCCGGGCCGCCCACCGCCTCCAGCACGAGGCCCGGGCCGCCGCCCGCGTCGACCACCCCTGCGCGGTCCGCATCCACGACGTGGTCGTGGAGCAGGAGGAGGGGACCGGTCCGGACGGCGTCCCCTGGATCGTCATGGAACTGGTCCGCGGCGAGTCCCTGCACGAGGTGCTGCGGCGCGGGCCCCTGGCACCCGCCGAGGCGGCCCGCATCGGCCTTGGCGTCCTCGGTGCTCTGCGCGCAGCGCACGCGGTCGGCATCGTCCACCGGAACGTCAGACCCGCCAACGTGCTGCTCGGCCCGAACGGCCGCGTCGTCCTCACCGACTTCGGCATCGCGCCCGCCCCGGACGAGGAGTCCCTCACCGGCGCCGGGGCGCCGGCCGACTCCCTGGAGTTCCTCGCCCCCGAACGCACGTCCGGACGCGGCGCCGGCCCCGCCTCCGACCTGTGGTCCCTCGGCGTCCTGCTGTACGCCGCCGTCGAGGGCCGGTCCCCGTTCCGCCGTACGACCCCGGAGGCGACGCTCGGCGCGATCCTCGGCGCGGACCTGCCCGGACCCGACCGCGCCGGTCCCCTGGGCCCGCTCCTCTCCCGGCTCCTGCTCAGGGACCCCGACCGGCGCCCGGGCGCGGCGGAGGTCGCCGAGGCGCTGGAGGCGGTGACGGAGGGCCGGCCGCCCCACCCGCCCACGGCGGCGGACGGGCCGACGGAGGAAACGGATCACGCCCCCCGGCCCTGATCGAGCCCCCGCCCCACCCCCGACCGAGTCGCCGAGCCGGCGCGCGACCGTCTGCCGGCCGGAACGTCGTACACCACGCGGCACCGCCGGATGTCACCGAACAACGCCCTGATCAGGAGGTTTGTTGCCAGTGACCACTGGCGCCGTGTGAGTGGTCGGTGAATGCCGTTACCGACGGGTACCAAAAGGCTTCCGCACGTCATACCCTGCGCGTCATGACGGACTCGCAGGCCCCGGAAAAGACCGGTCCCACGACGGCTGCCGGCACCAACCCCCTCGCCCCCGCCCCCGTCGGCGTGCGCACCGCCGCCGACGTGGTCACCCCTCAGCTCGTCGCCCAGCTGACCAAGGGCGTCGTGGGCTCCGGGCGCACGGCCAACCACACCCCGTTCACCGGCGAGAAGCTCGCCGACCTGCCGGAGTCCACCCCCGAGGACGTGGCGAAGGCGTTCGAGGCGGCCCGGGCCGCCCAGCGGGTGTGGGCGCAGGTGCCGGTGCGTGAGCGTGCGGCGGTCCTGCTCCGCTTCCACGACCTGGTACTGGAGCGCCAGGGCGAGGTCCTCGACCTGATCCAGCTGGAGACCGGCAAGGCCCGCCTCCACGCGCACGAGGAGGTGCAGGCCGTCGCGGTCGCCGCCCGCCACTACGGCCGCCGGGCCGCGGCCTATCTGCGGCCCAAACGGCACGCGGGCGCCATGCCGACCCTCACCCGGGTCACCGAGCTGCGCCACCCGCGCGGTGTCGTCGGTCAGATCGCCCCCTGGAACTACCCGCTGGAGCTCTCCGTCGGCGACGCGCTCCCCGCGTTCGTCGCGGGCAACGCGGTCGTGATGAAGCCCGACACGGAGACCTGCCTCACCGCCCTGTGGGCCCGTGACCTGCTCGTCGAGGCCGGACTGCCCGCCGAGGTCTTCCAGGTCGTCCTCGGTGACGGCCCGGTCGTCGGCCCGGAGGTCGTCCGGCACGCCGACTACGTCTCCTTCACCGGCTCCACCCGCACCGGCCGCGAGGTCGCGCAGGGTGCCGCCGCCCGCCTGGTCGGCGTCTCCCTCGAACTCGGCGGCAAGAACGCCATGCTGGTCCTGGAGGACGCCGACGTCGACAAGGCCGCGGCCGGCGCCGTCCGCGCCTGCTTCTCCTCCGCCGGCCAGCTCTGCATCTCCATCGAGCGGCTGTACGTCCACGAGTCCGTGGCGGACGCCTTCCTGGAGCGCTTCGCCGCCCGCACCCGGGCCATGCGGCTCGGCAACTCCCTCGCCTACGGCGCCGACATGGGCTCCCTCGTCGGCGAACGCCAGCTGGAGACGGTGAAGCGGCACGTGGAGGAGGCCGTGGCGAAGGGCGCGAAGGTGGTGACCGGCGGTGCCGCCCGCCCCGACATCGGCCCGTACTTCTACGAGCCGACGATCCTCGACGGCGTGACCGAGCCGATGTCCGTCTGCACGGAGGAGACCTTCGGCCCGGTCGTCTCCCTCTACCGCTTCACGACCGACGACGAGGCGGTCGAGCTCACCAACGCCACCCCGTACGGGCTGAACGCGGCGGTGTGGACGAGGGACGGACGCCGTGGCCGCGCGGTCGCCGCCCGCCTGCGCACCGGCACGGTGAACGTCAACGAGGGCTACGCCTCCGCCTACGGCAGCGTCCAGTCCCCCATGGGCGGCATGAAGGACTCCGGCCTGGGCCGCCGCCACGGCTCCGAGGGCATCCTCAAGTACACCGAGGCCCAGACGGTGGCCCAGCAGCGGCTGCTGCCGATGGCGCCCTCGCTGGGCATGGACGACGAGACGTACGCACGGTTCATGAGCACGAGCCTGCGGCTGATGAAGGCGCTCCGCTTCCGCTAGCCGGCAGCACCCGCGTCCACCCGGCACACGGCACCCGAACCCGCACCGCACCCGAACCCCCATCCCACCCGTACCCCTATCGCACCCGCACCCGCACCCGTTCTCGACGAGGAGAGCACGTGTCACAGGACAACTTTGCCCAGACCCGGGACGAGGACGGGTACGACTACGACGTCCTCGTGGTGGGCTCCGGCTTCGGCGGTTCCGTCACGGCCCTGCGCCTGACGGAGAAGGGCTACCGGGTCGGCGTCCTCGAAGCCGGCCGCCGCTTCACCCGCGCCACCCTCCCCAGGAACTCCTGGGACCTGAAGAACTACCTCTGGGCCCCCAGGCTCGGCCTGTACGGCATCCAGCGCATCCATCTGCTGGGCGACGTCATGGTCCTGGCCGGCGCGGGCGTCGGCGGCGGCTCCCTCAACTACGCCAACACCCTCTACGTACCGCCGAAGGCGTTCTTCGAGGACCCGCAGTGGCGGGACATCACCGACTGGCAGGAGGAGCTGCGGCCGTACTACGACCAGGCGCGCCGCATGCTCGGGGTCCGGCTCAACCCGACGACGACCCCCTCCGACGTGCACCTGAAGGCGGCGGCGGAACGGATGGGGGTCGGGGACACCTTCCACATGGCGCCGGTCGGCGTCTTCTTCGGCGACGGACAGGACGCCGACGGGTCGGCGCGGGCCCGGCCGGGGGAGGAGGTGCCGGACCCCTACTTCGGCGGCGCGGGACCGTCCCGCCGGGCCTGCGCGGAATGCGGCGAGTGCATGACCGGCTGCCGCCACGGCGCGAAGAACACCCTCAACGAGAACTACCTGTACCTCGCCGAGAAGGCCGGCGCGGTCGTCCACCCGCTGACGACGGCGGTGTCGGTCACGGACGACTCTCGGGGCGGCTTCGCCGTGGCCACCCTGCCCACCGACCGGCGGGGCAAGGGCCAGGGACGCACCTTCACGGCACGCCGCGTCGTCCTCGCCGCCGGCACCTACGGCACCCAGACCCTGCTGCACCGGATGAAGGCGGGCGGCCAGTTGCCGTACCTCTCGGACCGGCTGGGCGAACTGACCCGCACCAACTCCGAGGCGCTGGTCGGCGCCCAGACCGACGACCGCCGCTACCGCAAGGCGACCGGTCAGCCGAAGGTCGACTTCACGCGCGGGGTCGCCATCACCTCGTCCGTCCACCCGGACGCCCACACCCACATCGAGCCGGTCCGCTACGGCAAGGGCTCCAACTCCATGGGCAGTCTGTCGATCCTCCAGGTGCCGTACGCGGAGGGCTCCTCACGGGCGGCCGCCTGGCTCGCGAACGTCGCCCGCCACCCCTGGCTCGTCCTGCGGTCCCTGTCCAACCGCCGCTGGTCGGAGCGGACCATCATCGGCCTGGTCATGCAGTCGCTGGACAACTCCCTGACGACGTACCTGAAACCGAAGGGACCGGGCAAGGGCCTGCTCACCGCCCGCCAGGGCCACGGCAGCCCCAACCCCAAGCAGATCAGGGCCGCGTCCGAGGCCGCGTCGGCGATCGCCGACGACATCAACGGCTTCCCCGGCTCCAACGTCGGCGAGCTGATGGGCACCCCGCTCACCGCCCACTTCCTGGGCGGCTGCCCGATCGGCTCCTCCCGCGAGACCGGCGTCATCGACCCGTACCACCGCCTGTACGGCCACCCCGGCATCTCGGTCGTGGACGGCGCCGCCGTCTCGGCGAACCTGGGCGTGAACCCGTCCCTGACGATCACCGCCCAGGCCGAGCGCGCGATGTCGTACTGGCCGAACAAGGGCGAGGCGGACCCGCGTCCGGCGCAGGGCACGGCCTACGAGCGGCTGAAGGCGGTGGAGCCGATGGCACCGGCGGTCCCGGCGAAGGCCTTCGCCGCACTGCGACTGCCGTTCCTGGGAATGCCGACGGTGCCGCCGAAGGAGTGAACCGGTCGGGCAGGCGAAAGGGACCTGCGCCCCCCTCCGAGCGCAGGTCCCTTCGCTGGTCAGCCGGTCTTCGGGTGTTACGCGTGCGCTCCGGTCTTGCGGCGACGGGCCACGAACACCGCACCTGCGCCGGCGACGACGGCGGCTCCGCCGACCAGGCCGATCATCGGGAGCGCGGAGTCGGAGCCGGTCGAGGCGAGGCTGCCGCTGATCGGCTTGGCGCTGCCCTGGGGCTTGATGTCGGTGCCGGGCTTCTCACCGTTCGGCTCGGCGTCGTCGACGTCACCCGCGTCGCTGCCCGCGGCGAGGATCTGGATTTCGTAGTAGTCACCGGTGAGGTGGCAGTCGCCCTCGTCGCCCACGTAGACGGCCTCGCTCAGCGCGACCGAGGAGCCGGCCGGGGCCGACGCCTTGACCTTCACCCGGAGGTCGAGGGTGGCGGACTCGTCCTTCGCCAGCTCGTCGAGCAGGGCCACGAAGGAACCGGTGACGTTGACGGTCTTGCCGTCCTCGTCCTCGTAGGACTCCTGGTAGGCGTCGGTCCACTTGCCGTCCTCCTTGACCTGGAGCACGGCGAGACCCTCGGACAGCCAGACGTCCTCGTTGTCCTCGTCGTCGTACTCGAGGGACGAGGCCAGGTACACGTTCTTGAGGTCGGCGCCGGTGTTGTTCTCCACCTCGTAGGTGAAGTCGTGCCAGCCCGAACCGGCGACGATCTTGCTCGGCAGACCGCTGATCGTGGCCGAGAGGTTCTCGTCCAGGTCGATGGACTCGCAGTCCGTGAACGGGTCGAACGAGTCGTCGTCCTCGCCGGCCGACGCGCTCGAGGAGGAGGACGACGTCGACGAGGACGACGTCGAGGAGGACGAGGACTGCGACGCGGAGCCGGACGGAGAGCCGGTGGAGCTCTGGGACTCCGAGTCCGAGGCCGAGGGGGACGTGGTGTCGGACTCGGAGGCGGACGCCTCCGTGGTCTCCGACTCGGACGGGGAGGCGGAGGTGTTCTGCGACTCGGACGAGCTCGCGGACGGTGACCCGGTCTCCTCCGCGAACGCGCTGGGCGCGGACAGCAGCGCGAGCGGAACGATGGCGGCCGTCGCGGCGGCGGTGACCAGGGTGCGGCGAAGCTTCATGAAGACCTCGGGAGATCGGATCGGGGAGGCCTTCCGCAGATGTGGGGCGCGGGAGTGGCCCGTATGTCGACAGGTGTGACAGGCGAAAGCTGTGAAGAGTTGCCCTCGACTCACAGGATCTTTATGTGGCTCGCGTCACATCGGGTTCCGCTGTCCGTGTCCCGCGGCATGACGAAGGGCCCCGCGGGACGGAGCCGCGGGGCCCTTCCTTATCGTCAGCACCGGCGTCAGGGCAGCGCCGGTGCCTGGGAGCGGCGCCGGGGGGTCGCGCCGCTGGCCTGTCGAGCGCCCTGGTCCGCGCCGGGTCGCCGCTGGAGCGCGCGGGGGGCGCGCGACCGGACTGGACCTCTGACGGTGGGGCGGGACAGAGCGGGCAGCACGGTTCATTCGTTGCAGTGGGGTGCAATACGGCTGTCCGCGAAGGGACTTGGGCCTTTTACGCATCGTGCTGGATGAACGCGGCGCCCGCAACCGTTTGACCCAGCCCTTGTGCATTTTTGCAATTCCCGCCGGTCGACCCCGGGCGTCCCCGGGGCCGACCGTTCTCTTGGGTGACCGGACTGCTGTCCCCTGCCGTCCGGTCACGACCCTGGAGCGAGGTCCCACGACGCACAGCACGATCCGTACGCCTCAACGCTCCAGTGAGCCACGCGTGGTTCTTCCGGGCCCGCACCTGGCTGGAACGGACACCGGGACCAACGAACCCGTCCGGGAGCCGGTCACGCGCCGTACGGGTGAGACGGAGCCCGAACTCAGATGCGACCGCGGCACAGTTCGAGCAGCGTCATCGCGAGGGCCGTACCCGGCTTGCCGAGTGCGTCGCTGTAGTGGCCGAGGACCTCCATCTCGCGGGAGAGGTTCACCCGGCGGCCGCCGGAGGTGATCCGGGCCTCCTGGATGACGGCCGAGACGGCCATCCGTTCCTGGATCAGACCGATGATCCGGTCGTCGAGCGCGTCGATGCGCTCGCGGGCTCCGGTGATCACGTCGGCGGCCTCGGAGGTGCGGGCGCCGGTCACGTCGAGGGCGGTCATGGGGGCTCCTGTGCGGTAGGGGTGCCCCGGAACGGCAGGACCCGGAGAACGACAGGCGCCCCGGGCCTTGTCGGCCCGGGGCGCCTGGGAAGTCGCTTGGCGGTCAGCTCAAGCAGCACGACCATGGCAGCCGGCGGGCCGGGTGCCATAGGTAAAGAGGAAGGTCGAGTGCGCGAGCATGCGGCCAGTATGCCACGGACTCCGCGCGCCCCGGGCTCCCCGGCAGTCGTCCCGGTGCCGGCACCGGGCGCCCGCCACCTCCGTCTCCTCAGTCCCGTTCGTTTCATTGGTCCCCTCCGCCCCGTCCGACTCGTCCGCCCCGTCTTCGGGCGGTGGGGGGCGCGTGGGCTCCGGCCCGCGGCGGGGGCCGGGGACGCCGGCCCCGGCGGGCGGGACGTCAACCGTGCCCCTCTCGGTAGAATCGGCCGTACACAGTGACCCTGCCCCACCGCCGGAAGGCACCCCGTGTCATCAGCGACTCCCGCTGCCGCCGCCCCCGACACCGTCCTGGTCGTCGACTTCGGCGCGCAGTACGCCCAGCTCATCGCCCGTCGAGTCCGCGAGGCCCGGGTCTACAGCGAGATCGTGCCGAGCACCATGCCGGTCGCGGAGATGCTCGCCAAGAACCCGGCGGCGATCGTCCTCTCGGGCGGCCCCTCGTCCGTGTACGAGGAGGGCGCCCCCCGCCTCGACCGCGAGATCTTCGAGGCCGGCGTTCCCGTCTTCGGCATGTGCTACGGCTTCCAGCTGATGGCGCAGACCCTCGGCGGCACCGTCGACAACACCGGCGCCCGTGAGTACGGCCGCACCGGTCTGCACGTCTCCCGCTCCTCCTCCACCCTCTTCGAGGGCACCCCGGCCGAGCAGGCCGTGTGGATGTCGCACGGCGACGCCTGCTCCGCCGCCCCCGAGGGCTTCTCCGTCACCGCGTCCACGGACGTCGTCCCGGTCGCCGCCTTCGAGAACGACGAGAAGAAGCTCTACGGCGTCCAGTACCACCCGGAGGTCATGCACTCCACGTACGGTCAGCAGGTCCTGGAGCACTTCCTTTACCGCGGCGCGGGCCTGGAGCCGAACTGGACCACGGGCAACGTCATCGAGGAGCAGGTCGCCGCCATCCGCGAGCTGGTCGGCGACCGGCGCGCCATCTGCGGCCTGTCCGGCGGAGTCGACTCCGCGGTGGCCGCCGCGCTCGTCCAGAAGGCCATCGGTTCCCAGCTGACCTGTGTGTACGTCGACCACGGCCTGATGCGCCAGGGCGAGACCGAGCAGGTCGAGAAGGACTTCGTGGCGGCGACCGGCGTTCAGCTGAAGGTCGTGGACGCGGAGGAGCGGTTCCTCACGGCGCTCGCCGGGGTCTCCGACCCCGAGGAGAAGCGCAAGATCATCGGCCGGGAGTTCATCCGGGTCTTCGAGCAGGCGCAGGCGGAGATCATCGCGGACGAGGGTCCCGCGGTCGAGTTCCTCGTGCAGGGCACCCTCTACCCGGACGTCGTCGAGTCCGGCGGCGGCACCGGCACCGCGAACATCAAGTCCCACCACAACGTCGGCGGTCTGCCGGAGGACCTCGAGTTCCAGCTCATCGAGCCCCTCCGCAAGCTGTTCAAGGACGAGGTCCGCATGGTCGGCCAGGAGCTCGGCCTGCCGGACGAGATCGTCCACCGCCAGCCGTTCCCGGGCCCGGGCCTGGGCATCCGGATCGTCGGCGAGGTCACCAAGGAGCGCCTGGACCTGCTGCGCGCGGCCGACGCCATCGCCCGCGAGGAGCTGACGGCGGCCGGCCTGGACCGGGACATCTGGCAGTGCCCCGTGGTGCTGCTCGCCGACGTCCGCAGCGTCGGCGTCCAGGGCGACGGCCGTACCTACGGCCACCCGATCGTCCTGCGTCCGGTCTCCTCCGAGGACGCCATGACGGCCGACTGGTCGCGCCTGCCGTACGACGTCCTGGCGAAGATCTCGACGCGGATCACCAACGAGGTGCGGGACGTCAACCGGGTCGTGCTCGACGTGACCTCGAAGCCGCCGGGCACGATCGAGTGGGAGTAGATCCCCGTCCGGGGGACCTCGCAGGTCAGGTCCGTCTGAGGGTCCGCACCGGCTCTCCGGGCTTCCACACCTGGGCGACCAGATACGTGTCGTCCTCGACGTAGGTCCTGACGACCTCCGTCAGCTCGGTGCGAAAGAGGTGGAACGGCTCCGGCGGTTCCACCTCTTTCACGTATCCGGCCCTGCTCTTCCCGTCCTCGACCTCGACGGCCCGCCCGCCGATCCGGACGTCGCCACCGCCCATGCCGGTGCCCTCCCCCGGGTTGGCCTGGAGGCAGAAACGGGGGTCGCGGCGCAGGTCGAGCGCCTTCAGCGAGCCCGGCATCATCCCGAGCCACAGCTCACCGTCCAGGAAACGCGCCTCCAGTCCGCTCGTACGGGGGGAGCCGTCCCGGCGCAGGGTCGCGAGAACGTGGTGGGTGAAGGCACCGAAACGGTCCTCGACGATGCGCGCGAGGCCGGGTTCGGCCGCCACGAAATCCGCCCAGCGCACCGCCGTCGCGGGGCGAACGGACGCGGGGCGAACGGACGCGGGGCGGGCGCCGGTGCTTCTGCCGTGAGTGCTCATACGGCGAGTGTGGCGTCGATACCCGACACCCACCGTCCGGTATTCCTGCCGGTCGCCGGTCGCCGGTCGCCGGTCGCCGATCGCCGGGCGCCGGGCGCCGGATCACCGTTCCCGTCCCGTCCCGTCCCGTAGCGGCATGCGGTCGGCGGCGGAGAGGTGGTGGGCGGGCGTCGCTCAGCCGAGGAGGCGGTCGACGACGGGCACGTCGTGCTTCATGTGTGACGGGAATCATCATTTCTGCATAATGGCTCTGCCCTTCTTCACCCACCGGCGGTACCTTCCGCCCCGTGAACCAACCCAGTGCTGGAGGACCGATGCCCGGGCCGACGCCGCCCGCCCCGCTGCCCACCGACCGGCTGCGGTTCGCCATGCCGCCCCTGCACGAGTCGGCCGCGGCCGAGCGCCGGCACCGCAAGGAACGGCTGGCGGGCGCCGTGCGGATCTTCGGCCGGTTCGGCTTCGAGGACGGTGTCTCCGGGCACATCACGGCGCGCGACCCCGAGTACAGCGACTGCTTCTGGGTCAATCCGTTCGGAATGCCGTTCAAGCACGTCACCGTCAGCGACCTCGTGCTGGTCAACCGGGACGGGCAGGTCGTCGAGGGCCACTCCCACGTCAACCAGGCCGCCTTCACCGTGCACTCCCAGGTCCACGCGGCGCGGCCCGACGTCGTCGCCGTCGCCCACTGCCACTCGGTGCACGGCCGCGCCCTCGCCGCCCTCGGCGAACTGCTGGACCCGATCACCCAGGAGAGCTGCGCCTTCTACGAGGACCACGGCCTGTACGACACCTACTCCGGCGTCACCGTCGATGCCGGGGAAGGCCGACGCATCGCGGCCGCCCTCGGCACCCACAAGGCACTCGTGCTGCGCAACCACGGCCTGCTGACCGTCGGCGACTCGGTGGACGCGGCCGCCTGGTGGTTCCTGTCGATGGAGCGCTCCTGCCAGGTCCAGCTCACCGCCCGCGCCGCCGGCCGCCCGGTACTGATCGACCACCGGGCGGCGGTCGCGACCCGTGAGCAGCTCGGCGGCGACCTGGTGGCGTGGATCAACTACCAGCCGCTGTGGCAGGACATCAGCCGCAGCGAACCCGACCTGCTCAGCTGAGCCGGGAAGCCGCGCGTTCCCGCAGCCAGGTCAACCCGGCGGACCCCGCATCACCCGCGCTGACCACACCCGCCGATGACGGAGGGTGTGCCGTAGGGCACAATTCGCTGTCATCGCAGGGGAGTTCTTCGCGGGGCGGCGGCCCGGTTCTCCAAGGGCCGCCGACCGTGAAAACCACGGGGAAGGCGGGCGTCGGACGTGGCGGTGCAGGAAGCGAGACAGGGACCGGAAACGGGCACGCACGAGGGCGGCTGCACCTGCGGCGACTGCCCGCACGGGGCTCGCGAGGGGCACCGGCGGGCCGTCGCCGCGTTCCTGCTGAAACGCGACGGGTTCGCCGCCGGGCAGGGACTGCCGGCCGCCGTCGCCCACTCGGTGTCGGCATCCCGCCAGTGGGTCTCGGAGGAACTGACCCAGTCCGCCGAACTGGTCGCCGAACGCGGCCGCGCCGAGGGCGAGGCCTGGCTGGCGCGCCTGTGGGTCCGCACGGCGGGCACGGTGTGGGCCCTGGTGGTGCTCCTGCTGCTGGTGCAGTCCCTCACCGCGATCGGCGCGGGCTGGAGCACGGCCCGCACCGCCGGCCTGCTCGCCGCGCTCGTCGCCGCCGGCGCGCTGACCACCGCCTCCTGGTTCCACCGGTCCCGCGGCGGCGTACTGGCTCCCGTCATCGGTGAGGACAACCGGCTGTCCACCTCCCGCGCGGTCGCCGCCGGCTGGGTCCTGTTCGTCGCGTACGCCGTACTGGTCCTGGTGGGCCGGCTGGCCGCCGCCTCCGGCCCCGCCGAACGCGACGCGCTGATCTCCGGGCTCGACCTCGCCCGCGGCGCGGGTGTGGTGACCGTCCTCGCCGTGGTCTGCGCGATCGCCGTGCTGGTGCGCAGGGTCGTCGGGCTCCGTGTCCTGGCCCAGCGGCTGCAGAAGGTCCGCGCGCACCGGCCCCGGGCCGCCGACCTGCTGACCGACGACGCGGGCCGCGGCACCTTCGCCGACATCCAGTACGTCGTGATCAGCGCCGTCGCCCTGGCCTTCGCCGCCGTACGCCTCGCCCGCCGCCCCGACCAACTGCCCGACCTCCCCTGGGGGCTGGCCGTGGTGGTGCTGGTCTCGGCCGCGACCTACCTCGCCGGCAAGTACGCGGAGGGCGGCCGCCCGGTCATCCTCTCCGTCGTCCGCTCCCGCGAGGCCGGGGACCTGGACGCCCCGATCCGCACCGGCGACGACATCGAGATCCGCGGCGCCGGTTTCGTCCCGCCCGGCGCACAGGCCGCCGACCGCCTCTCGCGCATGGTCGTCCGCATCGGCACGGTCCACGTCCACGTGCCCCTCGTTCCCGTCACGGGCGGCTTCAGCAACCCCACCGACGCGGTCCTGACCGTCCCCGTACCGGCGGAGGTGGAACCCGGCCGGGTGGAGGTGCAGGTGGTGACGGCGGCGGGCGTCGAGACCAACCGCTACGCGATCGACGTGACGGAGTAGAAGTCGGAGAAGGAGCAGCGGGACGACCAGGCGGAGAAGGAGCAGACCCGACAGGTGGACAGCGTGCGGCACGCCGGGGGACTTTTCCGGGCGGGTCCGGTCGACCATTGAGCACACCTCCCATTTCGTACGTATGGTCTGTTGAGGGGTTCCACCACGTCGGGCGAGAGGCGACCACGGGCGATGACTCACAGCTTGAGAACGGACACCCACTCCTCCTACCTCAACAGCGACGGCGACCGGCGGGACACCGCCGCCCGGTACGCCCTCCTTCCACTCCGCGTCTTCCTCGGCGTCACCTTCATCTACGCCGGCCTCGACAAGCTCACCGACGGCGCCTTCCTCAAGGACAGCGGCGCCGGCTCGATCGGCGACACCATGCGTGCCGTCCGTGACTCCTCGGCCATCCCCGCCCTCGTCGACCTCGCCCTGAGGAGCCCCACCGGCTTCGGTTACGCCATGGCCTTCGGTGAACTCGCCGTCGGTATCGGCACGCTCCTGGGCCTCCTGGCCCGCCTCGCGGCACTCGGCGGTGCCCTGATCTCCCTCAGCCTGTGGCTGACGGTGAGTTGGGCCTCGGACCCCTACTACTACGGCAACGACCTCGCCTACCTCATGGCCTGGCTTCCCCTGGTCCTCGCCGGCGCACCCTTCCTCTCCCTCGACGCGGCATGGCGCAAGAGCAGGCGACAGCGGGCGGGTGGCTTCTAGGCAGGTCCGCCGACTGCGGTCCGGGAGCGGGGCACGCTGAACGTCGCGTCGGCGTGCCGTGCGCTGTGCGACGGCTCGGCCTGGTGGCCCTCGGCCCCGGCGGGGTGGCGCCCCGCCGGGGCCGAGGGCCACCAGGACGGTCAGGCCGCCCTGCCCCCGCCCGCCCCGGCGGGAGTCCCCCGACGCGGTCCCCGCCGTCTGCGTATGGCCCGGATCAGCACTCCTGTCGCTCCCGCCAGGCAGAGGCCGCCCACCACCATCGGGATCACGGCGAACCACGGTGTCTCCCAGAGACCACCCGCGTCGCCCGCATAGGTGACGCCCGCAAGGGTGAAGGCTGCCCCGGCCACCAGCCGGCCCGGGCGGAACTCATGACGCAGCACGGGTCACCTCCGCCTGCCCCGCCCCGACCTGCAGATCGAGGTCGATCGTCCCGGCGCCCGTGCCGCCCGACACCGGCGACAGGGTCACCTCTTTGCGCTTGCCCGGCTGCACGTCCACGTCCTCCTGGCCTTCGCCCGGCAACTGAATGTCGCCCAGGCCCACATCGATGGTCACGTTCACCGTCACGTCCGCAGGCACGATCACCCGCAGCCGCCCGAACCCCACCTCGGCGTCGGTGCTCACGGTCTGCCCCTCGGCCGGCGCCAGCCGGGAGAGATCCAGCGTGGCGTCGCCGGTGCCGAGGTCATAGCCCTCGCGGACGTCCGCGACGGTCGCGGGCCGCCAGGTCGTGTCCACCCAGCTCGTGCTGATGTCCTTGGGCAGGAGGGCCGCCCCGGCCAGCAGGCCCGCGGTGAGGACCGCCAGGAACACCGACCCCGCGCCCGTGCGCCCGAGGAACGAGCTGACCGCGATGCCCAGGCCCAGGACGGCGAGCGCGGTGGCCAGTCCGGCCTGGAGGCTGGTGCCCAGCGGGTGCTCGTCCCAGGCGGCGCGGGTGGCGAGTCCGCCCGCGAGGACCGCGAGCAGGAACAGCCAGCCCCCGATCCAGCGGGGACCGCGCGGCCGTGGGGACCGGCCGGGCGGTGTCCGTATGCCGGCGCGGGCGCTCGTGTGGCCCGTGAGACGTACGTCGACGATCGAGCTGAGGTCAGGTCTACGGGCGTCCCGGGGTCCCCACAGATACCCCGTGCCGCCGTAGTGGGTGCCGTCCTTGACGATGGGGTCGCGCCACCAGGAGGGGTAGGCGGCCGGGACCGGCGGTGCCTGGGCCTCCGGCGGGGCGTCGGCGACGGCCTGGGCGGCGAGCGGGTCGGCGTCGGGGGCGTCCCGGTGTCTCGACCAGTATCCGGCGCCGGCCAGGAGCAGGGAGACGACGACGGCGAAGGTGAGCACCTCGCCGTTGTTCAGCATCGTCAGGAACACCCCGCAGCCGACCAGCGCGAACAGCAGGGCCACGAGGGCCTGGCCGTCGACGCGGCCGGTCAGCAGCTTGCGCACCTCGTTCTCGTCGTCGGCGTAGGGGGCGAAGAGCCAGGCGAAGCCGTAGAAGATGAGGCCGATGCCGCCGGTCGCGGAGAGCACGGCGAGAGTGATCCGGAAGATCACCGGGTCCATGTCGCACTGCCGCCCGAGGCCCGCGCAGACGCCGGCGAGCACCTTGTGCTCACGATCGCGGCGGAACCTGTGCGGGGAGTCGGCGGTGGTGTCGGTGCTCTCGCCGGCGGCCGTGTCGGCCGTAGCTGTCTCCTCGTTCACGTCTGCCCTTCCGGCCTCGCCCGCCCCTTCGGGCGCACCCTGTTCTCCGCGTGCGCCCGCCCGCTCGTGCACGCCCGCTCGCTCGTGCGCGCGCGGTTCCTCACCTGCGGCGCCGAGGGCGCCGGTGGACGGGGTGGCCGCGTCGGGTGCGGTGCCTCCGTCGGGCACGGCGTCCGCGGCGTGCTGGTGATCTGCCATGGGTCCATGGTGGCGGGCGAGGCGGCTCGACGGCAGTCGGTATGACCCTGGCCGGACCCTGATATCGGCCCTGATCCGGCGCCCGGGAGGCGTTCGGCCCGCGAGCGCGTCGGAGATCAGGGGCGTCTCGGGGGCGAACCCTGATGTCCGGGGTCGGCGGGCCGTGTGACCATCAGTGGCATGCCGGAAGCCGCAGCAGCGCCACTCGTCGAACCGCGGCCGCCGCGCAAGCTCTACCGCAGCAGTGACGGACGCTGGCTGGGTGGCGTGGCGCGGGGGCTCGCCGGACATCTCGGGCTGCCGGTCATCTGGGTACGGCTCGTCTTCGCCGGTCTGTTCCTGGCCAACGGCCTCGGCGCCCTGCTCTACGCGGCCTTCTGGTTCTTCGTGCCGCTCGGTGTCGGCGGAGTCGGAGACCAGAAGCCCCCGTCCCTCGTCGCCACCGAGACCGCGCCCGACGGCCGGCGCCGGCTCGTCGCCCGTAAACCGGACCGGGGCCAGATCGTCGCCCTGCTCCTCATGGTCGTCGTCGCCATGGTCTTCGTGGGCAGCGTCGACCTCGGCAGCGGCGCCAAGGCGTACCTGCTGCCCGCGGTTCTCGTCGGTGCGGGTGTCGCCCTCGTATGGCGCCAGGCGGACAACGCCCGCAGGGCCCGCTGGGTCGAGGTCGGCCGCAGACGCCGTACGCTCACACTGCTGCGCGCGGGCGCCGGAGTCCTGCTGGTCACCGCCGGTGTCTCCGGCACGTTCGTTCTCCAGGGCTCCGCCGCCCACCTGGACTCGGTCCTGCAGGCCGCTCTCGCCGTCCTCGTCGGCATCACCCTGCTCGCCGGACCGTATCTCGTCCGCATGACGCAGGACCTGTCCGAGGAACGCCTGATGCGCATCCGTGCCCAGGAGCGGGCGGAGGTCGCCGCCCACGTCCACGACTCGGTGCTGCACACGCTCACCCTGATCCAGCGCAACGCGGAGAACGCGGGCGAGGTACGCCGTCTCGCCCGTGCCCAGGAGCGCGACCTGCGCACCTGGCTGTACAAGCCGGAGGGCACCGGCAAGGACGAGGCCGACGAACCGGTCACCCTCGCCGACGCGGTGCGGCGCAACGCCGCGGAGGTCGAGGACAAGCACGGCGTCCCCATCGAGGTCGTGGTCGTCGGCGACTGCCCGCTCGACGAGCGGACCACCGCGCAGATGCAGGCCGCGCGCGAGGCCATGGTGAACGCCGCCAAGTACGGTGGCGAGGGCGGCGCCGTGCAGGTCTACGCCGAAGTCGAGGGAAGGACGGTCTTCGTGTCGGTCCGGGACCGCGGTCCCGGTTTCGACCTCGACTCCATACCCGCCGACCGCATGGGTGTCAGAGAATCGATCATCGGCCGTATGGAGCGCAACGGCGGCACGGCGCGCCTGCGTGCGGTGCCGGGCGGCGGCACGGAGGTCGAGCTGGAGATGGAGAGGGCGGAGAAGACGTCATGAGTGACCCGACCGAGGCGAACGGAACGGCCGGAGCGGCCGAGGCGGCCGAACCGGCGAAGGCAGCCGGTGACGGTACGGGCGGGCGCCATGTGCGTGTGGTGCTCGTCGACGACCACCGCATGTTCCGTACCGGCGTCCAGGCCGAGATCGGCCGCACCGAGGAGACCGGTGTCGAGGTCGTGGGCGAGGCCGCGGACGTCGACCAGGCGGTCACGGTCATCAACGCGACCCGGCCGGAGGTCGTCCTGCTCGACGTCCACCTGCCGGGCGGGGGCGGGGTCGAGGTGCTGCGGCGCTGTGCCGCGCTGATGGCCGACTCCGAGCGGCCCGTGCGCTTCCTCGCCCTGTCGGTGTCGGACGCGGCGGAGGACGTGATCGGGGTGATCCGCGGCGGTGCCCGGGGCTACGTCACCAAGACGATCACCGGCAACGACCTGGTCGACTCCGTCTTCCGGGTGCAGGAGGGCGACGCGGTCTTCTCGCCCCGCCTCGCCGGGTTCGTCCTCGACGCCTTCGCCTCGACCGACGCTCCGCCGGTCGACGAGGACCTCGACCGTCTCACCCAGCGCGAGCGCGAGGTGCTGCGGCTC
Source organism: Streptomyces sp. NPDC003248 (assembly GCF_055563235.1). Taxonomy (NCBI): domain Bacteria; kingdom Bacillati; phylum Actinomycetota; class Actinomycetes; order Kitasatosporales; family Streptomycetaceae; genus Streptomyces; species Streptomyces sp. NPDC003248. The sequence continues at coordinate 297,644 of NZ_JBVHDT010000003.1, read as the reverse complement.
ATCGCCCGCGGCTACGCCTACAAGGAGATCGCCAAGCAGCTGTTCATCTCCGTGAAGACGGTCGAGTCCCATGTCTCGGCGGTGCTGCGGAAGCTCCAGCTGTCCAACCGGCACGAGCTGACGCGGTGGGCGACGGCACGGCGACTGGTGTGAAGCAGGGCGGGGCATCCGGTCAGGACCGGGTGAGGGCGCGCTGAACACCGCCGGGCGGCCGGCGGAGCCGGCGGCGGAACTCCGGTGGGTCACAGCCGTCCCGTACTTCGACGGGACACCGGTGTCGTACTCCGACGGGTCACCGCTGTCCCGTCGGTGTCGGTCCCAGCACGCGCAGGGCCCACCGGTAGTGCTGTACCGCCTTCACCACGCCGATCAGGCCGGTCAGCCACAGGATGGTGCCGGTGCCCATACCGAGGGCGATGTCGGCGTAGGCCGACGGGCCCGGTCGGGCGCCGACGGCGGAGACGAAGGACGCCCACAGGCCGATCGCGGCGACCGTCAGGGAGGACAGCAGCCAGAAGAGACTGAGGCCCGGGGAGCGCAGGCGGGCGTCGGACAGGGGATGGCTGTCCAGCGCGAGCCACGCTTCGAGGAGTTGCCGTGTCCGGTGGTCACGGCGGATGGCGAGGACGACGGCGGTGACGGACGGGGTGAGGGCGGCGACGCCGATGAGCGCGAAGACCGGGCCGAGGAGCGAACCGGTCGGATCCTTCTCCTCGAACTGCTGCACCGGCAGGACCAGCAACGACCATCCGATGATCGCCGCGAGCGCCAGCAGCCACAGCAGCAGCACGCGGTGCACGCCGAGGCTGCACCGGTGCAGCACGTCCAGGGCCCGCTCCCGGTCGGCCAGCAGCGCCGACCGGTCCGACCAGGCGCCGAGGTGGGAGGGGGGAGGAAGTGGGGGCAGAGTGGCGGGGGACATCGGGGGCTCTTTCGGCCGAGGGGAGCGGAGCGCGGCGACGGCGGTGGGGAACCGATCGTCACGCGCGCTGAACCTACCGCGTCAACGGACCCGTGAAATGGTCCGGTTGGCCCGACAGTGTGCCCCACACGCCGTCACACCACGCGGGTGGCCCCCGCGTACGGCATCTCGTCGAGGGGCGCCACGCGGACCGGGGCGGAAGGGTTCGGCGCGTGGATCATCCGGCCGCCGCCGACATAGATGCCCACGTGGGTGATGCCGGAGTAGAAGAACACCAGGTCTCCCGGGAGGAGTTCGGAGCGGGAGACGCGGCGTCCGGCGTCGATCTGGGCGTAGGTCGTGCGGGGCAGGGAGACGCCCGCGGAGCGGTAAGCGGCCAGGACGAGCCCCGAGCAGTCGAAGGCGTTCGGGCCGGTCGCGCCCCACACGTACGGACTGCCGAGCTTGGCGTAGGCGTAGGAGACGGCGGCCGCCGCACGGGAGGTGGGGGCGGCGGTGGTGGAGCCAGGGGCCTGGAGGGTGTCGCGGGCGCCGGCCGAGGCCCGTGAGGCGCGGGTGCCGGCCGCGCCGGCCGTGTCCGTCAGCATCCGGGCGCGTTCCGCCGCCGTCAGCCGGGACAGCAGACGGCGGGCCGCGTCCAGCTTGCCGGTGATCGTCTCCTTGTGCCGTCTCAGTTCCGTCCGGCGCGCCTTGAGGGAGGTGACTTCCACGCGGGCGGCACCGCGCAACTGTTCGATCTCCCGCAGTTGCTTGTGGACGCCGTTGACAGCCGCGGACTGACGGTCGCCGGCGCGTTCGACGAAGGCGGCGCCGTCGAGGTACCGGTCGGGGTCGTCGGAGAGCGCCAACTGCACCGCCGGGTCCAGCCCGCCGCTGCGGTACTGCGCCGCCGCCACCGTGCCCAGTGCCTCCCGCGCCGTGTTGAGCCGCGCTTCCTTCCGGGCGGCCTCGTCCTGGAGGGCCGTCAGCCGTCCCTCGGCCGCCGTCGCCTCCTCCTGCGCGCCGTTGTACTTCTCGGTGGCGGCTTCCGCCTCCTGGTACAGCTTGTCCACCTTGGCCTTCACCTCCGCCGGTGTGGGGTCCGGCTCGGCGTGCCCGGTTCCGTCGAAGGCCGTCGCGCCCGCCGCTCCGGCAAGGGCGAGCGTGGCCGCCGTGCGGAGGGTATGGCCGCCGAGTGAGCGTGGACGGGGCTTGCGGTGCGCTGCCACGTGGGACTGCACGTCCTTTCGTACGACCGCCTCGTCGGTACGGCCGTCAGGCGGGCCGGGGCGTGGGGCCCGTGCCCGCCGGGGGAGCGGACGGACGTACGGCCGCGGGGTGCGGCTGACGCGCCCGACGGCGGCCCGCACGGGGGAGCGGGACCGCCGCCGGACTCTCGGCGGTGGTGCCCGGCTGCCGTCCCCGGCCGGGGCGGCGGTGGGGAGCCGGTCACCTGGGGCAGGACGCTAGGCCCGTCGGTGTCGGTTCGGTAACGCGATGTGCGGAAGTGTCCCGAGCGGACAGCCTGGCGACCGGACGTGCTCGGTGACCCGGTCCGAGGGAACCGCCTTCGTGCGGCGCGCTGACCGATGCGGTGCAATCGGGTCACATCCGGGCGACGGGCTGCTATGGGGCGCATATATGCAAGTGTCGCGACCCGGAGAGGTGGGGGTGGTGTGGAGCGCTGTCGGGGCGGCTGGTTAGCATCCGGCTCCATGGACCTACTCATCCATCTGTTCGTCGGCCTCCACATCATCGGCATCGCCGCGCTGCTCGGCGGCTTCCTCACACAGATGAAGGCGATGGGCCGGGGCACGGCCCGCTTCGTCCCCGCGATGCTGCACGGCGCGGCGACGATGCTGGTCACCGGCGTGGTGCTGGTCGGGCTCAACCAGGCCGACGACCAGCAGGTCAACAACATCAAGATCGGCGTGAAGCTGGCCCTGCTGATCGTGATCCTCGGTCTCGTCTATGTGAAGCGGGACGACGAGAAGGTGGAGAAGCCCCTGTTCGGACTGGTCGGCCTGCTGACCGTCGCCAACGTCTTCATCGCCGTCCTGTGGACCTGACGGAGGTACGGGCGGCCACGAGCGCCCCCACGGCGACGGCCAGCCAGACCGCCACCGCGATCCACAGCAGCACCTGGCCGGGGCCCGCCAGCCGCGGGGCGTCGACGGCGTCGGCGACGGACAGGGCGGCGACCGCCGTCATGCCCATCGGGAACACCGTCGACCAGCGGCGCATGTCGTAGCGGGGGCGCGGCCACCACAGCTCGGCGACGAGCAGCACGGCGTACCAGAGCAGGGCCAGGACGAGCAGGGCGACGGTCATGGTGCGCAGGACGCCGGCGTCGTCCACGTTCCACAGATACAGCCCGCCGCCCTCGGCCAGCAGGAGCTTCGCGCCCGCCAGCGCGGAGATGGCGAGCGCGCCGCCCGCCACCCACTGGTCCCCGGCGCCCTCGGCCACCTGCCGCAGGCTGAACCGGGCCAGCGTCACGACGTAGACGGCCAGGCCGAGCCAGAACAGGACGAGCGCGGCGCGGGCGAGCCAGGCCTCTGCCTCGGCCCGCGCGAGCGTCGCGGCCAGCACGGCCAGCCCTTGTGTGGCGACACAACACAGGAACACCGCCCCGGGCATGCGCCGCTCCCAATGCCTCATGACCTCCACCAGCAGCACGGGCCACAGCACCGCCGCCAGTGCAAGCAGCGCCTCGGCGAGCGGCTGCCAGCCGAGCGAGGAGATCCGGGCGCCGAGCACGGTGGTCGCCGCGACGGCCGTCAGGCCCGCCGGCGTCCCCGCCTCGGCCAGCCACCGCTCGCGCTCCCGCAGCAGCCGTACGGCGAAGTCCACCGCCAGGGCCACCCAGCCGACCCCCGCCAGCGCCAGGGCGGTCAGGGACAGCAGGTCGTGCCCCGTCAGGTTCAGGCCGATCGACAGGATGCCGGTCGCCATCACAGCGGCCCCGGCCGCCGGCGGACGCTGCGCCCACCAGGCGCGGAGGGGTGAAGAGCGGGGCATGCGGCCGATGGTAAGGAGCGCCGGGCGGCGCGCGCGGGGGCACGCGCGCAGGAGCGGGGAATTACGCGCGGGCGCAGGACAAGGAACGGCCTCCCCCGCCTACGGTGGGGGAGCGAAGGCCCGAGTAGCCCGCCCGCCGGTAACCCAGACCGCCCGCCGCCCGAGCGCCCGTATCCCGTCGCCCCAGCGCCCGTCGCCCCAGCGCCCGGCGCCCGGTCAGGCCGGTCGCACCACGCTGTGGATCGACGACTCCCCGTCGTAGTACACCGACTCCTCCCGCACGTACGCGCCCGGCTTCGGAGCGTGGATCATCATGCCGTTGCCGATGTAGATCCCGACGTGGCTGACGTCGTCGTAGAAGAAGATCAGGTCGCCCGGCAGGGCATCGGCGAGGGAGACGGTGGTGCCCGCGTCGACCTGGTCGTAGGTGGTGCGCGGAAGGGTGACGCCGGCGGCCTTCCAGGCGGCCTGGGTGAGGCCGGAGCAGTCGTAGGACTCGGGGCCGGTGGCGCCCCAGACGTACGGCTTGCCGATCTGGGCGCGGGCGAAGGCCAGGGCCTTCTCGGCCTTGGTGGTGTACGAGGCGTCCGTGGACGCGGAGGACGACGAGGACGTGCCCGACGAGGCGCTCGTGTCCGAGGAGCCGCCGTTCTCCTGCTGGGCGGCCGCCGCCTCCGCCGCCTGCTGCTCGGCGAGTTCCGCCGCCTTGCGGGCGGCCTCCTGCTGCTTCTTCCGCTCGATCGCGGCGAGCCGCTCCTTCTCCTCCGCCGTCAGCTGCGACAGCAGGGAGCGCGCGGTGCCGAGCTTCTTCTGGACGGTGGCCTTGGCCGTCTTGAGGTCGTTCTGCGAGTCGGTGAGCGTCTCGAGGCTCTGCGTGGCCTCCTGGCGCTTCTTCATGGTCTCCGACTGCTCGGTGACGTAGTCGTCGACCGCGTCCTTCTGGCGTTCGGTCAGCCGGTCCATCAGCTGGGTCCGGTCGAAGTAGTCCTGCGGGGAGTCCGCGAGGAGGAAGGTCGCCGTGTCGGGTGCGGAGGCGCCGGTGCGGTACTGGGCGGCGGCGAAGGAACCGAGCTGCTCCCGTGCTTCGTTGAGCTTCTGGGTGCGCTGGGCCACGTCGTCGAGGAGGGCGTCGACGCGCTTGCGCTGCTTGGTCGTCTTCTCCTTGGCGGCGTTGTACTTCTCGGTGGCCGACTCCGCCTGGCGGTAGAGGTCGTCGACCTTCTTCTCGACCTCCTCCAGGCTCGGCTTGCCTTCGGTGGAGGGCGCGGCGTTGGCCGTCTGGGAGAGCAGGGCCACCGAGGTGAGGGCGGCGGTGGCGAGGGCGGGTGTGCGTATGCCTGCTACGCGCGTGCCCGAGAGGCGCGGCTTGCGGTGCTGCGACGCCAAGGGAGGCGACTCCTTCCATGTTCCGCCTACCGGGTTAGCGGTGGGGGCACCCCCAGGCCGTTCAGGCACTGGGGGAGGGTTCGGGCGGACGGTCGGAAGGGTTGCCCTACGGCCTCGTCCCCGCAGGGAGTCGGGCCGATTCACCCCGGGATCTCGGTGGGTCCCGGCTCCGGCTGCCACGTCGGGCCGCGCTGGATTCGGCGGAGGCCGTGCGGCCCGGCGAGGTTCGCCGGTGGGGGTCGTACGGCCTGCCCGGCACGGTAGCCAACTCGTGTGGTGCCTGTGAAGGTTGCTGGGTGATATGCCCGATACATTTTCGTGACCTTCGGCAGGGCGGCGCCGAAGCCGGGCAAGAGTGGAGCGATAGATGATTGTTTGCCCCGATTTATGACAGTGGAGAACGGTCGGATACGAACAGTGACGCTCCCGATCCGGTCGGTGGGTGCCGCCTCGCCCCTGCCGCCCTGGGCGGATCGGGCGGCGGCGGGAAGCGGGATGTTCTCGGGACGGCGGCCGGTTGTCGGTGGGGCACCCTAGACTCGGAGAGCGATGAGCAGCCTCTTTGACGACAGCTTCCTGGCGGACCTCCAGGCCCCGCGCGGCCACGAGGAGGAACCGCCGCCACCGCCCGAGGACGATCACGCTCCGGAGTCGTTTCCGGACGATCTGTTCGGCGGGAAGTTCGACGTGCCCCCGGACCGGGACGCCCACTACCGCGACGGCGCCCCGCGCCCGGTGATCGACGCGGCCGCGCTCCTGGAGGGGCTCAACGACAACCAGCGCGCCGCCGTCGTCCACTCCGGCACCCCGCTGCTCATCGTCGCCGGCGCCGGCTCCGGCAAGACGCGCGTGCTCACCCACCGCATCGCCCACCTCCTCGCCGAGCGGCACGTCCACCCCGGCGAGATCCTCGCGATCACCTTCACCAACAAGGCCGCGGGCGAGATGAAGGAGCGCGTCGAGCAGCTCGTCGGCCCCCGGGCGAACGCGATGTGGGTGATGACCTTCCACAGCGCGTGCGTGCGCATCCTGCGCCGCGAGAGCAAGAAGCTCGGCTTCACGTCCTCGTTCTCGATCTACGACGCCGCCGACTCCAAGCGGCTGATGGCCCTGGTCTGCCGTGATCTGGACCTCGACCCCAAGCGCTACCCGCCGAAGTCCTTCAGCGCGAAGATCAGCAACCTGAAGAACGAGCTGATCGACGAGGAGGACTTCGCCGCCCAGGCCGCCGACGGTTTCGAGAAGACCCTCGCCCAGGCCTACGCCCTCTACCAGTCGCGGCTGCGCGAGGCGAACGCCCTCGACTTCGACGACCTGATCATGACGACGGTCAACCTGCTGCGCGCCTTCCCCGACGTCGCCGAGCACTACCGCCGCCGCTTTCGCCATGTCCTGGTCGACGAGTACCAGGACACCAACCACGCCCAGTACACCCTCGTCCGAGAGCTCGTGGGCACCGCCGGGCACCCCGTCGACGTACCGCCCGCAGAGGACGACGTACCGCCCGCCGAACTGTGCGTCGTGGGCGACGCCGACCAGTCGATCTACGCCTTCCGCGGCGCGACGATCCGCAACATCCTTCAGTTCGAGGAGGACTACCCGGACGCGACGACGATCCTGCTGGAGCAGAACTACCGCTCCACACAGACCATCCTCTCCGCGGCCAACGCGGTCATCGAGCGCAACGAGTCCCGCCGCCCCAAGAACCTGTGGACCAACGCGGGCACGGGCGCGCGCATCACCGGCTACGTCGCCGACACCGAGCACGACGAGGCGCAGTTCGTCGCCGACGAGATAGACCGCCTCACGGACGCCGCCGAGGCGAAGGCGGGCGACGTCGCCGTCTTCTACCGCACCAACGCCCAGTCCCGTGTCTTCGAAGAGGTCTTCATCCGCGTCGGCCTGCCCTACAAGGTCGTCGGCGGTGTCCGCTTCTACGAGCGCAAGGAGGTCCGGGACGTCCTCGCCTACCTGCGGGTCCTCGCCAACCCGGAGGACTCCGTCCCGCTGCGCCGCATCCTCAACGTGCCCAAGCGCGGTATCGGCGAGCGCGCCGAGGCCATGATCGACGCCCTCTCCCAGCGCGAGAGGATCAGCTTCCCGCAGGCGCTGAAGCGCGTCGACGAGGCGTACGGCATGGCCGCGCGCTCGACGAACGCCGTGAAGCGGTTCAACGCGCTGATGGAGGAACTCCGCACGATCGTCGAATCGGGCGCAGGCCCGGCGACGGTCGTCGAAGCGGTCCTCGAACGCACCGGCTACCTCGCCGAGTTGCAGGCCTCCACCGATCCGCAGGACGAGACCCGGATCGAGAACCTCCAGGAACTCGCCGCCGTGGCCCTGGAGTTCGAGCAGGAACGCGGCGAGGAGAACACCGGCACCCTGGCCGACTTCCTGGAGCAGGTCGCGCTGGTCGCCGACTCCGACCAGATCCCCGACGAGGACGAGGACGGTTCCGGGGTCATCACCCTGATGACCCTGCACACCGCCAAGGGCCTGGAGTTCCCCGTCGTGTTCCTGACCGGCATGGAGGACGGCGTCTTCCCGCACATGCGCGCCCTCGGCCAGACCAAGGAACTGGAGGAGGAACGCCGCCTGGCCTACGTCGGGATCACCCGCGCGCGGGAGCGGCTCTACCTGACCCGGTCGGCGATGCGCAGCGCCTGGGGGCAGCCGTCGTACAACCCGCCCTCCCGCTTCCTGGAGGAGATCCCGGCCACCCACGTCGACTGGAAGCGGACGGGCGCGGCTCCGCGCGGGTCCTCCGGTCCGGTGTCCGGCGTGGCGGCCTCGCTGTCCTCGTCCCGTTCGCGTTCCTCGGCGTCCGGCGCGTCCGGCTTCGCCACGCGGCGGACCGCGGAGAAGCCGGTGGTCTCACTGGCCGTCGGCGACCGCGTCACACACGACCAGTTCGGGCTCGGTACGGTCGTGGGAGTGAAGGGCACGGGTGCCAACGCGGAGGCGACGATCGACTTCGGCGACACCAAGCCGAAGCGGCTGCTGCTGCGGTACGCGCCGGTGGAGAAGCTGTAGCGGTTCCGGCCGGGACCCGCGCCGCGCCCGAAGGCCGTGCGCGTGCACGGAAGGAGCCCCCGCTCGTACGGCGGGGGCTCGGAAGCCGTACGGGTTCCCGACAGCCCGTAGGGCGGGAGCTGCTGGTCGGAGCCGGGTTACGTCGGGTCGAGGCCGTGGCTGCGCAGCCACGACAGCGGGTCGATCGCCGAGCCGCCGCTCGGCCGGACCTCGAAGTGCAGGTGCGGGCCGGTCGAGTTGCCGGAACTCCCGGAGTACGCGATCGGGTCGCCGGCCTTCACGGTCGTCCCGGAGGCGACGCGGTAACTGGAGAGGTGGCAGTACCAGGTCTCCGTCCCGTCCTTCGCCGTCACGATCATCATGTTGCCGTAGGCGCTGTTCCACTGTGTGCGGACGGTGCCGTCGGTCGCGGCCATGACCGTGGTGCCGTAGGAGACCGGGAAGTCGATGCCGGTGTGCTGGGACATCCAGTTGACGCCGGCCTGGCCGTAGTAGGCGCTGAGTCCGTGCTGGCTGACCGGGAGGGCGTACTTGGGGCGCAGCCGCTCCTTGCGGGCCGCCTCGGCCGCCGCCTTCTTCTTCTCGGCCTCCTGCTGCGCCTTGAGGTCGATACGTTCCTGCGTCCGGCTGGCCCGGTCGGCGAAGTCGTCGGCCTCGGCGGTGAGGGTCTCCAGCTGGGTGTCGAGCTTGTTGTTGGCGGCAGACGGTTTCACCGACTGCGCGTCCGACGCGGCCGCCGAGGTGTCCTTGTCGTCGCCGGTCAGGGTGCCGACGGAAGCGGCCGCGATACCGGCGACGCCCATGACACAGGCCGAGGGCACGGCCACCGTCAGCAACGCGGAACGCTTCGGGGGCGTACGGCGCCGGGAGCGGCCGGAGTTGCGGGCGGCCGCGCGGGAGGCGGGGGCCGGGGCGACGTCCTCCTGGTCGTCGAGGAGGGGGAGCTCGGAGACGGCGGGCAGCTCGCCCGTCGCGGTCGACTCACCGTCACCCGACGGGTGTTCCTCGTACGCGGCCGACTCGTCGTAGGCGCCGTGCTCGAAGTCGGTCCGCTCGAAGTCGGTCCGCTCGAAGTCGGGCTGCCGGTAGTCGCCCTGCTCGAAGGTGGTGGCGCCCTGCTGGTCGAAGGGCGGCTCGGCGGACTGCTCGAAGGCCTCGGCGTCCGGGGCGTCGGCGCCGTCGGAGTTCCACTGCGTGGCGTCGTAGGCGCCGGTGTCGAAGGCCTGCGTGCCCCATTCCCACTGCTGGGGCCCGTCGGCGGCGGGCCCGCCGGTCCCGTCGGGCTGGAGCCAGGCGCTGGCGTCCCACTGCCCGCTGGTGTCGGGCGCCGTCGCCTGGTGCGGGATGGCCGACAGCGGTTGCTGGTCCGGTACCTGCTGGTGGCCGCCCGTGGTCCACGTGGTGGTGTCGTACGCGCCCGTGTCGTAGGCGGCGTGGTGCTGGGCCGCATACGGGTCGTAGTTCAGGGTCTGGTGGCTGCCCGTCGACCACTGCCCGGTGTCGTACGCACCCGTGGAGGCGCCGTCGCCGGGAAGGTTGCCGAAGAGGGGGTCGGCCGCGAAGTGGCCGGTGGGGTGCGCGCCGGTGTCGTACGCGTCATGGCTGGTGAAATCGCCGCTGGTGAAATCGCCGTACTGGGCTTCCGTGGAGCTGTACGACGCGTAGTGCGCCGCGTCTGCGTCGGAAGCCGGAGCCGGGGTGGTCAGGGTCCCCGACGGGTGACGATCGTTCACCAACTTCTCTCTCGCCTCGACGACAGGGGCTGCCAGAGCAGTGCGGCGACTGTACCCGGCGGTACGCGGGCACGACAATCTTCGTCAGGTTTCGTGCTCGCGGGAAAGGGGCAATCGGCCCTGTTTCGGGGGAGGGTGGACGCGACCTTGGCCCTATGTTCGAAGAATGTTCGATCATTCGAGGACGGAAACAGGGCGGAAAAGGGAGCCGGCCGCTGTGCGGCCGGTGCGGGCGGAAGTCCTCTAGGCCACCGTCAGGCCGTCGGCGTGCCCAGTCGTGGGGCTGAGCGTGGCGCGTCCCGTCCCGTCGTCGTCGAGGGCCTGACGTATGCCGGTCGCGACGGCCGGGTGCACGGTCAGGGCGAGATGGCCGATGCCGCTCACCCGCACGTTCTCGGTGAGCAGGTCGGGGTGGTCGATCCGGGCCGTCTCCAGCGGGTCCATCAGGTGGTCGAGGTCGCTCCAGAAGCCGACGAAGCGTGTGCGGCAGCCGGGGGCGGGCCGGGACAACTCCTCGATGACCGCCGAGCCGGGGCGCATCTGGCGCACGATGGGGTGCGCGTTCGCCAGGCGGGCCACCCGGGTGCCCGAGTGCGGGGTACCGAGGGTGACCAGTGTGCGCACGCGCGCGTCACCGCCGAGCCGCTGCACGTAGTAGCGGGCGATCAGGCCGCCGAGGCTGTGCCCGACGACGTCCACCCGGTCGCTGCCGGTGCGCTCGCAGATCTCCTCTATGTGCCGGCCCAGCAGCTCCGCCGCGATGCGGATGTCGCAGGTCAGCGGGGAGTAGTTGAGTGACTCGACCCGGTGCCTGCCGTGCTGGGCGAGGCTGCGGCGCAGCAGGACGAAGACCGAGCGGTTGTCGATGAAGCCGTGCAGCAGGACGACCGGGGGCAGCGGCCGGGCCGGCAGCCGGGCCGGGTCCTCGGCGCCGTCCGTCGCGGGCGGTGCGGGGGCGGCTTCACCGCGGCGTTCCGAGGCGATGCCGGAGGGATAGAGGATCAGATGCCCGGCGAGAACGGCGATGTCCAGCGCGGTCGCTTTCAGGAGAGTCACGGAGAGTGCCGCCGGCCTGCCCGGGAGGAACCGCCGGCACAACGGTAGTAAGGGCTGCACCATCCGCGTGACCTGCATGGCCGACCTCCTGTCGGCACGCCGAGGACGCCTCTGTCCCCCGTGTGCCCTAGGGGAAGTCGCGGCGGAGCGGGCCGGCGTCCGTCGCCGATGCGCCGCACCGCCACGGCGCGCGGCCTGCGGCGCGGCGGTGCGGAAACCCCGTTGCGGCTCCCGTTGTACGCGGTTTCTCCTCGGGTTCCCCCTTTGGGTGAAAAAGAACCGCGTGCGGTGAACGTGTCCCACTGTGTGATTTCCCCCTCGCCGCGTGCCGCGAAACTGCCGGTTACGGGAAGCTGGAGATAACGTTCGTTCACTTTCCTCGGTCGGAGTGGTGGTACCGCTCGGAGCGCGGGGAAGGGATACGGATGGATGGAGTCGCTTCATGGAGGCAGTGATGGGTGTGGCAGCCGGTCCGATCCGCGTGGTGGTGGCCAAGCCGGGACTCGACGGCCACGACCGTGGCGCCAAGGTGATCGCGCGGGCGCTGCGCGACGCCGGCATGGAGGTCATCTACACCGGGCTCCACCAGACTCCCGAGCAGATCGTCGACACCGCGATCCAGGAGGACGCCGACGCGATCGGTCTGTCCATCCTCTCCGGAGCCCACAACACCCTCTTCGCCGCCGTGATCGAACTCCTCGAGGAGCGGGACGCGGCCGACATCCTCGTCTTCGGCGGGGGGATCATCCCCGAGGCGGACATTCCGCCGCTGAAGGAGAAGGGCGTCGCGGAGATCTTCACGCCCGGGGCGACGACGGCTTCGATCGTGGAGTGGGTGCGGGCGAACGCCCGGCAGCCGGCCGCATCCGGCGGGTGAGCCGGCGCCCGCCCGACGTGCCCTGCCGACGCGGCGGTGGGGTGCTGGGCGCGTAGGGGACGGCGTCGGGGGTGCGGACGCGTGCCTCTGGCGTGGAGGAAGGGGCGCCGGCGGGGCGGGGCCGGGCGTGCGTGGCGTGGGCGCAACGGCGTCGGCTGCCGGGGCGCGAAGCCCCGTGTGCGGGCGGGTGCCCGTGGCGCGCACGCAACGGCGCCGTCACGGGGCCAGCTCCTCCGCCATCACCGCGCGCAGCCGCAACGTCGTCCTCAGCCGCTGGAACGCCTCCGCCCAGTAGCCGCCCGCCCCGGGTGACGCGTCCTCCGATTCGTCCGGCACCGCCAGCAGGCCGTCGAGACGGCCGGCCTCCGCGGGGTCGAGACAGCGTTCGGCCAGGCCCATCACCCCACTGAAACTCCACGGATAGCTCCCCGCGTCGCGTGCGATGTTCAGCGCGTCGACCACGGCGTGGCCGAGCGGTGGAGCCCAGGGCACCGCGCACACCCCGAGCAGCTGGAACGCCTCGGACAGCCCGTGCGCGGCGATGAACCCGGCCACCCACTCCGCCCTCTCGCCCGTCGGCAGAGTGCCGAGCAGCTTGGCCCGCTCCGCGAGGGACACCGCGCCCGGCCCGCCCGCCTCGGGAGCCGACGGCACCCCGAGCAGGGCCCGGGCCCAGTCGGCGTCCCGTTGCCGCACGGCGGCCCGGCACCACGCCGCGTGCAGCTCACCCGTCCAGTCGTCGGCCACCGGCAGCGCGACGATCTCCGCCGGAGCACGGCCGCCCAGGCGCGCCGACCAGGCGGTCAGCGGGGTCGCCTCCACCAGCTGGCCCAGCCACCAGGACCGTTCCCCCCGGCCGGGCGGAGCCTTGGGCACCACGCCGTCGCGTTCCATGGCCGCGTCGCACTCGTGCGGCGCCTCCACGACGATCGTCGGCGTGTCCCGCGTGCGGTCGACGGCCACGCACGCGACGGCCCGCACCGCCATCCGCGCGGCGAGCGCCGAGCCCGGCAGCGCCGACAGCAGTTCGGCGGCCGTGGCCCGGACGTTGCGGCTGCGGTCGGCCAGTGCCTGCTCCAGGAACGGCTCGTCCCGGGGGCCGAGGCCGGTGCGCAGCGAGTCCAGGAACATCAGCCGGTCCTCCGCACGCTCCGTCGGCCAGGTCGCCGTGAGCAGCGCGCGGCCGGCGTCGGGGTCGTGGGCCCGTACCGCCGCGAGGAGCGCGACCCGCTCGGCGAACAGACCCTCCTGCCAGAGCCGGTCGACACGGTCGGTCTCCGCCGGGCCCGGCAGGGACGTGCCACGGCCCGGGGCCGCGCGCAGGGCGAACCGCCAGTCCGGGTTGAACCGGGCCAGCCACAGGGCTCGCGGGCCCGCGAACTCCAGCGCCGCCGGGCGCAGGTCCGTCCGGCCCCGGGCCGCGTCGAGCAGTGCGGGCAGGGCCTCGGCCGGTGCGGCGAACCCCCGGGCGTTCGCCACCGCCAGCCACTGGGGGAGCAGTTCCATCAGATCCGGCGCGGTGCCCCTGCGGCCGCCTCCGCCGGTGCCGGGCCGGTCGGCCAGCAGCAGGGACAGTCTGCGGGCCGCGGGGGCGGGCAGCGCCGGGCGCGGGTCCTCGGGCGCCGGATCAGGCCGGGGCGCGGCCCGCCCCGGCCGCAGACCGGCCCGCCGCCGTACGGTCTCGGCGGCCGCCGCGTCCAGCAGGGCGGCCGGCGCGTTCCGGCCGGGGGCCGCTCCCGGGGGCGTACGCCGGTCCGTGCCGAGGAGGGCCGCGGTGACCAGGTCCTCCCAGGCGCTCGGTGGGGAGGCGAGGGCAGCCGGGGTGCCGTTCATGACGTTCCCTTCCGTCCCGAGGAGATGTGCGTGGCCGCCGGAGGAACGGCCGGGGTCGTGTGCGCTCAGCACAGGCGTACCGCCTCTCCGCGATCCGCCGGCCAGGCCGTGAGGGGGGTGAAGCCGCGGTGGCCGCACTCGCCGAACACCGTGACCGGGTGGCCGCCGGAGAGGGCGACCAGGCGCCACAGGCCGGGGCGGGACACGGCTGCCGGGGTGAGCGGAAGGGCGGTGTCCCCGTCGGTGTCCGCCAGCTGCCAGGAGGCGCCGTCGGGAGTGGGGACGACGCCGCCGAGAGTGACGGGGACGGAGTCCAGCCAGGGGTCGTCGCGCAGGGCGGCGCCGTAGCGGGCCGCGGCCTCGGCCGTCGTCACGCCGGGCGGCCGGACGCCGGTGGGGGCGGGCGGGGCGAACCGCTCGCCGAGGGACGCCCTCCGCTGCCCGGAGCCCGGGTAGGCGGACACCTCCGCGTCCACGGCCAGGCCGACCGGCAGCGCCAGCTCGGGTGCGCGGCCGGCGGCGCCGTAGGAGAGGAGGAGGACCGTACGGCCGGACGCGACGCCGTGGAGCCAGACGCGGCGGGTCGTCAGTTTCGCGTCCGCCGTGTCGTACTGGGCGAGGACGAGCCAGTCGTCACGCAGCGGCGGGCCGTCCGGCGAGGCGGGCAGGCCGACACGGGTGCGGACCGTCGCGGCCAGGGCGTCCGGCAGGCGGTCGCGGTGCAGCCAGCCCCGGTCGAGCAGGTGGAGCAGCGCGCACTCCTCCAGCAGGCGCACCGGCCAGCCGGGGCCGGAGGCCGGGATCGCCCCCAGCTCCCGTACCCGAGCGGCGAGCCCGGGCGCCTGGGCGTCGACCATGCGGGCCGCGGTCTCCTCCCACGGCCCGTATCCCGCCTGCTCGGCCGTGGCCAGACCGGAGCGCAGCAGGTCGGCCAGCCGCTGCTCCAGCTCCGTCGCCCCCGCGGTGATCCGCTCGGCGCGGCGCTCCGCTCTCCGGCGGGCCGCCTCCGGATCGGCCGGGGCGGCCGTGGAACATCGCGCCCCCGCTTCCCGTTTCTCCCCCGTACGCCCGCGCCGTGCCGTGATCCACTCCTCGGCCCAGTCCGGTGCCGTCCGTCCCGCGGGCACCGCGGCTTCCCCGCCGGACCACAGCAACAACAGCCCGAGCGCGTGCTTGCAGGGGAACTTACGGCTCGGACAACTGCACGTGTACGCCGGTCCCGCGGCGTCCGCGACGTCGACGACCGTTCGGTACGGCTTGCTGCCGCTGCCCTTGCACAGCCCCCACACCATCCCCTCGTCGGAACTCCCCGTCCCGGACCACGGACCCGCCGCGCCGAGCCTGCTTCCCGCCTTGCGCGACGCGACGTCAGGCGCCAGTGCCAGCACCTGGTCCGCCGTCCAGCGCACCCCCTGCTGAGTCATGTCCTCGAAGGTAGATCCACCCACTGACAATCGCGCCGGCAGCCGGGCCCACCGCCGGTCCGAGGGCTGGTCCGGGACGGCGTTTCCGCAGGTCGGAACGGATTGTCAGTGCCGTGGTGCACGGTGGACACCAGATCCGAACCGGCCGAGCTGGAGGGGGCCTCAGCCATGTCTCTGCCCATCGACCCGACGACGTCCGTCGGCCCGTTGCCGGCGGAACCACGTCAGAAGCAGCCGCCCGAGGAACAGCCGGGGAGCGAGGAGCAGCGGGGCGATGTGCTGCGGCCGCACGCCGAGGACGCCTTCGCCGGCGAACTCGCCGCCCTGGCCGCGCAGGACGACCGGCCGCGCCCGGCCCGCTGGAGGCTGTCTCCGTGGGCGGTCGCCACGTACCTCCTCGGGGGCACCCTGCCGGACGGCACGGTGATCTCCCCGAAGTACGTCGGCCCGCGCCGGATCGTCGAGGTCGCCGTCAGCACGCTGGCGACCGACCGGGCCCTGCTCCTGCTCGGTGTGCCCGGCACCGCCAAGACCTGGGTCTCCGAGCACCTCGCCGCGGCCGTCAGCGGGGACTCCACCCTGCTGGTCCAGGGCACCGCGGGCACCCCCGAGGAGGCGATCCGCTACGGCTGGAACTACGCCCGGCTGCTGGCGCACGGCCCGAGCCGCGACGCCCTCGTGCCCAGCCCGGTCATGCGGGCCATGGCGGAGGGGATGACGGCGCGGGTCGAGGAGCTGACCCGCATCCCGGCCGACGTGCAGGACACCCTCATCACCGTCCTGTCGGAGAAGACGCTGCCGATACCGGAGCTGGGGCAGGAGGTGCAGGCCGTCCGCGGATTCAACCTGATCGCCACGGCCAACGACCGCGACCGCGGGGTCAACGAGCTCTCCAGCGCCCTGCGCCGCCGGTTCAACACGGTGGTGCTGCCGCTGCCGGCGAGCGTCGAGGCCGAGGTCGACATCGTCGCGCGGCGCGTCGAGCAGATGGGCCGCTCCCTGGAGCTGCCGGCCGGACCCGACGGCCTCGACGAGATCCGCCGGGTGGTGACCGTCTTCCGCGAGCTGCGCGACGGGATCACCTCCGACGGGCGTACGAAGGTGAAGTCTCCGAGCGGCACCCTGTCGACGGCGGAGGCGATCTCCGTCGTCACCAACGGACTCTCCCTGGCCGCGCACTTCGGCGACGGCGTGCTGCGGCCGGGCGACGTCGCCGCGGGCATCCTCGGCGCGGTCGTCCGTGACCCGGCCGCCGACCGGGTCGTGTGGCAGGAGTACCTGGAGGCGGTGGTCCGGGAGCGGGACGGCTGGACGGACTTCTACCGGGCCTGCCGGGAGGTGAGCGCGTGAGCGGCATCGAGGGCGACCGGGGGCGGGACGTGAGGGGTGCGGTGGTCCACGGGGGCGCGCGGCCGGCGCTGCCGGGGGACGACGACACGACGTGGACCCGCAGGCGGAGGGGGACGGGATGACGGGCCGGCAGACGGCCGTGGACGCGGGCGCCGGCCGGCCGGTGGCGGGGGACGCCGTCCCGGGGGCGCCGGCCGTCCGGGGAGCCGGCGAGGGGCGGGCGGGCGGCGGGCGGGCCGGTGCGGGGGAGGCCCTGTTGCTCGGGGTGCGGCATCACGGACCGGGGTCGGCCCGTGCCGTCCGGGCGGCGTTGGAGGCGGCGCGGCCCCGCATCGTCCTGATCGAGGGGCCACCGGAGGCCGACGCGCTGCTCCCGCTGGCGGCCGACGAGGACATGCGGCCACCGGTGGCGCTCCTCGCCCACGCCGTGGACGAGCCCGGGAGGTCGGCGTTCTGGCCGATGGCCGAGTTCTCGCCGGAATGGGTCGCGATCCGGTGGGCCCTGGAACAGGGGGCCCCGGCCCGCTTCATCGATCTGCCGGCCACACACACGCTGGCCTGGGACGACGGAGCTGACGGAGACGAAGGAGAGGGAGGAGAAGAAGGAGGCGCCGGGGACGAGGGAGGCGCCGGGGACGAGGGGGGCGCGGGGAACGCGCACGGCGGGAAGGAGGGCGAGGGGGCCCGCGCGGGCGGGAGGAGCCCCTCGGGGGCGGACGGGCTCCGTGGCGATCCCCTCGCCGTGCTGGCCGACGCCGCCGGCTACGACGACCCCGAGCGCTGGTGGGAGGACGTCGTCGAGCACCGGGGCGCCGGGGAGCGGGACCCGTTCGCGCCGTTCGCCGTGCTGGAGGAGGCGATGGGGGCCCTGCGGGAGACGTACGGCGACGCGGGGAACGGCCGGGACGCCGTACGGGAGGCGCACATGCGGCTCCGGGTGCGGGCGGCACAGCGGGAGTACGGCGACGGGGACGTGGCCGTGGTCTGCGGGGCCTGGCACGTGCCCGCGCTGCGGCGCAGGACCGGCGTCGGCGCCGACCGGGCGCTGCTCAAGGGCCTGCCCAGGGTCAAGACCGACCTGACGTGGGTGCCGTGGACGAACCGCAGACTGGCGCGGGCCGGGGGATACGGCGCCGGTATCGAGTCGCCGGGCTGGTACGGGCACCTGTTCGCCGCGCCGGACCGGCCGGTCGAGCGATGGCTGACCAAGGTGGCGGGCCTGCTGCGCGAGGAGGACCGGATCGTGTCCTCGGCGCACGTCATCGAGGCGGTACGGCTGGCCGAGGCGCTCGCCGTGCTGCGCGGCAGGCCGCTGCCCGGCCTGAGCGAGACGACGGACGCGGTGCGGGCGGTGCTGAGCGAGGGGTCGGAGGTGCCGCTGGCGCTCGTGCACGACCGGCTCGTCGTCGGGGACGTCCTGGGCGAGGTGCCGCGCTCCGCGCCCGCGGTGCCGTTGCAGCGCGACCTCGACCGGATACAGCGCAGGCTCCGGCTCAGACCGGAGGCGGCGGAGCGGGAGGCGGAGTTCGACCTGCGCAAGGAGAACGACGCCGAGCGCAGCGCGCTCCTGCACCGGCTGCGGCTGCTGCGCGTCCCCTGGGGCGAGCCGGTGGCCTCGCGGGGCAGCACGGGCACCTTCCGGGAGACGTGGCGGCTGCGCTGGGAGCCGGAGCTGTCCGTGCGGGTGGCCGAGGCCGGGGTGTGGGGGACGACCGTGCTCGCCGCCGCGACGGCCAGGGCGGAGGCGGACGCCGTGGGCGCGCGCACCCTCGCCGAGGTGACCGCGCTCGCCGAGCGCTGCCTCCTGGCGGGTCTGCCGGAGGCGCTGCCCACGGTGATGCGCGTCCTCGCCGACCGGGCGGCGCTCGACACCGACGTCGGCCACCTCGCCCGGGCGCTGCCCGCCCTCGTCCGCTCCCTGCGCTACGGCGATGTGCGCGGCACCGACACCGGCGCGCTCGCCGACGTCGCCGCGGGCCTCGCCGAGCGGGTCTTCGTCGGTCTGCCCCCGGCCTGCGCCGCGCTGGACGCCGAGGCGGCCGAGGAGATGCGGGGACACGTGGACGCGGTGCACGGGGCGGTGCGGCTGCTGGAGGAGGCGCTCGGCCCGGGAGGGGAGCGACCCGACGGCACCCCGGCGCGCCGCGGCCCCGGCTCCTGCCCCGATGGCCTGCGGGGCCGCTGGCGGACCGTGCTGCGGGTGCTGTCCGGGCGGCACGCGGTGGCGGGCGTCGTCCGTGGACGGGCCGTGCGGCTGCTGCTGGACGAGGGGGAGGTGGACGGGGACGAGGCGGCGCGGCTCATGGGGCTGGCGCTGTCATCGGGGACGCCACCGGGGGAGGCGGCCGCCTGGATCGAGGGCTTCGTCGGCGGCGGCTCCGGCGGCGGGCTGCTCCTCGTGCACGACGAGCGGCTGCTGAGCCTGGTCGACGGCTGGCTGACGGGGGTGCCGGCGGAGGCGTTCACGGATGTGCTGCCGCTGCTGCGGAGGACGTTCTCGGCGTACGAGACGGGGGTGCGCAGAACGCTCGGGGAGCTGGTGCGGCGCGGTCCCGGCCGGCGGGGGAGCGGCGTGGGCGCGGGTGACGGGAGACCCGGTTTCGCGGCGGGACTCGACGAGGGGCGCGCGGACGCCGTGCTGCCCGTGGTGCGGCTGCTGCTGGGACTGGACGCGCAGGGACGGCCGCTGGACGACAACGACGGGGTGAGGGCGGGCGGATGACGACCGAGTGGACCGATCCGGGAGAGACGGAGTCCCGGCAGGAGCGGCTGCGGCGATGGCGGCTCGTGCTCGGGGGCGAGGAGGCGGACGGCACCGGGTGCGCGCTGTCCGGGCGGGACGCCGCCATGGACGGGACGCTCGCCGCGCTCTACGGGAGACGGGACGGCGCGCCGAAGGGCCGGGACCGGTCGGCGGGGCTCGGGGCGTCGGCGCCGTCCGTGGCCCGCTGGCTCGGGGACATCCGTACGTACTTCCCCTCCTCCGTCGTCCAGGTCATGCAGCGGGACGCCATCGACCGGCTCGGGCTGGCCACGCTGCTGCTGGAACCGGAGATGCTGGAGGCGGTCGAGGCCGACGTGCACCTCGTCGGCACGCTGCTCTCCCTGAACAAGGCGATGC
Source organism: Streptomyces sp. NPDC003248 (assembly GCF_055563235.1). Taxonomy (NCBI): domain Bacteria; kingdom Bacillati; phylum Actinomycetota; class Actinomycetes; order Kitasatosporales; family Streptomycetaceae; genus Streptomyces; species Streptomyces sp. NPDC003248. Next base: position 277,909 of record NZ_JBVHDT010000003.1, on the reverse strand, counting down.
CGGAGACGACGAAGGAGACGGCGCGGGCCGTCGTGCGCAAGGTCGTGGACGACCTGGAGAAGCGGCTCGCCACGCGGACCAGGGCCACGCTCACCGGCGCCCTAGACCGCAGCGCGCGCGTCAGCCGCCCCCGCCACCACGACATCGACTGGAACCGCACCATCGCCGCCAACCTCAAGCACTACCTCCCCGAGCACCGGACGGTCGTGCCCGAGCGGCTCGTCGGACACGGGCGGGTCTCCCGGTCCGTGAAGAAGGAGGTGATCCTCTGCATCGACCAGTCGGGGTCGATGGCCGCTTCGGTCGTCCACGCCTCGGTGTTCGGGGCGGTGCTGGCCTCCATGCGGTCGATCAGCACCCGGCTCGTCGTCTTCGACACGGCGGTCGTCGACCTCACGGACCAGCTCGACGACCCGGTGGACGTCCTGTTCGGCACCCAGCTCGGCGGCGGCACCGACATCAACCGGGCGCTGGCGTACTGCCAGTCGCAGATCACCCGGCCCGCGGAGACGGTGGTCGTGCTGATCAGCGATCTCTACGAGGGAGGCATACGGAACGAGATGCTGAAGCGGGTCGCGGCGATGAAGGCGTCGGGCGTGCAGTTCGTCGCGCTGCTCGCGCTGTCGGACGAAGGGGCGCCCGCCTACGACCGGGAGCACGCGGCCGCGCTCGCGGCGCTCGGCACACCGGCGTTCGCCTGCACGCCCGACCTCTTCCCGGAGGTGATGGCCGCGGCGATCGAGAGACGCCCGCTGCCCGTACCGGACGGGGAGTAGCGGCGCGGGAAGGAACGCGCGGGTGAGAAAAGGGACATGACTGCCCATCGGTAACGGGGGGCTTGCGTAACCTCGGCACCCCCGTGCAAGGATCGTCGCCTCCCCCACCTCGTTCGTCGCACGGGAGGATCCTTTTCTTGGCCCGGCCTGCCGCGTTCTCCGCTGCCGCTCTGCGCGTTCCGCGCACGGTGGCCGGTCGGCGTGCGCTGCGGGTCGTCCTGCGAGGCGCGCTGCTGGTGGGCGGGTTGTTCGTGCTCGGGGTCCTCTTCGGAGGGCAGGCGCAGGCGGCTGAGGGGGCGTCCGTATCGACGGCGTCGTCCTTGTCGACGACGGCGACGGTGTACGGGCCCGTGTCCGGATCTGTGCATGCGTCGGTGTCGGTAACGGTGCCGGTGTCCATCACCGCATCCGCATCGGTGCCGGTGCCGGTGCCGGTGCCGGTGGCGTCGGCGGTCGGGGCGGTGACGGAGGAGCTGGCCGAGGTCCGGGTGGACGTGCCGCCCTTGTCGTCTTCGCCCCTCCTGCCGAGTCTGCCGGCCCTGCCGCACCTTCCGGCCCTTCCCGCGCTTCCGGACCTGCCGGGTCTTCCGACGCTGCCCTCGGCGCCGTCGCTGCCCTCGCTCCCCTCGCAGCCCTCTCAGCCGTCCGAGCCCTCCCAGCCGTCGCTCCCGACCGTGCCGGACGCTCCGGCGTCGCCGGTGCTGCCGTCGACGCCGTCGGACCTGGTGGAGCAGCCGGGCGGCACGTCGGCGGCGCCCGTGGCGTCGACGCCGGACGCCGGTTCGGACGTCACCTCGTCGCCGTACGGTCCGGCGAGTGCCGTGAGCGGGTCCGGGGCGGGTGCGGTGGCCCGCGCGTGTGTGCACCGTGATGCGCACGCCGGTGCGGTGTCGGCGCGCGCCGGCCTCCTTCCGGCGCACCGGGGACCCGCCGGTCACCCCGACGGTGCGCTGGGCAACGTGCCGGTCGTCGACAGCGGCTCGGCGCGTCACGGTGACGAGCACGCCGTGACCCCCGGTGACCGGCTGCCGCTGCGGCTGGTGCCCGGCGGCGCCGTGCGTGCCGGCGCGACCGAGACCCGGGACAGGTACCGGGACATCCCCGTCTTCCCCGGCTAGGGCGGACCTCCCCCTCCGTAGACCTGCCGCGCGGGGGCGAAGACAGGTCTGCCCGCCCGCCCGGAGCCCTTGAGCGCTTCCGCCGCCCGCTCCGGTGCCGGGATGTCCCCAGCCTTCCGAAGTCTCGGAACCCGAGGATCTAAGGATCTGACGTACGCATGAACAAGAACATTCGTCGTTCCGCCGCCGCCACGACCACCGGCAGCTCCACCGGCTCCACCTGCTCCACCGGCTCCACCAGCTCCACCGACTCCATCAGCTCCACCAGCAGCGACAACGTCGGCAGCGCCGGAAGCACCGGCGGCACGGGTGCGACGACCCGGTCCGCCGAGGTCGCCGGCACGGTGCGGACCTCCGGCATCCGGGGAGCGCAGGCCGTCCTCGGCGCCAGGGCGGCGCGGGCCGCCCTCGCCGCGGCCAAGGCGAAGGCGTTCCGGTCCGTCGCCGCGTCCGCGGGCGACCTCACCGGGAGGGGTGGGTTCTCCCACGGATGGGCCGAGGCCGTCGTGTTCACGGCCTACCCGTGGGCGGCGGAAGCCTGCGAGCCCTCCGCCGCCCACAGCGCCTGAGCCGCGCACAGCGTCTGAGCCGCCCCGGTACCTGACCGGCCACCCCCACCCCCACCCCACCCCACCCCACCCCACCCCACCCCCCACCCTCACCATCCCCCACACCACTCCCCGCATCCCCCCACTTCCCCCCGTACCGCTCCCCACCTCTCCCCACCCCCCACCGCTCACCCCGCGCAACCAACGAATGCGCGAAATCCGCTTCCGCGGGGCACAAGGACCCGGACGGCCGAAAGCCGTCGGCCGTGTCCGGCCGTGGGCCCGGCGGACCGGGCGGATCGTCCTCATTGGGGTGAGAACGACCCGCCCCAGCCCCTCCGGGGCTGTACTCGGGGCCTCACCGGGCGAACCCCAGCCCGGTGAGGCCCCTCACCTGCGGCACGGCGTGCCAGTGAACCAGGCATCATGTGACAGGTATCACCGCTCAGGTGTGACGTGCGATTTAGAGGGCCCCCGGAAGCAGCGATAACCTGCGAGACGGACATGCCGCGCGCTCGGACACCGTGTGCGCTTCCCTTGTGACACATGCGGTCGTCACGTTGCCCTTCGCGGCACGCCCACGCATCCAACGAACCGCGAGATCACTGATAGGGACGGAAGCGCGTGGACCTGTTCGAGTACCAGGCGAGGGACCTCTTCGCCAAGCACGATGTACCGGTGCTGGCCGGTGAAGTCATCGACACGCCTGAGGCGGCGCGCGAGATCACCGAGCGGCTGGGCGGCAAGTCCGTCGTCAAGGCGCAGGTGAAGGTCGGTGGTCGCGGCAAGGCCGGCGGCGTCAAGCTGGCTGCCACCCCGGACGAGGCCGTCGCCCGCGCGACGGACATCCTCGGCATGGACATCAAGGGCCACACGGTCCACAAGGTGATGATCGCCGAGACCGCTCCGGAGATCGTCGAGGAGTACTACGTCTCCTTCCTCCTCGACCGTGCCAACCGCACCTTCCTCTCCATCGCCTCCGTCGAGGGCGGCATGGAGATCGAGGAGGTGGCGGCCACCCGCCCCGAGGCCGTCGCCAAGACCCCGATCGACGCCATCGACGGCGTGGACGAGGCCAAGGCCCGCGAGATCGTCGAGGCCGCCAAGTTCCCGGCCGAGGTCGCCGACAAGGTCGCGAACGTCCTCGTCAAGCTGTGGGACACCTTCATCAAGTCGGACGCCCTCCTCGTCGAGGTGAACCCGCTCGCGAAGGTCGCCTCCGGTGACGTCATCGCCCTCGACGGCAAGGTGTCGCTCGACGACAACGCCGAGTTCCGTCACCCCGAGTTCGAGGAGCTCCACGACAAGGCCGCGGCCAACCCGCTCGAGGCCGCCGCCAAGGAGAAGGGCCTCAACTACGTCAAGCTGGAGGGCGAGGTCGGCATCATCGGCAACGGCGCCGGCCTGGTCATGTCGACCCTGGACGTCGTCGCGTACGCCGGTGAGCAGCACGGCAACGTCAAGCCCGCCAACTTCCTGGACATCGGTGGCGGCGCCTCCGCCCAGGTGATGGCCAACGGCCTGGAGATCATCCTCGGCGACCCGGACGTCAAGTCCGTCTTCGTCAACGTCTTCGGCGGCATCACCGCCTGTGACGAGGTCGCCAACGGCATCGTCCAGGCCCTGAAGCTCCTGGAGGACCGCGGCGAGGAGGTCACCAAGCCGCTCGTCGTCCGCCTCGACGGCAACAACGCCGAACTCGGCCGGCAGATCCTCACCGACGCCAACCACCCGCTGGTCCAGCGCGTCGACACCATGGACGGCGCGGCCGACAAGGCCGCCGAGCTGGCCCACGCCGCCAAGTAAGCACTCAGGACGAGGACACCAACACACCATGGCTATCTGGCTCAACAAGGACAGCAAGGTCATCGTCCAGGGCATGACCGGCGCCACCGGGCAGAAGCACACCAAGCTCATGCTCGGCGACGGCACCAACGTCGTGGGCGGCGTGAACCCGCGCAAGGCGGGTCAGTCCGTGGACTTCGACGGCACCGAGGTACCGGTTTTCGGCACCGTCAAGGAGGCCATCGAGAAGACCGGCGCCAACGTCACCGTCATCTTCGTGCCGGAGAAGTTCACCAAGGACGCGGTCGTCGAGGCCATCGACGCCGAGATCCCGCTGGCCGTCGTGATCACCGAGGGCATCGCCGTGCACGACACGGCCGCCTTCTGGGCGTACGCCGGCAAGAAGGGCAACAAGACCCGGATCATCGGCCCGAACTGCCCCGGCATCATCACCCCGGGCGGCTCGAACGTCGGCATCATCCCCGGCGACATCACCAAGCCGGGCCGTATCGGCCTGGTGTCGAAGTCCGGCACGCTGACGTACCAGATGATGTACGAGCTCCGTGACATCGGCTTCTCGACGGCCGTCGGCATCGGTGGCGACCCGATCATCGGCACCACGCACATCGACGCGCTCGCCGCGTTCGAGGCCGACCCCGACACCGACCTGATCGTCATGATCGGCGAGATCGGTGGCGACGCCGAGGAGCGGGCCGCGGACTTCATCGCGAAGAACGTGACCAAGCCGGTCGTCGGCTACGTCGCGGGCTTCACCGCCCCCGAGGGCAAGACGATGGGCCACGCCGGTGCCATCGTGTCCGGTTCGTCCGGTACCGCCCAGGCGAAGAAGGAGGCCCTCGAGGCCGCGGGCGTCAAGGTCGGCAAGACGCCCACCGAGACGGCGAAGCTGGCCCGCGAGATCCTGGCCGGCTGAGTCTCCTGGCCGGCTGAGTCTCCTGGCCGGCTGAGTCTCCTGGCCGGCCGAGTTCTTGGCCGACCGAGCTTCCTGGCTGACGCCGGTGGGCCCGTCCCCGTCCTGGGGACGGGCCCACCGGCGTTTCCCCGCCCGCGGGGCGGGGCGCTCACCTGGTCTCGGGGACGAGCCGTTCCGGGCCGTGGGCCGACTCCGAGCGCAGCTTCGCCCGCAGGGAGAGCCGCGCGCCCGACAGAGGGCCGGGAGCCGTCTTCGGCGGGACGCCCTGGACCGTTTCGCCCGGGGGGACCGGTGGCTCGTACCGGGTGGGAGCCGTGTAGAGGGTCAGGCAGGTCGCGCCGATGAGGGCGACCGTGAAGGCGATGGCCGCGCGGGTCCACTGGCGGGCGCGGTGCTCGCTGCTCCTGCGTACGGCGGTCGGCTTGGCCGCGCGGAGGCGCTCCGCGGCGGCCGTCTCCGCCAGGCGCCGGTGCAGTGCGCCGGGGTCCGCCAGGGAGGGGAGGCGGGAGGAGATCACCGCGCGGGCGTGCAGCAGTCGGTTGGCCGCCGCGGGCGTGCTCGCCTCCGTCTCGGCGGCCGTCTCCGGCAGGTCCAGGCCGACGCCGTCGTACAGCAGCAGGGTGCGGCGGTGGGGTGGCGGGAGGGTCAGGAGCACGTCCATCAGCGCGCGGTCGGAGGCGGCGGCCGGCGGGGGTTCGGGGTGGCGGAACCGGGGGCGGAACTGGTGCCAGGGGGAGAGCGCGTACTCGTACGCCGCCGCCCGCACCCAGCTCGCCGGGTCGGGGTCGACGGCCACCTCGGGCCAGCGCTGCCAGGCGAGCTGGAAGGCCCGCTCGACCGACTCGCGCGCGAGTTCGCGGCGGCCGGTGAGGAGGTAGGCCTGGCGCACCAGGGCCGGGGCGCAGAAAGCGTAGAGGGCGTCGAACGCCTGAGCGGGCGTCAGGAACGCGGAGGGGTGACGGCTCGGCGCTGAGCGCCCGGCTGCCGCGCTGCCCCTCGCAACCGCGAGCTCCGCGTGTCCCGCCGCACCGGGCTCCGCACCTTCCGCCGAGACGGGCTCCCCGTCTCTCACGGCGGTGGGCTCCGCGCCCTCCGCCGTTGCGGCGGTCGTGTCCGTCGGCATCTTCTCCTCCGGCGTCTTCTCCTCCGGCGTCTGCTCCTTCGGCGTCTGCTCCTTCGGACGGGCCGTCACTTCCGCGTCGGCCGACGGGTGTACCGGCTCGGACAGCAACTGCGCGTACGCTTCCCGCGCCCGCCCCCGCGGAGTCGAGCGGCCGGTCTCCCACCTGCGCACCAGATCACGGCTGACGCCCAGCCGTGCGGCGACCTGAGCCTGTGTCAGCGCGTGCTCCGCACGCAGGCGTCGGCGTTCCTCGGGTGGGGGAAGCGGGGTGTCGGAGTCGTGTGTCACCGGTCGCCCCTTCGTACGAAAAAGTACATAAACGTATATTGAGCGACACATCGGAACTTTGCCTGTTGCGACGGAAAGGCGCGTGTCGTTGGGAGCATGACGACGTGATCCAGATGACCGCTCGCCGCTCGTCGTCGCCGCCGTTGCTCACCCGGGTGCGCGACCGCTCGCCCGGACTGGGCACCAGCCTCCTGGGCGGAGTGCTGGCGGCCGGGCTGGGGCTCGGCTCGTCCGCCGTCCTCGTCATGGTGCTGTGGATCAGTTCGCCCTATCCCGACAGCGGTCCGGGCGGTGCGCTGCATGTCGCCGCCGCGCTCTGGCTGCTGGCCCACGGGGCGGAACTGGTGCGCGCCGACACGCTGTCCGGGGGCCCGGCGCCCGTCGGTGTCACGCCGTTGCTGCTGCTCGCCCTGCCGGTGTGGCTGGTGCACCGGGCCGCGCGGGACGCGGTGTACGGGGGCGAGGGGGAGGACGCGCCGCTGGTGGGCGTGCGGACCGCATGGCTCGGGGTGGTGGCCGGATACCTCGCGGTGGGGGCGGGCGCGGCGGTGTACGCGGCCGGGGGTGCGCTGCGGCCGGCGTGGGGGTGGACGGCGGTGTGTCCGCCGGTCGTCGTGGTGGTCGCGGCCGGGGTCGGGGTGTGGACGGCGTACGGGCGTCCGCGGGGGCCGGCCGGCGGTGCGCTGCTGGTGATGCCCCGGTGGGTGGGGCGTCTGGTGCTCGCGGCACAGGGACGGGAGTGGGCGGGGGTGGCGCTGCGGGCGGCCGGGGCGGGGGTGGTGGTGCTCGGGGGCGGCGGCGCCTTCCTGGTGGCGGTCTCCTCGGTGTGGCACCTCGGGGCGGCGCGCGGGGCGTTCGTGCAGCTGACGGAGGGGTGGTCGGGGCGGTTCGCGGTGCTGCTGCTGTGCCTGGCGCTGGTGCCCAACGCGGCGATGTGGGGGGCGGCGTACGCGGTGGGACCCGGATTCGTTCTCGGCACCGGGCATGTGGTGGGGCCGCTGATGTCGGATCCGGCGCCCCTGCTGCCGCCGTTCCCGCTGCTCGCGGCGGTGCCGGAGGCGGGCGCCGGAGGGCCGTGGAACTGGGCGGCCGGGGTGGTTCCGGTCCTGGCCGGCGGCACGGTGGGCGTCTTCGTCGGGCGGGCGGCCGCCGAACGGTCATGGCGGTGGGCCGTACGGGTGGTCCTGGTGGCGGCGCCGGCGGGCGGGACGATGGCAGGGGTGCTCGCGGGGATGGCGGGCGGACCGCTGGGCGTGGCGGGGCTGGCCCGGTTCGGGCCGGTGGGGTGGCAGGTGGGGGCCGCGGTGGCCGGGTGGATCGTGGCGGTCGGGATGCCGGTGGTGCTGGTGACACGGACCTGGCTGCGCCGGAGCCCCGGAGCGGATCAGGAGGGCGGGAAGGTGCCGGCGCCGGTGTCCGTGACGGTCCCGGCGCCCGCGCGTGGGCCCGTGACGACGGGGGCCGTTCCCGTCCCCGGGGAGTGGGACGTGGCGTACGACGCAGGGCGGGAGGAGGACGACTTCGGACGCGAGCCGTACGACGCGGAGAGCGCCGGGGCCGGCTGGTACGGCGACGAGGCGAGGGAGTCGCGGTGGGCGGCCCTGCGGGAGGCGGGAACTGGGGAGGCGCCCCCGGTACCGGTCCCGGCCTCGGCCCCGGCTCGGATCCCGACATCGGCCCCGGACCGCTCGGCCCCGGACCGCTCTGACCAGGGCCCACGCCACCCGGCCTCGGCCCCGAGACCGACCTCGAAGCCGCACCGGGAGGACAACCCCCAGGACCGGACCGCCCCGACACCCGAGCCCCGATCGGAGCCGGAGCCGGAGCCGGAGCCGGAGCAGGAGCCGAAGCCGAAGCCGGAGTCACCCTCGCAACCGGAAGGCCGCCCGCTTCCGGAGAGCCGACCGCAGCCGCCGGACGAACCGCCGGACGAACCGCCGGACGAACCGCCGGACGAACCGCCGGACGAACCGCCGGACGAACAGGCGGGCGAACCGCCGGACGAACAGGCGGGCGAACCGCCGGACGAACAGGCGGGCGAACCGGGTGGCAGGACGCCGGACAAGGCGACGCGATCCCAGACGTCGGCCGCGACGGCACCGCGCGAGACGCCGGACGATGCACCGTACGGGACGCCGGACTGAAAGGCGGCCCGCGGACCCCCCGCCCGCCCGACCGAAACCGCCCCGCCCCCGTCGTCCTACTCGCCCACCCCGAGAACCCCCCGCAGCTCCCGCGGCAGCAGCTCACTGCACGACTGCTTCGCCTCGTTCGTCAGCGCGTCCTTGGTGCACGTGTAGTAGTCCCGGTACACGAGCTGGGTCGTGAAGGCCGCCGCGACCAGGGCCAGGGCCAGCGAGGCCGTGACCAGGCCGGTGACCGCGGCGGTGGTCTGGGGGCGGCCGGTGGGCGCGGGGGTGTGCGGCGCGGCCGGGGCGGTCGGGTCGGGGGTGCGGGGCTTGGTGCGGAGGGCGCCGATGCCCCAGTACAGGGCCAGGCCGCCGAGGAGCAGGGCCACGTAGGGCCAGCCGAAGAGGGCGAAGAAGAAACCCCACATACCGGACAGCAGCGCGTACCGCGCGCGGCGCTGGGCGGGGTCGGTCGGGTCCCACCGCGGGGTCGGGTTCTGGCCACCGGGATCGCCCTCGGGGCCGCCGGGGCGCTGGCCGAAGCCGCCGGGGGAGCGGCCGGGCTGGCGGTCGCTCCACTGGCTGCCCCAGTGGCCGCCGCCCCCGCCGCCGGTGTCCTGGCCGCCGCCGGCGCCGGTCGGGGGCCCCGGAACGGGGTGCCGGGGCTGCCACGGCCGGTCCGGGGTGCCCTCCGGCGGCGGCGCGAAGGGGTTGTCGTCCTCGGACTGAGGCGGGGACGGGGACGGGGACTGGGACGGGGACTGGGGGGTGCCGCCCTGCTCGTCGCCGTTCTCGCGGCCCGAGGGCGCGTCGGGCGGGGACGCTGGGCGCTCCCGCAGCAGCACGGCGCCGCGCTCCCCTCCCTGCGGCGACTGCGGGGGGAGCGTGAGGAGTCGCAGACTGCGGTCCGGCATCAAGTGAGCGTCTTCCCCTAGGTGATCACATCGGTGATTACGGCTGTCTGGTGCTGGCGGTCACTCCGGGAACGCTCCGCACAACGCCCGCGTTCCCGAGTCCGCCCGCCTCAGACGCTACCTTCCGGCCACGCCCCCGTCCCGTGGGGGCCGTCCGGTGTGCCGGTATCGTTGCTGACGGTCGGCCGCTTCGTAGACTTCCCCGTATCCCGGGGCGCGAAGCACTTGTACGACCGTACAAACGCACCCCCGAGAAAGGGCCCCGCCGTGGCCGCCAAGCCCGTGGCCGAGCCGGCCAAGCGCCTTGTCGTGCTCGTCTCCGGATCCGGTACGAACCTCCAGGCGCTGCTCGACGAGATCGCTGCCACCGGTGCCGAGGCGTACGGCGCCGAGATCGTCGCCGTGGGCGCCGACCGCGAGGGCATCGAGGGGCTCGCGCGGGCCGAGCGGGCCGGGATCCCGACCTTCGTGCGGAAGGTCAAGGACTACGGCACCCGCGCGGAGTGGGACGCGGCGCTCGCCGAGGCGGTCGCCGCCCACGAGCCCGACCTCGTCGTGTCCGCCGGGTTCATGAAGATCGTGGGCAAGGAGTTCCTGGCGCGGTTCGGCGGGCGGTTCGTCAACACCCACCCCGCCCTCCTCCCCAGTTTTCCCGGTGCCCACGGCGTCCGTGACGCCCTCGCGTACGGCGCCCGGGTCACCGGCTGCACCGTCCACTTCGTCGACGACGGCGTCGACACCGGCCCGATCATCGCCCAGGGCGTGGTCGAGATCCGGGACGAGGACGACGAGAGCGCGCTGCACGAGCGCATCAAGGAAGTCGAGCGAAGGCTGCTCGTCGAGGTCGTGGGGCGGCTCGCCCGCAACGGCTATCGCATTGAGGGACGAAAGGTAGTTATCCAGTGACCGCCGACAGCACTGTCACGGCCGAGAACACCCAGCGGGCCATCCGTCGCGCGCTCGTCAGCGTCTACGACAAGACCGGGCTGGAGGAGCTCGCGCGCGGGCTGCACGAGGCCGGCGTCGAGCTCGTCTCCACCGGCTCCACCGCCGCCCGGATCGCCGCGGCCGGCGTCCCCGTCACCAAGGTCGAGGAGCTCACCGGCTTCCCCGAGTGCCTGGACGGCCGCGTCAAGACCCTGCACCCCAAGGTCCACGCCGGCATCCTCGCCGACCTGCGGCTCGAGGACCACCGGCGGCAGCTCGCCGAGCTGGGCGTGGAGCCGTTCGACCTCGTCGTCGTCAACCTGTACCCGTTCCGCGAGACCGTCGCCTCCGGGGCCTCGCCCGACGAGTGCGTCGAGCAGATCGACATCGGCGGGCCGTCCATGGTGCGCGCGGCCGCCAAGAACCACCCCTCCGTCGCCGTCGTGACCAGCCCCGAGCGCTACGACGACGTCCTTGCCGCGGTGAAGGCCGGCGGCTTCGACCTCACCACGCGCAAGCGGCTGGCCGCCGAGGCCTTCCAGCACACGGCCGCCTACGACGTGGCGGTCGCCTCCTGGTTCGCCTCCTCCTACGCGCCCGTCGACGAGTCCCGGTTCCCCGACTTCCTCGGCGCCACCTGGGAGCGCAAGAACACCCTCCGCTACGGCGAGAACCCGCACCAGCCCGCCGCCCTCTACGTCGACGGCACGGGCGGCGGTCTCGCCGAGGCCGAGCAGCTGCACGGCAAGGAGATGTCGTACAACAACTACACGGACACGGACGCCGCGCGCCGTGCCGCGTACGACCACGACGAGCCGGCCGTCGCGATCATCAAGCACGCCAACCCCTGCGGCATCGCGACCGGCGCGGACGTCGCCGAGGCGCACCGCAAGGCGCACGCCTGCGACCCGCTGTCCGCGTTCGGCGGCGTGATCGCCGTGAACCGGCCGGTCAGCAAGGCGATGGCCGAGCAGGTCGCGGAGATCTTCACCGAGGTCATCGTGGCGCCCGACTACGAGGACGGCGCGCTGGAGGCCCTCGCCAAGAAGAAGAACATCCGGGTGCTGAAGGCTCCGGGCGCTCCCGCGAACCCCGTCGAGGTCAAGGCCGTCGACGGCGGTGCGCTGCTCCAGGTGACGGACCGGCTCCAGGCCGACGGCGACGACCCGGCGAACTGGACCCTGGCCACGGGGGAGGCGCTCTCCGCCGACGAGCTGCGGGAGCTGGCCTTCGCCTGGAAGGCGTGCCGGGCCGTGAAGTCCAACGCGATCCTGCTCGCCAAGGACGGCGCCTCGGTCGGCGTCGGCATGGGCCAGGTCAACCGGGTCGACTCCGCGAAGCTGGCCGTCGAGCGGGCCGGTGCCGAGCGCGCGCAGGGCTCGTACGCCGCCTCGGACGCGTACTTCCCCTTCCCGGACGGGCTGGAGATCCTGGCCGAGGCCGGCGTCAAGGCCGTGGTCCAGCCGGGCGGTTCGATCCGTGACGAGCTGGTCGTCGAGGCCGCGCGGAAGGCGGGCGTCACGATGTACTTCACCGGGACGCGGCACTTCTTCCACTGAGGCCCGATGAACCCGCGGCCCCGGTCCTCCGCGCGGAGGACCGGGGCCGCGGCGCGCGTTCCGTACCGCTCAGTGGGAGCGGATCACGATCGAGCTGCACACCTTGTCGGCGAACGTCTGCCGCTTGGCGTCCCACGCCGGCCACAGCCAGCCCAGGTAGCAGGGCAGGCTGTCCAGGAAGTGGGCCAGCCGGCGGACGAACGCCATGCCGACGCCGAGCGGCTGTCCGTCGATCTCCCGCACCAGACGGATGCCCAGCGCCTTCTTGCCGACCGTCTGACCGGTGCGGCCCTCCTGGATCAGCTGCCAGATGGCGACGGCGATGAAGACGACGGCGCCTATCACCGCGAGCGCCGGGGTGTCCTGGCCGAAGATGATGAGGGCGTAGGGGACCGCGAAGACCAGCGCGTCGACCAGGGTGCCCAGGAAGCGCTGGCCCCAGTTCGCGTACGGCGGCTGCACGCCGTAGCCGGCCTGCTGCGGGTAGCCGAGGTCCTGGGGGTATCCGGGCTGCTGCGGGTATCCCGGCTGCTGGGGATAGCCGGGCTGCTGCGGGTACCCGGGCTGCTGCGGGGGGTAGCCGGGCTGGGGCTGGCCGTAACCCTGCTGGGGGACGCCCTGCGGCGCCTGCTGACCGTAGCCGGGCTGGCCGTAGCCGGGCTGTCCCTGCTGGGGGTCCTGTGGCTGGCCGTAGGGGTCGGGCGGGCCGAAGCTCATGACGGTTTTCCTCCGTTGCACGACTGGGGGACGAGGCGGGGCGCGCGGAGGAACATCGATGAACGAGCGGTACTCCCCCCAACACTGACCGCATACTGCGGGACACATCGTTCTAAGAGAGACGAGCTCCTGTCCAGTCGCATTGTCCAGGCTTTGTGCAAGTGCAACCTGGCAGCCCCCCAACGGAACGATCATCGGACCGGGTGCGGGGCGGCCCCCTCCGGGCCCCGCCGGACATCCTTCGGGCCCCCTTCGGGCCGGGGTGCCCCGGATTGGAACCGGGGGGCCGTCATCCGGGAGGATGGGGGCATGACCGCCCAGATTCTCGATGGCAAGGCCACCGCAGCCGAGATCAAGTCGGATCTGACCGCCCGCGTGGCGGCGCTGAGGGAGAAGGGCGTGACGCCCGGCCTCGGCACGATCCTCGTCGGGGACGACCCCGGCAGCCAGAAGTACGTCGCCGGCAAGCATCGCGACTGCGCCCAGGTGGGCATCGCCTCCATCCAGCGCGAACTGCCCGCCACGGCCACGCAGGAGGAGATCGAGGCGGTCGTACGGGAACTCAACGAGGACCCCGCCTGCACCGGTTACATCGTCCAGCTGCCGCTGCCGAAGGGCATCGACGAGAACCGCGTGCTGGAGCTGATGGACCCGGCCAAGGACGCCGACGGCCTCCACCCGATGAACCTCGGCCGGCTCGTGCTCAACGAGCCCGCGCCGCTGCCCTGCACGCCCAACGGCGTGCTGACGCTGCTGCGCCGCCACGGCGTCGAGATCAAGGGCGCCGAGGTCGTCGTCGTCGGCCGTGGGGTGACCATCGGGCGTTCGATGCCGCTGCTGCTGACCCGGCGCAGCGAGAACGCCACGGTGACCCAGTGCCACACCGGCACCCGCGACCTCCCCGCCCACCTGAGGCGCGCCGACATCGTCATCGCCGCCGCCGGTTCGGCCCACCTGGTCCGGGCCGAGGACATCAAGCCGGGCGCGGCCGTCCTCGACGTCGGCGTCTCCCGCAACGCCGAGGGCAAGATCGTGGGCGACGTCCACCCGGGCGTCCGCGAGGTCGCCGGCTGGATCTCCCCGAACCCGGGCGGCGTCGGCCCGATGACCCGCGCGCAACTGCTCGTCAACGTGGTCGAGGCGGCGGAGCGCAGTGTCGGCTGAGCCCCGGGACACCTCCGGCGCACCCGAGGACGTCCAGGACACCGGGAACGCCACCGCCACCGCCACCACCCCCACCACCGACGGCGCCCGGCGCACCGACACCGGGCAGGGCGACCAGGACGCGAAGGACGCGAAGGACGTCGAGGCCGTCCAGACCGTCGAGGACACCGGGAACATCGGGAACACCGGGAACACCGAGGACATCGGGAACATCGAGGTCTGCGACCCCGTCAGCGCGCCCGACGTCGACGGCGTGCCGCGCCGGGCCACGCGCCGCTTCCCGCTGTTCACCCGGGACACCGCGCGCCCCGAGGGCGGCGGCCGGGCCGCGCCGGGCGACGCCCCGGCGCCCGCCCGGCAGTGGCCGATCCTCACCGTCCTGGGCCTGGTCGCGCTCGGCCTGCTGCTGACCGCGCTGGACCTGTTCCGGATCGGCACGATCCTGATCGGCGTCGCCCTGCTCGCCGGTGCGGCGCTGCGCTGGCTGCTGCCCGGCGTCGGCATGCTCGCCGTCCGCTCGCGGTTCACCGACATAGCGACCTACGGCGTGCTGGGCGCGGCGATCGTCCTGCTGGCGATGATGGCCCAGCCGAACCCGTGGCTGCAGATCCCGTTCCTCAAGGACACCCTGCACTTCACGGTCGACAGCTGACCGCACGCCGGTACGGCGGCCCGTCCCCTCCCCCGAGTCAGGACGGGCCGCCGACGTGTTCCACGCTCCCGTACCGCCCGCGGCCCGTACAACGGCCGGCGGCCCGCTGTGGCACAGCGGTGACCGTTCCGCCACCGTGTCCGCGCCCCGCCACAGTTCCGGCCGCCCCGGGAACCGGCCACCCGCCCGACGTCGTCGTACGTCGTCGTCACCCGCCCCCGGGCACGCGGAGGGACCGGGAAGCCGGTGTGTTCGGGGCAGCCGGGGCGTCCGGCCGGGCGCTAACGTGACCGGACAGGGGACACGGCGCAGGAAGGGGGATCGATGCCTCGCTGGAAGGACCTGCCGGACGCACTCGACCCGCAGGTCGGGGAGTTCGTCGGGCGCCTGCGGCAGATCGTGGACCGTGACGGCCTGACCCTCGCCCGGCTCGCCGACCGCACGCACTACGGCACGGACTCCTGGGAGCGGTACCTCAGTGGCCGGCTGCTCGCCCCCAAGGGCGCGGTCGTCGCCCTCGCCGAGATCACCGGCACCGACCCCGCCCCGCTGGTCACCCTGTGGGAACTGGCCGAACGCGCCTGGAGCCGCGCGGAACTCCGCCAGGACCTGGGGGCACAGGCCGTACGCCTCTCCCGTGCCCGGACGGTGACGGCGCCGGTGCCCGGGGTCGCCGGGCCGGCGGGGGCGGCGCGGAAACCGCCGGCAGTGCCGGAACGCGGAGGCGGGGCTTCCGCGGAGGACGCGGGTCCGCCGCCGGGCCGTCACACGCGGCGGCCGGCGCTGTTCCTCGCCGGTGTCGCCGGGGTGGTGATCGTCGTGGTGGGCGCCTTCTTCCTCACCGACGGGGGCACTCCCCGCGAGGAGCGGACCGCCGCCGGACCGACCGCCCCGCCCACCCCCTCCGCGTCCCCCAGCCCCTCCCTGCCGCCCGGCGTCCTGTGCGGCGGCGCCGGCTGCACCGGGAAGGACGCGGAGCTGATGGGGTGCAGTGACGCCCTCGCGACCACGGCGACGAGCGTGACCGTCGGCACGACCCTCGTCGAGGTCCGCTACAGCCGGACGTGCGGGTCCGCCTGGGGGCGGATCGTCCGGGCCGGGCTCGGGGACCGGGTGCGGGTGACGGCCGGGTCGTCCCGGCAGACCGGCGGCATCACCACCGCCGGCGCCACCATCGCGTACACGCCGATGGTGGCGGTGCGGGAGCCGGGACAGGCACGGGTCTGCGCGGTGCTGGCGTCGGGGCTGGAGGGGTGCACGCCGTAGCCGGGCGGGCGGGTGCCTGTCCCGGCTCCCGGTCGACGGAGACGCCGGTCCGGCGACGCGTCCTCCCGACGGAGACGCCGGTCCGGCGACGCGTCCCCCCGACGGAGACGCCGGACGACCGTCGCCGGACCGGGCGTTGGGCCGATCGGGTGGGAAGGGGCCGGCGGGCGAGAAAACCGGCGCTCGGAGGATTACCCGAGTCCGCTTCGGGCACGCGGAACGTACCCCCACGGGAGTCCGGCACATCCGGCACCCCCACCCGGCGGTCGCCCGTCCTCCTCTCCCGGACCGGCGGCCGCCGCTCCGCACCCCCGGTCCGTACCCCGCTCCCCCCGTTGCGTGCCGTCGGCAGGCCGCGCGCGGCGTCAGGGCCGGTGGCGGGGGGTGTGCCGGAGCGGTTGTGGGACGGACCACACTCCACCCCGGACGTCCGGAATCCCGGATGCGCGATAGCCTGACCGCTGGATGGATCTCTTGACGCCAAGAGATCGATCAAACGTCCGGGGCAGGGACGCCCCACCGCCAGCTGTCATACGGAGAACGCCATGACCCGCACTCCCGTGAACGTCACCGTCACCGGCGCGGCCGGCCAGATCGGTTACGCCCTGCTCTTCCGCATCGCCTCCGGCCAGCTGCTCGGCGCGGACGTGCCGGTCAAGCTGCGCCTGCTGGAGATCACCCCGGCGCTGAAGGCCGCCGAGGGCACGGCCATGGAGCTGGACGACTGCGCGTTCCCGCTGCTCCAGGGCATCGACATCAGCGACGACCCGAACGTCGCCTTCGACGGCGCCAACGTCGCCCTCCTCGTGGGCGCCCGCCCCCGCACCAAGGGCATGGAGCGCGGTGACCTCCTGGAGGCCAACGGCGGCATCTTCAAGCCGCAGGGCAAGGCCATCAACGACCACGCCGCGGACGACATCAAGGTCCTCGTCGTCGGCAACCCGGCCAACACCAACGCCCTCATCGCCCAGGCCGCCGCGCCGGACGTACCGGCCGAGCGCTTCACCGCGATGACCCGCCTCGACCACAACCGCGCGCTGACCCAGCTCGCGAAGAAGACGGGCTCGTCGGTCGCCGACATCAAGCGCCTGACCATCTGGGGCAACCACTCCGCCACCCAGTACCCCGACATCTTCCACGCCACCGTCGCCGGCAAGAACGCCGCCGAGGTCGTCAACGACGAGAAGTGGCTGGCCGAGGACTTCATCCCGACCGTCGCCAAGCGCGGTGCCGCGATCATCGAGGCCCGTGGCGCGTCCTCCGCCGCCTCCGCCGCCAACGCCGCCATCGACCACGTGCACACCTGGGTCAACGGCACCGCCGAGGGCGACTGGACCTCCATGGGCATCCCGTCCGACGGCTCCTACGGCGTCCCGGAGGGCCTGATCTCCTCCTTCCCGGTCACCACCAAGAACGGCACGTACGAGATCGTCCAGGGCCTGGACGTCAACGAGTTCTCCCGCGCCCGGATCGACGCCTCCGTGCAGGAGCTGGCGGAGGAGCGCGAGGCGGTCCGCTCGCTCGGCCTCATCTGATCCGCCCGCGCGAACCGGACCGGTTCGCGCCCACCGAACCGACCTGGTCCCCGGCTGGCATCGAGCCACCCGGGGACCGGTGCGTCCGGCCCCTGCTCCGGCCCCCGATGCCCGGCCCGGTCCCCGTGCTCCGGGCCGCGACGGCGCCCCGCCCGCCCCGCCCGGCTCCCGTGCTCCGCCCCGAAGCGCGCCCCGCCCGCCCTACGGCCCCTGCACCACCTTCTCCGCCAGGTCGACGAACGCCTTCACCGTCGCCCCCCGCAGCCGGCTCACGTCCCTGAAGCGCGGGGCGGTGAGCGCCTTGTCGAAGGGGACGGGGACGACCTGGTTGGCGCTGACGCCGAGGTGGCCGGCGAGGGCGAGCGGGTCGCGGCGGGCCGAGGGACCCTCGACCTCGCTGACGACGACGATCGCCTCGTCGGCGAGGCGCCAGCGCCGCTCCTCCCGCAGCCGCTGGAGCACGCGCCGGGCGGCCACGAGGAACCAGTCGGCGGTGCCGCAGCACAGGATCAGCCGGTCGGTCAGGTCCAGGACGGTGTCGGCGGACGCGTCGAGCCGCTGCGGCGCCCAGTCGGTGAGGACGAACGAGTAGTAGGGCTCGGCGCGGGCCAGCACGTGCTCGTAGGCCTGGGTGTGGACCAGGTTCGGGTTGGAGTGGCCGGGCGGGTGGGCGGCGACCTCCAGGCCGGAGGGCAGACGGGTGGTGAGGGCACGGACCTCCGCGTAGGAGGGGTCGGCCGGGAGGCCGGCGAGATCGCGGACGGTGGCCGGGTTGCGGCGGGTGAGGAAGCGGTTGAGGCCGCCTTCGTGGGCCGCTCCGTCGAGGGCGAGAACGGGTTCGCCGCGCACGGAGGCGAGGAGCGTGCCGAGGACCATCGTCGTCGTGGCCCGGCCGCTGTAGTGGTAGGCGCCGACCAGGGTGACCCGCCTGCCGTGGCCGAGGGGCGCACGCAGCCGGGCCAGGCGGGCCTCCGCCTCGCGGCGGGCGCCGCCGAACCGGGGCAGCGGCAGGACGCGGTCGTCGGGCGGCGCGGCGGATGCCGGAAGGGCGAGCGGGACGCGTTCCGTGGGGCGGGCGGTGACCGAGGACGCGGGCGGGACGGTGCGTTCGACGCGGGACTGGGCGATGTAGCGGGCCAGGACGTCGGCCACGTCGCCCGCGCCGGGACGGGCGGCCGGGTCCGGGTCGAGGCAGCGCAGGACGAGGCGCCGCAGCCGCCGCCAGGTGTCGCCCTGCCACAGGTGCATGCCCTCGGGGCGGCCCGGCAGTTCCCAGCCCGCCTTGCTGCTGACGAGCTGGAGCAGCTCGCCCAGCGCGCGCACGTTGTCCTCGGGCGTCGGCAGCGGGCCCGTCCCGGCGTACACGCCGTCCACGGCGCAGTCGGACAGGTCGCCGAGGACCACCGAGCGGCGCAGCACGAAGATGTTCTCGGCGTTGAGGTCGGCGGGCACGAGCCCGTGCAGATGGCACAGGGCGAGGGCGCCGGCGAGGTGCCAGCCGACGACCAGTGCGGTGATCTTGTCGAAGGGGGCGGTGCCCTCCGCGTGGGCGGCGTTGAAGATCTCCGCGAGGCGGGGGGCGGCGACCTGCCGGGAGCCGTCGTCGACCGGCGCCGCCGCCAGCCACGGCGGGTCGTCCTCGATCCCGGTGGCGAGCAGGGCGGGCGCGTACTGCCCGCCCAGCCGGCGCAGCGCCTCCGCCTCGACCTCGATCATCCGGGGGTGGCCGGCGGGCAGGTCGGCGCGCGGGGTCCGCACCAGGGCGGTGGAGCCCCGGTCGTCGACGCCGTCGTACTCCGTCAGACGGCGCAGGCGCCGGCGGCGGCGCAGCCGGTAGGGGCCCAGCCGCCGGGGGTCGGTGTCGGTGAGCGGGCCCCAGCCGTCCGAGGGGGCGGGGCCGTGGCCGTGGCCGGCCCCCAGGCCCTGCGTCTCCCGGTCGAAGGAGACCCCGAAGCGGGTGAGGAGCCTGCGCTCGACGCTGGTGAACGGCCGGCGCGTGCCGAACAGCTGGGCCGGGCCGTCCGGGTGGGCGAGCCAGGCCGGGAAGTCGGGCGAGTGGCCCGCGAGTTGCTCCAGGCGCCGGCCGATGCGCCGGCTGGTGCGCAGCAGTTCGGCCTGCGGGACCGCGTCGAGCAGCACCAGGCGCGACGCGTCGGAGAAGTCGAAGACCTGGTGCTTGGCGGGGAGCGGGCCGGGCACCGGCGCCGGGTGCGGGCGCATCAGGCCGCCGAGGAAGACCTCCGCGAGATGGGAGGTGCGCGCCCGCCACGGGACCGCCGTCTGCACCAGCCGCATGACCGGCACGGTGAGCGGGGACACGGCGGCCAGATGGGCGGCGAGACGGTACGCCTCCGGGGTGGCCGCGTCCCGGAAGTGCTGGGGGTCGCCCGGGTCGCCGGCCGGGCCGCCGGGGCCGTGGCGGCCGGGCGGGGCCGCCAGGGGCAGGGAGACCGTGGCGCCGGGGGAGGCCAGGAGGTGGGCCCAGGGGCGCAGGGAGGCGGCCGTCGGTTCCAGCACCGGCACCGGTACGCCGTCGAAGGCGGCGAGGTCCGGCGGCAGGACCGGGTCGGTGATCTCCCAGGACGTGTTGGCGCCCCCGATGCGCCGGGTCGTGACCTGCCAGCGTTCGGCGTGGACGCCGGAGCCCTCCCACAGGTCGGGCGGCAGGGTGTGCAGGACGGCGGTGGGACCGCGGGAGGCCCACTGGGACAGCAGCCGGTGCAGGGCGCCGCTGCGCCAGGCCGCTCCCATGCCGTCGCTGACGACCAGGACGAGCGTGTTCCCGGACGGGTCGCTGACCGCGCTCAGCGGTACGGGCGTGCTGTCCGGGCGGAAGGGGCGGGCGTGCAGCCGCGGTTCGGGCGCGTCCCGGGTGTCCAGGCCGAGGACCCGGCTGGTCGCGAAGGCGCCCAGCCGCTCCAGCAGGGTGCGCAGTTCGGCGCCGAGGCGGTGCCACAGCAGCATGGACAGGCCGTCGTCGACGAGCAGCACCAGGTGCAGCCAGCGTTCCTGCACGGGCCGTTGCACCACGTCGGGCAGCCGGGTCTCGGCGAGTTCCGCGGCGGTGCGTTCCTCGTCGATCTCCCGGCGGTGCGGGCTGGCCCGGCGGCGGCGCAGCGGCCGCAGCGCCCGGCCCACGGCGAGTTCGCCCGTGAGGGCCTTGTCCTCGGGGACCCGTACCGGCATCGCGCGGCCCGGGTCGGGGGCGTGCCGCAGCCGGATGTCGGGCATCGGGGGAGCCGGTGCCTGCCGGGCCGCCGCGTACAGGGAGCGGCCGGTGAGGTCGGGCAGGTCGGGATCGTCGGGCCGGGGCGCGGGGGGTGCCGGGCCGGTGTCGTCCGGCTCGGGCTCGGGCCGCGGCGGGGCCGGCGGGTGGTCGACGGGCCCGGTGCGGTGGAGCGGGGCGGCGGTTCCCGAGGGCAGCCGCCCGGCCAGCCACAGCACGTCGAGCACCTGGTCGGCGTCCAGGTCGTGTCCGCAGGCCCGCAGCACCCGCAGCGCCTCCGCGAGCCGCGCCCCGCCGCCCGCCGGCCGCCCGCGCGCCGGCCCCCCGCGCCCCGTCTCCCCGTGCCCCGTCCCCCCGTTCATGGCGTCACATGGCCCCGGTGAGCTGGTGCAGTACGGCGTCCAGCAGGCCCTCGGCGTCCAGGTCGACGCCGCCGGTGCGCAGGAAGACGGCGTTGAGGAGCTGGTCGGTGGCGAGTTCGCCGGGGGCGCGGCGGCGCAGGAACGCGTCGATCAGGTCGTCGGCGTCGCGCAGCGCCTCCTCGCCGAGGTGGGCGGTGACGATGGCCCGCAGCCGTGTCTCGTCCGGCACCGGCAGGTCGAGGCGGACGCAGCGCCGGAGGAAGGCGGGCGGGAAGTCGCGCTCGCCGTTGCTGGTGATGACGACGACCGGGAACTCGGCGCACTGCACGCGCCCCTGGTGCACCGTCACGGTCCCGCGGTGGTCGGCGGTCCGCACGTCGACGTCGGCCATCTCCTCGGGCAGCCGGGTCAGTTCGGGGATGTCGAAGTAGCCCTCCTCGAAGACGGTCAGCAGGTCGTTGGGCAGGTCGACGTCGCCCTTGTCCATCTCGTCGACGAGCAGGGCGCGGGGCGTGACGGACGGCACCAGGGCGGTGCCGAGCGGGCCGAGCCGGATGAACGTGCCGATGGACGGCTCGCCCTCGCCCCGGTCGCGGCTGAGCGTCGTCTCGCGCAGCCGTCCGATCGCGTCGTACTGGTAGAGCGCCTCCTTGACCGTGGAGCGGCTGTTGATCGACCAGCGCAGCAGCGCGCCGAGGCGCAGTTCGTGGGCGACGGCGCGGGCGAGGGAGGACTTGCCGGTGCCGGCCGGACCGGTGACCAGCAGGGGGCGGCGCAGATGGAGGGCCGCGTTGACGACGTCGGCGTGCTGCGGCTCGATCAGGTAGGGCAGTTCGGGCCGGACGGCCGGGGCGGGGCTGAACCGGCGCCACGGCGGTGCCGAGGGCAGGTCGACGGCGCGCGGGACGCCGTCGCCGCGGAAGAGGCGCCAGTCGGCCTCGGGTACGGAGGTCATGCGCCCTCCTGGGGCTCGGTCAGGTGCAGCCGGGGCACCGTGCGGTCGGCGTCCGCCCAGGCGAGGACCGGGCGGCCGGGGAACTCCGGAGCGCGCGTCCCGCGGGCGTTGGCCCGGTAGACGCGGACTCCGTCGGGCAGTTCACGGGTGGCGACCTGCGCCATGTGCCGGACGACGTG
This sequence comes from Streptomyces sp. NPDC003248, assembly GCF_055563235.1. Classification (NCBI taxonomy): domain Bacteria; kingdom Bacillati; phylum Actinomycetota; class Actinomycetes; order Kitasatosporales; family Streptomycetaceae; genus Streptomyces; species Streptomyces sp. NPDC003248. The sequence goes on along the minus strand of NZ_JBVHDT010000003.1, from coordinate 255,752 downwards.
CGACGACGAGGACGTCGTGGGGGAAGACGCCGGGGAGGCCGCCGAGGATGACACCGGGGACGGCGACTTGTCGCCCCCGCGGTCCCACACCACGACCGGTATGCCCACCGCGAGACAGATCTGAACGATGGCGTCGCGCGGGCCCGGGGGGACGTCGACGGAGACGCGGACCGTGTCCAGCCGGCCCATCAGCTCGTAGTAGACCTGGTGCGGGTCCTGGGCGGGGTCGGACACGACCAGCGTCTCGCCCGAGTCGAGCTGCCTCCACCGTTCACGCCAGTCGGGGAGGAAGCGCTCGTGCCGGTGGAGGAGCTCCGGGCAGTGCACGACCAGGGGGAACTCGACGCCGAGGACGCCGGGTACGACCTCGCCGGGCGCCTGCGCGGCCCACTCGTCGACCGGCAGGTTGAGGTCCGCCCGGTCGACCAGCACCTCCACGAGCGGCCGGCCGGCCTCCGTCGCCTCGGGCGCGAGGGTCTCCAGGACGCGCAGCAGTTCGCGCGCCGCCTGGGACGCCGAGTAGGTGGCGGAGCTGTCGGTGGAGACCTGCCGGGGCCCGGTGCCCTCGTCGCACCACACCCGCAGCCGGTGGCGGCCCCGCCCGGCGCGCGTCACCCGGGCGAGCACCCGCACCCGTCGGTCCCCGGCCCGCAGGGTCCGGGTCCACTCCTGGGCGTCGGAGCGGCGCTCGCGCAGGGCCGCCAGCGGGATGCCGAGCCGCCCGGCCACACCGTCCGACCACAGCCGCAGGTCCGCCTGCCGGGGCGCGGGGCACAGCGCGGCGACGTACTCGACGACCCGGAGCAGCACGGGCACCCGGGGACCGCCGTCGTCGGAGTGGCCGTCGCCGGGCAGGGTCTCCAGCCGGTCGAGCAGCACGTCCAGGGTCTCCCCGTCGTAGGGTGCGGCGACCCGCTTGGTGGCCTCGCGGACCGCTTCCGGGACCCGGGTGAGCACCGGCCGTTCGACCCGGCGCAGCAGTTGGTGCAGCCGCCGGTGCTCGCGCGGCGACAGCAGCAGCGGGGTGGCGGACAGCCGTCCGGCGACCAGGGCGCGGTCGGCGGCCCGGGGGTCGCGGGGCCGCAGGATCTCCGCGAAGGCGGCCAGGGCGCGGGGCTGGAGGAGGAGGAAGGCGGCGAACTCCTCCACCGTCGGAGGCGTCACCGGGCTGCCCGGCACGACCCCGCAGGCGTGCGCGAGCTGCCGGGCGGTGTCACCGAGGGTGTACGGCGACGGCAGCGCGTTGCGGATCGCCGCCACGAGCATGCCGTGGGCGGGGTCGTCGGACTCCTCCGGCCCGGCGGCGTCGTCCGCGTCCAGCACGCCCAGCGGCCGCAGCTCGGCCTCCACCCGCTGCCAGGGGATGCCCCAGCTCCGCCGGATCAGGTGCTGCGGGCTGTGCGGGACGGGCTCCCCGCCGGGGCCGCACTCCGGCATGAAGTGCGCCGCGACCAGCCCCACGACGGCGCCCTCCTCCTCCGACCACAGCGGTCCGCCGCTGTAGCCGGGGCCGACCGCCATGCCGGTGCTTTTGCCGTCGAGGTAGCCGACCGGCCCGTCCAGCGCGGCGACCCGCAGATCGGCGAAGGTCGCGCCGCGCCCGCTGCCGTGCCAGGCGCGTACCGTCTGCCCCGCCGCCATGGCGGTACGGCGGTGCGGGGCGGGCACCCCGCCCGGCGGGGCGTCCACGCGCAGCACCGCCAGGTCGCCGAGCCACTCGTCGTCGCCGTCGCGCACCGGCCCGCCGTCCGGCGCGCGGGGCGGGATCCAGTGCACCACGCGCGCGGGGAACCGTTCGTCGCGCCACGGCCCCCGGAGGTCGACCAGCACGTCGTCGAGCCGGGGCACCCGGGACTCGAACATGCGCCTGCCCAGCGCAACGTTCACGACGTGCGCGCAGGTCAGCAGGGTGTCGACGGTGAGGACGACCGCCCCGCCCGCCGTCCCGCCGTCGGCGGAGCGCCGTACGGACGCGACGCACGGACCCGACTCGGCGCCGTCGGCACGGCCGACGGACTTGAACCAGCCCACGGATCACTCCGCGCCGGTCGCCGGTTTCCACGTGGCGGTGACCGTGAGGTGCGCCTGCCCGCTCCCGCCGACGATGCCGAGCTTGAGGTCCTGCCCGACCTGCACCCCGAAGGTGACGCTCAGTTCGTCCGGCGGGTCCGGCACGCCCCGCACGGAGTCGTGCACCTCCTGGATCAGCGGCCCGAGCGGTCGCAGCGCCCCGCGCAGCGCCCCGGCGGCGAGGTCGGCCACGGCCGCGCCGGCCGCCCCCACGGGCACCGCCCGGCCCATTCCCGCGGGACGGTCGTCGTCGTCCCGCACCGCGGGGACACCCGCGGGACCACCCGCGGCGGGCCCGAGGAGGAATCTGACGGGAGTGCCGTCGTCTAACGCTGTGTTGATCGAGGTGGACACGACAGCATTCTGATCGACAGAGCGGGCACGTACCAGGCCTTTGCACCAAAACGTACCGGTCGGATATCGGCCATGGAGCGGCCGAGTATTGGCCGAACGGGCCGAGTGCGGGCCACGCACCGGCCACGCACCGGCCGTTACCGGCCGAGGACCGGCGATGCACTGGCCGAGGACCGGCCGCGCACTGGCCGAGGACCGGCCCTGGTCCGGCCACGCACCGGCCATGGAGCGGCCGGCCACCGGCGACGCACCGGCCGAGGACCGGCCATCCACCGGCCATCCACCGGCCACGCACCGGCCGCCGCGGCCCGCGCAGGGACTCCCGGTCCCCGGCCGCGTCCTGCACACGGCCCGGGCGCCCCCGCTACCGCAGCCCCCCGGCGATCTCCCCGAGGGCGGCGGCCGCCCGGCGCTGCAATCCGGGGCCGAACGTGACGCGGGTGGCCCCGAGTCCGCCGAGTTCGGCCGGTGAGGGGCCCTCGCCGACCTTGGCGAACACGTTGACCGGCCCCTCGATGCCGGCCCGCAGCAGCGGCAGCACGGCGGTCGGCGCGCCGATCGGGTACACGCAGTCGGCGCCGGCGGCGACGTACAGCGCGGCCCGTTCGACGGCCCGGTCGGGGTCGGCGACACCCAGGACGAAGGTGTCGACGCGGGCGTTCACGAACAGCTGGCCGGCCGCCGCCGACCACACCTCGGCGAGCCAGTCGGCGTGGGCCCGCGGGTCCTTGAGGACACCCCGGTGCGAGTCCTCCAGGTTGCAGCCCACGGCGCCCGCCTCCAGCAGCCGCTCGACCAGCTCCTTCGGCGGCAGGCCGTAGCCGTCCTCGACGTCCGCCGACACCGGCACGTCCACGGCCCGGGTGATCCGCGCGACCGCCGCGAACATCTCCTCCGCGGGCGTCCGGCCGTCCTCGTACCCGAGGGCGGCGGCCACCCCGGCGCTCGGGCTGGCCAGCGCCGGGAAACCGGCGTCGGCGAGGACCCGGGCACTGGCCGCGTCCCACGGGCCCGGCAGGACTGGGGGTGCCCCCACGCCCTCAAGGCAGTGGGGGAGGGTCCTCGGGGGCGGGGCGGTGGTGCAGGGCGCGGAACGTCTCGACCTTGTTCACGGCCGGTAACCTCCTGGCGGGATCCGGCGGGTGACCATCACCCGGTTCCAGTTGTTGATGGCGGTGATCAGGGCGATGAGATGCGCCAGCTCGGCGTCCTCGAAGTGCCTGGCCGCCCGCGCGTACACCTCGTCCGGCACGAACCGGTCCGTCAGGACGGTCACCGCCTCCGTCAGCGCGAGCGCGGCCCGCTCCCGCTCGTCGTAGGCGTCCCCGGCCTCCTCCCAGGCGCTCAGCAGGTCGAGCTTCTTCTCGGGGACGCCGTGCTCCCGGGCGATGGCGAGGTGCATGTCGAGGCAGAACGCGCAGTGGTTGACCTGCGAGGCACGGATCACCACGAGTTCGGCGAGCGCCGGGTCGCCGAGCCCCCTCTTCGCGGCGGCGCTGAGCGCGGACAGCGCCTGCCCGACGGCCCGGTCCAGCGGCGCGGTACGCGCTCCGGTCGTCTGTCCCGCTTCCGTCACCTGTGCCGCCCCCGTCACCTGTCCGCTCCCGTCACCCGCGCCGCCCCCGTCACCCGTACTCCCCGTGCCGCCCCGGTCACTTGTACTGACCCGGCTCGTAGTGACCCGGCACCAGCCGGCAGGTCACGCCGAACCGGTTCCACGCGTTGATCACCGTGATCGCGGCGATCAGCTGCGCCAGCTCGGCGTCCTCGAAGTGCTTCGCCGCCCTCGCGTACACCTCGTCCGGCACGAAACCGTCCGTCAGGACCGTCACCGCCTCCGTCAGCGCCAGCGCGGCCAGTTCCTTCTCCGTGTAGAAGTGCTCCGACTCCTCCCACGCGCCGAGCTGGACGATCCGCTCGACGCTCTCGCCCGCCGCGAGCGCGTCCTTGCTGTGCATGTCGAGGCAGAGCGCACAGCGGTTGAGCTGCGAGGCGCGGATCTTCACCAGCTCGAGCAGCCTCGGGTCGACGCCCTCACGGGCGGCGGCGTCGAGCCGGATCATCGCCTTGAAGACGTCGGGGGCCAGCTCGGCCCAGGCCAGGCGGGGGGTGTGCTCGGGGGCGTACTCCACGGCCGTCGTCGTGGTGTCGTTCGTCGTCATACGGTCGACCCTAGGAGCGAGGCAGCCCACGGGTATGGTCCATTTCCATGGCGGAATCATGGGCCACTCTGGGCGTCGACCTGCATCTCGAACCGACCGGTCCCGGCCTGCGCCGGGGCCTGACCGACGCCCTGCGCGAGGCGGTCCGCAGCGGCCGGCTGGCCCCCGGCACCCGGCTGCCGTCCTCCCGCACGCTCGCCGCCGACCTCGGCATCGCCCGCAACACGGTCGCCGACGCCTACGCCGACCTGGTCGCCGAGGGCTGGCTCACCGCCCGGCAGGGCTCGGGCACCCGGGTCGCGGAGGGGGTCCCCGCCGTCCCCGCCGTTCCCGCCGGGCAGCGGGGGAGCGCGGCCGTGCCGTCCCCCGGCGCGGCCGCCCCGCCCCGCGAGCGCCGGCGCCCGGCGTACGACCTGCGCCCCGGCATGCCCGACCTCGCCGCCTTCCCGCGCGCGGAGTGGCTCAAGGCCGCCCGCCGCGCCGTCACCGCCGCGCCCCACGACGCCTTCGGCTACGGCGATCCCCGCGGCCGCGTCGAACTGCGCACCGCGCTCGCCGGCTACCTCGCCCGCGCCCGCGGTGTGCGCACCGACCCCGGACGCGTCCTCGTCGTCGGCGGGTTCGTGCACGCGCTCAAGGTGCTCGGCGCGGTCCTGCGGGCGCGCGGGGTCCGCACGGTCGCCGTCGAGTCGTACCGCCTCGACCAGCACGAGAGGCTCCTGACGGCGGCCGGCCTGCGCACCCGGCCGCTCCCCTTCGACGGTCTCGGCACCGATCCCGTGCCGCCGGCCGACGCGGGCGCCGTCCTGCTCACCCCCGCCCACCAGTTCCCGATGGGCGTGCCGCTGCACCGCGACCGGCGGGCGGCCGTCGTGGACTGGGCGCGGCGCACCGGCGGGCTGGTCCTGGAGGACGACTACGACGGCGAGTTCCGCTACGACCGCCAGCCCGTCGGCGCCCTCCAGGGCCTCGACCCCGACCACGTGGTCCACCTGGGCACCACCAGCAAGTCCCTCGCCCCCGGTCTGCGGCTCGCCTGGGCGGTGCTGCCGCCCGGCCTCGCCGAGGAGGCCGCGGCGGCCAAGGGCCACATCGACACCTGCGGCGTCCTGGACCAGTTGACCCTCGCCGAGTTCATCGCCTCCGGCGCCTACGACCGCCAGGTGCGCTCCGCCCGTCTGCGCTACCGCCGCCGCAGGGACGCCCTGGTCACGGCCCTCGCCGCCGCCTCCCCCGGCGCCCGGGTGACCGGCATCGCGGCCGGACTGCACGCCGTGGTGAGCCTGCCGCCCGGCACCGAGCGGTCGGTGGTCCGGGCGGCCGCCTGGCAGGGACTGGCCCTGTACGGCCTGTCGTACTTCCGCCACGAGGCGGCCGTGGCGGACCCGCTGGACGCCCTGGTCGTCGGGTACGCGACACCACCGGACCACGCCTGGGCGGGCGCGCTGGCCGCGCTGTGCCGGGTGCTGCCGTAGCGGGGCACGGCGGCGCACATCAAGAGCGCACATCCCCGCACACCGCGCGAACGGCCCGCGGGCGGGCGGCCGGGCCCGGGGCCCCTTCACGCGCCCTCCCGACGATCTCTAGGCTGAACGGCGGAAAGAGGCCCGGAGAGGCCCGGAGGGATCGCCGGGCCGCTGCCACGGGGAGACAGGCCCGGAAGGATCTCCGGGCCGCCGCGAGGGGGAGACAGGACATGGCGGACACACGCAGGCGGCTGCGTTCCAGCACGGTCGTGCTCGGCGGGATGGGCGTCGTCGCGGCGGCCCTCACCTCCTGCGGCTCCGACCCCGACCGCCGGTGCGTGGACCGCGACAGCTACGACTACGTCTACGGCTACAAGGTCGTCGCCGACAAGAACTGCTCGTCGTCCGCCTCGGGTTCGTCCGGCTCGTCCGGCAGCGCCCGCAAGAAGACCACCACCGGCACCGGCAAGCAGATGGACGCCGCCTGGTACTACGACGCCGACGTCAGCTCCGGCTACGCCGACTACGGCACCTTCAGCCGCAGCGAGGCCGTCGACCGGGGCGGCTTCGGCTGCTCGGGCTCCGGCAGCAGCAGCGGCGGCTGAGCGGGCCCCGGAAGGCACGCGCACGCACGCCATGGAACGCCGCACCATCGAACCCCGCCCCGGCTGGCAGCGGACCGTCGAGGAACAGGGCCTCGTCTACCCCCTCACCCGCCACCCCGACGGCACCCTGCGCCCCTACTGGGACGAGAGCGCCTACTACGTCCTCACCCTCGACGAGGTCGAGGCACTGGAGGAGACCGTCGAGGAACTGCACCGCATGTGCCTCGCCGCGGCCGCCCACCTGGTGGACACCGACCGGCTCGCCGACCTCGGCATCACCGACCCGCGGGTCGCCGCCATGGTCACCGAGGCCTGGCACCGCCGCGCCGAACTGCCCTCCGTGTACGGCCGCTTCGACCTCCGCTACGACGGCACCGGCCCGGCCAGGCTGCTGGAGTACAACGCCGACACCCCCACCTCCCTGGTCGAGGCCGCGAGCCCCCAGTGGTTCTGGATGGAGGAACGGTTCCCGGGCGCCGACCAGTGGAACTCCCTCCACGAACGCCTCGTCGACGCCTGGCGCGAGCAGGCCCGCCTCCTCCCGCCCGGCTCCCCCCTGTACTTCGCGCACTCCGCGGCCGACGAACTCGGCGAGGACCTGATGACGGTCGCCTACCTGAAGGAGACCGCGGAACAGGCCGGCCTGGACACCGCCTGGATCCCGGTGGAGGACATCGGCTTCGACCGCCTCTCCGGCCGCTTCGTCGACCACCGGCTCCGGTTCATCCGCAGCTGCTTCAAGCTCTACCCCTGGGAGTGGCTCACCACCGACCGCTTCGCCGGCCACGTCCTCGACACCGTCGACAACGGCGGCGGCACGGGCACCACCCTGTGGATCGAGCCCGCGTGGAAGATGCTGCTCAGCAACAAGGCCCTGCTGGCGATCCTGTGGGAGCTGTACCCCGGCCACCCCAACCTGCTCCCCGCCCACCTGGACGGCCCCCGCGACCTCGCCGCCACCACCGGCTACGTCGCCAAGCCCCTCCTCGGCCGCGAGGGCGCGGGCATCACCGTCCACCCGCCCGGCGCCGACCCCGTCGTCCGCGCGGAGCCCTGCTGCTACCAGGAGCTGGCCCCGCTGCCCGCCTTCGACGGCAACCACGTCGTCCTCGGCGCCTGGGTCGTCGGGGACGAGTCCGCCGGCCTCGGCATCCGCGAGTCCTCCGGTCTGATCACGGACGAGTACGCCCGCTTCCTGCCCCACGTGATCCTCTAGACCAGACCCGGGAGGTCTCGTCTGGCGGACGTGACGCCGGTTCCCGGCGGCCCGCCCGGTAGGCTTTCGAGCAGGCCGTGACTGGCGCGCTGGGATGGGACGGACCATCGGGGAGCGGCCTGACGTGACAGTGCCGTGCGCCTGGGCCAGACCGAGAACCGTGACCGCTCGCACGCCACGCCACCGGAGGCCGACGACATGCCCGAGCAGCAGCCCCTCTCCACCCAGTCCACCGCCTTCCGCGCCGCCCTGGACGTGATCCGGGCGGTCGAGCCGCGGGTCGCCGACGCCATCGGCCAGGAGGTCGCCGACCAGCGCGAGATGCTCAAGCTGATCGCCTCCGAGAACTACGCCTCCCCGGCCACCCTGCTGGCGATGGGCAACTGGTTCAGCGACAAGTACGCCGAGGGCACCGTCGGCCGCCGCTTCTACGCCGGCTGCCGCAACGTCGACACCGTCGAGTCCCTCGCCGCCGAGCACGCCAAGGAGCTGTTCGGCGCCCGCCACGCCTACGTCCAGCCGCACTCCGGCATCGACGCCAACCTCGTCGCCTTCTGGGCCGTCCTCGCCGACCGCGTCGAGGCCCCCTTCCTGGAGAAGACCGGCGCCCGCCAGGTCAACGACCTCACCGAGGCCGACTGGGCCGAGCTGCGGCAGGCCTTCGGCAACCAGCGCATGCTGGGCATGTCCCTGGACGCCGGCGGCCACCTCACCCACGGCTTCCGCCCGAACATCTCCGGCAAGATGTTCGACCAGCGCTCCTACGGCACCGACCCGGCGACCGGCCTGATCGACTACGAGGCCCTGCGCGCGTCCGCCCGCGAGTTCAAGCCGCTGATCATCGTCGCCGGCTACTCCGCCTACCCCCGCCTGGTGAACTTCCGCGTCATGCGGGAGATCGCCGACGAGGTCGGCGCCACCCTCATGGTCGACATGGCCCACTTCGCCGGCCTGGTCGCGGGCAAGGTCCTCACCGGCGACTTCGACCCGGTCCCGCACGCCCAGATCGTGACGACCACCACCCACAAGTCCCTGCGCGGCCCGCGCGGCGGCATGGTCCTGTGCGACGACTCCCTCAAGGACCAGGTGGACCGCGGCTGCCCGATGGTCCTCGGCGGCCCGCTCCCGCACGTCATGGCCGCCAAGGCCGTCGCCCTGGCCGAGGCCCGGCAGCCCGCCTTCCAGGACTACGCCCAGCGCATCGTCGACAACTCCCGCGCCCTCGCGGAGGGCCTGACGCGCCGCGGCGCCACGCTGGTGACCGGCGGCACGGACAACCACCTCAACCTGATCGACGTCGCCACCTCCTACGGCCTCACCGGCCGCCAGGCCGAGGCGGCGCTGCTGGACTCCGGCATCGTCACCAACCGCAACGCCATCCCCGCCGACCCCAACGGCGCCTGGTACACCTCCGGCATCCGCGTCGGCACCCCGGCGCTCACCACCCGTGGCCTGGGCACGGCGGAGATGGACGAGGTGGCGGGCCTGATCGACCGCGTCCTCACCACCACCGAGCCGGGCACCACCAAGTCGGGCGCCCCGAGCAAGGCCGCCCACGTCCTGGACGCCAAGGTGGCGGAGGAGATCTCCCAGCGGGCGACGGACCTGGTCGCGGGCTTCCCGCTGTACCCGGAGATCGACCTGGGCTGATGCCCCCGCAGGGGGCGCGGGGAACCGCGCGGTCGCCTCACCGCGATCCGCGGTTCCCCCCGCACGGAAGCCCCCGTCTCTCTGAGAGAATGGTGAGCATGGCGAATGACCGACCTCGTGTGCTCTCCGGAATCCAGCCCACCGCGGGCTCGTTCCACCTCGGCAACTACCTCGGCGCCGTCCGCCAGTGGGTGGCCCTCCAGGAGTCGCACGACGCCTTCTACATGGTCGTCGACCTGCACGCGATCACGGTCCCGCAGGACCCGAAGGAGCTGACGGCCAACACCCGGCTGGCGGCCGCGCAGCTCCTCGCGGCCGGCCTCGACCCGGAGCGCTGCACGCTCTTCGTCCAGAGCCACGTCCCCGAGCACGCGCAGCTCGCCTGGGTCATGAACTGCCTGACCGGCTTCGGCGAGGCGTCCCGCATGACCCAGTTCAAGGACAAGTCCGCCAAGCAGGGCGCCGACCGCGCGAGCGTCGGCCTGTTCACCTACCCGGTCCTCCAGGTCGCGGACATCCTGCTCTACCAGGCGAACGAGGTCCCGGTCGGCGAGGACCAGCGCCAGCACATCGAGCTGACCCGCGACCTCGCCGAGCGCTTCAACGGCCGCTTCGGCGAGACCTTCACGATCCCGAAGCCGTACATCCTCAAGGAGACGGCGAAGATCTACGACCTCCAGGAGCCGTCGGTCAAGATGAGCAAGTCGGCGTCCACGCCGAAGGGCCTCATCAACCTCCTCGACGAGCCGAAGGCCACCGCGAAGAAGGTCAGGAGCGCGGTCACCGACACCGACACGGTCGTCCGCTACGACACCGAGAACAAGCCGGGCGTGAGCAACCTGCTCACCATCTACTCCACGCTGACCGGCGTGAGCATCCCCGAGCTGGAGCAGCGGTACGAGGGCAAGCTCTACGGCGCGCTCAAGACGGACCTCGCCGACGTCGTCGTCGACTTCGTGACCCCGTTCCGGGACCGCACCCAGCAGTACCTCGACGACCCCGAGACGCTGGACTCGATCCTGGCCAAAGGGGCCGAGAAGGCGCGGGCCGTGGCCGCGGAGACCCTCTCCCAGGCGTACGGGCGGATCGGCTTCCTGCCCGCCAAGCACTGAGGGCGCACCACCGCACGCAGGGCGCGCCGGGCAGAGCGCTGCACATCACTTCCGCTGCGCCTGCCCACAGCACAGCCGTGGCCGTACAGTCGATAGCCGTACGACCGGCCACGGCCGTCGACGGCGGGCCATGAACCCGGCAGCACATCCGGCACGACGACAGGAGACGACGTGGGGACCGTAACGATCGGTGTGTCGATCGCGGTCCCGGAGCCCCACGGCCGCCTGCTCCAGGAGCGGCGCGCGGGCTTCGGCGACGCCGCGGCTCACGGCATCCCCACGCACGTCACGCTGCTGCCGCCGACGGAGGTCGAGGCCACCGCGCTGCCGGCCGTGGAGGCGCACCTCACCTCGGTCGCCGGGGCGGGCCGCCCGTTCCCGATGCGGCTGTCCGGCACGGGCACCTTCCGGCCGCTGTCGCCGGTGGTGTACGTCCGGGTCGTCGAGGGCGCCGAGGCCTGCGCCCGGCTCCAGCAGCAGGTCCGGGACCCCGAGGGGCCCGTCCCCCGCGAGCTCCAGTTCCCCTACCACCCGCACGTCACGGTGGCGCACGGCATCGACGAGGCGGCGATGGACCGCGCGTTCGAGGAGCTCGCCGCCTACGAGGCGGACTGGTCCTGCACCGGCTTCGCCCTGTACGAGCAGGGCGCCGACGGGGTGTGGCGCAAGCTGCGCGAGTACGCCTTCGGCGGGCCGGTGGTGCCCCCGCAGGCGGCCTGCGCGGACCGCGACTCCCTGCCCGCCCGGTAGACCGCCGGCAGACCCCGGCCGGGCCCGGCCGGAGCTGACGGGGCCTACAGGGGCAGCCGGCGGAACACCCCGCGCGGCACGTGCCGCAGCACCGACATCACCACCCGGAGCACCCCCGGCACCCACACCGTCTCCGAGCGGCGCCGCAGACCCAGTTCGACGGCCGTGGCGACCGCCTCGGGGGTGGTCGCCAGCGGGGTCTCGTCCAGTCCCGCGGTCATCCGGGACCGGACGAACCCGGGGCGGACGACCATGACGTGGACGCCCGTGCCGTGCAGCGCGTCGCCGAGGCCCTGGGCGAAGGCGTCCAGGCCGGCCTTGCTGGAGCCGTAGATGAAGTTGCTGCGGCGGGCGCGTTCGCCGGCGACGGAGGAGAGCACGACCAGGGAGCCGTGGCCCTGGGCCTGGAGGGCGCGGGCGGCGACCAGGCAGGACGAGACGGCGCCCGTGTAGTTGGTCTGCGCGACGCGCGCGGCGGCCACCGGGTCGCGCTCGTCGCGGGCCTGCTCTCCGAGGACGCCGAAGGCGAGCAGGACCATGTCGACGTCGCCCTCGGCGAACACCTTGCCGAGCACGGTCTCGTGGGACTCGGGATCGAGCGCGTCGAAGGGGACGGTGCGCACCTCGGCGCAGAGGTCGCGCAGTTCGGCCGCCGACTGCTCCAGGGCGGTCGAGGGGCGTCCGGCCAGCCAGACCGTGGTGGTGCGGCGGGCGATCAGACGGCGCGCGGTGGCCAGCGCGATCTCGGACGAGCCGCCGAGGACGAGGAGGGACTGGGGGAGGCCGAAGGCGTCCTTCACGACAGCTCCTGGAGGTTTCAGAGGGAGAGACGGCGGGCGAGGTCGGAGACGAACACCCCGCGCGGGTCCAGCTCCGCGCGCAGCGCGCGGAAGTCGTCCAGCCGCGGGTACATGGCGTCGAGGACGTCCGGCCGCAGCCGGGAGTCCTTGGCGAGGTAGACCCGTCCGCCGGCCGCGGCGACCTGCTCGTCCAGCTGGTCGAGGAGGGCGGCGAGGCGGGGCAGCCCGGCCGGGATGTCCAGGGCGAGGGTCCAGCCGGGCCGGGGGAAGGACAGCCAGCCGGGGTCGGCCTCGCCGAAGCGCTTGAGGACGGCCAGGAACGACGGGCAGCCGCGGCGCGAGAGGCGGCGCACGATCTTGCGCAGGGTGTCCTCCTCGCCGTGCCCGACGACGAACTGGTACTGCACGAAGCCGCCGCGGCCGTAGACGCGGTTCCAGTGGGGGACGCCGTCGAGGGGGTGGAAGAAGGCGGAGAGCCGCTGGAGTTCGCCGGTCCGCGCGTGGGGCGCCCTGCGGTACCAGAACTCGTTGAACAGTCCCACGGTGCGGCGGGTGAGCAGCCCCTCCGGCAGCCCCTCCGGGAAGGCGGGGACGGGCGGGAGGCGGGAGGGGCGGAAGGACAGCGGGGCCCGGCGCGCGCGGGCGGGCAGCGCCGCGAGGGGGGCGTGGTCGCCGCGGGTCAGGACGGCGCGTCCGGTGGCCGCTCCGCGCGCGAGGAGGTCGATCCAGGCGACGGAGTAGCGGTAGCCGTGGTCGGTGGCCGTCAGCCGGGCCATCAGGTCGTCGAGGTCGCTCGCCCGCTCGGTGTCGACCCTCATGAACGTCGTCTCGACCGGCTGGAGGCGGAGGGTGGCCGTGAGGACGACCCCGGTCAGCCCCATGCCGCCGGCGGTCGCGTCGAACAGGGGGGTGCCGTGGCCGACCGTGCGCACCGAGCCGTCGGCGGTGAGCAGCTCCAGCGACAGGACGTGACGGCAGAAGGAGCCGGACACGTGGTGGTTCTTGCCGTGGATGTCGGCGCCGATCGCGCCGCCCACGGTCACGTAGCGGGTGCCGGGGGTCACCGGCACGAACCAGCCGAGCGGCAGCAGCACCTCCATGAGGCGGTGCAGGGAGACGCCCGCGTCGCACCGGACGGTCCCCCCGGCGACGTCGACGGTGTGGATCCGGTCCAGGCCCGTCATGTCGAGCACGGCCCCGCCCGCGTTCTGCGCCGCGTCCCCGTACGCCCGCCCCAGGCCCCGGGGGATGCCGCCGCGCGCCCCGCAGTCCCGGACGGCGGCCACGGCCTCCTCGTACGTCCGGGGGCGGACCAGACGGGCGGCGGTGGGGGCGGTGCGGCCCCACCCCATGACGGGGACGGTCCGGGCAGGGGCGTCGGAAACGGTCTCGGCAGGCATGTCGGCGACCGTATCGCCCCTTTGTGGGCGGTTAGTTGTGAAACATTCACTCCCTCCCCAAAATGGGTGATTAATGGTATGTCGCTCAATATTGGCGGAGTTCCGGCGGGGTCGGCGTGAACAGTGGGTCCCCATGGACCACCACACGGATGACACCCCGGAGGACTTCGACCACCGCATCCTCGCGGCGCTCCGCGCGCGGGGTGCGGATCCGCGCGTGGCGGGGGCCGCGCGCGCCCTGTCCTGGGCGGGCGAACACGGCGCCCTGTGGCTCGCGGGGGGACTCGTGGGCGCCGCCGTGGACGGCACCCGGCGCGGCGCCTGGCTGCGCGCCACCGCGCTCACCGCGGGCGCGCACCTCGCCAGCACGGGCGTGAAGCGGATCGTCCGCCGCCCGCGTCCCGCCCACGTCCAGCCCCTGGTGCGCACCGCCGGCCGGCACTCCTTCCCCAGCTCGCACGCCACCTCGGCGGCGGCCGCCGCCGTCGCCTACGGCGCGCTCGGCGCGTACGCCGTCGCCCCGCTCGCCGCCGCGGTGTGCCTCTCCCGCCTGGTCGTCGGCGTCCACTACCCCTCCGACGTGGCGGCGGGCGCGGCCCTCGGGGCCCTCACGGCGCGCGCGGGAGCACGCTGGATGCACGCGGGCGCCCACGGCGTGCGAGGAGGCGGGGCATGACAGAGACCGCGCCCCTCACCAAGACCCCCCTCACCAAGACGCCCCTCGCCGGCCCCTCCCGCGCCTTCCCCGACCCCTCCCGCCCCGACCCCGCCCTCCCCGCCGCCCCCCTCCCCGCCCGCACCGGCTCCCTCCTCGTCGGCCTCCTGCGCACCGCCCGCCCCAAGCAGTGGGTCAAGAACACCCTCGTCGTGGCCGCCCCCGCGGCCGCCGGCCGGCTCTTCTCCTGGACCGCCCTCACCGAACTGGCCCTGGTCTTCGCCCTGTTCACCGCCTGCGCCGCCGCCGTCTACCTGATCAACGACGCCCGGGACGCCGACGCCGACCGCGCCCACCCCGTCAAACGGCACCGCCCGGTCGCCGCCGGCCAGGTCCCGGTGCCCCTCGCCCACGCCGTGGGAGGCGCCCTCGCGGTCCTCGCGCCGGCCGCCGCGGCCTGGCTGACCTCGCCCGCCGTCGCGGCCCTCCTGGCGGCGTACCTCGCCATGCAACTGGCGTACTGCGTCAGCCTCAAGCACGTCCTGGTCGTCGACCTCGTCGTCGTCACGACCGGGTTCCTGATGCGGGCCGTGGTCGGCGGGCTCGCGCTCGGCATCCCGCTGTCGCGCTGGTTCCTGATCACCACCGGGTTCGGGGCGCTGTTCATGGTGTCGGCCAAGCGCTACTCCGAGGCCGTGCAGATGGCCGGGAAGGAGGGCGCCACCCGCGCGCTGCTCACCGAGTACACCACCGGCTACCTGCGCTTCGTCTGGCAACTGGCCGCCGGGGTCGCCGTCCTCGGCTACTGCCTGTGGGCCCTGGAGGAAGGCGGCGTCCCGTACCCGGGCGTGCTGCCCTGGCGCCAGCTGTCGGTGGTCGCCTTCATCCTCGCCGTCCTGCGCTACGCCGTCTTCGCCGACCGCGGCACCGCCGGCGAACCCGAGGAGGTCGTCCTCGGCGACCGCGCCCTCACCCTGATCGGAGCCGCCTGGGCCGCCATGTACGGGCTGGCGGTGGCCCATTGGTGAACGCGGCACCGCGGCGGAGAGAGCTGCTCGGCTTCGCCGCCGTCGGCCTCCTCGCCTACGCCGCCGACCTCGCCCTCTTCACCCACCTGCGCGGCCCGGCCGGCCTCGACCCGCTCACCGCCAAGGCCCTCTCGTTCCTGGCCGGCTGCACGGTCGCCTACGCGGGCAACGCCCTCGGCCCCTACCGGCACGCGCGCGTGAAGGGCCCGCGCCCCTACGCCGTGTTCCTCGCGGTGAACCTCGCCGGCGCCCTCGTCCAGCTCCTCTGTCTCGCCGTCAGCCACTATGGTCTCGGCTTCACCTCGCACCGCGCGGACACCGTCTCCGGGGCCGGCGTCGGCATGGCGCTGGCGACCGTCCTGCGGTTCTGGGGTACACGGACATGGGTGTTCGGCGCGGGCCGGAGCACGGGGCGGAACTGACGAGGGCGGGGTCGGATCATGGACTGGCTGAAAAGACTCCCCGGGATCGGGCCGCTCGTCGCGCGCCTGACGGCCACGCACGCGTGGCGGTCGTTCGAGCGGCTGGACCGCGTGAAGTGGACGCGGCTGGCCGCGGCGATGACGTTCACCAGTTTCATCGCGCTCTTCCCGCTGCTCACCGTGGCCGCCGCGATCGCCGCCGCCGCGTTCGGCCGCGACCAGCAGCACACCCTGGAGGACCGGCTCGCCGAGCAGGTGCCCGGCATCTCCGACCAGCTCGACATCGACGCCCTGGTGCAGAACGCCGGCACCGTCGGCCTCATCGCCGGTGCCGCGCTGCTGTTCACCGGCGTCGGCTGGGCGGGCGCGACGCGCGAGTGCCTGCGCGCGGTGTGGGAACTGCCCGACGACGAGGACAACCCGGTCCTGCGCAAGGCCAAGGACCTCGGCGTCCTCGTCGGCCTCGGCGGCGCCGTCCTCGTCACCCTCGCCGCCTCCACCGTCGCCTCCGCGATGGTCGGCTGGATCACCCGGCAGCTCGGCATCGACGAGGGCGGCTGGGGCGGGGTGCTGCTGCGCCTCGCCGCCTTCTCCGTCGCCGTCCTCGCCGACTTCCTGCTGCTCCTCTACGTCCTGACCCTGCTGCCCGGCGTCGAGCCCCGGCGGCGCCGCCTGGTGGTGGCGGCGCTGACCGGCGCGGTCGGCTTCGAACTGCTGAAACTGCTGCTCAGCGGCTACCTCCAAGGCGTGGCCGCGAAGAGTATGTACGGCGCGTTCGGGGTGCCCATCGCCCTGATGCTGTGGATCAACTTCACCGCGAAGCTGGTCCTGTTCTGCGCCGCCTGGACGGCGACGGGCAGTGCGGCGGACACGCCGGACCCCGGTGTCAGCGGCGACGGCGCACCAGATCCGGCAGCGGCCAGCGGCGGTTGACCAGGAACGCGGCGCCCGCCAGCAGCACCAGCAGACCGCCGGTCACGGCCAGCGCGACGCCCATGCCGCCCGAGCCGCCCTCGGGCACCGCGCTCGCCACGGGCTTGCCCGACACGTTCCCGGTGCCGCCGTCCTCGCCGGAGACGCTGCCCGAGGCGCCCGCGCCGGGCTCCGCGCCGGCCTGGGCGGCGCCCTTCGGCGCCACCAGCTCGCCCACCGGCTGCACCTTGCCGGCGGCCTGGAAACCCCAGTCGAACAGGGCGGCGGTCTCCTTGTAGACCTCGTTGTGGTCCGTCTTCTCCGGGTTCATCACCGTGACCAGCAGCACCCGGCCGTCGCGCTCGGCGACGCCGGTGAAGGTGGCGCCCGCGTTGGTGGTGTTGCCGTTCTTGACGCCGGCGATGCCCTCGTACTGGCTTATGTCGTAGTCGCCGGACAGGAGCCGGTTGGTGTTCTGGATCTCGAAGGTCTCGCGGACCGTCTTGCCCTTCTTGTTCTTCGTCGTCGCCCCCGGGAACTTCGCCGTCACCGTCGAGCAGTACTCCCGGAAGTCCTCCTTCTGGAGCCCGGAGCGGGCGATCAGCGTCAGGTCGTACGCCGAGGAGACCTGGCCGGCGGCGTCGTAGCCGTCGGGGGAGACCGCGTGGGTGTCGAGGGCCTGGAGCTCCTCGGCGTGCGCGTTCATCTCCGCGACCGTCTTCTCGACACCGCCGTTCATCGCCGACAGCACGTGCACGGCGTCGTTGCCGGAGCGCAGGAAGACGCCGAGCCACAGGTCGTGCACGGTGTAGGTCTCGTTCTCCTTTATGCCGACCAGGCTGGAGCCGGAGCCGATGCCCTCCAGGTCCTCCGCCTGCACCGTGTGCTGCGTGCTGCTCGGGAAGTTCGGCAGCACGGTGTCGGCGAAGAGCATCTTCAGGGTGCTCGCCGGGGGCAGGCGCCAGTGCGCGTTGTGGGCGGCGAGCACCTCGCCGGACTCGGCGTCCGCGACGATCCACGACCGGGCCGTCAGGTCCTTGGGCAGCACCGGGGCGCCGCCCGCGAGGTCCACCTGCGTCCCGGCCTGCCCGAGGCGTTCACCGCCGACGGTGGACATGTCCGCCGGGGGAGTGGCCGAGGCGGAGGCCGACGGTGAGGGGCTCGGGGCCGCCAGGGACACGGGCGCGGTCAGCGCGAGGGACGCGAGGGTCGCGGAGGTGACCAGCAGGGAACGCCTGACGGTCTGCTTCAGAGGAGCGGGCACGACGGAGAACGTACCTGGCGGGCGACGGGAAGTCCCATCCCCCTCCCCACCCCCGGCACGGAACCGGACACCGGTTGGCGATACTGGAGGTATGAAGCTCAGCCGCCCGGTGTCCTGGTTCCTGCTCGCCTTCGGGGTGTGGAGCTGGGTCATCTGGGTCACTTTCGTCAAAAACCTGATCAAGGACAGCAGCGGGCTCGCCTTCGACGACGGCGATCCCACGGCGTACTTCTGGGTCCACCTGACACTCGCCGTCGTCTCCTTCGTACTGGGGACGGTCATCGGGGTCATCGGGTTGCGCGGACTGCGCGCCCTGCGCCGCACGCGATAACCGATCGTCCCGGCGCTCCGGCGCCCGGCGCACCGGCCGGACCGCCGGGCGCCGTTCGCGGACGCCCAAGCCGACAGCGGGGATTACGACACCGTGGCCATCCTTTTCGTGCTGCTCGCCCTGGCCGTCCTGGTGACGGCCAACTGGTACCTGTGGCGCCGCCTGTTCCGCGACACCACGCGCGCTCCCGGGTGGGTGCGGCGCGGCGGCGCGGTGCTGATCGCGGGCGGGTGGGCGCTGGCCGTCGGCGCCCTGGTCGCCGAGCGCACGGGTGCTCCCTTCCTGCTCCAGCGCGTCCTCGCCTGGCCCGGCTTCCTCTGGCTGGCGCTGTCGATCTACCTGCTGCTGGCGGTGGTCGTGGGAGAGGCCGTCCGCCCGCTGCTGCGGCGGTACCTGGAGCGGCGCGGTCCCGCCACGGCGGCCGAGTCCCACCCGCGGCCGGCACCGGCGGGCGGCGCGCCGCGCGAGCCCCGGCCCGCACCGGCCCGGGCGGTCCCCTCCGCCGACGCCCCGGCCCACGCCTCCGCCGACGCCCCGGCCCGTGCCTCTGCGGGCAGCCCGGCCGACGTCTCGGCCCGTGCCTCTGCGGGCAGCCCGGCCGACGTCTCGGCCCGTGCCTCTGCGGGCAGCCCGGCCGACGTCTCGGCCCGTGCCTCCGCGGGCAGCCCGGCCGACGTCTCGGCCCCCGCCTCCGCCGGTAGCCCGGCCGACGCCCCGGCCGATGCGTCCCCCGGCACCCCTGACGGCCCCGACGGTCCCCCCGCCGTCACCCCCGACGGTCCCCCCGCCACCCCGTCCCCCCTGCTCGCCGCCGCGCCCTCCCGCCGTCTGTTCGTCTCGCGCGTGATCGGCGGCGCCGCGGCGGCGGCCGCCGTCGGGACGGTCGGGTACGGCACGTACGGCGTCCTCGACGGGCCGACGGTCAAGCGGGTCACGGTCCCGCTGGCCAAGCTGCCGCGGGCGGCGCACGGCTACCGGATCGCCGTCGTCAGCGACATCCACCTGGGCCCGGTCCTCGGCCGGGGCTTCGCCCAGCGGGTCGTCGACACGATCAACGGCACCCAGCCCGACCTGATCGCCGTCGTGGGCGACCTGGTCGACGGCAGCGTCAAGGACCTGGGCCCGGCGGCGGCCCCGCTCGCGCGGCTGAAGGCGCGCCACGGCAGCTTCTTCGTCACCGGCAACCACGAGTACTTCTCCGGCGCCGAGCAGTGGGTCGAGGAGGTGCGCCGGCTCGGTCTGCGCCCCCTGGAGAACGCCCGCACCGAACTGCCCTGGTTCGACCTGGCGGGCGTCAACGACGTGGCGGGCGAGAGCGAGGGCCAGGGCCCCGACTACGCCGCGGCGCTCGGCGACCGCGACACCACGCGCGCGTGCGTGCTCCTCGCCCACCAGCCCGTCCAGATCCACGACGCCGTCGACCACGGCGTCGACCTCCAGCTCTCCGGCCACACCCACGGCGGCCAGCTCTGGCCCGGCAACCTCCTCGCCGCGGCCGCGAACCCGACGGTGGCGGGCCTGGAGCGCTACGGCGACACCCAGCTGTACGTCTCCCGCGGCGCCGGCGCCTGGGGCCCGCCCACGCGGGTGGGCGCGCCGTCGGACATCACGGTCGTCGAACTCGCCTCGACCCGCGCCTGACGTCCCGTCACCACCCGTCCGCCCGCGGCGAGTACGCGACGAGGAGAAGGTGGGGAGGACTCGTGAAACCCGGCTGAAACAACCGGGCGGCAAGTTCTTTCCCATCTCGCCAGATTCCCCTTCCCCCGGATGAAACACGTGTGGTTAGGTGAGCCCCGCCGCCATAGGGGGGTGGCACTGGGAGGCCGGGCCTGTGGCCTGGGGAGGGCAGGGCACCACCATGCGATCGGTTCGCATGCGCATCCTCGCGACGCTGCTGGTTCTCGCCGCCGTCGGAGTGGGCGGCTGGCAACTGCTGCCGTCGCAGGGCGCCTCGGGCAAGGCCGTCAAGGTCGGCACGACGGACACCATCACCTCGCTCGACCCGGCCGGCGCCTACGACGCGGGCTCCTGGGCGCTGTTCAGCAACGTCTACCAGTCACTGCTCACCTACGAGCCGGGCGGCGCCGAACCCGTGCCGGACGCGGCCGAGAGCTGCTCCTTCGACGGCAGCGGGCTGACCACGTACGTCTGCGAGCTGCGCGACGACCTCACGTTCCCCAGCGGCCGCACGGCGGACGCCCAGGACGTGAAGTTCTCCTTCGACCGGGTCAAGAAGATCAACGCCGATGTCGGTCCCGCGTCCCTGTTCTCCACCCTGAAGTCGGTGGAGGCCGACGGCCGCACCGTCACCTTCCACCTGGCCTCGCCGGACGCCACCTTCCCGTTCAAGGTGGCCACGGGGGCCGGCTCGATCGTGGACCGCGAGCGCTACCCCGCCGACGCCCTGCGCACCGACGACCAGGTCGACGGCACCGGACCGTACGAACTCACCCGGTACAGCAAGGGCAAGCGGGTCGACCTCGCGCCCAGCGAGCGCTACGAGGGCGCGGTGAAGACCGGCGGGTCCGTCGAACTGCGCTACTACGCCGACCCGGAGGCGCTCGACAAGGCCTGGAAGGCCGAGCAGGTCGACGTCGCCACGCGCCAGCTCCCGCCGGGCGTGCTCGCCGCGCTCGACTCCGGCGACACCGATCAGCGGATCGTCGAGGCCGAGAGCTCCGACACCCGCAACCTGTACTTCAACACCCGCTCCGGCTCCCCGATGCACGACGCCGACGTGCGCAAGGCGACGGCCTGGCTGATCGACCGCGAGCAACTGGCGGCCTCCGTGTACAAGGGCACGGTCGAGCCCCTGTACTCGCTCATCCCGGCCGGCATCACCGGCCACACCACGTCGTTCTTCGACGACTACCCGGACCAGAACCCCGACAAGGCGCGCCGGCTGCTGGAGAAGGCCGGCGTCGACATCCCGGTCCGCTTCACCTACGGCTACGGCCTGGGCAGTGCCGCCGCCGCCCAGGAGGCCCAGGAGCTCAAGCGGCAACTGGAGGCCAGCGGCCTGTTCGAGGTGTCGGTCAAGGGCTACGAGTGGACCGACTTCCAGAAGCGCTGGGCGTCCGGCGGGCTCGACGCGTACGCCGTCGGCTGGGTCGCCGACTACCCCGACCCGGACACCTTCGGGGCCTCGCTCGTCGGCACGGACTCCAGCATGAACACCGGCTACAGCAGCAAGGCCGTCGACGCGTACATCCGGGAGAGCCGGCAGTTCGCCGACCGCGGCGCCGCCGCCGCCGACTTCCGCGCACTCCAGGAGGTCATCGCCCAGGACGTGCCGGTCGTCCCGCTGTGGCAGCGCAAGGAGTACGTCCTCACCAGCACCGACGTCGGCGGCGGCCAGTACCTGGTGGACGGCAACGGCGTGTTCCGGCTGTGGCGGCTGAACTGGATCTGAGCCGGATCCGATCGGACCCGGGCCGGCTCCGCGGGCTGCCCGGGCATGCGCCCGCGTGACACCGGGCAGTCACCCGACGGGGCACCATGGGGTGGAGGTGTGCGCGGGGTGAGGAGCAGACGTGTCGAGACGCAACTCCTTCCGGCTGCCCCGGCATCCGGCGTCCGTGGGCCTCGCCCGGCGCCGGGTCCGTGACCACCTGGCCGACTGGGGCCACGGCCCGGACGACCCGGCCCTCCAGGACGTGGTCCTGATCGTGTCCGAGCTGGCCACCAACGCCGTACGGCACGGGGCCCCGCACGAGCGCGAGGTCGAGGTGGCGGTCACCGCCCTGGCCGACGGCTCCTGCCTCGTCGAGGTCTCCGACGAGGGCCGGCTCGAACCCCGCCCGCGCGTCGTCACGGAGTGGGAGGAACAGGGCCGCGGCCTCCACCTCGTGGAGACCCTCGCCGCCACTTGGGGCGTCTGGAACCGGGGCCGGCACGGCAAGACGGTATGGGCCCTGGTGACCCCGCCCGACACCCCCTGACCCCCGGCCCCCGTCCGCAGCCCCCGGCACCCTCGACGACCCGAGCCCGCCCCACCGCCCGCGCCCGCCGTCCGGTCCGCCCCGCCGTCCGCCCGAGCCCGTACCGCCGCCCGCGCCCGCCGCCCGTCCCGCCGTCACCCGCACGCCGGCCCGCGCCCGGGCAGCTCCACCGTGACCGTCAGGCCCTCCCCCGGGGACGTCCGGACGGTCACCTCGCCGCCGTGGGCGTGGACCACGCCCTGCACGATCGCCAGGCCCAGGCCGCTGCCGGCGCCGCCGCCGGCCCGGAAGAAGCGGTCGAAGACGCGCCCCGCGTCGTCCGGGGCCAGCCCCGGGCCCTTGTCCGCCACGAGCAGCCGTACGACGCCGTCGGCGCGCTCCACGGCGAGCCGCACCGGCACGTCGGCGGGCGTGTGCGTGCGGACGTTGGCGACGAGGTTGGCGAGGACCTGCCGCAGGCCCGACTCGTCGGCCCGCACCAGGACCGCCCCCGCGGCGTCGACGGTGACGGGCCGTCCGGGCTGCTGGGCGCGCAGGTCCTCGGCCGCGTCCCGCACCAGCCGGCTCACGTCGGCGTCGCGCAGCCGCAGCTCGGGCCGCTGGTCGAGACGGGCCAGCGTGAGCAGCTCGTCGACGAGCCGGCCCATGCGGTCCACCTCGCCGTTCATCCGGTCCCAGGCCCGCCGCCGCTCCGCCGGATCGCGCAGCATGCCCTGGTCGTACAGCTGGAGGTAGCCGCGGATCGCGGAGAGCGGGGTGCGCAGCTCGTGCGAGGCGTCGGCGACGAACCGGCGCAGCTGGGCCGCGCTGCGCTCGCGGGTGCGGTACGCCGTCTCCACCTGGTGCAGCATGGAGTTCAGGGCGAGCCGCAGCTGTTCGACCTCCTGGGTGGGGTGGTGGCTGGAGGGCACGCGCCGGGTGAGGTCGCCCTCCGCTATGGCCGAGGAGGTCTCCACCATGTCCTCCAGCGGCCGCATCCGCCGCCGTACGCTGAACAGGGTCAGACAGGCGAGCAGCGCCAGCAGCAGCGTGCCGACGGCCAGGTCGAGCTTGAGGGCCTTGACCAGGCCCTTGTGCAGGGCGTCGGTGGAGGTGGCCAGCAGGACGTACGTGCCGTCGGCGAGGCGGGTCGCGGTCGCCCGGTAGGGGGCGCCGTGCACGGTGACGTCGTACGGGTCCGGGGACCGGGCGAGGGCGCCGGGGTCGTCGACGGCGTCCGCCAGTCCCCGCTGCGCCTCGGTCGGCTCGATGCCGAACACGGTCACCGCCCGGCCCCGGGCGTCCACCGCGGCGAAGACCGAGTCCGGTGTCGGCTGTTCGTCGGCGTGCTCGGGCACCAGCCGGTCCCGGACGAAGCCCAGGATCCGTACCGAGTCGATCTGCCGCAGGGTGAGCCCCGAACCGGCCAGTGAGGAACGGGTCTTGGTCAGTTCGGAGTCGATCTGGTCCAGCAGGTAGTGCCGCATGCCCACCAGGCTGACGGCGGTCGCGGCGACGACGCCGAGCGCGAGCAGCGCCACGTTCGCCGCGGTCAGCTTGGCGCGCAGGGAGTGGACGCCGTGCCGGTGCGCCCGCCTCATGCCAGCCCGTACCCCACGCCCCGCCGCGTGGTGATCAACGGCGGTCCCAGCGCGTCCAGCTTGCGCCGCAGATAGCTGATGTAGGTCTCGACGACCGTCGACTCGGGCGGGGTGTGCTCGTACTGCCAGACGTGGCGCAGCAGTTGCTCCTTGGGCACGATCCGGCCGCCGTTGCGCACCAGGAAGCGCAGCAGCGCGTACTCGGTGGGGGTGAGTTCGACCGTGCGGCCCGCCCGGTGCGCGCTGTACGTCGTCTCGTCGAGCTCCAGGTCGCCGTAGCGCAGCGGCGGCCTGCGCGGGAGGACGTCCGCCGGCCGGGTGCGGCGCAGGACCGCCGTGACGCGGGCGACGACCACGTCGATGTCGAACGGCTTGGTGATGTAGTCGTCGCCGAAGCCGAGGGCGCCGACGATCTCGGCGGGCGCGTCCCGCGCGGTCAGGAAGACCAGGGCCGTCTCCGGCCGTCGGGCGCGCAGCTCACGCCCCAGCGCCCGCCCGTCCCCGTCCGGCAGCATCACGTCCAGCAGCGCCACGTCGATCGGGGGCCGCCCCCGCGCGCCCGTCCGGGCGTGGGGCGGGGTGCGCTCGGTCAGCGCGAGGGCCTCGCGGACCGTGCCCGCGGTGAGGACCTCGAAGCGGTGGAAGCGCAGGGCGATGGCGAGGACGTCCGAGATGCTCGGCTCGTCCTCCACGACCAGCACGGTGCCGGGGGCCGTCGTCATGCCCCCAGTATCGGCGGGTCCGCCGTCGGCCGGACCGGTTCCCGCTTTGGAGTTCCTTGAGAGTCACGCCCGTTGGCCGCCACGAGCGCGCGGAGCCGCCCATGCTGGCGGCCAGGACCTGGGGGACCGACCGAATCCGATCGGCGAAGAAGGAGACTGGGCGTGGCGGCATTGGCACGCTGGTGCTATCGGCACCGGCTGGTGGTCCTGTTGTTGTGGGTGGGGGCGCTGTTCGGCCTGGGGTTCTCGGCCTCGACGGCCGGCACGGACTACGCGAACGTCTTCTCCCTCCCCGACACGGACTCCAAGAAGGCGTACGACCTGATGGAGAAGGCG
This sequence comes from Streptomyces sp. NPDC003248, assembly GCF_055563235.1. Lineage (NCBI taxonomy): Bacteria > Bacillati > Actinomycetota > Actinomycetes > Kitasatosporales > Streptomycetaceae > Streptomyces > Streptomyces sp. NPDC003248. The sequence goes on along the minus strand of NZ_JBVHDT010000003.1, from coordinate 230,973 downwards.
TTCCCCGCGCGCGCGGGCGACACCGACACGGTCGTGTGGAAGGTCGACGAGGGCTCGGTGCGCGACGAGGACGTACGGTCCCGGATCCAGCCCGCGCTCGACGAGATAGCGGACATGGCGGGCGTCGGCGGTGTCACCGGCCCCTACGCGGGGCCCGAGGGCGCGGCGCAGATCAGCCGTGACGGGCGGACCGCGTACGCCCAGGTCACCTTCACCGACCAGGCGAACGCCGTCCCGAAGGAGCTCGTCGAGGACGTCGTCGACACCGCGCGGGACGCCGGCCGCGACGGTCTGCGGGTGGAGCTGGGCGGCCAGGCGATCCAGCGGGTGCAGGAGCCGCCGACCGGACTGGCCGAGATGGTCGGCCTCGCCGCCGCCGCGATCGTGCTGTTCCTCGCGTTCGGCTCGCTGTTCTCGATGCTGCTGCCGATCGCGGTGGCGGTCTTCGGCGTGGGCATGGGCCTGTTCGGCACCCAGCTCCTCAGCCACGTCACCGACGTCCCCGACCTGGCCCCGCTGCTCGCCTCCCTCATCGGCCTCGGCGTCGGCATCGACTACGCCCTGTTCATCGTCACCCGGCACCGCAAGGGCGTCCTGCGCGGCCTGGACCCCGAGGAGTCGGCGGTCACCGCCCTCGACACCTCGGGCCGGGCGGTGCTGTTCGCGGGCGGCACGGTGTGCATCGCGCTCGCCGGGATGCTGGTGACGAACCTGCGCTTCCTGGACGGGGTGGTCATCGGCACCTCCCTGACGGTCGTCCTGAGCGTGCTGGCGGCCACCACCCTGCTGCCGGCGCTGCTCGGTTTCCTCGGGCCGCGCGTGCTCAGCCGCCGGCAGCGGCGCCGGCTCGCCGCGCGGGGCCCCGAGGAGGAGAGGGCGAGCGGTCCGGCGGCCCGCTGGTCCGCGGGCGTGCAGCGCCGGCCCCGTACGGTCGCCGTGCTCGCCCTCGCCGTGATGGCCGTGCTGGCCCTGCCGGTGCTCTCGCTGCGCCTCGGCGCCACCGACCAGGGCAACGACGACACGACCACGACCACCCGGCAGGCCTACGACCTGCTCGCCGAGGGCTTCGGACCGGGCTTCAACGGCCCCCTCCAGGTGGTCGTGTCGGACGGCGACAGCACGGCCCTGGTCCAGGGCATCGAGGACGCGCCGGGCGTCGCCCGGGTCGCCGCGCTGCCGCCCGCCCGGGGCGTCACCGTCATCCAGGTGGTGCCCACGACCTCGCCCCAGTCCGAGGAGACCGACGCCCTCATCGACCGCCTGCGCGACGACGTGATCCCGCGGGCGGGGGCCGAGGCGCACGTCGGCGGGGTCACGGCCGTCTCCAAGGACTTCGCGACCGTCACCGGCGACCGCCTGCCCCTGTTCGTCGCGACCATCATCGGCCTGGGCTTCCTGCTCCTGCTGGTCGCCTTCCGGTCCCTGGTGGTGCCGCTGACGGCCGCCGTGATGAACCTGGTCGCGGCGGCGGCCTCCTTCGGCGTCCTCGTCGCGGTCTTCCAGTGGGGCTGGGGCCTGGACCTGCTCGGGCTCGGCAAGGAGGGCCCGGTCAACGCGTTCCTGCCGGTCATCATGCTGTCCCTGCTGTTCGGGCTGTCCATGGACTACCAGGTGTTCCTGGTCAGCCGGATGCACGAGGAGTGGGTGCACACGCGGGACAACGCGCGCGCGGTGCGCGTCGGCCTCGCCGAGACCAGCCGCGTGATCAACTCGGCGGCGCTCATCATGGTCTGCGTGTTCCTCGCGTTCGTGCTGAGCGGCGACTCGGGCGCGGCGATGGCGGGCGTGGGCCTGGCGGCCGCGGTCGCCCTGGACGCCTTCGTCCTGCGCACGGCCCTGGTCCCGGCCGCGATGCACCTGCTCGGCGCGTCCAACTGGTGGCTGCCGGCGTGGCTGGACAAGCGGCTGCCGCACCTGGCGGTGGAGCCCGGCGAGCAGGCGCCGCGGCCCGCGCCGGCCGGCGGTCCGGCCTCGGTGGTCCACGGCTTCGTACGGGACGCGGCCGGCGAGCCGGTCGAGGGCGCGGCGGTCACCCTGATGTCCCAGGGCGGACGCCGGCTGGACCGCGTCACCTCCCTCGCCGACGGCTCCTACATCCTCGCCGTCCCGGCGCCGGGGGCGTACCTGGTGGCGACGACGGCGCCCTCGTACGCCTCCCTCGCACGGCACGTGGTGATCACCGACGAGCCGCTGGTCCACGACGTGGACCTCACGGAGCCGTCGGGGGACGAGGTGGGCGAGGCGGACGAGGTGGACACGGTGAACCGGGCCTGAACTAGGCGCCGTCCGTGCCCTCCGTGCCCTCCGTGCCCTCCACGTCGTCCGTGTCGTCCGCCGGGCCCGGTGCGGTCTTCCGCGCCGGGTCCGGCAGGGCCCTCGTCATGCCGGGCAGGAAGTCCGTGAACAGCTCGTGCACCTCGTGGACGAGGGGCCGCAGCACCCGGAAGCGGGACAGGGCCACGCCCCGCGCGGTCAGCCGGGCGCCCCGCTCCGCGAGCCGGTAGCTGCGCTCACGGCCCTCCGTACGGTCGAAGATCCAGTACAGGACGAGCCCCATGTGGGAGAGCCACATCAGCTCGGGCAGCACCTCCCGCAGCTCCTCCGGCACCTTGGTCCGTGTCGCCCCCGCCAGCACCTCCTTGTGGACGCCGATCGCCTCCACGCGCGCGTGCTCCGACTCCGGGGAGAAGGGGCTGAGCGGGCTGTCCGGGTCGGCGGCGTTCTTGAAGAACTGCACGGCGAACTCGTGGTACGGCGTGGCCAGGTCCAGCCAGGTCCGCAGCACGCCCGCCAGCCGTGCCTCCAGTCCCGTCTCCCGGGCCAGCACCTCCCGGACCGCCTCCCGGTGCTCGGCGGCGAGCCGGTCGTAGAAGCCCTGGATCAGGTGCTCCTTGCCGGCGAAGTAGTAGTAGGCGTTCCCGACCGAGACCCCGGCCTCCTGGGCGATGGCCCGCATCGTCGTCCTGTCGTACCCGCGCTCCTGGAACAGCCGCATCGCGGTCTCCAGGATCAGCGCCCGGGTCTGCTCGGACTTGGACCGTGCGGCGGCCCCGTGGCTCTCGGTCGGGGGAGCGGCCTCACCGGGGCCGTCGTGGTTCGCGGACACGACGTGAGCCTAACGACTCCGCCTGTCACCGCCCGCGCGGGCCGCCCGCGCGGGCCGACCTGGCGGGCCCGCCGGCTACGCCCTCACCCCGCCCGCCGCGGCCCGACCGCGTCCCAGCTCCGGGCGCTTGGAGTAGTCGGTGAAGCCGAGGACGTTCCCCCACGGGTCGGCGACCTCGACGGTCCAGCCGGTGGCCACGGAGAACGGCTCGTCGAGCGGCGGAACGCCGGCGGACGCCAGCCGGCGGGCCGCCGCCCGCGCGTCCGGCACCTCCAGCCAGACGCGCGGCGCGGCCCACGGCGGCGGCCGGTGCGTCAGCGCCTCCTCCTCCCGCAGCAGGATCCCGGGGGTCTCGCCGCCGACGTCCAGCAGCGCGATCCCGGCCTCGTCGAAGCGGAACGCGACCGCGAACCCGGCCCGTTCGTAGAAGCCCACGGCCTCGCCGAGGTCCCCCACGGGCAGCAGGACGTTGTCGAAGCCGAGCAGGTCGTAGGACAACTGGTCATCTGACATACCGTCAGGGTACGTGCGCGGGTCCCCTTCCCCGCCGAGGACGTGCCCGGAGCCCCTGACTTCTCCGGGGCCCGATCCTTCGGGCAAGATGACCTGAACTCACTTGTGTGTTCCATCCGATCATCAGGTCTCGGGGAGAAGCCACCGTGTCCGAACAGCCGCAGCAGCCGCAGCAGCCCCCGCAGCCGGGGTACGGGTATCCGAACGCCGGTCAAGGGCCGTACGCGGGCGGCCAGGCCGGTCCCTACGGCTACCCCCAGGACGCCCAGCAGCAGGCCTACCAGCAGGGCTATCAGCAGGCGGGCTACCCGCCCCCCGGTTACCAGCAGCCCGGCTACCCGCCCCCCGGCTACGGCGTGGACCCCAACGCGCCCTACGGCTACGACCCGTACGGCCGCCCGTACTCCGACAAGTCGAAGATCGTCGCGGGCATCCTCCAGCTCTTCCTGGGCTCCTTCGGCGTCGGACGGTTCTACATCGGCCACGTCGGCCTGGGCCTCGCCCAGCTGTTCACCTGCGGCGGGCTCGGGTTCTGGGCGCTCATCGACGGCATCATCCTGCTGACCAGCAGCGACAAGACCGACGCCCAGGGGCGGGTCCTGCGTGGCTGACGCGGTGGGCGGGGACCGTACGTCCGTGCTGCGGCACCCGGCGGCGGCACCCCTCGCGGTGCTCGCCGCCGGCGCGGCCGGCTCCGCCCACCTCTACGTCACCGACCCCCACGAGCCCGGGCACCTGCTGCCGCAGTGCCCCTTCCGGTTCGTCACCGGCCTGCTCTGCCCCGCCTGCGGCGGCACCCGCATGGTCTACGACCTGATGCACGGTGACCTCGCCCAGGCCTGGCTCGACAACCGCGCCCTGCTGCTCGCCGCACCGTTCGCGCTCGCGCTGCTGGGGCGGTGGATGGCGGAGGGGCTGCGCGGGAGGCGCTGGCGGCCGCAGCTCGGCCGGCCCGCCCAGGCCGTCATCCTCGGCCTGGCCGTCCTGTGGACCGTCGCCCGCAATCTCGTCTAGCTCACGGCCTCCGGGGCATGACCCTCCGGGTCACGGCCTTCCGGGTCACGGCCTTCCCGGTCACGGCCTTCCGGGTCACGGCCTTCCGGGTCACGGCCTTCCGGGTCACGGCCTTCCGGGTCACGGCCTTCCGGGTCACGGCCTTCCGGGTCACGGCCCTCCGGTCCACGGCCCTCCGGTCCACGGCCCTCCGGATCGCTGGACTCTAGATCACGGAATTAGAACGAAAGTTCTCCCCCACTCCCCTTCGCCCCACAGCTCTCCCTAAGCTCACGGCTCACAGGGGGGACGTTCCTGCATGTCCATGCACGGCAGGGGTACGTGAGCGGTTTTCGGGCAGCATCTCGTCGCATCCCTCCTGGAGTCCCCGTTTCGCAGTCATCCAGGAGCAGTTCACATGAGCGTCACCCCTGAGGCCCCCTACGGCGTCGACCCCAAGGGTCGTCCGTACTCCGACAAGTCGAAGATCGTCGCCGGTATCCTCCAGATCTTCCTGGGCAGCCTCGGCATCGGCCGTTTCTACGTCGGCTCCGTCGGCGTGGGCGTCGCCCAGCTCCTCACCTGCGGTGGCCTCGGCCTCTGGGCGCTGATCGACGGCATCCTGTTCCTCACCAGCAACGACCGCACCGACAAGCAGGGCCGCGTCCTGCGCGGCTGAGCCGGTCCGGCGCACACACGCCGAGGGCCCCGCTCCGTGCTGGAGCGGGGCCCTCGGCGTGTCGGAGGCGTCCGGACCTCAGAAGCGGCGCGTGATCAGCGCCCGCTTCACCTCCTGGATCGCCTTCGTGACCTCGATACCGCGCGGGCAGGCGTCCGTGCAGTTGAACGTGGTGCGGCAGCGCCACACGCCGTCCTTGTCGTTGAGGATCTCCAGGCGCTGCTCGCCGGCCTCGTCACGCGAGTCGAAGATGAAGCGGTGCGCGTTGACGATGGCCGCCGGGCCGAAGTACTGGCCGTCGTTCCAGAAGACCGGGCACGACGACGTGCACGCGGCGCACAGGATGCACTTCGTGGTGTCGTCGAACCGCTCGCGGTCCTCGGCCGACTGGAGCCGCTCACGCGTCGGCTCGTTGGTGTCCTTCGTGATCAGGAAGGGCATCACGTCCCGGTACGCCTGGAAGAACGGCTCCATGTCCACGACCAGGTCCTTCAGGACCGTGAGGCCCTTGATGGGCTCGACCGTGATCGGCTTCTCGGGGTTGATGTCCTTGATCAGCGTCTTGCACGCGAGGCGGTTCTTGCCGTTGATCCGCATCGCGTCGGAGCCGCAGATGCCGTGCGCGCAGGAGCGGCGGAAGGTCAGCGTGCCGTCGACGTCCCACTTGATCTTGTGGAGGCCGTCGAGGACGCGCTCCTTGGGGTCGATCTCCAGCTGGAAGTCTTCCCAGGTCGCCTCCGCCGAGACCTCCGGGTTGAACCGGCGGACCCGGAAGGTGACGGTGATGTAGGGAGAGGCGGCGGACTCCGCCTCGACCTTGTCCAGAACGGGGGTTGCCATCAGTACTTACGCTCCATCGGCTGGTAGCGGGTCTGGACGACCGGCTTGTAGTCGAGGCGGACGGTCTCGGTGCCGTCGTCGCCGACCTCGCGGTACGCCATGGTGTGGCGCATGAAGTTGACGTCGTCCCGGTTGGGGTAGTCCTCGCGGTAGTGACCGCCGCGGGACTCCTTGCGGGCGAGGGCGGACACGGCCATGACCTCGGCCAGGTCGAGCAGGTTGCCCAGCTCGATGGCCTCCAGCAGGTCGGTGTTGAACCGCTTGCCCTTGTCCTGGATCGACACGTTCCGGTAGCGCTCGCGCAGCTCGGCGATCTTCTCGACGGCCGTCTTGATCGTCTGCTCGGTGCGGAACACCATGACGTTGGCGTCCATGGTCTCCTGGAGCTCGCGGCGCAGCTCCGCCACCCGCTCGTTCCCGGTCGAGCCGCGCAGCCGCTCGATCTGCTCCACCACGAGGGACTCGGGGTTCTCCGGCAGCTCGACGAAGTCGGCCTTCTGGGAGTACTCGGCGGCGGCGATGCCCGCGCGCCGGCCGAACACGTTGATGTCCAGCAGCGAGTTGGTGCCCAGGCGGTTGGCGCCGTGCACGGAGACGCAGGCGACCTCGCCGGCCGCGTACAGGCCCGGGACGACCGTGGTGTTGTCGGCGAGCACCTCACCCTCGACGTTCGTCGGGATGCCGCCCATCGCGTAGTGCGCGGTGGGCTGGATCGGGATCGGGTCGGTGTACGGCTCGATGCCCAGGTAGGTGCGCGCGAACTCGGTGATGTCCGGGAGCTTGGCGTCCAGCTGCTCCGGCGGCAGGTGGGTGAGGTCCAGGTAGACGTGGTCGCCCTCGGGACCGCAGCCGCGGCCCTCGCGGATCTCCGTGTAGATGGAGCGGGATACGACGTCGCGGGAGGCGAGGTCCTTCATGACCGGCGCGTACTTCTCCATGAAGCGCTCGCCGTCCTTGTTGCGGAGGATGCCGCCCTCACCGCGGGCGCCCTCCGTCAGCAGGATGCCCATGCGCCAGATGCCGGTCGGGTGGAACTGGAAGAACTCCATGTCCTCCAGCGGCAGCCCGCGACGGTAGACGGCGGCCTGGCCGTCACCGGTCAGCGTGTGCGCGTTGGAGGTGACCTTGAAGAACTTGCCGCAGCCGCCGGAGGCGTAGATGACGGCCTTCGCCTGGAAGACGTGGATCTCGCCGGTGGCCAGCTCGTACGCCACCACACCGGCCGAGCGCTTGACGCCGTCGACCTCGGTGATCAGCTGGTCGAGGACGTAGAACTCGTTGAAGAACTCCACGCCCTCCTTGACGCAGTTCTGGTACAGCGTCTGGAGGATCATGTGGCCGGTGCGGTCGGCCGCGTAGCACGAGCGGCGGACCGGGGCCTCGCCGTGGTTGCGGCTGTGACCGCCGAAGCGGCGCTGGTCGATCGTGCCGTTCGGGGTGCGGTTGAACGGCAGGCCCATCTTCTCCAGGTCGAGGACGGAGTCGATGGCCTCCTTCGCGAGGATCTCGGCGGCGTCCTGGTCGACCAGGTAGTCACCGCCCTTGACCGTGTCGAAGGTGTGCCACTCCCAGTTGTCCTCCTCCACGTTGGCCAGCGCGGCGGCCATGCCGCCCTGCGCGGCGCCCGTGTGGGAGCGGGTGGGGTAGAGCTTGGTCAGGACCGCGGTGCGGCTGCGCTTCGTCGACTCGATGGCCGCGCGCATACCGGCGCCACCGGCGCCGACGATGACGGTGTCGTACTTGTGGATCTTCATGATTCTCGCAGCCCCGTGCCTAGCGGATGTTCGGGTCGAAGGTGAAGATCACCAGCGTGCCCAGCAGGATGGTGAACACCGTGGCGGTGTAGAGCAGGCCCTTCAGCCACAGCCGGGTGTTCGCGCGCTCCGCGTAGTCGTTGATGACCGTGCGCAGGCCGTTGGCGCCGTGCAGCATGGCGAGCCACAGCATCAGCAGGTCCCAGACCTGCCAGAACGGGGACGCCCAGCGGCCGGCCACGAAGGCGAAGCCGATCTTGGAGACGCCGCCGTCGAGGACGAGCTGGATCAGCAGGTGGCCGATGACCAGGACGACCAGCACGACGCCGGAGAGGCGCATGAACAGCCAGGCGGCCATCTCGAAGTTGCCCCGGGTGGACCGCGGGGTCTTCTTCGTGCGCTTGCGCGGGGCCTCGATCACGGGCGCCGGGTTGTCGACGTTGTAGACGGAACCGCCCTCGACGGGGCCGACTCCGGAGGCGGGGGTTTCAGTGGTGGCCATCGGTCTCAGCTCCCGAACAGTTCACGAGCGGCGTGGCCGAGGACGGGGTAGATCGCCCCGAGCATCAGCACGATCCAGATGCCGGCCACGCCCCAGAACATCTGCTTCTGGTAGCGCGGACCCTGGGACCAGAAGTCGACGGCGATGACGCGCAGGCCGTTGAGAGCGTGGAAGAGGATGGCGGCGACGAGGCCGTACTCCAGGCACGCGACGAGCGGGGTCTTGTACGTGGCTACGACCTTGTCGTAGTCCTCGGGGGAGACACGCACGAGTGCGGTGTCCAGCACGTGAACGAACAGGAAGAAGAAGATGAGGACGCCGGTGACTCGGTGAGCCACCCAGGACCACATTCCTTCCCGGCCGCGGTACAGCGTTCCAGCCGGCACGGAAGAACCCTCCGGGAGCGGGGACTGGGGCCTGCCGGCTTCGGTGTCGGACGGGCCCGGCCGGGTACGGTCCACCGGCCCCCAGCATCGTAGCGACGTGTGCCTGTGGCGCTTACAGCGGGCCTACCGGTGTGATCAAAGTGGCACGCGGATGGGCGAGCGGCCGGCGCTTCTGGGGCGGGGTGTCCGGGTATCCGCCGATGCGGTGTCCTGGTGGCCGGTCGCGCCCATGTGGCGGCGGCCGTGGGCCGGTTACGGCCTCGCGCCCCCGAGGCGGGCCGTCAGCCGTCCTCGCGCGGTGCGCCGGAGCTCCTCCGCCGCGACCTCGCGCTCCTTCTCGGGATCGTTCGTCAATCGTGACCGGATGGCCTCGAGGACGTGGTCGAGGGTTTCCTCGGGCGGGGTGTCACCGAGATAGAGGACGAACACGTGTCCGAAGCGGGCCTCGTACGCGGCGTGGGCCGCGTCCAGGGCCATGTGCGCCGCCTCGTAGGTGTTCTCCGGGAGGGGCGGCAGCGTCTCCGCCGCGAGGGCCCGGGCCAGGTCCCCCGGGGCCAGGTCGTAGGCGGCCTCGTCGGACGCGGCGAGGAGGGCGTCCGGGGTGGGGTAGGGGCGGTGCGCGGTGACGCGCCGGGCCCAGCTGGGGCTGTGGAGGCAGGAGAGGAGCGTGTGGTGGGCCTCCTCGGCGGACGCGGTGTTGAACGCCTCCAGCGGATGCGCGGCGAACGGCTCCGGTGGGCGGGTGTCGAACGCTTCCGGCGGATGGGTGGCGAAAGGCTCGGACGGACGGGTGTCGAACGCCTCCGTCGGGTGAGCGTCGAACGCCTCCGCCGGATGCGTGGTGAACGCCTCCGTCGGGCGTGCCGGGGGAGAGGTCCTGGTCTGCTCCGGCAGGGTCGGTATGGCGATCCGGCCGGAGGAGCGGGAGAGGCGGTGCGCAGGCAGCGTGGATCCTCGCGTCACGAGTGGTGTGGCAGGGGATGCGGTGAAAGGTGTGGCGCTACGTTATCGAGAGTGCTCATGACGTGTCCGACGCTTGCCCGAATTTCACTCGAACGAGAGAGTTTCGGAGGATGCGGTGGACCCCTTCCGCGCGCTTCGATCGGCCGGGAGTCGTAGGTTGGCGGAGTGAGCAGGCACAGGCACAGGCATCGGCGCCGGGCGCCGGAGAGGACCCCGCAGCCCCAGGTCGTCCGGCGGGCCCTGCTGGCCGGCGCCCTCGTCGTCGTGATCGGCGCGGGCGCCGGAGTGTGGGCCTCCGGGGACGGCGGGACACGGGCCGGATCGGCACAGGCGCGGACGGCCGGTGACCGGACCGGCACCGGGGCGGCGGCCGCTCCCACCCCGACCCGGACGTACGCCCTCTCCCAGACCCCGCGGACCATCCCCGCCGTCCGCGCCCACACCCCGGCCCGCGGCCCAGGGTGGCGGCCGGCCGACGGGCAGCGGGTGGTGGTGAGCGACGCCGACCTCGCCGACGAGGGCCGGCTGATCGCCGGTGAGCTGGGAATGTCGTACGCGGGCCAGAAGGACGACGTGAAGGCCGGCGACCTGCGGCTGGCGCTCAACGACGACGAGGGCGCGAACCCGGAGTCGTACACCATGACCGTGCGCGGCGGGCGGGTGACGGTCAGCGGGCCGTCCGACGAGGGGGTGTTCTACGGCACGCGCACGCTGAAGCAGGAGGTGCACGGCGGCGGCACGGCGCCGGAGGGCGTCGTGCGGGACGAGCCGGCCAAGCCGCGGCGCGGGTTCATGCTGGACATCGCGCGCAAGCACTTCACCGCCGACTGGATCGAGGACCGGGTGCGCGAGCTCGGCGACCTCAAGTTCAACGAGATCGGCCTGCACTTCTCCGACGACCAGGCGTTCCGGATCCAGTCCGACACCCACCCGGAGATCGTCTCGACGCCGCACCTGACCAAGGCGCAGGTGAAGAAGATCGTCGACCTCGCGGCGAGCCGGCACATCACCGTCGTGCCGGAGATCGACTCGCCCGGACACCTCGGCGCCGTCCTCGCCGCCCACCCCGAGCTCCAGCTCAAGAACGCCCAGGGAACGGCGACCCGCGGCGCGATCGACATCTCCAAGGACGCCTCCGGCGCCCTCCTGGACGACCTGCTGGACGAGTTCGCCGGGCTGTTCACCGGCGGTCAGTGGCACCTCGGCGGCGACGAGTACCAGGCGCTGACGGTGTCCGACCCGGCCGCCTCCTACCCGCAGCTCGCCACCGCCGCGCGGGACACCTACGGCTCCGGCGCCGGCGTCGCCGACCTCGCCACCGGCTGGCTCAACGACCGCGCCGACACCGTCCGCGCCCACGACCGCACCATGCGCGCCTGGAACGACGGCTTCTACGCGGGGACCTCGGTGAAGCCCGCCGACGACCTGGTCGTCGCCTACTGGACGGGCAAGGAGATCGGGGCGCGCAAGCCGGTGGAGTACCTGAGCGCCGGCCGCAAGGTCCTCAACTACAACGACGAGTACCTGTACTACGTCCTCGGCGAGCCGCAGACCTTCGTCTACCCGACCGGCGAGCGCATCTACGAGCAGTGGACGCCCCGGGTCCTGCGCGGCACCACGGCCGTCCCGGCGGGCTACGACGCCCAGATCCTCGGCGGCTCCTTCGCGGTCTGGTGCGACCTGTCGAACTCCCAGACCCAGGACCAGGTCGCGGCGGGCATCCGCATGCCGCTGCGCGCCACCGTGCAGAAGCTGTGGGACCCGGGCACGCCGTCGCTGTCCTGGACCGAGTTCACGGCACTGGCGGACCGGCTGGGCTGAGGCGGCGGCGGTGCCCCTCCTGTGTCCGTGCTGCGGGGGAGCTGAGGTGGACCTGCGCGCGTCCTGGGAACGCCTCTGACCAGGAGTGATGGAGAGAGGACGGACGACACTCCGCCCTCTATGACCAGCGCGGGGACGCATGATATGACCAGTGCGATGACGCAGGCGACGACGCAGCAGAAACCTTTCCTCCAGCCCCAGCAGGCCGGCCGGCCGAACGCCGCGACGAAACCCGCCCGGTGGGCGGCGGACGCCGTGGCCACCCTGCCCGAGGGCGCGCGGGCGCGCCTGGACTTCTCGGCGCAGAGCCTGTGGCGCGTGGACCGCCTCATCGGCGACCTGCGCCGCGAGGACAGGCCGTACGGCGCCGTGGAGTCCGTGCTGCGCGGGCTCGGCGCGTACGCCGGTGAGGTGATCGTCCGGCGGGCCGGCGGCGAGTGGTGGGCGACGGGCGGCGACCACTGGGTCCGCACACCCGACGGCCGCCTGTGGGACCCGATCGACGAGGCCCGCCGCTGCTTCGCCGGACACGGCTCGCTGCGGCTGCTGTGCCGGGACGCGACGGGCGGTTAGGCAGTTCCGGCCCTGTTGGTCAGACGGTGGTCTCCTCCGGCCGCGGTCTGTTGTCCCGGCAGCAGCGGACGAAGTCCTGGACGACGGGGTCGGTGTCGTCGGCGCGGGACCACGCGACGCCGACCCGACTGGGGCTGACGCCGCCGACGGGGCGGTAGGTGATGCCCGGGCGGGCGTAGAAGCGGGCGGCGGACGCGGGGGCCAGGGCCATGCCGTAGCCGTTGGCGATCGCGCTGAGCCAGTCGTCCGGCCGGTCGGTGACGGCGCCGACGCGGACCGGGTGGCCCTCGCGTTCGCCGGTGGCCAGCCAGTGCTCGCGCCACCAGCCCGTTTCGGGCGGGGCGGCCACGAACGGCTCGTCCCACAGATCCCGGAAGGGGATCACGTCGCGGGCGGCGAGGGGGTGTCCGGCGGGGAGGGCGACCCAGCGGGCTTCGGTGAACAGCACCTCCGTCCGCAGGGCGTCCTGGCCGGGGAAGGGCAGCCGCAGCAGGGCCACGTCGACGTCCCCGTCGACCAGTCCGGCGTTGGGACGCGACCAGGCCGCCTGCCGCATGTCCACCCGCCAGCCCGGCCGGTGTCGGGTGAAGTCCGCGATGATGCGCGGAGTCGCCTCGTTGGCGGCGCTCGCCAGGAAGCCGACCCGCAGCACGCGGGCCGCGCGGCCGGCCGCGCTCCTGGTCTCCCGCAGCACCCGGTCCCACTCGGCCAGCAGGGCGGGCGCCCGCTCACTCAGGACCCGGCCCGGTTCCGTGAGCGCCATCCCGGTGCGGGACCGCGTGAACAGTCGCGCTCCCAACTGGGCCTCCAACTGCCTGATCTGCTTGGTCAGCGCCGGCTGGGACACGAACAGCCGCTCGGCGGCGCGGGTGAGGGTCCCCTCCTCCGCCACGGCGACGAAGGAGCGCAGCAGACGCGTGTCCACATCCATGCCGCCAGGTTATAGACGCAGGTATTGGACGTCACCCGGAGCCTCGGAAAGGCTTGTCGCGGCAAGTACGCACGCAGGGCTCGCCGCCCCCCGCTGGGCTCGACCGAAAGGCGAGGCACATGTTCACCGCTTACGTCGTCATCACCGTCGCCACCGTCCTGGCCAACGCCGGAATGGCCGTCGCGGACTTCTCGCGGGCCGAGTTCGTCGTCGCCAACTCGAGCGAAGTGGGTGTCCCGCGGACCTGGATCCCATGGCTCGCCGCGCTCAAGCTCGCCGGAGCCGCCGGCCTCCTCCTCGGGCTCGCGGGCGCCACGGCCATCGGCGTCACCGCCGCGACGGGCCTCGTCCTGTTCTTCGTCGGCGCGGTCGGCGTACACGTCCGTGCGCGCGTCTTCCACAACATCGCGTTTCCGGGCGGCTACCTGGCCCTGGCCGTGGCGTCGCTCGCCTTTGCCGCCGCGCGATAGAGACTTCCGCTACAGGCCATACCGGGGGTTCTGCTTCAGTGCCTGGAGGAAGGGAGTGAAGGCGGTGGTGGGGAAGGTGAGGGTGGCGCGGGTGGGGGTTTTGGAGTCGCGGATGGATATGTGGGGGTGGTGGTGGGCCACTTCCACGCAGGCGTCGCCCTGACCGCCGCCGGAGTAGGACGACTTCTTCCAGGTGTCGGGGGCGGCGATCATCGGCTTCTCGGCTCCTTCGCGACGGGTGGCTAGTGGGGGTTCCGCTTCAGGGCCTCGATGAAGAGGGTGAAGCCGATGGCGGTGAAGGTGAGGGGGGCACGGGTCGGGGCTTTGGAGTCGCGGACGGCGACGGTGCAGCGGTGGTCGGATATCTCCACGCAGTTGTTGCCGTCGCCGCCGCCGGAGTAGGACGACTTCTTCCAGGTGTCGGGCGTGACGGTCATCGGCTTCTCGGCTCCTTCGCGACGGGCGGCTAGCGAGGGTTCTGCTTCAGTGCTTGGAGGAAGGGGGTGAAGGCCGTGGTGGGGAAGGTGAGGGTGGCGCGGGTGGGGGCTTTGGAGTCGCGGATGGATATGTGGGGGTGGTGGTGGGCCACTTCCACGCAGGCGTTGCCGTCGCCGCCGCCAGAGTACGACGACTTCCGCCAGTTGCCGGGGGTCATCATGGCCTCACAGCTCCTTCGCCAACCTGTGGATGAAGTCACGGGAACGCACGGGTTCGAGCGATGCCGCCTCCACTCTACGGAAGAGCGTTCTAAAGACGTTGAGCTGCGCTGCGGAGTCGGCGAACACCGTTCCATGAGGGGTGTCCTGCACCACGGTGTCCAACTCCGGGACGTCGGCGCCCGCGTACACGATGACGCTTCCGAGAGGGGCGAAGCTCTCCAGGTCGAAGGGGACGATTCGTACGGTGATGTGGTCGGCTTCGGACAGTTCCAGAATGCGCGTGAGCTGAGCCCGCAAGGTGGTGCGGCCGCCGACTCGGATGCGTAGCGCCGCCTCATGGATCACCGCTTTGTACGGGACAGGTGCCGGATCTTCGATGATGACGCGTCGCTGCATGCGATGCCGGACGCGCAACTCAAGGTCCTCCTGCGGCAGTTCCGGAACCCGGCAGGAGAAGAGCGTCCGTGCGTAGTCCTCCGTCTGGAGGAGGCCGGGGATGTGCAGGAAGTCCATGTCCCAGCGGTATGCGGAGTGGTGCTCCAGCTCGGAGAGGTCGAGGAACGACGTGGGCAGGAGGCCTCGGTACTTCTCCCACCAGCCCTGAGTCCGGTCGCTGGCCATGGCCGCGAGCGCTTCGATCAACTTCTCGTCGGTGCAGGAGTATTGAGCGGCGAGCCGTCGTACGCGCTCGCTGCTCACGCCCGCCGTGCCGAACTCGATCTGGCTGATCTGAGCCGAATCCGTGCCGAGCAGCGCGGCGGCCTCGCGCCCCTTGAGGCCTGCGGCCTCTCGTAGTTTCCGCAGCTCGGAGCCCAGACGCTCCTGGCGTGCGGTGGGCTGCTTCCTGCGCGCCATACGGGCCTCCTCGCGCCGCAACTGCCCCACGGCAGCACCTCTTTCGAGGGGGAGATTATGGCAACGACTTGCACGGTCCCAAATTATGGCCCTACCGTCAGTGACGCGACGCACACACAGCGGAACGCCGGGACCCCCGGAAGCGCACCGCCCCGTCCTGCCATGACGGCCGCGGCAAGGACACCGCCCGCCGACCGCCACCCCCCAACCTCGTATCACCGAAACGGAGTTCACTCATGCACGAGAAGGACACCGACTCCTGGGAGTACTCCCTCCACGTCCCCAACGACCCCCGCGCCGTCACCGTCAGCCGCCACACCCTCCGTGCCGTGCTGACCCTCCACGGGCTCGCCGGTCCGATCGACACCGCCGAGTTGCTCGCCACCGAGCTGGTCGCCAACGCCGTAGGACACCAGAAGGGACCGGCCGCCCTCCGGGTCCGCTGGCGGGAGGGGGTGTTGCGGATCGGGGCGTGGGACGCGGATCCGGAGCCGCCGGGGGCGCCGGGGAGGTTCGAGGAGTTGGGGGACGCGGAGGAGGGGCGGGGGCTGGCCATCGTGCGGGCGTGCTCGGACCTGTGGGGCTGGCAGCCGCTGTCACGGCTCGGGCACCGCGGCAAGTACGTGTGGTGCGAGCTGGCCGGACTGTGACAGATCCGTGCGGCGGGACGCTGATCACGACGGGGGTGTGGACGCGGCTCGACCGTGGACACGGTGGGCGCCGCGCACCCACCGGACACTCCGCACGGACGAGGACGGTTCTTGGGCCAGGGAGGGGAACCCCGGCGTGCGCAGGCGTACGACGGGGAACTGGGCGCGGCCGTGGCACGGGCCCAGGAGGGGGACGAGGCCGCGTTCGCGGTCGCCTACCGGATCGTGCACCCGGGGCTGGTGGGCTATTTACGCGGCCTGGTCGGCGACGACGCCGAGGACGTCGCCTCCGACGCCTGGCTGGAGATCGCCCGGGACCTGGGACGGTTCCAGGGGGACGGCGCGGGGTTCCGGGGCTGGACCGCCACCATCGCCCGGCACCGTGCGCTGGACCACCTGCGGCGACAGCGGGCGCGGCCCCGGGCGACCGCGCTCGAACAGGACCTGCTCGAACTGCCCGGCCCGCACGACACCCACGACCAGGCACTGGAGAGGCTCTCCACCGAACGGGCCCTGGAGCTGGTGCGAGGGCTGCCGCGCGACCAGGCCGAGGCGGTGCTGCTGCGGGTCGTGGTCGGACTGGACGGGCCCACCGCCGCGCGCGTCCTCGGCAAGCGGCCGGGCGCGGTGCGGACGGCCGCCCACCGGGGGCTGAAACGGCTCGCCCGCCAATTGGGCGTCGACGAGGTGACGGTCGACGATGCTGTGACCGACGACGGAGGGGCTCGGGAGTGCCCCTGACCGCTGTCGGGTCGGGCAGGACTTTCTGGATTCCTACTTGTTTGACACAATCGCTTCCATGTCTGAGACGACGTACGGCATCGGAGAGGGGCCGGCGACCCGGGTCAGCCTGTCTCTGCCCGAGGGAACCGCGGAGGCGATCCGGGCCCGGGTCGGTAAGCGGGAGTTCTCCGCGTTCATCGCTGCGGCCGTCGAGCGGGAACTGAGGGGGCAGGTGCTGGACGAGTACCTGGCCGATTACGAGAGCCGCAAGGGGCCGGTGTCCGGGCAGGCGCAACAGCGGGCGCGGCAGGTCTTCGACGAGGTGTTCGCCGAGGAAGACCAGTGGCCCGCCGCAAGCTGAGTCACGAGGGGACGCTGGTCCTGGACAGTGAGGGGCTCTCCAAGCTGCTCGCTGATGACGAGACCGTGGTGGCCCTGGTCGCGGAGGCGCGCTCGCGCGGCATGGAAGTGGTCATCTGTGCGCTCACCATCATCGAGGCCGTGCACGCCCGCACCGACAAGGCGCGGCTGGGCTGGCTGCTGTCCGGCCTTCGCGTGATCCCGGTGGGTGACGAGGAGGCGAAGGCGGCCTCGACCCTGTTGATGGGAGCCGGCCTGCACGGTCACGAGTACGCCATCGACGCGGCCGTGGCCGAGGCGGCGCTACGGCAGCAGCGGCCTGTCGTCATGCTGACCTCGGATGTCGAAGACATGACCAAGCTCTGTGGGGAACGGGTCCGTCTCGTCGCCGTGTGAGCTGTCGGCGTGACGTCTTCTCAAGGTCGGCTCGGCTTCCCTGCCTGGGCGTTCGGCGGTGAACCGAGGCAACGGCCGGGGCCGCCACCCCCCACAGGAGAGGCCCCGGCCGTCGCGCGGCACGGGCCGCGCGGCGGCCCGTACTCCCTACAGCGCCGTGCGTGCGTTTTCTGTCACACCCCGCGCCCGCCCACCGCGTCACACGTCCCTCGCACCTTGTCCGGACATGGACGGCCGACGGTTTCAGGTCGTAACGTGCCTTTCGCGCCGGACGGCGGAGCGGTGTGACCACCGTGACCACCGTGACCACTACGGGCCGCGACCACCCGCGGGCCGCGACCGCCTACGGGCCGGTCACACCCGCAACCATCGACCGAGGACCACGACGTGGGGGACGACGCGGAGCTGACAGCCGCGGTGCTCGCGGCACAGCACGGAGACGAGACCGCGTTCCGGGCCGTGTACCGCGCGGTGCACCCGCGGCTCCTCGGGTACGTCCGCACGCTCGTCGGCGACCACGACGCCGAGGACGTCGCCTCCGAGGCCTGGCTCCAGATAGCCCGGGACCTGGAGCGGTTCAGCGGCGACGCCGACCGCTTCCGCGGCTGGGCCGCCCGTATCGCCCGCAACCGCGCCCTGGACCACGTCCGGATGCGGGGCCGCCGCCCGGCGATCGGCGGCGACGAGACGGAGCTGACCGGCCGGGCCGCCGACTCCGACACCGCGGGGGAGGCCCTGGAGGCGCTCGCCACCGGTCGCACCCTCGACCTCATCGCCCGGCTGCCGCAGGACCAGGCCGAGGCCGTCGTCCTGCGGGTCGTGATGGGCCTGGACGCCAAGACCGCCGCCGAGACGCTCGGCAAGCGGCCCGGCGCCGTCCGGACGGCCGCGCACCGCGGACTGAAGAAGCTCGCCGAGCTGCTCGGCGACGACCCGGAAACGGCCGGTGTGCTCCACACCCCGCCGCCCCAGCGAGGACCGCGCACGCGCGCGGCGACGTCCGCCGGTGTGACGCCTGCGCTCGCGCGGACGCAGAAGGACATGTGATGGCCGACGAGCGCTGTGTCTTCCCGGGGGACGGGCAACCCCCCGGCGGTTCCGCCCCGGCCCGCGGTCCCGGCCCGGAACGCGGCTCCGGCCGCCGGCTGGACCGGGCCGCGGTGGAGCGTCTGCTGAACGGGGACGCCCCCGACAACGCTGTCGGTCCCGCCCACCGCGACGAGGCCGAACGGCTCGCCCGTACCGTCGGCGCCCTCGCCGCGCTCGCCGCCGGCCCCGCCCCGGCCGACGGCGAACTCCCCGGCGAGGCCGCCGCCCTGGCCGCCTTCCGCAAGGCCCGCGCCGAGCGCGTGCCCCAGCCGGCGGTCTCCCCGACGGCCTCCCCGGCCCTCCCCGCGACGGCCTCCCCGGCCCTCCCCGCGACGGCCGCCGCGGACCTCGGCGGCGACGGACGCCCCGGCCGGGCGGCGGCGGCACCAGCCGCACTTTCGGCGGCCGGGCACGGCGACCACGCCGACGACGGCGGGCTGATCCGCATCGGCGGACGGCGCGCGCCGGACGGCCCTCGCCGCCGCCGTCACCCCGTACGCCTCGGGCTGGCCGCCGCGCTGGCCGTCGGCATGGCCGGCGGGGTCGCCGTCGCGGCCGGTACGGGCATCCTGCCGACCCCCTTCGACGGCACCGGCCCGGGACCCGCGTCCTCCGTCTCGGGCGCCGCGACCCCCGGCCCGGACCGCCCGCTCGTCTCGCCCCCGCCGGACGACGGCGAGGGCGGCGCGACCGCCTCCGACGGCACCGCGAGCGGCACCCCGGCACCGGACGCCGAGGGGACCGCGCAGGGCACCGGCGACGACTCAGCCGCCCGCGGCACCGGGGACGGCCGGAGCTGGCCCAGCGGCGTGACCTCGGCCTGCCGCGACGTCCAGGACGGCCGCCGGCTGGACGCCGACCGCCGCAGCGCCCTGGAGGAGGCGGCGGGCGGTTCCTCCCGCGTGTCCTCGTACTGCGCGCAGGTCCTCGACACGACCGGCGGCCAGGACTCCGGCACCGGCGACGACCGCGACACGTGGGACAGCCCGGCCGGGAGCGGCACGAGCAGCGGCCAGGACCGCACGGGCGACGGCGACGAGCAGGGCGACGACGGCGACCAGGGCATCACGGGCGAGCAGAACGACGACGGCGGCGGAGCCGGCCAGGACACCGGGGACGGCGAGGACAGCGGCGGCGGGAAGAGCGGCAAGGACACCGGTGCGGACAACGCGAACGGTGAGTCCACCGCGTTCCACGGCACCAGTGCGTCGGGTACGTCCCGTACCTCCGGTGAGTCGGGTGTGTTCCGTGGTGCCGGTGGGTCTGCCGGCTCCGGTCCGTCCGGCGCCTTCCGGTGATCCCACCCCGCCTCTCCCGCCGTTCCCCGACCCTCTGCAAACCCTTCTGACCTGCTGTTTCTCCGTTGCCGAAAAAACTTCGGCCCAGGGTGTGACGTTTTCCGCGGCCGTGACGCAGTACAGAGTGAGCCGACTGGTCATCGGCCCCTCGCACGAGCCGGGGTTCCCCCCGTACCCGCGGCTTGTGCACCCGGCGCGGGCGGGACACGTTCCCCCGGTCCCGCCCGCGCCGAGAACCCCTCCTCGAGAAGCCCTCCCCGAGAACCCGTCCCCGAGACGACGGCCCCGGGCGCGCGCCGGGATGACGGCACGCGTCCGGCCCGGCATGGTGGTGACTGACCGATCCGCACGATCGCTCAGCGGGAGGCATCACACCATGGCGCGCGAGTCGGAGTCCGGACTGCCGATCGAGCCGGTCTACGGGCCGGCCGCCCTGGACGGCTGGGACCCGGAGCGGAAACTGGGGGAGCCGGGGGCGTACCCCTTCACCCGGGGCGTCTACCCGTCGATGTACACGGGCCGCCCCTGGACGATGCGGCAGTACGCGGGGTTCGGCACGGCGACCGAGTCCAACGCCCGCTACCGGCAGCTCATCGCCCACGGCACCACCGGCCTGTCGGTCGCCTTCGACCTGCCCACCCAGATGGGCCACGACTCCGACGCGCCGATCGCGCACGGCGAGGTCGGCAAGGTCGGCGTGGCGATCGACTCGCTCGACGACATGCGGGTGCTGTTCGACGGCATCCCGCTGGACCGGGTCTCCACGTCGATGACGATCAACGCCCCCGCGGCCCTGCTGCTGCTCCTGTACCAACTGGTCGCCGAGGAACAGGGCGTCGCCGCCGACCGGCTGACCGGCACGATCCAGAACGACGTGCTGAAGGAGTACATCGCGCGCGGCACGTACATCTTCCCGCCCCAGCCCTCCCTGCGCCTGACCGCGGACATCTTCCGCTACTGCCGGACCGAGATGCCGAGGTGGAACACCATCTCGATCTCCGGCTACCACATGGCCGAGGCGGGCGCCTCCCCCGCGCAGGAGATCGCGTTCACCCTCGCCGACGGCATCGAGTACGTCCGTACGGCGGTCTCGGCCGGCATGGACGTCGACGACTTCGCCCCCCGGCTGTCCTTCTTCTTCGTGGCGCGCACCACCCTCCTGGAGGAGGTCGCCAAGTTCCGTGCCGCGCGCCGGATCTGGGCGCGGGTGATGAAGGAGGAGTTCGGGGCGGAGAACCCGAAGTCGATGATGCTGCGCTTCCACACGCAGACGGCGGGCGTCCAGCTGACGGCGCAGCAGCCGGAGGTGAACCTGGTGCGGGTGGCGGTGCAGGGCCTGGCGGCCGTGCTCGGCGGCACCCAGTCCCTGCACACCAACTCCTTCGACGAGGCGATCGCGCTGCCGACCGACAAGAGCGCGCGGCTGGCGCTGCGGACGCAGCAGGTGCTGGCGTACGAGACGGACGTGACCGCGACGGTCGACCCCTTCGCCGGGTCGTACGTCGTCGAGAGCATGACCGACGACGTCGAGGCGGCCGCGCTGGAGCTGATGCGGAAGGTCGAGGATTTCGGCGGGGCGGTCGCGGCGATCGAACGCGGCTTCCAGAAGTCCGAGATCGAGCGCTCCGCCTACCGCATCGCCCAGGAGACCGACAGCGGCGAACGGACCGTGGTCGGCGTCAACCGCTTCCGGCTCGACGCGGAGGAGCCCTACGAGCCCCTCCGCGTCGACCCGGCCATCGAGGCCCGGCAGACGGAGCGGCTGGCGAGGCTGCGGGCGGAACGCGACCGGGCGGCGGTCGACTCCGCCCTGGACGCCCTGCGGAAGGCGGCGGAGGGCGACGACAACGTCCTGTACCCGATGAAGGAGGCGCTGCGGGCCTGGGCGACGGTGGGGGAGGTGTGCCACGCGTTGCGGGGGGTGTGGGGGACGCATGTACCGGCGGATGCGTTCTGAACCGGGTGATTACCCCGTGTGGGTGATCACCGGAGGAAGGCGGCACGTCCCCGGACGCCCTCCTGAAGAGTGCTCCCGAAAGGAGGTCGTCGTGACTGTGACAGAGCGCCAGATGACGATCGCCGAGGCCGCCGACCGTGTTTCCGGCTGGCTGCCCGGACATCGGGCGGAGATCATTCGAGGGAGCCTCATCGTGTCACCACCGCTGGACGAGTCGCATCAGGGAACGGTGTTCGAGGTCGGCTACCAGATCCGGCGGGCCGGAGCGAAGGAGGCCGGTCTCAAGGTGCGCCCCGGGATCGGCCTGTGGTTGCCGACAGGGCCGGCGGACTACGCGATTCCGGACCTGTCGATCGTCGAGGCCGGCATCGGTGACGCTCTCGTCCAGAAGAACTGCTACGCACCGCACGTATTCCGCCTGGTGCTGGAGGTCACCTCCTCCCACTGGGCCGACGACACACTCAGCAAGCCCGAGGTCTACGCCGAGGCCGGGGTCCCCGTCTATGTGGTGGCCGACCGCAAGCACGCCGAGGTCCTCGTGTTCACCGACCCGGCCGACGGCAAGTACCCCGCCCCCCTCCGCTACGAGCGAGGCCAGTCGGTCCCCCTCCCCGAGTCGGTCGGGATCACCCTGGAGCTCTCCGTCGACCTCCTCCTGGACGGCGAGAACTGACGGTCGTACGCCCGTGCGACACTCGTTCGCATGTTCGGCGTCATTGATCTCCCCACCTACCTGGCAGGCCTCGTCCTGATCGTCCTCCTTCCCGGGCCCAACTCCCTGTACGTGCTCTCCGTCGCCGCCCGGCGCGGTGTGCGGGCCGGGTACACCGCCGCGGCCGGGGTGTGGTGCGGCGACACCGTCCTGATGACGCTGTCCGCCGCCGGTGTCGCCTCCCTCCTCCAGGCCAACGCCGTGCTGTTCGGGATCGTGAAGTACGCGGGTGCCGGATACCTGACCTGGCTGGCGGTCGGCATGCTGCGGGCCGCGTGGGGGATGTGGCGGGAGCGGCGCGAGCCGGCCGCCGAGCGGCCCGAGGCCGCCGCTCCCGACGAGCGGCCCTTCCGGCGGGCCCTCGTCGTCAGCCTCTTCAACCCCAAGGCGATCCTGTTCTTCGTCGCCTTCTTCGTGCAGTTCGTCGACCCCGGATACGCCTACCCGGCCCTGTCGTTCGTGGTCCTGGGGGCGTTCGCGCAGCTCGCCAGCTTCCTGTACCTCAGCGCGCTGATCTTCAGCGGGACCAGGCTGGCGGACGCCTTCCGGCGGCGCAGGCGCCTCTCGGCGGGGGCCACCTCGGCGGCCGGGGCCCTGTTCCTCGGGTTCGCGGCGAAGCTGTCCCTCGCGAGCTCCTGACCGGGCCGGCTACCGGCGCGGACCCGGCTCCGTGACGTACGCGACGTACGCCGCGAGGTCCGCCGGCTCGTCACCGGCCCAGCCGACGTACCCGTCGGGCCGGACCAGGAACCACCCGGCCCCGTACCACTCCGGGGCGGCACCGCGGACGACACGCACCTCGTCCCCCGGGCCGTCCCCCAGACCGTCCCCGAGGCCGTCCCCCAGGTCCGGGACCTCACCGGTGGTGTCCAGCGCGAGCAGCGTCCAGTGCGGTCCGCGGAACGCGTCGAAGAGCCGTACGCCGCCCACCCTCCCGTCGGGTGCGCGGTCACCGGCCCGCACCGGGCCCGGGGCCGTACGGGTCTCCCGCGACAGCGACGACTCCCGGTAGCCGAGGCCGAGCTGACGCGTCGCCTCCCCGCGCCGGGTCTCCCCCCGGTGGATGCTCGTCGACAGGCCGAGCACCTCGGCGGCGACCGGGCGCCGCTCCTCCTCGTAGGTGTCCAGCAGGGCGGCCGGGGCCTGCCCCCGCAGGACCGCCGCCAGCTTCCAGCCCAGGTTGTACGCGTCCTGCACGCTGGTGTTGAGGCCCTGCCCGCCCGCGGGGGAGTGGACGTGCGCGGCGTCCCCCACGAGGAAGACCCGCCCGTCGCGGAAACGGTCCGCCAGCGCCGCCCGGGGACGGAAGTCCGACGCCCAGCGGACCTCGGTCACATCCTGCGGGGCGAGGTGCGTGCGGGCGGCGACGACCGCGCGGATGCCGTCGGGGGAGAGGTCCACCGGCGTCCCCTCCGCGAACCGGGCCACCAGCTGGAAGTCGTCCGTGCCCGCCAGCGGGCAGAGGGCGAGGAAGCCGCCGTCCTCCCCGCTCGGCGGGAAGATGTGCCAGTTGTCGCGGTCCAGGCCGGCCACCCGCACGTCCGCCACCAGCGTCGGGCTCGGGTCGACCGTCTCGCCGGTCATGCCGATGCCGAGCGCCCGGCGCACGGCCGAACGGCCCCCGTCGGCGGCGACCACGTACCGGGCGCGGACGTCGCCGCCGGAGGCGCAGTGCGCCGTCACCCCCGTCGCGTCCTGCGCGATCCCCGTCACCTCGCGCCCGAAGGCGACCTTCCCGCCGAGTTCCTCCAGACGCGCCCGCAGGATCTCCTGCGTGCGCCACTGCGGCACCATCCACGCCTCGTCGTAGGGGGATTCCTCGGTCGGCTCCACCGGGTCGAACATGTGGTGCTCGCCCGCCCGCCGTCCGTCCTGCCAGATCATCCCGACCGGATAGCCGCCGCCGGCCGCCCGGATCGCGCCGAGGACGCCGAGGTCGTCGAAGACCTCCATCGTGCGCGGCTGGAGCCCCTTGCCCCGCGAGCCGGGGAACAGCCCGTCGGCCCGCTCGACGAGGACCGCGTCCACCCCGCGCCGGGCCAGTTCGATGCCCAGGGCCAGCCCGCTCGGGCCCGCGCCCACGACCAGCACGTCCGTCTCGTGCGCGTACGCCGTCATACGACCACTCTCCTTAACGCTGTTAAGTGCCGTCGGTCGCAAGGGTGTCCTTAACGGCGTTAAACTGTCAAGCGTGACTCCCGAACGACGCGCCCCACTGGACCGGAAGCAGGTGGCCGACACCGCGCTGCGGCTGCTCGACGAGGTCGGCCTGGAGGGACTCACCCTGCGGGCCATCGCCCGTGAGCTGGACGTCAAGGCGCCCGCCCTGTACTGGCACTTCAAGGACAAGCAGGCGCTGCTCGACGAGATGGCGACGGAGATGTACCGCCGCATGGTCGCCGGAACGCCCCTCGACCCGGGCGACACCTGGCGGGAGCGGCTGCTGAAGGCCAACCGCGGACTGCGGGCGGCGCTGCTCGGCTACCGCGACGGCGCGAAGGTCTTCAGCGGCTCACGCTTCACCGGCGTCGAGCACGCCGAGCAGATGGAGGACAGCCTGCGCCTCCTCACCGCCGCCGGCTTCCCCTTCGACCGGGCCGTCCGCGCGACCACCACGACCTACCTGTACACCCTCGGTTTCGTCACCGAGGAACAGGGCGTCCTCCCCCGGCCCGGCGAACGGAGCGAGGGCATCGACCTCGACGAGCGCGCCCGGATGATGGCCGACTTCCCCCTGGCGGCCCGGGCGGGCACGGAGATCTTCACCGACTACGACCGGCACTTCGAGGAAGGGCTGGCGATCGTCCTCGACGGGATCGCGGCGCGGTACGGGATGCCGTAGGGGGCCTCCTCACCGCACCCGCGACAGCGCCGCCCGCAGCCGGGGCGTCAGCGGCTTCTCCACGAACCGGTTCAGCAGCCAGGCCAGCAGCAGCATCGAGGCGAGCGTCAGGGCGAAGGTGGCCGCCGACGGCAGGTGCAGGCCGCGGTGCAGCATGCGGATCACCACCCACCCCAGGTGCTCGTGGACCAGGTAGAACGGGTACGTCAGCGCCCCCGCCACCGTCAGCCAGCGCCAGTTCACCCGGTTCAGCAGGCCGAGCCCGATCGCCGCGACCGCCGCGAAGCCGAAGGCGACCACGAGGACGATGCCGAACGTGGTGCGGTGGGCGAAGGCGTCCGGGTCGGAGGCGTTCCACAGCGAGTCCACCGCGTAGTGCTGCCCGATCAGGAAGCCGACGGCGACGATGCCCCAGGCGACGGCGTCCCGCCGGTCGCGGTGGACCAGGTAGAGGCCGATGCCGCCGATGAAGTACGGCGCGTACTCCGGCATCAGCACCAGGTCGAGCAGCGGCTCCTGCGCCGCCTCCGCGACGACCGCCGCCAGGGTCCACACCGCGCAGAACAGCACGACCCGCCGCCGGTTCGCGCCCGGCAGCACGACGCACAGCGCGAACAGCGCGTAGAAGCGGATCTCCACCCACAGCGTCCAGCACACGCCCAGCACCCGGTCCGCCCCCAGCGGCTGCTGGAGCAGGGTCAGGTTCACCAGCGCGTCGCTCGGCGACACGGCCTCGTACACGACCGCCGGCAGCGCGAACACCGCCGTCACCAGGACGACCGCCACCCAGTAGGCCGGCAGCAGCCGGGACGCGCGGGAGGCGAAGAACGACCGCGGCGAACGGCCCCAGCCGCTCATGCAGATCACGAACCCGCTGATCACGAAGAAGACCTGGACGCCGAGACAGCCGTAGGCGGCGAACGCGCTCAGGGACGGGAACTGGAGCTTCGGCGAGGTGCCCCAGGCCCGGGTGACGTCACCGCCGCGCCCGGCGTAGTGGTACACCGCCACCATCAGCGCGGCGACCAGCCGCAGCCCGTCCAGGGCCCGGAGCCTGCCCTCCCGGCGCCCCGGAGCCGGCGCGGACGGGTCCGGCGCGGGCCGGTCCGGCGCGGACGGGTCCGGAACGTCCGGCTCCCGGGCCGCCGGTGCCGCGCCGGACCGTGATGCGGAGGTGCTCACGACCGTTTCCGTCACGCTGGTATCCCTCGCAGTGCGCCGTGGGTTCGTCTCTCCCGGCCCCGGACGCCCGGGGCCGGGCCGTGCGGTGGCCTCGGCCCGGCTTCGGCGGCCGGGTCGAGAGTGTGTCTCGGTCGGGCTTCAGCAGCCGGGGCCGTGCGCGTGTCTTGGCCCGGCTTCGGCGGCCGGGCCGTGCGCGTGTCTCGGTCCGGTTTCGGCAGCCGGGCCGAGAGCGTGCCTCGGTCCGACTCCGGCAGCCGGACCGCGCGCGTGCCTCAGTCCGATTTCAGCAGCCGGGCCGAGCGGTTGCCGAGCTGGACGCGCACCGCCTCCCGGCGCGCGAGCTGCCGGATGGACCGGCCCCGCGTGCCGAGCAGGTTCGCGACCCGCGCGACCTCCGTCCACACCCGGGCCCGCTCGCCGCCCGCGATCGCGGCCGCGGAGAGCAGCCGGCAGGCCTCCTTGACCTCGCCGCGCCGGGCCCGGATCTCGGCCATGCCGATCAGGACGTCCACCGGCTGCCGGCGGCGCAGGATCTCGGTGCCCACCCGCAGGGCGTCGTCGTGCTTGCCCGCCTCGAAGTGACGGGTGAAGTCCTCGGTGAGGTACTTGCCGTGCCGGGCGAGCACCGCGGCGAACCGCGCGTTCGGGGACTCCGCGCGGTCCGGCAGGCCGTCGCCGGTCCCGTCGCCGCCCTCCGACAAGCCGTGGGCCGTCCCGCCCGTGCCCTCCGACACGCCGTCCGGCGTCGACGCCGCGCCGGTCCCGGACGCCCCCGGGGAACCGCCGTCGGCGACGTGGGACCCGCCGTCGGTGACGGGGGACCCGCCGTCGGCGCCGGGGCGCCGCCGGGACTCGCCCGGTCCGGGCAGCCCCAGCGCCGTCGTCATCCGGGCGGTGAACGCGGGGATGTCGAACAGCTCCTCGACGTCCTGGTACTCCGTCTCCGACACGGTCTCGTCCAGCACCCGGCGCAGCGCGTCGAGCGCCGCCTCGGGCGTGTACTCGGCGAAGGAGCGGTAGCCGGGAACGCCCTCCAGGACCTCCCGGGAGCCCACCCGGTGGTAGGTGACGGTCCGCAGCCGCTGCTGGACCGCCTCCACCACCGACAGCGGCATGGGGTCGTCGACGCTGGACAGGAAGAAGACGTCCGAGGCGGCGAGTTCCTCCCGCACCCGGTCCCGGGAGAGCGACCCCATCCACTCGACGCGGTCCGACAGCAGCGTGGAGGCGTTGATCCGCCACGTCTTGTGCCCGATCCACGCGAAGCGCCACGGCAGGCCCTGGGCGTAGGCCAGTTCGGCGACCCGCGAGAACAGGTCGAGGCCCTTGCGGTCCTGCATGGAACCGACCATCACGATCCGCGGCCGCTCCCCGGGCGTGCGCCGCGCGCGGGCGCGGTGGGTGTCGCGGGGGACCGTGTTGTAGACCACGACCGGGTCGCTCACGCCCAGCTGGCGGAACATGTCGGCCTGCGCGGTGGAGACGCACAGCACCTTCAGCTTGGGCAGCAGGGTCAGCATCTCCTGGTGCCGCAGGGTGTGCTGCCCGCCCTCGAAGTTCATGACGTACTCGGTCTCGTGGGCGTACAGCACCACGGACTTCCCGGCGTCCCGCAGCGCCTGGACCAGCTCGTTGGCCAGCGGCGAACGCCAGAACGGGGCCAGGCTGTTGACCAGGACCACCTCGGCGCCCTCCAGGTCCGCCATGACGTCCTCGGCGCGGCTGTAGGCGCCGAGGTCGAAGTAGCGGACGTCCACCGGGCTCTGCGCGAGCAGCGCCTGGGTGTAGGTGAGGACGGGGATCGCCACGCCCGTGACGTACGAGAAGCCGAGGCCCAGCACCGCGAGCGAACGCGGCCGGTCCATCCGCCCCTGGACGGCGCGCAGCGCCCGTTCGGCCCGCGACAGGCCGGCGTGCCCGTCGTCCTCGCCCGCCGTCCAGCGCGGGGCGGGCCGCTCGGCGGGCACGACGGCCCGCTCGACCAGGCGCAGGACGCGTTCGGCCACGTCGTCCTGGAAGGCGATGAAGTGCTCGACGGGCTCGCCGTGCACGTTGGCGGCGAACTTGCCCGAGCGCTGGAGGTCGGCGACCACGTCGACGAGCTCGCCGACGGTGCCCACGTTGCGCAGCAGCGGGTGGTTGACCGTGGGGAAGACGATGTTCAGCGGGGGCGGGCTGAACAGGATCAGCGGGGTGCCCGCCCGCAGCGTCTGGAGGTACGTCGTCGAGAAGAAGGTGACGGCCAGGTCGTACCCGTCGAGGGCCTCGGCGTCCAGCAGGGCCTTCTCGTCGAGGACCGTCACGTCCGGCAGGGTGCGCAGCCAGGTGAGGTGGCCGTCGAGCGTGGACGGGTGCGGCTTGATCTCCACCTGGCCGAACTCGGTGAGCGCGGCGCACAGGTCGGTGAGCTGCTCGCGGTGCTGGTTCCGGGAGAGCTTGCGCTGGTCGCCCAGCGGCTGGTCGAGGACCACGATGCGCAGCGGCTCACCGGGGTCCTTGGCGTGCCGGTGGGTGGTGGAGCGGGCCGCCCGCAGCAGGGCGGGGTCGTCGCTGTGCCCGAGGGCGCCGGTGATGTGGACCGGCGCGTCGGCGTCCGCGGAGCGGAACAGCAGGTGGTGGGCGGTGGCCGGGCCCCAGACGCAGACGGCGGCCGGGCCGGAGGAGCCGTAGTACCAGTTCTGGTCGTGCAGCCCGGCGTCGGTCCGCTTGAAGTGAAAGTCGAGGTGGCCGTCCTGGACCAGGACCAGCGGGAGGGAGCGGCCCAGCGTCCCGGCCACCCGGCGTCCGCGCTGCGACTGGTCGTTGAAGAACACCAACCGGTCGATGTCCTCCTCGTCGGCGAAGGCGCTTATGCGGTGGCCCAGTTCCTCCAGGAACTCGGCGTCGCTCAGCGCCTCGTCGACGGTGAAGAGATTGCGTGCCGTGAGGCCGTCGAAACGGGCCGCCGCCTCCTCCGCGATCCATCCGGCGACGTTTCCGTCCCGGTCCGCGGTGACCAGGTGGAACGAATGGGCGTCGGCACCCTCGGCGCGCATGATCTCAGACGCGAGGTTGACGCCGTTGCGGTTCTCGACAAACACAGCGATGCGCATCGATGTACCAGTCCACTCCGAAATCTTGGGCGGCGGGGAAGGCGCTCAGAACGCGGTAGCCACCTTGAGTACCGGCCTCGGTGACGGAGGACCAGGCATACCTTCTTTCGTGCATGAAATACGATCAGGTTTCCCGAACCGGGGAATCCAGGGGGAACGCCCGGTGAACATTCCGCGAGCGCTGGACGTCCATGCCCGGCCGTTCCGGGGTGATCCCTGAGCGACGCCCCGGCCACGGCTGTGCCCGACGCCCCGTTCACGCCCGTTTCCAATGCCGGACCACGCCTACGCCTGCCGCATCGCCTTGCGCGGCGCCCGCGCTCCGCGGCGATCTGGGCGACTGGGTCTGGCGGAACGGGCCCGGTGCGGTGCGCCGGGACGGTGATGTCAGCGCTCGCGACGTAGGGACACGCGCAGGGCTGCGTTGTCGTCTCGGCTCAGAAAGAGTCCTGCGCCCTTCACGGCAGTCACGAACGGCACGGTGGTGTCGGTGCCGAGGATCTTCGCGGTGTCCGGACCCTCGTTGAGATCGACCTGCACGGCGACGGATTCAGTGCCTCCGGAAGTCGAGTCCTGCTGGACCGCTCCGTACGCGGTCCCGTCGTCGCGGATCGAGGCGATCACGATGGCTTTGCGATCACCGCTCTTGGCCAGGCAGATGCCCTTCTTGCGCTGCACGTCGAAGGCGACGGGCCCGGCGGCGAGGTAGCGGCCGTCGGGTGATGCCACCACACCGTACTCGCGGCTCGATCCGTAGTTGCCTGCATTAATGCGGTTGTGCAGGTCGTAGCCGCAGGTCATGGAGGCCAGAAGACGACCGGTGCGCAGATCGTGCACGGACCACACCGGATCGGCGGCAGTGCCGTCCTCATCGTCCGGGGTCTGCCAGCCGGCGAGCACGTGGCCGTCGATGACGCCGTAGGCCAGTCCGTTGAAGGGAGCGTAGTTGCCGGTCTGCTCGGTACCGTTCGGACGTACGGAGTCGCTGAACCAGTGGCCCGCCAGGCCGAACCCTCCGTTGTCCACACCGACCAAGGGGCCGTCCGAGGTGGCTGCGATGACACGGCCACCCGCACAGTCGGCCTGCCCGCACGAGGACAGCAGGTCATCTGGATCGTCGTAGTGGGTGCTCTGACCCGTCACCACATCCACCGCAATCGACCGTGCCGGGTACATGCCCGAGTCGATCACGCCGCCCAGGCCGACCAGCACCCGCCCGCCGTACGTGGAGACCCTCACCGAGGGCTCCCCCTCCACCGGCAGATCGATCTGCCGCAGCGGCCTCACCGACGTGCCCTGCCCGTCAGCGGCGTACACCGCCAGGCTGACCACCACTGTGCCGTCATGCAGAGCGTCCTTCCCACGCACGCCGTGGGCATAGGTGACGATGTACTCGTCGCCGTCCTGATCAACAACCGTCACGCCTGGCGTCTGCGACGACTCGCCGTCGCTGTCCTCGGGCGTCGGTGTGTCCCACGGCGCTGAAGACCACCGGATCTGCCCGGTGTCAGCGGCCCGCACGATGGTGGTGTAGCCGTTGGAAGCCCCCTGAACGGTGGCGACGTCACCCGCGCCCGGAACCGCCGCCACGGGCACGTTCGTCGTCCGTTTCGGAACGCTGCCGAGCGTCGTGTCCCAGCCCTCGCCCGTGTCGTAGGCAGCGGGCACACTCAGCGTGGCGAGAGACTCCGTCTGGTGAGAGGGGCTTGGGATGCTGCCGTTGCTGCTCTTGTGGCCGTCGTCTCCCGGGTCGCTGCAGCTGGCCAGTAATAGGGCCGCCAGTACCACCGCTCCCGCCACTGACCGAACGCGCATGCCGTGCACGCCTCCTCTACCCCCGTGACGGACCGCCGGACCGTCGGTGATCATCCGACCGCAGACCGTATCAAGGAACGGGGCGGCTCCCAACGGAGTGGCTCAAGCCCGCCGCACCGCCTTCCGCAGCGCCCGTGCCCGGCGTACCACCCGGCGGGCGGTGGAATTGCGGGGCAGGAACGACAGCCGTTCCGGGATGCCGCCCGGGAGTCCCAGGGCGGTGAGCCGCTTGCGGCGGAAGTACCGCTGGGTGCGCGGGCCGAGACGGGTGCGCAGGTACTCCTCGGCGGCCGGGCGCAGGGCGGGGTGCAGCTGAGGCTGCATCACGAAGCCGACCGCGGTGACCAGGTCGCCCACCGAGTCGGCGTCGAGCGGCTGCTCGCCCTCCCGGTCCTCCAGGTCCGGCAGCAGGGCGTCCGCCAGCACGGCCGGGACCCGGTTGCTGTTCTGGAACGGCGACAGCCGCTCCAGCAGCGGCCCGGTGCCGATCCGGGCGACCGGCAGGCCGTAGAACTCCCGCGCGGTGAACAGGGCCGTGGAGAAGCAGCCCACGACGAGCGCGGGCCGCGCCCGCTCGAACAGCACCTCGGCGAGGACCGGCGTCTCCAGCACGGTCAGCTCCACGCCCAGCGTGGCGGCCTCCGCCTCCAGGACGCGGCTGTAGCGGGCCGGCGCGGTGGGGTGCGGCTTGAACACGATCGCGCGGTGGCCGCGGGCGACCGCCCCGCGCATCATCCGCACGTGCAGGTCCTCCTCCTCGTCCGGGGAGAGGATGCCCAGCGCGGACAGGTACTGGCCCAGCAGCAGCGCGCTGCCGTCGGGCAGCGCGGGCAGCGTCGGCACCGCCTCGCCGACCTGGCCGAGGACCTTCAGGAACGCGCTCACCGGCACGGTCCGCGCGGGCACCGCGAACTCGGTGAGCAGCAGCGGCGTCAGACCCGGCACCAGGTCCAAGTGGAGCAGCCGCCGCACGCGGGTGCCGATCAGCGGGTCGATCTTGTTGCGGGTGGGGCCGTAGCTCATCAGCCCGTCGGCGTAGACGTCGACGGGCGCGCCCGTGAAGATCTGGGCGATGGCCTGCGCCGGGTCGACCTGGATCGACTCCAGGACGATCTCCACCCGGTCCTCGCCCAGCCCCCACAGCAGGCGCAGGTACCGCTCGAAGAGGGGCACGTCGTCGGGGCGGGGCGACCAGGCGCCGGGGTGGAAGGGGCTGATCGCCGCGTTCCAGGACAGCACCGCGTCGAAGCGGTCCCGCAGCGGCTCGAAGCCGGGCATCTCGTCGACGGCCGGGGTGGTCTCCGGGTTCGTCGCGTTGTTGCACACCAGCAGCATCCGCCGGTCCGCGGGCGACAGGCTCCCGGAGTCCAGGGCGGCGGCCAGGGTGGCGGCGCCGTAGAGGGTGGAGGCGCACAGGATCTGGGTCGTACGGGTCATCAGGCGGCCGCCTCGGATGTGCCGGTCTTCGATGGGTCGGTCTTCGATGTGCCGGTCTTCGATGGGTCGGTGCTGGATGTGCCGGTCTTCGGTGGGTCGGTCTTCTGGGAGGTGATCTTGCGGCGCAGCCGGCGCAGCTTCGCGGAGCGGCGCAGGTCCATGCGGTCCAGGACGTCGGTGAGCAGCTCCTGGGGCATGCGCTGTATGGCCGCCGCGCTCATCGTGCGCAGCTGCCGGGCCACGGCCGGCTCGAACTTCTCGGTCTCGGCGAGGTGGTGGGCGATGATCGCGCAGTAGGTGCGCACCGCCTTGGGCAGCAGCCGGTCCGCCTCGGGGTCCCGCGCGGTCTCGTCGACGACCTGGTCGAAGGCGCGGATGAAGTCGAGCTGCCGGACGTCACCGATCTGGGTGAGGGAGGAGGCGACCCCGCGGCGGTAGAAGACGCCGTGCAGGTTCAGCACCGCGAACGACTCCGCCTCCCGGTGCAGCTTCCAGATCCACGGCCGGTCCTCGGCGGTGCGCAGCCCGTCGGTGAAGTGCAGCAGGCCCTTGTCGAGCAGCCGGCGGTGGTAGGCGCCGGCCCAGGCGTAGGCGTAGTCCACGGACGTGGTGCGGTCGGCGGGCAGGATCGCCTCGCGCGGGCGCAGCACCTCCCCGCGCCGCCCGAGCGGGTGCCGGACGAGCGTGCGGGCGCGCCCGGTGGCCTGCACGTGGTCGACGCGCACGAAGTCGCAGCCCAGTTCCTCGATCGCGGTGACCAGCTCGCCCAGATAGCCGCGCGCGAGCCAGTCGTCGCCGTCCAGGAACGTCACGTACTCGCCCTGCGCGGCGTCCAGGCCGGTGTTGCGGGCGGTGGCGAGTCCCCCGTTCTCCTCGTGGCGGATCAGGCGCACCCGGGCGACCGCCGACAACTCCTCGGCCGCCCGTTCGAGAATGGCCGGGGTCCCGTCCTTCGAATGGTCGTCCACCAGGACGAACTCGAAGTCCGGACGGGCGTTCGTCCGAAGGCTTCTGAGGGTGTCCGGGGCGTATTGCTGCACGTTGTAGAACGGCACGATCACGGAGAGCTTTGGCACCCGCGAAAGCCTAGGAGCGCGCCGGACAGCGAGTATTTCCGCCGCGGGTACGGGCGATGAAATCGGTGTGACGGAACGGTGCACCCCGTGTAATTCCCATGAACCGACGGGCCAGTTCGGTGACCGGTGGGGCGTTGTTAACTTCCTGTTGAGTCGAGGTTGGGCCGGACCTGGATTTCGCTTCCTAGCGTCTTCGACGTGCCACCACGTACTTCGAACCCCCTGCGGATCGCCGTGCTCGCGGACTCCGACACCCGCTGGAAGTGGGGTGCGGCGACCGCGGCCCGGATCGCGCCCGGCGGCCCGGCCATCGAAGCCGGATCCCCGGACGCGGCGCAAGCCGCCCCCGTTCTCGACGGGTTCCTCCTGCGCGGCCGCGCCACCCCCACCCCCCGGCAGCTGGCCGAGGTGGGCGTGCGCGCCGACTCCCTGCGCGAGGTCACCGCCGTCGAGTTCCTGCGCGCCATGGCGCGGGAGCGGTACGACGTCCTCGTCCTCGCCCTCGTCGGCGGCGGCGTCCAGGCGGTCCTGCACGGGCTGAAGCGGATCACGGAGGGCACGGGTGAGCGGCCCGTCGTCGTCACCGGCTACGTCGGTGTCGTCTACGAGAAGCTCGCCGACGGACTGCTGCTGCGGCACGGCGCCGACCTCGTCCTCGCCAACTCACGCCAGGACGCGGAACGTTTCCGCGCGGTCTACGAGGGCGTGGGCGCCGACGCCTCCTCGGTGACCGAGGTGGCCCTGCCGTTCCTCGGGGGCGCCGCCCACCCGGGCGGACCCGACACCCGCACGGTGGTCTTCGCCGCCCAGCCCTCCGTGCCGGAGAACCGCAGGGACCGCACCTACCTGCTGGAACGGCTCATCCGGCACGCCCGGCTGCACCCCGACCGCGACGTGCTCCTCAAGCTGCGCTCCCGGCCCGGCGAACACACCACCCACATCGAGGAACTGCCCTACCAGAAGCTGGCGCAGAAGCTCGACGCACCGTCCAACTTCCGCCTCGTGTACGGCAACATGGGCGAGGTCCTCGACCGCACCGACCTGCTGGTGACGGTCAGCTCCACCGCGGCCCTGGAATCCCTGCACCGCCGCGTCCCCACCGCGATCCTCACCGACCTCGGGATCCGCGAGGCGCTCGGCAACCACCACTTCGTCGGCTCCGGCTGCCTCGCCTCCTGGGACCAGCTCGACGCCGGCCACCGCCCCACCCCCGACGAGGACTGGGTGGCCCGGCAGGGCGTCGCCGCCGACGGATCGTACGACCGGGCCTACGACACCGCCCGCGCCCGCATCACCGACCTCCTCGCCCGGCCCGGCGGCCTCCCGCCGCTCACCCCCTACTACACCCCCGCCACCGCCCCCGGCTACCTGCCCGGCATCCTCGCCCGCCACCACCTCGCCGCCGACGGCAGCCCCCTGCCCAACGCCCCGGCCGGCGACCGGGCCCCCGGCCCGGTCCGCCAGATCGTCCGCCGCGCGGCCCGCGGCGCCTACCGGCACGGCGTCCAGCGCGTGGCACCCGTCATCCGGCGCATGGGGGAGCTGTGAACGCCCGCCGCCCGGAGGCCGCCGTACCGCCGCACCGCCGGGCCGCCGGGCGGGGAGCGCGGGCGGCGTCGTGAACCACCGCCCCTCCCGCCGGGGAGTCCCGCTTCCACGTCAAGGAGACCAGCCCATGTCCCACTCCCAGGCCGCGGTACGCCGGGTGCTCGCCGTGATCCCGGCGCGCGGCGGCTCCAAGGGGGTCCCCGCGAAGAACCTCGCCGCCGTCGGCGGTGTGCCGCTGGTGGTGCGGGCCGTGCGCGAGTGCCGGGCCGCCCGCCTGGTCACGGACGTCGTGGTCTCCACGGACGACCGGGCCATCGCGGCGGCGGCGCGCGAGGCCGGCGCCGAGGTCGTGCTGCGGCCCGCCGCCATCGCCGGCGACACCGCCACTTCCGAGGCCGCCGTCCGGCACGCCCTGGACGCCCACGAGGCCCTGCACGGCGCGGCCGTCGACGTGGTGCTGCTCGTCCAGTGCACCAGCCCGTTCCTGGTCCGTGAGGACGTCGACGGGGTCGCCGCGGCCGTCGTCGAGGACGGAGCGGACACGGCGGTGACCGTCGCCCCCTTCCACGGGTTCGTGTGGCGGGACGCGGAGGACACGCCGAGCGACGCCGGCGGGTCGGGGGGCGGGGAGCGCGCGTCGAGGGACGCGGGGGCCGCGCAGCACGGCACCGGTGGCCACGGCGTCAACCACGACAAGTCCTACCGCCCCCGCCGCCAGGACCGCCCCCAGGACTTCCTGGAGACCGGCGCCGCCTACGCGATGGACGCGGCCGGCTTCCGCGAACACGGCCACCGCTTCTTCGGCCGCACCGACCTCGTCCGCACCGACCCCGCCCGCGTGCTGGAGATCGACGACCCGCACGACCTGGCCCGGGCCCGCGCCCTCGCCCCCCTCTTCGACGCGGACCTGCCCGGCGCCCTTCCGACCGCCGACGACATCGACGCGGTCGTCCTCGACTTCGACGGCACCCAGACCGACGACCGGGTGCTGATCGACTCCGACGGACGGGAGTTCGTCTCCGTGCACCGCGGGGACGGCCTCGGCATCGCCGCGCTGCGCCGCAGCGGACTGAAGCTGCTCATCCTGTCCACGGAACAGAACCCGGTCGTCGCCGCCCGGGCCCGGAAGCTGAAGCTGCCGGTGCTGCACGGCATCGACCGCAAGGACCTCGCCCTCAAGCAGTGGTGCGAGGAGCAGGGCATCGCGCCGGAGCGCGTGCTCTACGTCGGCAACGACGTCAACGACCTCCCGTGCTTCGCCCTCGTGGGCTGGCCCGTGGCGGTCGCGAGCGCCCACGACGTCGTACGCGGCGCCGCACGCGCGGTCACCACCCTCCCCGGTGGCGACGGCGCGATCCGGGAGATCGCCGGCTGGATCCTCGGACCGTCTCTCGACTCTCTCGACCCCGTCACCCAGTAAGGAACCTCCTGACATGAGCACCAACACCCGCCTCCGCCAGTTCGGCTCGCGCACCGCCGGCCCGGGGCAGCCCGTGTACATCTGCGGCGAGATCGGCATCAACCACAACGGCGAGCTGGACAACGCCTTCAAGCTCATCGACGTGGCCGCCGAGGCCGGCTGCGACGCCGTCAAGTTCCAGAAGCGCACCCCCGAGATCTGCACCCCGCGCGACCAGTGGGACATCGAGCGCGACACCCCCTGGGGCCGGATGACGTACATCGACTACCGCCACCGCGTGGAGTTCGGCGAGGACGAGTACCGGCAGATCGACGCGTACTGCAAGGAGAAGGGGATCGACTGGTTCGCCTCCCCGTGGGACACCGAGGCCGTCGCCTTCCTGGAGAAGTTCGACGTCCCCGCCCACAAGGTGGCCTCCGCCTCCCTCACCGACGACGAACTGCTGCGCGCCCTGCGCGCCACCGGCCGCACGGTGATCCTCTCCACCGGCATGTCCACCCCGAGGCAGATCCGCCACGCCGTCGAGGTCCTCGGCAGCGACAACATCCTGCTCTGCCACGCCACCTCGACCTACCCGGCGAAGGCCGAGGAGCTCAACCTCCGCGTCATCAACACCCTCCAGGCCGAGTACCCGAACGTCCCGATCGGCTACTCCGGCCACGAGACCGGCCTCCAGACCACCCTGGCCGCCGTCGCCCTCGGCGCCACCTTCGTCGAGCGCCACATCACCCTCGACCGCGCCATGTGGGGCTCCGACCAGGCCGCCTCCGTCGAACCGCAGGGCCTCACCCGCCTCGTCCGCGACATCCGCACCATCGAGGCCTCCCTCGGCGACGGCGTCAAGAAGGTCTACGACTCCGAGCTCGGCCCGATGAAGAAGCTGCGCCGCGTCACCGGCGTCGTCGCCGAGGCGGAGATCGCCGCGGCGGCCGGCGAGCCCGTCGCGGTCTGACCCGGACCCCGACCCCGGACCCCCTCCGACCAACGCCACCAGTGCCCTACGGGACGGTCGTAAGACGATGAGCCCTCGCGCCGGGTCCACCGGCACCACTCCCCACACCCTCGCGTTCGTCGAGAGCCCGGTGCAGCTCCTGAACGTCCTGGAGTGGGCGCACGCCCAGGAACTCCACCCCCAGGAGGAACCCGGCGCGGGGCTCACCCTCGTCGTCCTGTCCCCGACCGACCCGATGACCCGCGGCCAGTTGCGCCGCATGGCCGAGCTGGCCCGCGAGGAGGGCCACGAGGTCCGCTGGGAGGAGGCCCGCGGCGGCACCACGGCGCCCTTCCGCACCATCGGCGGCCTCGCCCCCCTGCTGCGCGGGGCACGCCGGGTCGTCATGGGAGACCCCTTCTCCCGCTACGTCCAGCTCCTGCTGACCATCACCCGCGCCGCCGACCTGGTCGTCGTCGACGACGGCACGGCCACCATGGAGTTCGTCGGACAGCTCGCCCGCGGCGAGCGCCTGGTGCGCTGGCACCGCAAGGGCGGCACCCCCGGACCCCGCGACCTGCTCTTCGCCCCGGTCTCCGCCTCCGCCCGCCGCCGCCTGACACCCCGCGCGGACCGGCGGGTGGAGGTCTTCTCCTCCATGCCGGTGACCGAGGCCCCCGCCGACGTCACGGTCACCCCCCACACCTTCGAGTGGACCCGCGCCCGCTTCGGCCCGCCCCGCGTCACGAGGGGCGCGGACCTGGTCGGCACCTCCCTCGTCGAGACGGGCGTCGTGGACGGCGACCGCTACCTGCACGCCGTCGGCGCCCTCGCCCGGGCGCACGGCGCCACCCGCTACTTCGCCCACCGCCGCGAGAGCGCCGACAAGCTCCACCGGCTGGCCGGGGAGACCGGTCTGGAGATCGTCCGCCCCGAGCTCCCCCTCGAACTGATCGCCCGCCGGGGACCCATCGGCAGCACCGTCCTCAGCTTCCCCTCCACTGTCGTCCACACCCTCCCCCTCGCCCTGGCCGGCACCGGCGTCCGCGTCGCCGTCTGCGATATCGACCCCACCTGGCTCACCGCCCACGCCTCCCCCCGCGCCCACGGCTTCCTCTCCGGCGTGACGGGAACGGCCCGGGGGGTGGACCGGCTGGCGACGGTGGTGAGCACGGGGTAGCGCACGGCGTTCGTGACGAGCGACGCACGGCGGCCCCCGCCGCCCCTGAGGGGGTGCGCAGGTGACGCGGGTCACGCGTCCGGCGTACCCGAAAGGCAGAGCCTCCGTCACCTCCCGGCGCGCCCGCCGTCACTTCCCGGCGCGCCCGCCGTCACTTCCCGGCGCGCCCGCCGTCACTTCCCGGCGCGCCCACCGTCACTTCCCGGCGCGCCCGCCGTCACCCCCCGGCGGCCCCGCCTTCCGCCCCCTCCGGCCTCCGCGCCAGCAGAAAGGCCCGGCCCCGCGTCTCCTCCTCCTCCGGCTCCCGCGTCACCCGCGCTCGCACTTCCAGCCCGGCCCCCGCGAGCCGAGCGGTCACGACGTCCGGGTCGCGCCAGAAGCAGGGCAGCGAGACCGGGTGACCGAACCGCTCCGTGAGCCGTTCCTCCTCACCGTCGCCCGTCCGGAACCCGAGCAGCAGGTGGCCGCCGGGCACGAGGACCCGCCGGAATTCCCCGAACAGCACGGGCAGCCGCTCGTCCGGCACGTGGACGACCGAGTGCAGGCAGAGCAGGCCGCCCAGGGTCGCGTCCGGCAGGGCGAGGGACTCCATCGAGCCCACGTGGAAGCGCAGCCGGGGGTGGGTGCGGCGGGCGAGGGCCACCATGCGGGGCGAGACGTCGACGCCGAAGACGGGTACGCCGAGGCCGTGGAGGCGGGCCGTCACATGGCCGGGCCCGCTGCCGACGTCCGCCACCGGCTCGGTCCCCCGCTCCCTGACCAGCTCGGCGAACCCGGTGAGCAGGGCCCGGTCCAGGGGCCGGTGCCCGAGTCCGTCCGGGACGCGGCGCGCGTACTCCTCGGCGATCGCGTCGTAGGACACCCGGGCGTCCCGCACATGAGCGGGGTCCGCCGGCCCGTTCGGTTCCGTCACGGGGCGGACTGTAGCGGGGGCCGGTGAACACCGGGGGCGGAACGGCCGTCCTCCCAACGGCCGAACCCCCCGCAGGAGCCGCCGCCCGGGGTCACGGAGACGCCGGGGGCCGGTACCTGCGCGTACCGGCCCCGGTCCGCGGGCCGCGACGCGGGTTCCGGCAGATGGACGGTCGCGGCGTGGTTTCCCTGTGCCGTGGTATCCGTGGAGGGAGGAAAGAGTGAGATGGGTGGCGATGTCGTGATCCACTCGGGCGAAGTCGGCCGAGTTTACCCATCTCGAATGACAGCCATGCGCCGCGCGGCCAACTTTTCTTCACCGAATGGGTTGAAGTTTTGTTGATCGGGTCAGTTGACCGCCTCGGCGTCCTACCCTTCAGAGGGTGAAGCAACTGATGTCCCGAGAGTCCGAGGCCGATTCCACCGGGGAAGACGCGCTCCCCGGCACCCTTCCGGAAGCCCTGCGCGCCGAGCTCGTCGCCTTCCGCCGCGACATGCACATGCACCCGGAGCTCGGCAACCAGGAGTTCCGCACGACCGCAGCGATCAAGGAGCGCCTGGAGAAGGCGGGCTTGAAGCCGCGCGTCCTGTCCAGCGGAACCGGGCTCATCTGTGACATCGGCGACTGGACGGACGGCGTCCCCGTCCTGGCGATGCGCGCCGACATCGACGCGCTGCCCATCCCGGACACCAAGACGGAGTGCTCCTACCGCTCCACCGTGCCCGACCGCGCGCACGCCTGCGGCCACGACGTGCACACCACCGTCGTCCTCGGCGCCGGCCTCGTCCTCGCCGGCCTGCACCGCCAGGGCCGGCTCCCGCGCCCGGTCCGGCTGATCTTCCAGCCCGCCGAGGAGGTGCTGCCCGGCGGCGCCGCCGAGGCCATCGAGGACGGCGCGCTGGACGGCGTGGGCCGGATCATCGCCGTGCACTGCGACCCCCGTGTCGACGCCGGTCTGATCGGACTGCGCGAGGGGGCCATCACCTCCGCCTGCGACCGGCTGGAGATCGCCCTCGACGGGCCCGGCGGCCACACCGCCCGCCCCCACCTGACCACCGACCTCGTCACCGCCGCCGCCCGGGTCGTCACCGACGTCCCCGCGCTCGTCGGCCGCCGGGTCGACACCCGGGCCGGCCTCGCGGTGACCTGGGGCCGGATCGACTGCGGCCACGCCCCGAACGTCATCCCGCAGCACGCCGAGCTGTCCGGCACCGTGCGCTGCCTGGACATCGAGGCCTGGCGCCAGGCCCCCGACCTCGTGGTCGCCGCGATCGACGAGGTCGCC
The DNA here is from genome assembly GCF_055563235.1 of Streptomyces sp. NPDC003248. Lineage (NCBI taxonomy): Bacteria > Bacillati > Actinomycetota > Actinomycetes > Kitasatosporales > Streptomycetaceae > Streptomyces > Streptomyces sp. NPDC003248. The sequence continues at coordinate 190,022 of NZ_JBVHDT010000003.1, read as the reverse complement.
AACCTGCACCGCGCCAAGTCCGAGATCAACTACGTCCGCGGGGTCCCCCCGGTCGTCAACGAGCCCGGCGTCACCGCCCTCCTGCGCGACGCCATGCTCGCCCGGCACGGCGAGGCGTCCGTCGAGAGCACCGAGCAGAGCCTCGGCGGCGAGGACTTCTCCTGGTACCTGGAGCGCGTGCCCGGCGCCATGGCCCGCCTCGGCGTCCGCAGCCCCGGCGAGCGCACCGTCCGCGACCTGCACCAGGGCGACTTCGACGCCGACGAGCTCTCGATCAAGGTCGGCGTGGAGCTGTTCACCGCCGCCGCGCTGCTCGACGCGGCGACCCGCGTGAACTGAGCGCGCGCCGACCGCCGTACCGACCGTCGTACCGACCGGAGGGGCGCCGGAAAGGCGCCCCTTCGTCCGCTCGTGTCACCCGGCCGTAACCGGCGGACGCCGCCCGTAACGCACGGTCGGCACGAATCGATAACGGCCGCGAGGAACCCCGTTCCCCTCCCCTTCTACGCGCGTTACTGTGCGCCGGAATCGCCAGCCGGAACGGCCCGTCGGGGGGCCGCGCGGCAGGCGTCACATTGGGGACGAGCGGGCCGGTGACGGCGCCGTGGGGATGAAGGGGTGGCTGCTGTGCGTCTCATATCTCGGAGGACCGGGTTCTCCCGGGCCGCGGTGACCGTCGCGGTCGTCGCGCTCGCGGCCGCCGGCTGCGGCGAGTCCAGCACCGGCTCCAAGGCCGCCGACGCCAAGGAGTCCGGCACCTACTCCGGCAAGGGCATCGGCCTCGCCTACGACATCGGCGGCAAGGGCGACCAGTCGTTCAACGACGCCGCCTACGCCGGCTTCCAGAAGGCCGACAAGGAATTCAAGATGGGCGGCCGCGACGTCGAGCCGCAGGACGGCGAGTCGGACGCGGACAAGGTGCAGCGCCTCACCCAGCTCGCCCAGGCCGGCTACAACCCGGTGATCGGCGTCGGCTACATCTACGCGCCGGCCGTCAAGGAGGTCGCCGCCAAGTTCCCCGACACCACCTTCGGGATCATCGACGACGAGACCGTCCAGGCGAAGAACGTCGCCGACCTGGTCTTCCACGAGGAGCAGGCCTCCTACCTGGCCGGCGTCGCCGCCGCCAAGGCCTCCAAGACGGGCCACATCGGCTTCATCGGCGGTGTGGACATCCCGCTGATCCACAAGTTCGAGGCCGGCTACGTCCAGGGCGCCAAGTCCGTCAACCCGGCGATCAAGATCGAGTCGCAGTACCTGACGGAGACCGCCCAGGAGGGCGGCTTCTCCAGCCCCGACAAGGGCAAGGCGGGCGCGAGCGGCCAGATCGAGGCCGGCGCCGACGTCATCTACCACGCGGCCGGCCTCTCCGGCCAGGGCGTGATCTCCGAGGCCGCCGCGAAGAAGGTGTGGGCCATCGGCGTCGACTCCGACCAGTACAGCCAGAGCTCGCTCGCCGCCTACAAGGACTACATCCTCGGCTCCGCCCTGAAGAACGTCGGCGGCGCGGTCTACGACCTCGCCAAGTCCGTCCACGACGGCAAGCCCCTGTCCGGCGTGGTCCGCGGCAGCCTCTCCAACGACGGCGTCGGCTTCGCCGACTCCAACCCCAAGTACCAGGCCATGACCGAGGTCGTCGCCGCCGTGAACGCGGCCAAGCAGGACATCGTCGACGGCAAGGTCACCGTCAACACCAATTGACATGCTCCTCGCCCTGAAGGGCGAGGATTCCGGCCTTCCTGACTGGTTGCCGTGCCTCCCCCAAGCTCTCAACTACGTTCGAGCAGGGGGTGCCCCCATCGCGGCACGGTTTCCGGTCGGGAATCCGTGGCTTCCTGTTTCTTCGCGCTGTGCCGGGATCGCTCCCGGTCTTACCGGCGCTCCGCAGGCCGATACCGCCAGTCCGGCGGCCGTTTCGATGTTGATCGCGGCGTTGTGGTCCCGGTCGTGGACCGTGCCGCAGGCGCTGCAGGTCCATTCCCGGATGTTGACGGGTTTGGGCCATCCGGGCCTGGTCGGCGGCGGGGTCGGTGTCGATGACGAAGGACGCGAAGAACCTGCCCGCCGCGTCCCTGACGACGGTGACGGAGGTCGGGATGGCGGGCAGCGTGCGGGACCACTTCACTTTCACCGCCCCGATCTTCGGCAGGTCCAAACGGCCCGCGACGGTGATCTTCCAGCGGGCGTTCGCGGTGAACCGGACCGACTGCCGGTGATCCTTTCGGGACTTGAAACGCGGCGGACCAGCCGCGGGCCCCTGCGGGTGCCCTTGAGGGAGGCGAAGAAGTTGCGGTACGCGGTGTCGGCGTCCCGCAGGGACTGCTGGAGCACCACCGCGGACACCTCACGCAGTCAGGCACGCCCGGCCGTCCGCTTCGCCTCGGTGATCAGCTTCCGGGACAGCTCCCCGGCCGTACCGAAGCTGCATGCGAAGAGCGTACGAACGAGCCATACCGGATGTCGCCGGGAACCTCCGTTCCCCACCTCACCCTCGGTGACCGCGCCGTCCGGCTCCGCCGGACCTGAATCCGCGACGCTCCGCGTCGCCACTGTCGGATTCACTTCACCACCGGCCTGAAGGCCGATGCACTGCGCATGACATCCGGTAGCGCTGCCGCCGGTCCGGACCTCCGTCCGACCCCTGATACGCCCCCACGGGTGTCCTCGCAGCTGAGCGCCCCTTGCCCACCGCAAGGGGCGCTCAGCTGTCCGTAGTCCGGACAGTAACTGTGGCCACATCTCGATAACGGACCGGACAGAAGGGTTTTTCCGTCCGGTCTACGCGCGTTACGCTGCGCCGGAACCAGCGCCTGGTTTGGGCGCTTGCACGAAGGAGTCTCGTTCCATGCGCCGGGTGTCCCGTATCGCGGTTGCGGGTGTTGCCACCGCAGCCCTCGCCGTCACCGTTTCCGCTTGCGGAAGCTCGTCCACGTCGTCCGCCGCCTCCTCCGGCGACGACAAGAACCTGGGCCTCGCCCTCGCGTACGACGTCGGCGGCAAGGGCGACCAGTCCTTCAACGACGCCGCCACTTCGGGCATGGAGAAGGCCGACAAGGAGTTCGGCTACACGTCCACCGCCGTGGAGCCGCAGGACGGCGAGTCGGACGCGGACAAGGTGCAGCGCCTGGAGACCCTGGCCAAGCAGGGCTACAACCCGGTGATCGGCGTCGGTTACGCCTACGCGCCCGCCGTCAAGGAAGCCGCCGCGAAGTTCCCGGACACCACCTTCGGCATCGTCGACGACGAGCAGGTCAAGGCCGACAACGTCGCCGACCTCGTCTTCAGCGAGGAGCAGGCCTCCTACCTGGCCGGCGTCGCCGCCGCCAAGGCCACCAAGTCGAACGTGGTCGGCTTCGTCGGCGGTGTCGACGTCCCGCTGATCCACAAGTTCGGGGCCGGCTTCAAGCAGGGCGTCCAGGACACCAAGAAGGGCGTCACGGTCAAGGAGCAGTACCTGACCGAGACCGCCGCCGAGGGCGGCTTCTCCAGCCCCGACAAGGGCCAGAGTGCCGCCGAGGGCCAGATCGACGCCGGCGCGGACGTCGTCTACGCGGCCGCCGGCCTGTCCGGCCAGGGCGTCATCAAGGCCGCCAGCGCCGCCAAGATCTGGGCGATCGGCGTCGACTCCGACCAGTACCAGCAGGACGCGCTGAAGGCGTACAAGTCCTCGATCCTGACCTCCGCCATGAAGAACGTCGAGGGCGCGGTCTACGACCTGGCGAAGTCCGTCGAGGACGGCAAGCCGCAGTCCGGCGTGGTCCGCGGCAGCCTCTCCAACGGCGGTGTCAGCCTGGCCTCCTCCAACCCGACGTTCGCCTCGGACAAGACGATCCAGGACGCCGTCACCAAGGCCGCGGAGGCCATCAAGGCCGGCACCATCACGGTGAAGACCTCCTGACGACCGTGTCGCGGGCCTGTCGAGGGCCTGTCGAAGGCATGGCCAAAAGGGCGCTGTGATGACAGCGTTACGGCCACGGAACGGGGCCCTGGGAACATGACCTCCCGGTGCCCCGTTCGCGCGGCAGAATGCTCGGAACAGATCGGCTCCGAAACGAGCCGATCAGGTCCGGGCACTATTAAATGCAGGGGCGCTACGCGCGTAGAGAGGCCCCTTTCCCGAGGAGAGTGCGCCATCGACGCGTCCAGCAGCCCTCCGCCCACCGCCCCGTCGACCGTCGCGGTGCAGCTCGCGGGCATCACCAAGCGATTCCCCGGTGTCGTCGCCAACCACGACATCCACCTGACCGTCCGCAAGGGGACCGTGCACGCCCTGGTCGGTGAGAACGGCGCGGGCAAGTCGACCCTGATGAAGATCCTCTACGGCATGCAGAAGCCGGACGAGGGCACCATCGCGGTCGACGGCGAGCAGGTGAGCTTCGGCAGCCCCGCCGACGCGATCTCGCGCGGCATCGGCATGGTCCACCAGCACTTCATGCTCGCGGACAACCTGACCGTCCTGGAGAACGTGGTGCTCGGCAGCGAGAAGCTGTACGGCATCGGCGGCGGCGCCCGCAGGAAGATCAAGGAGATCTCCGACCGCTACGGCCTGGGCGTCCGCCCCGACGCCCTGGTCGAGGACCTCGGCGTCGCCGACCGCCAGCGCGTGGAGATCCTCAAGGTCCTCTACCGCGGCGCCCGCACCCTCATCCTCGACGAGCCGACCGCCGTCCTCGTCCCGCAGGAGGTCGACGCCCTCTTCGCCAACCTGCGCGAGCTGAAGTCCGAGGGCCTCTCCGTCATCTTCATCTCCCACAAGCTGGGCGAGGTGCTGTCCGTCGCCGACGACATCACCGTCATCCGCCGCGGCACCACCGTCGGCACCGCGGTCCCCTCCGCGACCAGCCCGCGCCAGCTCGCCGAGATGATGGTGGGCAGCGAGCTGCCCACCCCGGAGACCGCCGAGTCCACGGTCACCGACCGGCCCGTCATCACGGTGGAGAACCTGACCGTCCACGCCGCCGGCGGCGCCTCCGTCGGCTGGGAGGAGGAGCCCGCGGGCGAGGGTCTCACCGAGTTCGCGGGCGGCGGCGACGTCAAGCGCGTCCTCGACGGCGTCAGCTTCACCATCCACGCCGGCGAGGTCATGGGCATCGCCGGCGTCGAGGGCAACGGCCAGACCGAGCTGATCGACGCGCTGATCGGCACCCGGCACGCCGACTCCGGCACCATCGCCTTCCTCGGCGAGGACATCACCGGCTGGCCCACCCGCAAGCGCCGCGAGTCCGGCGTCGGCTACGTCCCCGAGGACCGCCACCGCCAGGGCCTGCTCCTGGAGGCCCCCCTCTGGGAGAACCGCATCCTCGGCCACGTCACCGAGACCCCCAACGCCAAGGGCTTCTGGCTGAGCCCCAAGGGCGCCCAGGCCGACACCCGCCGGATCGTCGAGGAGTACGACGTCCGCACCCCCGGCATCGACGTCACCGCCGCCTCCCTCTCCGGCGGCAACCAGCAGAAGCTGATCGTCGGCCGCGAGATGAGCCACGACCCCAAGTTCCTGATCGCCGCCCACCCCACCCGCGGTGTCGACGTCGGCGCGCAGGCGCAGATCTGGGACCGCATCCGCGAGGCCCGCCGCGAGGGCCTGGCCGTCCTGCTGATCTCCGCCGACCTCGACGAGCTCATCGGCCTGTCGGACACCCTGCGCGTGATCTACGACGGCAGGCTGGTCGCCGACGCGGACCCCGCGACCATCACCCCGGAGGAACTGGGTTCGGCCATGACCGGCGCCGCGTCCGGGCACCTCGAGCACGTCGAAGAAGAAGCCGCCCCGGAGGACGAGGCCCGATGAAGAAGTTCGACAAGGAGCGGCTGCTCCTCGCGGTGGCCGGCCCGGCCATCGCGCTGGTCTCGGCGATCCTGCTGACCTCGGTCGTGCTGATCGCCTCCGGCAAGAACCCCTTCGAGCCGTACCGGCTGATGCTGGAGCAGATCCCCTACTCCGACATCCAGGTCCTGATCGTCAACCAGGCGTCGCTGTACTACATCGCCGCCCTCGCGGTCGCCCTCGGCTTCCGGATGAACCTGTTCAACATCGGCGTCGACGGCCAGTACCGCCTCGCCGCCATGATGACCGCGGTGGTCGGCGCGCACGTGGCGCTCCCGTCCTTCCTCCAGATCCCGCTGCTGCTGCTGGTCGGCGCGCTCACCGGCGCGTTCTGGGCGGGCATCGCGGGCGTCCTGAAGGTCACCCGGGGCGTCAGCGAGGTCGTCGCGACGATCATGCTCAACGCCATCGCCACCAGCCTCATCGGCTACCTGACCCTCCGCGACAACTTCGGCGTCCTGGTCGGCGACAACGTCACCACCGGCGAGATGAAGGAGTCCGGCTGGGTGCCCGGCATCGACTTGGGCCCGGACGTCGGCGAGATCTACGGCCTGGTCTTCCTCGCCGCCGCCCTCGGCGTCGGCTACTGGATCGTCCTCAACCGCACCCGCTTCGGCTTCGACCTGCGCGCCACCGGCACCTCCGAGACGGCGGCCGCCGCCTCCGGCGTCAACGCCAAGCGCATGGTCCTCACCGCGATGCTGATCTCCGGCGCGGTCGCCGGCCTGTCCGGCCTGCCGCTGCTGCTGGGCGACGCCCACACCTACAGCCTCAGCTTCCCGGCCGGCCTCGGCTTCACCGCCATCGGCATCGCCCTGCTCGGCCGCAACAACCCGGGCGGCATCGCCCTGGCCGCCCTGCTGTGGGCCTTCCTGGAGAAGACGTCCCCCGCCCTCGACTACGCCACCCCGGTCGCGTACGAGAAGGAGATCGCCACGATCATGCAGGGCCTGATCGTCTTCGCGGTCGTCATCTCCTACGAGGCCGTACGCCAGTGGGGGCTGCGCCGCCAGCAGAAGCGGGTCGGCGCCGAACTCGCCGCCCAGGCCGCCGACAACAACGCCAAGAAGGAGGTGGCGGCCTGATGTCCACCGCGACCATCGCCAAGCCGCAGGCGAAGCAGCCCGGCAAGGGCGGCCGCCGCATGTCTCTCCCGGTACTCCTGCTGGTCATCGCGGGCGTGCTGGTCCTCACCTCGATCGTCCGCCTGATCAGCGGCGCGGACGGCATCACCTCGACCGGCCAGATGTCCACCGCCCTGCGCCTGGCCGTCCCGATCGGCCTGGCCGGCCTCGGCGGCCTGTGGGCCGAGCGCGCGGGCGTCGTCAACATCGGCCTCGAGGGCATGATGATCCTCGGCACCTGGTTCGGCGCCTGGGCCGGCTACCAGTGGGGCCCGTGGACCGGTGTCGCCTTCGGCATCATCGGCGGCGCGCTCGGCGCCGTCCTGCACGCCGTCGCCACCGTCACCTTCAACGTCAACCACATCGTCTCCGGTGTGGCCCTGAACATCCTGGCCCTGGGCACCACCCGCTACCTGTCGAAGTTCACCTTCGAGGACGTCCCGCAGGGCTCCTCCAAGCAGTCCCCGCCGATCGAGTCCCTCGGCACCTTCGACATCCCCGGCCTGTCGTCCTGGCTGGAGACCCTGAACGAGAAGCACTGGTTCCTCGTCTCCGACCTCGCGGGCCTGGTCGGCGGCCTGGTCACCAACCTCTCGCCGCTCACCGTCGTCGCCGTCGCCCTCGTCCCGGCCACCTGGTACGTGCTGTGGCGCACCGCCTTCGGCCTGCGCCTGCGCTCCTGCGGCGAGAACCCGGTCGCGGCCGAGTCCCTCGGCGTCAACGTCTACAAGTACAAGTACATCGCCGTGATCGTCTCCGGCGGCTTCGCCGGCCTCGGCGGCGCCTTCCTGTCGATCGTCGCGTCCAACGTGTACCTCGACGGCCAGACCGCGGGCCGCGGCTACATCGGCCTCGCCGCGATGATCTTCGGCAACTGGATGCCGGGCGGCCTCGCCCTCGGCGCCGGCCTGTTCGGCTACACCGACAGCCTCAACCTGCGCGGCGGCACCACCAACGTCCACGCGCTGATCCTGCTGCTGGCGATCCTGCTGGTGTTCGGCGCGGCCTACCTGGCCTGGCAGAAGAAGTACGTCTCCGCCGTCGTCACCGTGGTGGTCTCGGCGGTGATGTTCCTCTGGTACGCCAGTGTGGACGAGGTCCCGCGCCAGGTCGTCTCCGCCGCCCCGTACCTCGTCACCCTGCTGGTGCTGTCGCTCTCCGCCCAACGCCTGCGCATGCCCAAGGCGGACGGCCTGCCGTACCGGAAGGGACAGGGCAAATGACCCCGGCCGCCCCGGTCGACTGGGACGCCCTGCGGGAGCTGGCCCGGGAGGCCATGCGCCACGCCTACGCCCCCTACTCGGGCTACCCGGTCGGGGTCGCGGCCCTGGTCGACGACGGCCGCACGGTCTCCGGCTGCAACGTCGAGAACGCCTCCTACGGCATCGGCCTGTGCGCCGAGTGCGGGCTGGTCTCCGAGCTCCAGCGCACCGGCGGCGGCCGGCTCACGCACTTCACCTGCGTGGACGGCCGGGGCGAGATCCTCGTCCCGTGCGGCCGCTGCCGGCAGCTGCTGTACGAGTTCGGCGGCCCGGAGCTGCTGCTGGAGACACCGGCCGGGATCCTGCCGCTGGCGGAGATGCTCCCGCAGGCCTTCGGCCCCGACCACCTCAAGTAACGACCGCGCCCGCGAAGCAACGCCCCGAGGCCCCTCCGACCGCCCGACCCGGACGGAGGGGCCGCGCACTTCCCGCGACGTCGTCCCCACCGGACGTCCTGCCCACCGGACGTCTTGCGCACCACCGGAAGGAAACTTATGGCCATGGACGCCATCTCCGTCATCCGCACCAAGCGGGACCGCGGTGAACTCAGCGACGAGCAGATCGACTGGGTCATCGACGCGTACACCCGCGGCGAGGTCGCCGACGAGCAGATGTCGTCGCTCGCCATGGCGATCCTGCTCAACGGGATGAACCGCCGGGAGATCGCCCGCTGGACGGCCGCGATGATCGCCTCCGGCGAACGCATGGACTTCTCCGCCCTGTCCCGCCCCACCGCCGACAAGCACTCCACGGGCGGCGTCGGCGACAAGATCACCCTGCCGCTGGCCCCGCTGGTCGCCGCCTGCGGCGCGGCCGTCCCGCAGCTCTCCGGCCGCGGCCTCGGCCACACCGGCGGCACCCTGGACAAGCTGGAGTCGATCCCCGGCTGGCGCGCCCTGCTCTCCAACGAGGAGATGCTGCACGTCCTCGACACCACCGGCGCGGTGATCTGCGCGGCGGGCGACGGCCTGGCCCCCGCCGACAAGAAGCTGTACGCCCTGCGGGACGTCACCGGCACCGTCGAGGCGATCCCGCTGATCGCCTCCTCGATCATGTCGAAGAAGATCGCCGAGGGCACCGGTTCGCTCGTCCTGGACGTGAAGGTCGGCACCGGCGCCTTCATGAAGACGATCGAGGACGCCCGTGAGCTGGCGTCCACGATGGTGGGCCTGGGCACCGACCACGGTGTGCGGACGGTCGCCCTGCTGACCGACATGTCGACCCCGCTCGGCCTGACCGCGGGCAACGCCCTGGAGGTCCGCGAGTCGGTGGAGGTCCTGGCGGGCGGCGGCCCCGCCGACGTCGTCGAGCTGACGATCGCCCTGGCCCGCGAGATGCTCGACGCGGCCGGTGTGACGGGCGCCGACCCGGCGAAGGCCCTCGCCGACGGCTCCGCGATGGACGTCTGGCGCCGCATGATCACCGCCCAGGGCGGCGACCCGGACGCCCCCCTCCCCACCTCGCGGGAACAGCACGTCGTCACGGCCCCCGCCTCGGGCGTACTGACCCGCCTCGACGCCTACGACATCGGCATCGCCGCCTGGCGCCTGGGCGCCGGCCGCGCCCGCAAGGAGGACCCGGTCCAGGCAGCCGCCGGCATCGAACTCCACGCCAAGCCCGGCGACCCGGTCACCGAGGGCAGCCCCCTGCTGACCCTGCACACCGACACCCCCGAACGCTTCGCGTACGCCCTGGAGGCGATCACGGGCGCCTACGACATCGCCCCGACGGGCACGGCGCACGAGGCGTCCCCGGTGGTACTGGAGCGGATCGCCTGACGCCGGCAGCGACGCGCCCCCGACTGCGGCCCTTGCCTCCGCAGCCGGGGGCGCTGCCCGTCCCGGACGGGGGCACCGGGACGGGGTTCACCCGCTGCTGCCCTCGTCGCGCGTCACAGCGCCCCCCGACTCCGCCTATTGACCTCCGCCACCTGGGCGCGCAGCCTCGCGTCCGTCCCCGCCCGGCACAGCGGGCAGGCGCAGGGCGGGAACCTGCCGAAGAGTTCGGGTACGTCCGGAGGCTCGACGATCCGCAACGGCCGCACCTGGGTGCGGACGCCGGTCCGCGGATCGACCCGATAGACCGCGATCGTCATCGTCACCGGGCATCCCCCCAAGGGTGCGCCCAGGGGCCTGCCCAGGGCGTTGCCTGGGCATCCGCGCGGTTGGTGCTGAGCGAGGCGCCCAGGTGAGAGACATAGGGCCGGACAAGGGCGCCCGTGGGCTCCCAGGCTTCCTCTGCCTCCGAATGGCAGAACGACTGCGGGGGCGTTGGGCACTTCCTCGCGCGGAGCCCGCGCACGGTGACCAACCGGGCGCCCCAGACGTCCGGCGACAGACGGCACGAGGGGGCAGGGAGTGTCACGGGGTGCGTGGCAGGGCGCCTGTGCCTGCCGGGGGTATGCGATCCGAACAGGACCACTCTCACCCATTCGAGTAGCTGCGTGATAAGCATGGACTGTCGACGCTCCTTGCAGGCGTTGGCCACGCCCCGGGGCCGTTCGCGCGGTCGCCGGGGTCCTTGCGTCATGCCATGCTGACGCCCCCTCAAGGAGCTTTCTGAGTACGTTTCGCGACACTTGAGACGTTCCGGCGGTAACGTGGAAGAACGCCCAAACGTCCTCGGGGGGAGTCTTGAACAGTGCACTGAGATCGGCTATGCAGTCGGCCAAGCTGTCGCCCAGGCAGTTAGCGGTACGGGTAGGCGTTTCTGGCAAGACGGTGGAACGGTGGGTGGCGGACGCCGGACTGATTCCACACGCCAGAAACCGGGAAGACGCCTGCAAGGCGTTGGGAGTTGACGAAGAAATGCTGTGGCCGAAAGCGGTAAAGGACCGAATCAAGACCGGTGGGGACCGCGAAATCATCCACTCCTACCCCTATCGGTCCTCCTGCCCATCGACGGTTTGGGCCGAACTTGTCGAGAGATCGGCAACGGACATCCTCTTCGCGGGGTACACGAACTATTTCCTCTGGATCGACCAGCCTGCATTCGTGGCAACCCTGCGGAAGAAACTTGACACCGGGTGCCGTGTGCGCTTCCTGCTGGGTGACCCCGACGGTGAGGTGACGCGCAACCGCGAGCAGATCGAAGAGGTGGCCCTCACTGTTTCCACGCGCATTCGCATCACGCTTGAGCATCTGGGAAAACTCGGTGCACACCAGGGCTTGGAAGCGCGCTTCTCCGCGGCGGGTGACGCGATCAATCACGTTTCGCTGTCGGTCTTCCGTTTCGATGATGAGGCGCTGGTCACCCCTCATCTGGCCCGACTGGTCGGGCATGACTCGCCTTTGCTGCACCTGCGGAAGATCGGTGACACCGGAATGTTCGCCCGGTTCGCCGAACATGCCGAAGAGCTGTGGTCAAGGGGAGTGCCGACAGTGTCTCAGGTCTAGTAGTGCAAAAAGGACCAGGAGGCAACCCGAAGATGCGGGAGATACGGGGCCTCCTGTGTCGGATCAGCTGACGCCGCCAACGAAATTCGCGATGGTGCTGGCAACAGGTTCGGGGTGCCGTGCCGGGCGTAGTCATGGCGGGCGCTTCTGCTCGGGCAGGGCTTCTGCCCGGCGAGCTATCCGGTAGGCGGTGCGGTTCTTACGCCGGGGCGTATGGACCAACTCCCAGCTCTGCGCGTCGCGGTAGTAGGTCATGTGGAGTCAGTCCTTGTCCTTGGAAGGAATGACGTGGATCGCCGGAACTTCCTGGCCGCATCCAGCGGTTACGCCCTCAGCGCGCTTGCACTGCCCGATCTGGAAAGCATCGTGCGCCGCACCCGTATGGTTCCGGCCGGGGCCGTACGCGTAGGCAAGGGTGAAGTGACCGCCATCCGGCAGATGGTCAAAGCGCTCGGCGACTCCGCTGCCGAACTCGGTGGCGGCCATGCCCGGCACCTCGCGGTCCGCTACCTGACGCAGGACGTAGCCCCCTGGCTGAACGGCAGATTCACCGAATCCACCGGCCGCGAACTGTTCGCGGCCACGTCTCAGCTTGTCCACCTGGCCGGATGGATGGCCCAGGACGAGGGCCGCGACACGGAACACCAGGGACGGGCCCAGCAGTACTACGCGCATGCTTACCGGCTCGCGGCCGAAGCAGGAGATCCCGAACTGTCCGCGACCGCCCTGCGAGGCCTCGCTGTCCAGGCCATCGACCTGGGATACCGGGCCGAGGCCGTACAACTCGGCGAAGCGTGCGTCCACTATGGCCGGCACTTGGAGAACCCGCGGGCCGTCGCCTACTACGAGGCCACCCTCGCCAACGCCGCAGCCCAGGACGACGACCGACGTACCGCCATCCGCCATCTAGCGTTCTCCGAGACCGCCATCAGCCGCTCTCCCGACGAATCCGGCGAATCCTGGGCTGCCCACTACTCGCCCGGCCGATGGGCCCATGAATCCGGCATGATCCTCTCCCGCCTCGGAGACCTCGACGCGGCTGAAGAGCACCTGCGCCTCGCCCTCGAGATCCATGGCCTGGACCGGCGGCGTACCCGCGCCATCGTCCTCGCCGACCTCGGTGGCGTGCGCCTTCGGCAAGGTGACCTGGATGGTGCCCTGTCCACGTGGAACGAGTTCATCGACTGCACCGACGGCATCCGCTCTGTGAAGGTCCACCACGCCGTCAAAGACATGCGGCTGAGGCTGAACCGATTCCCTGGCATGGCGGCAGCCGAAGAATTGCGGCACAAGGCCGATCGGCTCATGGCCTGACAGGCGACAGTCACAGTCTGGCGGGGCCGCCCTGCTTGACCCCCTGGAGGGATGGCTCCAGCCCGCAGCTCCGCCGCACGACCATGCCGCTGCGGGCGGCTCGGCGCTCGGGAGACCGAGCAACTGGAGTCCACGGCTTGCGCCTTCCGCGCCTGGGACCACAAGTACGGCGGCGGTCTGCGCCGCAAGTGGCCAGACGGCGCCGCCCGCGGAGGCTGGGCAAAGGCGGCAAAGGCGGAACCCCTCACCCGAACGCCCCGCCCTCCCCGAAGACCAGCGCGGCGAACCGCTCCCCCATGAGCCGGTGAGCGTCGGCACCGGGGTGCAGCCCGTCGGGCAGCGGCAGCTCGACGTCGTCGGCCTCGCCGTACAGCTCCCGCCCGTCCAGATAGTGCAGGTGTGGATCATCGGCGGCCCGCTGCGCGACGATCCGTTCCAGTTCCGCCCGGACGACCCGCAGCGTCAGCTTGCCGGCCGCCACCTCCGCCGGGTCGCCCAGCGGGACGAAGCCCAGCCGCCCTTCGGCGAGCCCGTCGAGGTCCGGCGCGCTGGGGCCGGGTGTCTCCTCGTGCAGGGGGCACAGGATCGGGGAGACGACCAGCAGCGGTGTGGTGGGGTGGCCCTCCCGGATCGTGTCGAGGAAGCCGTGGACGGCGGGGCCGAACGCGCGCAGCCGCATCACGTCGAGGTTGACCAGGTTGATGCCCACCTTGACGCTGATCAGGTCGGCGGGGTGGTCCCGGATGGCCCGCGCGGTGAACGGGTCGAGCAGGGCGCTGCCGCCCAGCCCCAGGTTGACCAGTTCCACGCCGCCGAGGGAGGCGGCCAGGGCGGGCCAGATGGCGGTGGGGCTCGCGGCGTCGGAGCCGTGGCTGATCGAGCTGCCGTGGTGCAGCCAGACCTTGCGGCTCGGGTCGGCCGGCGCAGGTTCGAGGGGGGCGTCGGTGCGCAGCGCCAGGAGTTCGGTCGTCTCGTTGTGGGGCAGCCAGATCTCGATGTCCTTGCGGCCCGGGGGCAGGTCCGTGAAGCGGACGGTGCCCGGTTCGCCGGTCCGGTGCTCGACGGTCCCGTCCCTCATGTCGATGGTCACCGTGCGGCCGCCGGTGACGCTCGCCTGCCCGGTCAGGCGGCCGTCGACGAGCAGGTCGTAGACGCCGTCCGGGACGGGCGGGGCGCCGACGTAGACGCGCCGGGTGCGCAGCGAGTCGAGTTCGACGGCGGTCGCCCGGGTCCGGAAGGCCAGCCGTACGCCCGAGGGCTGTGACTCCACCATGGCGAGCTGGGCGTCGCCGCACTGGGCGCGGGCGGCGGCGGGCAGGCGGTGGGGCAGGACGCCGTGGTCGGTGCGCTCCACCTCCAGGGCTCCCCGCAGGAGGTCGGCCGTGACGGGCGTGGTGATCCAGAGTTTCGGGGCGGCGGGCATGGCCTCGGTTTCGGTCGGCGGTGTACGGGCCTCTCCCAGGCGGTTGTCCGCTCGCCGGCCGGGGAAACGCGGCGGCGGGACATCCCTCAGGGCAGGTCGTGGGCGGCGCCCGCCGCACCCGTTCGGGGCCAGGTGCGCAGCAGGGCGTCGAGGGCGTCCAGGATGCGGTCCCACGATTCCTGGGAGTCGGGGGCGCTGTGGCTGAAGCCGCCGGCCAGTTCGAGGCTGACGTAGCCGTGGAAGACGCTGCCCAGCAGCCGGACCGCGTGCGTCTGGTCCGGCTCGGTGAGGTCGTAGCCGCGCAGGATCGCCCGGGTCATCCGGGAGTGCCGGGGGCCCGCGCCGGCCGCGGCGGCCTCGGGGTCCAGGGGGAACCGGGCGGCGGCGTAGCGGCCGGGGTGCTCGAGGGCGTAGTCGCGGTAGACGTTCGCCAGGGCGGCGAGGGCGTCCTGCCCGGCGCGGCCGGCGAGGGCGGCGGATCCGCGGTCGGCCAGTTCCTCCAGGGCGAGCAGGGCGATCTTCGTCTTCAGGTCGTGCGAGTTCCTCACGTGCGCGTACAGGCTCGCGACCTTGACGTCGAACCGCCGGGCGAGCGCAGAGACGGTGACCTGCTCGAAGCCGACCTCGTCGGCGAGTTCCGCCCCCGCCCGGGCCAGACGTTCGACAGTCAGCCCTGCGCGTGCCATGAGATCTCCGGTGTCGTCGCGGCCGTCACTGACACAGACCAAGGATTTACCTAAAGGCCTTAGCCAGTGTCCTGCACATATTAGGAGAGGGAAGGCGATGAGTCGCGCCGTTCCGCCCGGTCTACCGCTCGTGGACGCGACGAGACCGCCGGTGATCGGCCTGTGCGGACCCTTCACCCGGACCCGGGTGGCGGGCCTCTGCGACGACCTGAGGGCGCTGCTGGACGGGACCGGGGCGGCGGTCGTGGTGTGCGACGTCGCCGGGCTCGGGCCACCGGGCCTCCCGGCCGTCGACGCGCTGGCCCGGCTCCGGCTCACGGCCCGGCGGGCCGGGGGGCACCTCCGGCTGCGCGCCCCCGACCCGGCGCTACGCGCCCTGCTCGACCTCGTCGGACTCCCCTTCGAGGTGGAGGGGCAGGCCGAAGAGGGGGAACCAGCGCCGGGTGTCGAGGAAGAAGTGGAAACCGGTGAGGCCGCCGTCTGAGATCTCCAGCACCTGGATCGCCCACGGGGTGTACCCGCCGGCCTCGGGGTCCGGCTTGTACTGGGCGAAGCCCGGCAGGCCGTTGACCTGGACCGGCAGCAGCCGGGAGCCCGTGCAGGCGGAGCCGATCGTCGTCATGAAGCCGGTGATGTCCGCGTGGCCCGTCAGCCACAGGTCGAACGGCGGCATCGTCATCACCGCGTCCTCGTGGAGCAGCTGCGTCAGCGCCGTCATGTCGTACCCCTCGAAGGCGGCCACATAGCGCTCCAGCAGCTTCCGCTGCTCCTCGTCCAGCGGGTCCGAAACGGCCGCGTCCGCCGCCCTGTCCCGCTGTTCGGCGAGGGTCGCGCGGGCCCGCTGCAACGCGCTGTTGACCGAGGCGACCGTCGTGCCGAGCAGCTCGGCGACCTCGCTCGCCCGCCACGCCAGGACCTCGCGCAGGATCAGCACCGCCCGCTGCTTGGGCGGCAGCCGCTGCAACGCGGCCATGAACGCGAGCCGCACCGACTCCTTGGCCACGGCCGCCTCCGCCGGGTCCTCGACCGCGGGCAGCACGCGCGCGTCCGGCATCGGCTCCAGCCAGGTGGTGTCCGGGCGGGGGGAGAGGGCCGCCCGGGAGAGCGGGGTGGACTCCGTGAGGTCCATCGGCCGGGCCCGCTTGTTGCCCGCCGTCAGCATGTCCAGGCACACGTTGGTCGCGATGCGGTAGAGCCACGAGCGCAGGCTGGAACGGCCCTCGAAGGTGCCGTAGCTGCGCCAGGCCCGCACCAGGGTGTCCTGCACCGCGTCCTCGGCCTCGAAGGACGAGCCCAGCATCCGGTAGCAGTAGCCCGTCAGCTCGACCCGGTGCGCCTCCAGCCTGGCGTCGAGGTCGTCCACCGTCGCCGTACCGTCCGTCATCGTCGTCCACCCGCCCCTGTGGCCGTCTGTCACGCGCCTGTGCGCCCAGTACTCCGGAAGCTACCGGAGACCACTGACAACGGCCCCCCGAGTCGACGAAAGCCCAGGTGAAGGGGGTTCGCCGGGTGCCGGACCGGCCGCATCCGGCCCGGTACCCGACGGGCCCCCCGCCCGGACCGGTCGTGGTCCGCCGGAGCCGGCGGCGACCACGGACGGACGGTCCGGAGCGGGGGGACGGAGGGGGAAGGGGAGGGGGAGGCGAGAGGCGGGGAGGGGGCGGAGAGGAGGCGGGGAGGGGGAGGGGAAGGTCAGTGCGCGGCCACCGGCTCCCGACGGGCCGCGACCCGCGCCGCCCGCGTGCCGAACGCCGTGATCGTCACGACGCCGAGCACCGCCAGGACGCCCACGCCGACCGTGCCGGACCAGCCGCCCGCGTGGAAGGCCGTCGCGCCGACGGTGCTGCCCGCGCTGGAGCCGATGTAGTACGCGGACTGGTAGAGGGCGGAGGCCTGCGCCCGGCCGGTGGTCGCCGTCTTGCTGACCGCCGAGGACGCCACCGCGTGGCCCGCGAAGAAGCCCGACGTGATCAGGACCAGGCCCAGCAGGACCAGGGCCAGCGAGTCCGCCAGGGAGAGCAGGAGGCCCGCCGCCGTCGTGCCGCCGGCCAGGTACAGCGCCCCGCGCCGGCCCAGCCGGCCGACCAGCCGGCCCGCCGCCGACGCCGACACCGTGCCCACCAGGTACACCAGGAAGATGGAGCCGACGATGCCCTGCGGGAGCGAGAACGGCGCCTCCGTCAGGCGGTAGCCGATCACCGTGTACACCCCGCCGAACACCGTCATGAACAGCGCGCCGATCGCGTACAGGCGGCGCAGCAGCGGGTCGGTGAGGTGGTCGCGGACCGTGCGGGCCAGGACGCGGGGGCGCAGCGAGCCCGCCACGAAGTGCCGCGGCGCCGGCAGCAGCAGCCGGAACGCCACCGCGCAGCCCACCGCGACCGCGCCGATCACGCCGACGGCCACCCGCCAGCCCCACTCCTGCGCGACCCAGCCGGTGATGACCCGGCCGCTCATTCCGCCGACGCTGTTGCCCGCCACGAACAGGCCGATCGCCGTGATCAGCGCCTTGGGCCGCACCTCCTCCGCCAGGTAGGCGGTCGCCGAGGCCGGCAGACCGGCCAGGGCGGCGCCCTGAAGACCGCGCAGGACGACCAGCGCGCCCAGCGACGGGGCGAAGGGGACCAGCAGCCCGACGGTCACCGCGACCGCCAGCGAGGCCGTCATCACCGTACGGCGGCCGTAGCGCTCCGACAGGGCGCTCATCGGCAGCACGAACAGGGCCAGCCCGCCGGTGGCCGCCGCCACCGTCCAGCTCGCCTCGCTCGCCGCGACGCCGAACTCGCCGGAGATCAGCGGCAGCAGCGCCTGCGTGGAGTACAGGAGGGCGAAGGTCGCCACGCCGGCCAGGAAGAGGGCGAAGCTCATCCGGCGGTAGCCGGGGCCGCCGGGGGCCATACGGGAGTCGGAGGAGGGGACGGCGGGGGAGACGGCGGAGGGGACGGACGGAACGGCGCCCACGACGGTGGACGCCCCGGTACTGGCGGGAGACATACCTCGAACCTAGGACGACCCCACTGATCCGTCCAATGCATGGAATCGCCATAATCGTTCCCATGGAGCATCAGCAGAGGTCACAGGCGCGCCTGTCACCGTCCAGTGACACAGAAGACATCGTCACGCTGCTCGCGCCACGGCTCGCGTACTTCGCGGGCGTCGCCCGCACCGAGCACGTCACGCGGGCCGCTCAGGAGATGCAGGTCCCGCAGTCGACGCTCTCCCGGGCCATGGTCCGCCTCGAACAGGACCTGGGCGTCGACCTGTTCGCCCGCCACGGCCGGACCGTCTCCCTCACCCCCGCCGGACGCACCTTCCTCACCTCCGTCGAGCGCGCCCTCGCCGAGATCGAGCGCGCCGCCGACGCGGTGCGCGCCGACGCCGACGCCGCCACCGGCAAGGTCGCCTTCGGCTTCCTGCACACCATGGGCGCCGAGACGGTACCCGGCCTGATCCACGCCTTCCGCGCCGACCACCCCCGCGTCCGCTTCAGCCTCGTCCAGAACTACGGCGAGGCCATGCTGGAGCGGCTGCGGGCCGGCGAGCTCGACCTGTGCCTGACCTCACCGGTCCCGGACGCCCCCGACCTCGTCGCCCGCCGCCTCGACGAGCAGAAACTGCGCCTGGTCGTCCCCGCCGACCACCGTCTCGCCGCCCGCAAGCGCGTCCGGCTCGCCGAGGCCGCCGACGAGACCTTCGTGACCCTGGAACCCGGCTACGGCCTGCGCCGCATCACCGACGACCTCTGCCAGGAGGCCGGGTTCCGCCCCCGGGTCGCCTTCGAGGGGGAGGAGGCGGAGACCCTCCGCGGCCTGGTGGCGGCCGGCCTCGGTGTCGCCCTCCTGCCCCCGCCCGCCGTACCCCGGCCCGGCGTGGTGGAACTGACGGTCACGGCACCGAGGGCGGTACGGGAGATCGGCGTGGCCTGGCTGGACGGCCACCCGGACACACCCCCCGTGGCGGCCTTCAAGAGGTTCCTGCTGTCGCGGCGGGGGAGCCTGCTCCCGTAGGCCCCGCGGGCCCCCGCCCGTCCCGGCCCCCGGCCGTGCTCTCCCGTCGCTCCCCTCGCTCCCGTGGCTACCGTCGCAGCGAACTGCCGAAGCCCGCGGCCAACGGCATCCTCAACCCCAGCGGCGGAGGCGCCGCCAGGGCGTCCCGCACCGGACGCGAGAAGCCGTGCCCGAACAGCACGCCCCGAACGAAGTCCTCCGCCAGGGCCAGGACTTCCTGCCGGTACTGGTGCAGCCCGTGCCCGTCGGAGTGCACCTCGAACCGGCACACCTCCCGGTTCACCTTCTTCATCCGCGCCGCGAGCCGGAAGGACAGCTCGGGATCGGTCCGCTGGTCGTTCGTGCCGTGCACGATCAGCACCTGCCGCCCCACCAGGTGCTTCACCGGTTCGGGTGGCGCCGCGACGTCCTCCTCCGGCAGCCAAGGGGCGATCGCGAGCACCGAGTTGACGGCCTCGTGGCCGCCCGCGCGCAGCGCTGCCCGCCCGCCCATGCCGACACCGGCGAGGCACACGGGGACGTCCCCGTAGCGCCGTACGGCCTCGTCGGCGGCCCAGGACGCGTCGGTGGCGAGATGGGCCTCGCTGCCGTTCCAGCCCCGGTAGCGGTAGCGCACCACGTGGACGGCCAGGCCGTCCTGCCGGGCCGCGCGGGCGAGTCTGCGCCCGACGGCACGCACCGGGCCGTTCCCCCACAGGGGCGAGGGTCTGCGGTCGGAGACCTCGTCGCCGCCCGGGAGCAGCAGCAGCACGCCGCTCACCGTCTCCGGCTCCGGGCCGATTCCCTTCCCCAGCCTGGCCGTTCGCACCGGCGTCGCTTGCTGTCCCATGACAGAACAGTGTCAGAAGCGCCGGTGTACTCCACCCGTCCGTGTGGTCACCGTTACATATCGGCGCAGGTGTACAGCGCGCGATCTACGCGCGTAGGAGTTAGAGTGCGGAAATGACGAGCCAGACCATTCGACAGGGCGTCACCCCGAGCGCGGACCAGATCCGCCGGGCGCCCAAGGTTCTGCTGCACGACCACCTCGACGGCGGGCTGCGCCCCGGCACGATCGTCGACCTCGCCCGGGAGACCGGGTACGCACGGCTCCCCGAGACCGATCCCGGAAAGCTCGGCCTCTGGTTCCGGGAGGCCGCCGACTCCGGTTCCCTGGAGCGGTACTTGGAGACCTTCTCGCACACCGTCGGCGTCATGCAGACCCGGGAGTCCCTGGTACGGGTCGCCCGCGAGTGCGCCGAGGACCTCGCCGAGGACGGGGTCGTCTACGCCGAGGTCCGCTACGCGCCCGAGCAGCACCTGGAGGGCGGGCTGCGCCTCGAGGACGTCGTCGAGGCCGTCGACGAGGGCTTCCGGCAGGGCGAACGGCTCGCCCGGGCGAACGGCCACCGCATCCGGGTGGGCGCGCTCCTCACCGCCATGCGGCACGCCGCCCGCGCCCTGGAGATCGCCGAGCTCGCCAACCGCTACCGGGACCTGGGCGTGGTCGGCTTCGACATCGCCGGCGCCGAGGCCGGCTACCCGCCCACCCGGCACCTCGACGCCTTCGAGTACCTGAAGCGGGAGAACAACCACTTCACCATCCACGCCGGGGAGGCCTTCGGGCTGCCGTCCATCTGGCAGGCGCTCCAGTGGTGCGGCGCCGACCGCCTCGGGCACGGCGTCCGCATCATCGACGACATCGAGGTCGCGGAGGACGGCTCCGTGAAGCTCGGACGGCTCGCCTCGTACGTCCGGGACAAGCGCATCCCGCTGGAACTGTGCCCCAGCTCCAACCTCCAGACCGGGGCGGCCGCCTCCTACGCCGAGCACCCGATCGGGCTGCTGCGCCGACTGCACTTCCGGGCCACGGTCAACACCGACAACCGGCTGATGTCCGGCACCGGCATGAGCCGGGAATTCGAGCACCTTGTCGACGCGTTCGGTTACACGCTCGACGATCTCGCATGGTTCTCGGTCAATGCTATGAAGTCAGCATTCATTCCTTTCGATGAACGACTGGCTATGATCAATGACGTGATCAAGCCCGGCTATGCCGAGCTCAAGTCCGAATGGCTGTTCCAGCAGACTGCCTCCACCAGGGCTTCCGTGACCGAGGAGAACTGAGGGGCGGTAATTTCCGGACCGTAATGCGGGCGGGCCTTCACGGTCTGTCCGCATTTCGTTGTTTGCGGTGGGTGCCTTTTTGTGTTTACGGTCGTGGACCGCTCAGTTCCCCGATATTCGAGGACGCATTTACCATGAAGCAGTCTGCTGCCAAGACCCTCGGCGTCGCCGCGCTCGGTGCCGCTTTCGCCGCCGCCGGTGCGGGCGCCGCCACCGCGGCCCCGGCCGCCCCGGACGCCACCCAGGCACTGGGCGGAGTCACCCAGTCGCTGCCGGCGGAGAAGCTCGCCACGGCGCTGCCGGGAGCCGGTGACGCGGTCCAGCAGGCCCAGCCGACGCTCGGCGCCGGCCTGGCCGCCGTGCAGCCGATCGCCCAGCAGGCGCTCACCGAGCAGCCGACCGCGCCGGCCCGCGATCTGCTCGGCGGTCTGCCCGTCCTCAAGGGCCTGCCCACGAACGGGGTAGGGGTGAACGGGATCCCGCTGGGCTGAGTCGCTGGGCTGAGTCGCTGGGCTGAGTCCTGCGCGTCGCGGCGCCGTCGGGCGCATCCGGGTCCTCCGGGTGCGCCCGACGGCTTTTCCCGTGCGCGGCTCGTTCCGTACCCGGTGCCTACCAGGCCGTGCGGGCCTTGTCCTCGGACGGCAGGAAGATCCACAGCGCTATGTAGAGCAGGAACTGCGGGCCCGGCAGCAGACAGGACAGCAGGAAGATCACGCGCATCGTCGTCGCGGAGGTGCCGAAGCGCCGGGCCAGCGCGGCGCACACTCCGCCGATCATGCGGCCGTGGGTGGGGCGGGCGAGGCTGCGGGACATCTGCGGCTCCTTGGTGAGTCGGTCCGGGGCGGCCTCCGGTGGCTGCCCCGTCTGATGTCCACGCTACGCAGACGAAGCGGGTGAAACGTCGCCCTACGGGGCGATCCCGACCCTGGGAATCGTCGGGGTCCGCCCCTGAGCCGGCTCCTCCTGGCGGTCCGCCCGGTCCGCACGGCGCTCGGCCCGGTGCCGCAGGCGGGCGCGGGCCGCGGGGACCACCGCGGTGTGCGCCAGAGCCACGCCCACGGTGTTGAGCAGGAGCGAGTCCACGTCGACCACCTGGCCGGGCACCCCGGTCTGGAGGAGCTCGATGGCCAGCGACAGCAGGGCGCCCGCCGTGACCGTGCGGACCAGGGAGGCGAGCGGCGAGACGTGGAGCCTGCCGTGCACCAGGGGCAGGAGGACGCCCAGCGGCGCCAGGAGGGCGAGGCCCCCGCCGATCCGGCGGGCCGCCTGCGGCCAGCCCAGCTCCAGGTCGGCGCGGATGCCGGCGAACGGACGCAGGTTGGCAGGCATCACCCAGGGAACGTCCAGGGGGCGCAGCGTGCACCAGGCGACGAACACGAGGTGGACGACCAGGAGAACACTCCCGGTCGCGCGAACGCGGAACGCGGCGCTGCCGCCGATGGAGCCTTGACGCTGCACGTCCCCCTAGACGCGGGAGGCGGCGGGATCGGTTCCGGCCCCGCGGCAGCCGCACCGAGGCCCGCGCCACAACGCCGCCCGCACGGGACCCTGCGGGGCCCCGAAACCGGCCGAAAGGCCCGAACCGGCCCTGCCCACCGGCCCTGCCCACCGGCCCTGCCCACCGGCCCTGCCCACCGGCCCGGCCCACCGGCCCGGCCCACCGTCCGGCCCGGACGCCCTCG
This sequence comes from Streptomyces sp. NPDC003248, assembly GCF_055563235.1. NCBI lineage: Bacteria > Bacillati > Actinomycetota > Actinomycetes > Kitasatosporales > Streptomycetaceae > Streptomyces > Streptomyces sp. NPDC003248. The sequence goes on along the minus strand of NZ_JBVHDT010000003.1, from coordinate 167,199 downwards.
CCGGTCCGGCCCGGATGCCCGGACCCGCTCGGCCCGCCGAGCCAGTCTGGCCCGCCGACCGCCCATGACGTCGGCCGTCAGCCCCCCGTGACCTCCGTCGACGGGGGTTCCGCCGTGCCCGGGCGGGAGCGGACCTCGTCCGTGCACTGGTAGCGGCGGGGAGGGGCCGTGGGACCGCCCAGGACCACCGAGCCGTCGCCCTCCGCCGCCGCCGAGTCGGAGAAGGTGCAGACGATCTGGGCCAGGGCGTACGAGGTCAGGTCGGCCGGCGAGGTGCTCAGGCGCAGGGTGTCGTCCGGGTCCTCGGCGGCCGGGCCGCTCACCGCCGTTCCGCCCCGCACGTCGGTGGTGTAGCCGGCCTCCTTCTCCGCGGCCGAGGGGGACCGCGCCAGTTCGTCCAGCAGGCCCTGGGCGACCAGGACGCGGCGCGCGGAGCCGGCCGTGCCGTCGGGTACCGGGACCGTGCGGTCCACGGCGACCAGGGACGAACCGCACAGCAGGAACACCCGTACGGGCACGCCCCCGGAGGCCTGGGCGGTCACCTCGGGCCCGGACAGGGAGCAGCGGACCCGGGAGGGGGCCGGGCCGAAGTCGGTCGGCACCTCGGTCGCGCGGATGCCACAGCCGGTGAGCAGGGCGGCGAGGACGGGGAGGAGGGGGAGGGCGAGACGGCGGCGTACGGACGTGGGGCGTACGGACATGGCGCGAGCGGTCATCAGGTGTCCCCCTTGTCCTTCGGCTCGCCCTGTTCCGCCAGGTCCGAGATGTCCCGGGGCAGGCGGAGGGTGAAGACCGCGCCCGACTCGGGGGAATTGGCGGCGCTGATCTCGCCGCCGTGGATGTGGGCGTTCTCCAGGGCGATGGAGAGACCCAGCCCGCTGCCCTCGGAACGGGGGCGGGAGGCGCTCGCCTTGTAGAAGCGGTCGAAGACGTGCGGCAGCACCTCCTCGGGGATGCCGGGGCCGTGGTCGCGTACGGCGATGACGACCTCGTCGGCCGACTCCCGCACGGACACCCGCACCGGCGAGCCGCCGTGCTTGAGGGCGTTGCCGATGAGGTTGGCGAGGATCACGTCCAGGCGGCGCGGATCGAGGCGGGCGTGGATGCCGCGCTCGGCGTCCAGCTCGACGGCGTCCAGCCAGGCGCGCGCGTCGATGCAGGCGGTGATCTGGTCGGCGACGTCGACGTCGTCCAGGACCAGGCGCGCCGTGCCGGCGTCGAAGCGGGTGACCTCCATCAGGTTCTCGACCAGGTCGTTCAGCCGCCGGGTCTCGGAGACCACCAGGCGGACGGCCGGCTCGATCATCGGGTCGATACCGCCGGACTCCGCGTCCAGTTCCTCCTCCAGCACCTCGGTGACGGCGGTGATGGCGGTGAGCGGGGTGCGCAGTTCGTGGCTCATGTCCGCGACGAAGCGGCGGGAGGCCTCGTCCCGGGCCGCCATGTCCGCCACCCGTTTCTCGAGCGACTCGGCGGCGAGGTTGAACGTACGGGACAGATCGGCCAGTTCGTCCGTCCCGGAGACCCGCAGCCGGGTGTCCAGCTTGCCCTCGCCCAGCCGGCGGGCGGCCACTCCCAGCCGGTGCACCGGCTTCAGCACGGTCGTGGCGGCGGCCTGCGCGAGCAGCGCGGCGCCGATCAGCGCCAGACCGGTGGCGATGCCCAGGGACCAGGCGAGCGAGTTGAGGTCCTTGGCCTCCGGCTCCAGCGACTTGCGCATGTAGCCGGTCGGACCGCCCCCGATCACCTTCGTGCCGGCCACCAGGTACGGCGTCCCGTGGTCGACCACCCGCTGCCAGTACAGGTGGTACGGCGACGTGTTGCCGGCGGTCGTCCCCTGCTGCTTGTCCACCGCCCTGCGCAGCGACTCGGGCACGTCCTCCAGGGAGAAGCCGTTCAGCCCCCCGGAACTGCCGTAGACCGTCGTGCCGGTGCCGTCCTCGGCGACCAGCAGCACGCTGAAGCGCTGGCTGCTGGTGGCCATCTGGCCGGCCGTGTACTGCAACTCGTCCTGCGAGGGGTACTCCGCCAGCGAGCCGGCCCGGTTCTGCATCTCCTGCTCGAAGTCGCGCAGCACCGCGCCCTGGGTGCGGGTCAGCACGGCCTCGCGGTTGAGCCAGTACGCGATGCCGGACGCGGACACGGCCGCGGTCAGCGCCACCAGCCCGAAGACCACGACGAGCCGCAGCCGCAGGCTGGTCAGGCGCAGCCGTGACAGATGTCCCTTGCGCGCCGCGGACCAGCCGCGGATCCCCCCTTGCCGCTGTGTCACTGAGGGGCGTCCAGGCGGTAGCCGACCCCGCGCACGGTACGGATCAGGGTGGGGGACGACGGTACGTCCTCGACCTTGGCGCGCAGCCGCTGGACGCAGGCGTCCACCAGCCGGGAGTCGCCGAGGTAGTCGTGCTCCCACACCAGGCGCAGCAGCTGCTGCCGGGACAGCGCCTGACCGGGGCGCCGGCTCAGTTCGAGCAGCAGCCGCAGCTCGGTCGGGGTGAGCTGGAGGTCCTCGCCGTTCTTCGTCACCGTCATCGCGGCGCGGTCGATGACGAGGCTGCCGAAGGTCGCCGAGTCGTTCGACTCGCGCTCCCCGCGCCGCAGCACGGCGCGGATCCGGGCGTCGAGCACCCGGCCCTGCACCGGTTTGACGACGTAGTCGTCGGCGCCGGACTCCAGCCCGACGACCACGTCGATGTCGTCGCTGCGCGCGGTGAGCAGGATGATCGGCAGCTGGTCGGTGCGCCGGATGCGCCGGCACACCTCGAATCCGTCGATGCCGGGCAGCATCACGTCCAGCACGATCAGATCCGGCCGCTGTTCGCGCAGCAGCTTCAGACCGTCCTCACCGCTCGCAGCGGTCGCCACGCGGTGTCCCTGGCGCGTCAGTGAGAGCTCCAGGGCCGTACGGATGGCGTCGTCGTCCTCGATCAGCAACAGGGAAGGCACGGGCTCATTCTGGCCCATGGAGGTGCCGTCGTTCGACCTGTGGGCAGGGGCTCGGATGCCAGAGGGGCGTGGTTCCCGCGGCGCGCGCGGCGTACACGGGGTCGGGGGCCGGTCCGGAGCGCCGGTGGAACCCGCGCCGGAACGCCGTAGCGCCGGTGTCTGTGCGCGGGCTGTGGCGCCACCGTGACGGACCCCTGTGACAGGTCTGTGACAGTCGGCGGACACGGCGATGAAGTGCCGTCGGCAGGATTTTCGGCACAGGCACGGCAGCGGGCGGCACACAGCACACCGCCGCGGCGGACGGGCCGAACGGAACGAGCACGGACACCGGAAGTCCACGACGGGGGGCGCGAGATGAACACGCTGCACGGTAAGAGCACCAACGCAGTCGCGGTCGTCACGCGTCTGCACGACGTGCACCGGGTGTCCGAGAAGTCCGGTGCCGTGATGAGCGGACGGGGGTGCGCTCGCGGCACCGGGCGTCAGCACACCGCCTTCATGACGGTGGTCGACGCGGGGGAACAGGCGGCTCACGGGGGAGCCGCGTACAGGGAGGACACGGGGGAGCGCCGCTCGCTGTCGGAGGCGGAGTTCACCGCCTACGTCCAGGAGCGCCGCGCCTCCCTGTACGCCACCGCCTACCACCTCACCGGCGACCGCTTCGAGGCCGAGGACCTGTTGCAGAGCGCGCTGTTCTCGACCTACCGGGCGTGGGACCGGATCAGTGACAAGGCGGCCGTCGGCGGCTACCTGCGACGCACGATGACCAACCTGCACATCAGCGCGTGGCGCCGGCGCAAGCTGAACGAGTACCCGACCGAGGAGCTGCCGGAGACGCCCGGCGACACGGACGCGATGCGCGGCACCGAGCTGCGCGCCGTCCTGTGGCAGGCGCTGGCCCGGCTGCCCGAACTCCAGCGGACGATGCTGGTCCTGCGCTACTACGAGGGCCGCACCGACCCGGAGATCGCGGAGATCCTCGACATCAGTGTCGGCACGGTGAAGTCGAGCATCTGGCGGTCGCTCCGCCGGCTGCGCGAGGACGAGGTCCTCAGCTTCGGCCGTGACGAGGAGGACGCCTTCGGCGAGCTCGTCGCCTGAGGTGCACGGGGGCCGGCCTCCCTCGGGAGGCCGGTGAACGGGGGAACACGGGGGAAAAACGGGGGAGCGGTACCGGGGGGACCCAACGGGGGACGTCGGGGGAGCGGTACCGCGCACAGCACGGGGGAAGCACCACCCGGGGGACACGGGGGAACACGGGGGAAACGAGCGGGGCTGGAGGGCCGGGGGGTCCGTCCAGTCCCGCTCTTCCGCGTCCGTCCGTCGGAACCGGTCTTCCGGCAGCCGGCCGGCCGGGGCCCGCGCGTGGGAGCACGCCCGGCACGGCCCGCGACGGCCCGCGCGTCGCATCGGGCCTGCCGCAGCCCGCCCGTCAGCCGTCAGCCGTCAGACGGCCGTACGCGCCGTCGTGGCGCTGTCGCCCGCCGCCGCGGCCGCCAGACGGCCGAGCGCCTCGTCGCGGTCGCAGGCGTACGCGCCGAGGGCGGTCTGGCGGGCCACGATGGAGCGTTCGGCGCGCATCAGGCGCCAGCCTCGGCGCAGGAGGAACGGCACCGACTTGCGGCCCTCCTTCAGGTCCCGCAGGAAACGGCGGCGGAACGTCGTCACCGCACCGCGGCTCAGGCACAGCGCGTCGGCCAGCACGCCCAGGTCCCGGCAGCGGGCGACGATCTCCGCGGCGAAGATGCCCTCCGCGATGAACAGCGGGGTCCGCCCGATCTCGACGGTCTCCGCGCCGGTGCGGGCGCTGAGCGCGATGTCGTAGACCGGGACGTTCGTACGGCCCGTGCGGCACAGGTCGGTGATCGCGGCGACCGCGGTGTCCGCGTCCCACGAGCCGGGGTGGTCCCAGTCGATGTCGGAACTTCCCGCGACCTGCGGCAGCGTCGGGTCGTCGCCCTCCTTGTAGAAGTCGTCGAGCCGCAGCACGGGCAGGCCGGAGCGGGCGGCGAGAAGGGACTTGCCGGAGCCTGAGGGGCCGCAGAGCAGCACGACTCGCGTGGACATGGGCGGTGGGGAACTCACGGGACACCAGTGTGCGGCATCCGCCGGGCGGTGAACGACCCCGCGGGTCGGCTTTGATGCACGGGTCACTCCTCAACTACCCTTCGTGTCGACCTGATTACCCGACGCAGCAGAAAGTGGGCATCGCGATGGCCCGACACGACTCTTCCCGCACCCCGACCGGACGGCGCGCCCTGGTCGCCCTCGCCACGGCGGGAGCGGCCCTGGGCGCGGGCACGGGCGTGGCCGCGGCGGCCGGGACCGAACCGGTCGTGGACGTGGTGCGCACGCGTCCCACCTCGCTCGGCAAGATCGACCCGCAGGCCGGCGCGCAGGCCCTGGGCGGCACCGTCGGATACGTCACCGGTCCGCTGTCGGACCTCAAGCCCAACCCGCTCGCGGGCACGGGTGTCGACCCGCTCGACAACGGCGTCGGCACCCAGCTCGCCGACTTCCAGCCGGTGTCGTCCCGCTCGCTGACCGAGCCGGTGGCGCAGGCGTCGTCGGTCGGCGCGGTGCCGGTGCTGGGGCAGGCGACGGGGCTGCTGGGCGGCTGACCGGCGCGCACCCGTGTGCCGTGCGCGGGGAGCGGGCCGCGTCCCTCCGGACGGAGAGGGACGCGGCCCGCTCGTCGTGGTGGGACGTCAGTACGACGAGCCCGAGGCGCCCAGCGACCCCGTCGGGTGCCAGACGGTCTTCGTCTCCAGGAACGCCGTCATGCGGTCGATCCCGGGAGTCAGGGACCAGTCGTCCACAGGCTGTGGACGGAGAACCCGCTTCAGATTGTCCGCGGCCGCGATCTCCAGCTCCTTCGCCAGCGCCTGGTCGGCGCCCGCGAGGTCGATCGCGTTGACGTCCTGGTGGGCGGCGAGGGGCGCCGCGATCTCCGCCGTACGGCCGGAGAGGACGTTGACCACACCGCCGGGGACGTCGGAGGTGGCCAGGACCTCGGCCAGGGAGAGGGCGGGGAGCGGGGACCTCTCGGAGGCCACCACGACCGCCGTGTTGCCGGTCGCGATCACCGGGGCGAGCACCGAGACCAGGCCCAGGAACGACGACTCCTGCGGGGCCAGGACGGCCACCACGCCGGTCGGCTCGGGCGAGGACAGGTTGAAGAACGGGCCCGCGACCGGGTTGCCGCCGCCGACCACCTGGGCGATCTTGTCGGTCCAGCCCGCGTACCAGACCCAGCGGTCGACGGTCGCGTCGACGACCGTGGCCGCCCTCGACTTCGACAGGCCCTCGGCGTCGGCCACCTCGCGGACGAACTGGCCCCGGCGGCCCTCCAGCATCTCGGCGACGCGGTAGAGGACCTGGCCACGGTTGTACGCCGTCGCCCCGGACCAGGCGCCGAACGCCTTGCGGGCGGCCACGACCGCGTCCCGGGCGTCCTTGCGGCTCGACTGCGGCGCGTTGGCCAGCCAGTTGCCCTTGGAGTCGGTCACTTCGTACACCCGGCCGCTCTCGGAACGGGGGAACTTGCCCCCGACGTACAGCTTGTAGGTCTTGAGGACGGAGAGACGGGTCACGTCAGACATCGAGGTACGCCTCCAGACCGTGGCGGCCGCCCTCGCGGCCGGAACCCGACTCCTTATAACCGCCGAACGGCGACGTCGGGTCGAACTTGTTGAACGTGTTGGACCAGACGACACCGGCCCGGAGCCTGTTCGCCACCGCGAGGATGCGGGAGCCCTTCTCCGTCCAGATGCCCGCCGACAGGCCGTACGGCGTGTTGTTGGCCTTGGCGACGGCCTCGTCCGGGGTGCGGAAGGTGAGGACCGACAGGACCGGGCCGAAGATCTCGTCGCGGGCGACGGTGTGCGCCTGGGTGACGTTCGTGAAGAGCGTCGGGGCGAACCAGTAGCCGGCGGAGGGGAGCTCGCAGGCCGGGGACCAGCGCTCGGCGCCCTCCGCCTCACCCTGCTCGGCGAGCGCGGTGATGCGCGCGAGCTGCTCGGCGGAGTTGATCGCGCCGATGTCCGTGTTCTTGTCCAGCGGGTCGCCGAGGCGGAGCGTGGAGAGCCTGCGCTTGAGCGACTCCAGCAGCTCGTCGTGGATCGATTCCTGGACCAGGAGGCGGCTGCCCGCGCAGCAGACCTGGCCCTGGTTGAAGAAGATGCCGTTCACGACGCCCTCGACGGCCTGGTCGATCGGGGCGTCGTCGAAGACGATGTTGGCGCCCTTGCCGCCCAGTTCGAGGGTGAGCTTCTTGCGGGTGCCCGCGACCGTGCGCGCGATCTCCTTGCCGACGGCCGTGGAGCCGGTGAAGGCCACCTTGTTCACGTCCGGGTGCGCGACGAGCGCGGCGCCCGTGTCACCGTAGCCGGGGAGGATGTTGACGACCCCCTTCGGCAGGCCCGCCCGGCGGCAGATGTCCGCGAAGAACAGGGCGCTCAGCGGAGTGGTCTCGGCCGGCTTGAGGACGACCGTGTTGCCCGTCGCCAGCGCCGGGGCGATCTTCCACGCCAGCATCAGGAGGGGGAAGTTCCAGGGGATGACCTGGCCGGCGACGCCGAGGGGCCGGGGGGCCGGGCCGAAACCGGCGTGGCCGAGCTTGTCGGCCCAGCCCGCGTGGTAGAAGAAGTGCGCGGCGACCAGGGGGAGGTCGGCGTCGCGGGTCTCCTTGATGGGCTTGCCGTTGTCCAGCGTCTCCAGGACGGCCAGTTCGCGGCTGCGCTCCTGGATGAGGCGGGCGATGCGGAAGAGGTACTTGGCGCGCTCGGAGCCGGGCAGCGCCGACCACTTCTCGAAGGCCTTGCGGGCGGCCTTCACCGCGCGGTCGACGTCCTCGGCACCGGCCCGGGCGACCTCGGAGAGAACCTCCTCGGTCGACGGGGAGACCGTCTTGAAGACCTTGCCGTCGGCCGCGTCCACAAACTCGCCGTCGATGAACAGCCCGTAGGAGGGCGCGATGTCGACGACCGAGCGGGACTCGGGTGCGGGGGCGTACTCGAATGCGGATGCCGATGCCATGGTGATCAGTCCACCGTCACGTAGTCGGGGCCGGAGTAGCGGCCGGTGGCCAGCTTCTGACGCTGCATCAGCAGGTCGTTCAGGAGGGAGGAGGCGCCGAAGCGGAACCAGTGGTTGTCCAGCCAGTCCTCGCCCGCGGTCTCGTTGACCAGGACCAGGAACTTGACGGCGTCCTTGGAGGTGCGGATGCCGCCGGCGGGCTTCACGCCGACCTGGACGCCGGTCCGCGCGCGGAAGTCGCGGACGGCCTCCAGCATGAGCAGGGTGTTGGCGGGCGTGGCGTTGACGGCGACCTTGCCGGTGGACGTCTTGATGAAGTCCGCCCCGGCCAGCATGCCGAGCCAGCTCGCCCGGCGGATGTTGTCGTACGTCGACAGCTCGCCCGTCTCGAAGATGACCTTCAGCCGGGCGGACCCGCCGCAGGCCTCCCGTACGGCGACGATCTCCTCGTACACCTTCAGGTAGCGGCCCGCGAGGAAGGCGCCGCGGTCGATGACCATGTCGATCTCGTCGGCACCGGCGGCGACGGCGTCCCGCACGTCGGCCAGCTTGACGTCGAGGGCCGCGCGGCCCGCCGGGAAGGCGGTGGCCACGGAGGCGACCTTGACGCCGGAGCCCGCGACGGCCGCCTTGGCGGTGGCGACCATGTCGGGGTAGACGCAGACCGCGGCCGTCGAGGGCGTCGTCCGGTCGGTCGGGTCGGGGCGGACGGCCTTCGCGCCGAGCGCCCGGACCTTGCCCGGGGTGTCCGCGCCTTCCAGCGTCGTCAGGTCGACCATCGAGATGGCGAGGTCGATGGCGTACGCCTTCGCGGTCGTCTTGATGGAACGGGTACCGAGGGATGCGGCGCGCGCCTCCAGGCCGACCCCGTCGACGCCGGGCAGCCCGTGGAGGAAGCGGCGCAGCGTGCTGTCGGACGCGGTGACGTCCGTGAGGGCGTGAGCTGCGGTGGGTGCGTTGGTGGGCATGGTCACCAGACGAGCATATCTACGCGCGTAGCGGCTGTATACCCCGGAGGACGGCTCCGTGGGCGGCGAGGTGAGGGCGGGTCGGCCCGGCGCCGCGGGCGTGCGGCAGAATCGGGGCCATGACGAGCCCGGAAGACCAGTCACCAGCGCCGCGGCCCTCGGCCCCCGAGTCCAGGGACCGTGTCTACCGGTCGCCCGCGGGCATCGTCGGCGGGGCGCTGCTGCTCGCGGTCGTCGGCTGGCTCGGTGTCGACGCGATCGTCGCGGGGGAGGGCCGCACGCCGTGGCTGGCGCTCGCGGCGCTCATCCTGCTGGTGCCGCTGATCGTCGCGTTCACGCTGCGCCCGGCCGTGTACGCCGACGCGGACCGGCTGCGGGTGCGCAACCCGTTGCGGGTGATCGCGGTGCCCTGGGGGGAGGCCGTGTCGCTGCGGTCCGGGTACTCCAACGAGGTCGTCACCCGCTCCGGGCGGAAGTTCCAGCTGTGGGCGGTCCCCGTCTCGCTGCGGGCCCGGAAGAAGGCGGTCCAGCGGGAGGCGCGGGCCGCGGCGGAGCGGGAGGGCCGGGGCGGCCGCGCCGGCCGGGGGTCCGGCGGGCTCGGCGGTCTCGGCGGGCTCGGGGGCGGGCTGCCCTCGCACGGCTCCGCGGCCGGGGCGGGTGTGCCGGAGGGGCCGGTGCGGGCCGAGAGCGACCAGATCATGTACGAGTTGCGGGAACTGCTGGAGGCGGGGGAGAAGGCGGAGAGCGCCCAGGGCGAGGTGACCGTGCGCTGGGCCTGGGAGATCGTGGGGCCCGCCGTCGCCGGGGCCGTGGTGCTGGCGATCCTGCTGGCGGTGGGCTGAGGCAAGGGCCTCGGTGCGGGCGTTCGGCCGGCCGGCGGCGCCGTGTCCGGGGGGCGCCCCGCCTAGGGCGCTTCTGACGGATCTCAGAAGCGCCCTAATGGGCGGGTCGGTGTCCCGGACGCGGGTTCGTCTGCCGTGACGGGGGCTTCTTCCGGACGTGCGGGCGTCGCCCGCTGCGGGGAGGGGGCGACGGCCGCGGCCCGTGCGGGTCACGGTGCGCACCGGGGGCGCCGCGGCGCACACCGTGCCGGGGTACCGGCCGGAGGCGCCCCGCGGGCGCGCCTCAGATGCCGGCCGCCGCCGACAGGTCCCGCTTGACGGCCGCGAGCAGCTCGTCCGCCTCGGCGCGGGCCGCGGGGAGGCCGGCGTGCGCCGTGACCGGGACGACGACCTCCAGGTAGCACTTCAGCTTCGGCTCGGTGCCGCTGGGCCGGACGATCACCCGGGCGCCGTCGAGCGTGTAGCGCAGGCCGTCCGTGGGAGGGAGTCCGCCGGTGCCCCGCGTGAGGTCCTCGACGCGGGTGACGGGCAGCCCCGCCAGGGCGGACGGCGGCCGCTCGCGCAGGCGCCGCATCGCGTCCGTGATCACCGACAGGTCCTCCACCCGCACCGCGAGCTGGTCGGTGGCGTGCAGACCGTGCTCGACGGCGAGGTCGTCGAGGAGGTCGAGCAGGGTGCGGCCGCCCTCCTTCAGGACGGAGGCCAGCTCGGTGACGAGCAGGGCGGCCGTGATGCCGTCCTTGTCGCGCACGCCCTCGGGGTCCACGCAGTAGCCGAGGGCCTCCTCGTAGCCGTAGCGCAGGCCGTCGACGCGGGCGATCCACTTGAAGCCGGTGAGGGTCTCCTCGTACGGCAGCCCGGCCTTCTCGGCGATCCGGCCCAGCAGGGACGAGGAGACGATCGACTCGGCGAAGGTGCCGCGGGCGCCCCGCTCCACCAGGTGCGCGGCGAGCAGGGCGCCCACCTCGTCGCCCCGGAGCATGCGCCAGTCGCCGCCGTCCTCGACGGCCACGGCGCAGCGGTCGGCGTCCGGGTCGTTGGCGACGACGAGGTCGGGCCGGGTCTCCGCGGCCTTCGCGAAGGCCAGGTCCATCGCCCCGGGCTCCTCCGGGTTGGGGAAGGCGACCGTCGGGAAGTCCGGGTCGGGCTCGGCCTGCTCGGCGACGAGGTCGGGCGCGGGGAACCCGGCCCGCGCGAAGGCGGCGAGCAGGACGTCCTTGCCGACACCGTGCATCGCCGTGTACACCGTCCGCGCGGTGCGGGGGGAGCCGGGGGCGAGGACGGCGTCCGTGCGGGCCAGGTAGGCGTCGAGGACGGTGTCGTCGAGGGTCTCCCAGCCGGAGTCCGGGCGGGGGACGTCGGCCAGCGCGCGGACGGCGGCGATCTCGGCCGCGATCTCCGCGTCGGCGGGCGGGACGATCTGCGAGCCGTCGCCCAGGTACACCTTGTAGCCGTTGTCCTGGGGCGGGTTGTGGCTGGCGGTGACCTCGACGCCGGCCACCGCGCCCAGGTGCCGTACGGCGAAGGCGAGGACGGGGGTGGGCAGCGGGCGGGGCAGGACGGCCGCGCGCAGGCCCGCGCCCGTCATCACGGCCGCGGTGTCCCGGGCGAACTCGGCGGACTTGTGGCGCGCGTCGTAGCCGATGACGACGAGGCCGTCGCCCCGGCCCTTGGCCACGAGGTACGCGGCGAGGCCCGCGGCGGCGCGGATGACGACGGCCCGGTTCATGCGCGTCGGGCCGGCGCCGAGCGCGCCGCGCAGACCGGCGGTGCCGAACTGGAGGGTGCCGCCGAACCGGGCGGCGAGCTCGGCGCGGTCGCCCGCGGCGAGGAGCGCGGCGAGTTCCTCGCGGGTGTCCGGGTCGGGGTCCTCGGCGAGCCAGGCGTGGGCGCGAGCGGTCAGGTCGTCGTCGTGCACGTGGGTCAACCTCTCAGAGTGTGCGTGCGGTGGGGTGCCGGGCGTCCGCCCGCCCCCGCCGCCCCTTACAGCCGGTCCAGCACCTGCGCCAGCAGGGACCCCATCCGGGCCGCGCTGTCGCGGCCGGCCTGGAGGACCTCCTCGTGGTTGAGGGGCTCGCCCGTCATCCCGGCCGCCAGGTTCGTCACCAGGGAGATGCCCAGCACCTCCGCGCCCGCCTCCCGCGCGGCGATCGCCTCCAGGACGGTCGACATGCCTACCAGGTCCGCCCCGATGACCCGCGCCATGCGGATCTCGGCCGGCGTCTCGTAGTGCGGGCCGGGGAACTGGGCGTAGACGCCCTCCTCCAGCGTGGCGTCGATCTCCTTGCACAGCGCCCGCAGCCGCGGCGAGTACAGGTCGGTGAGGTCGACGAAGTTCGCGCCGACGATCGGGGAGGCCGCCGTGAGGTTGATGTGGTCGCTGATCAGGACCGGCTGTCCGGGACGCATGCCCTCGCGCAGACCGCCGCAGCCGTTGGTCAGCACGATCGTCTTGCTGCCGGCCGCGACCGCCGTGCGGACGCCGTGCGCGACGGCGGCCACGCCACGGCCCTCGTAGTAGTGCGTCCGGCCCAGGAAGACCAGCGCGCGCTTTTCACCGATGCGGTACGAGCGGATCCTGCCGCCGTGCCCCTCGACCACCGGCGGCGGGAAGCCGGGCAGCTCGGTCACGTGGAACTCGGCCTCGGGCGCGCCCAGGGCGTCGACGGCCGGTGCCCAGCCGGAGCCCATCACGAGGGCGACCTCGTGGGTCTCGGCGCCGGTGAGTTCGCGCAGGCGCGTGGCCGCCGCGTCGGCGGCGCCGTGGGGGTCGCCCTGGATGTCGTCCGGGAGAAGAGATGCGTTCACGCGGATGAGCGTAGCCGGTCCGGGCCTACGCGCGTAGATGACGGAGCCCGCGGGACGGCGATCGTTGTCTTGTCGTTTCCTACGGTGTCGTTTCCTACGGTGTCGTTCCCGGGGGCGGGCGTACGAGGTGAGGGCCTCTCGGGGCGAGGGCCTCACGCGCTCGTCAGCACGGCCGCTTGCGCAGCTCCATCACGTAATCGTGTGGTGCTCCCGCGGACTCGGCGGCGTCGGCGACCTCGCCCAGGTAGCGGGCGGACGGCAGACCGCCCTCGTAGCCGTTCAGGACGTAGGTCCAGCCGCGCTCCTCGCCGTCCAGGGTGTGGACGCGGACCCGGAGCCGGCGGTAGATGCCGAGGCCCACGCCCTCCCACCGGTCCAGCGGCTCCTCGTCCATGGGGGCGAGGTCGTACAGCGCGACGAAGACCTGGGCGGTCGGGTCCTCCACGATCGTCGCCAGGGCGCCCTCCCAGCCCATCTGCTCCCCGCCGAAGGTCAGCCGCCAGCCGTTCAGCCAGCCGGTCGCGCGCAGCGGCGAGTGCGGGGCGCGGCGGGTCATCAGCCGCGCGTCGAGGTTGCCGGCGTACGCGGCGTAGAGCGACATGCGACGAGGGTACGGCAGCCCCGCGCACGTCCCTCCCGTCGTCCACCGCCCCCGTGGCACCGGCCGTACCGCCGCCCGGCCCCCCGGCGACGTAGGACGCCGGGGCGTGCGGGACAATGGAGTACGTGACTCGGATCGTGATCATCGGTGGCGGACCCGGCGGCTACGAAGCGGCGCTGGTGGCCGCTCAGCTCGGCGCGGAGGTGACCGTCGTCGACTCCGACGGTCTGGGCGGGGCGTCGGTGCTGACCGACTGCGTACCGTCGAAGACTCTCATCGCCACGGCCGAGGTGATGACCACCTTCGACTCCTCCTACGAGGAGCTGGGGATCATCGTCGCCGACGACACCCCGCCGCTGGAGCAGTCGGCCCGGGTCGTCGGCGTGGACCTCGACAAGGTCAACCGGCGGGTGAAGCGGCTCGCGCTCGCGCAGTCGCACGACATCACCGCCTCCGTCACGCGCGCGGGCGCCCGCGTCCTGCGCGGCCGCGGCCGGCTGGAGGGCATGCAGGCCCTCGACGGTTCGCGCAAGGTCGTGGTGCGGGCGGCCGACGGCAGCGAGGAGACCCTCGTCGCGGACGCCGTGCTCATCGCCACCGGCGGTCACCCCCGGGAGCTGCCCGACGCCCAGCCCGACGGCGAGCGCATCCTCAACTGGACCCAGGTCTACGACCTCCGTGAGCTGCCCGAGGAGCTCATCGTGGTCGGCTCGGGCGTGACGGGCGCCGAGTTCGCCGGCGCGTACCAGGCGCTCGGCTCCAAGGTCACCCTCGTCTCCTCCCGGGACCGCGTGCTGCCGGGCGAGGACCCCGACGCCGCCGCCGTCCTCGAGGACGTCTTCCGGCGCCGCGGCATGAACGTCATGGCCCGCTCCCGCGCCCAGTCCGCCAAGCGGGTCGGGGACGGCGTCGAGGTGACCCTCGCCGACGGGCGGGTCATCACCGGCTCGCACTGTCTGATGGCCGTCGGCGCCATCCCCAACAGCGAGGGCCTCGGGCTGGAGGAGGCGGGCGTCAAGGTCCGCGACTCCGGGCACATCTGGACCGACAAGGTGTCCCGCACCACGGCTCCGGGCGTCTACGCCGCCGGTGACGTGACCGGCGTGTTCGCGCTCGCCTCCGTCGCCGCCATGCAGGGGCGCATCGCCATGTACCACTTCCTCGGCGACGCGGTGGCCCCGCTGAACCTCAAGACCGTCTCCTCCAACGTCTTCACCGACCCCGAGATCGCCACCGTCGGCTACACGCAGGCCGACGTCGACTCGGGCAAGATCGACGCGAAGGTCGTCAAGCTGCCGCTGCTGCGCAATCCGCGCGCCAAGATGCAGGGCATCCGCGACGGATTCGTCAAGATCTTCTGCCGGCCGGGCACCGGGATCGTCGTCGGCGGCGTCGTCGTCGCGCCGCGCGCCTCGGAACTCATCCACCCCATCTCGATCGCCGTCGACAACAATCTGACGGTCGAACAGATCGCGAACGCCTTCACCGTGTATCCGTCCCTTTCGGGCTCGATCGCCGAGGTGGCACGGCAGTTGCACACGAGGAAGACGGGCGCGGACGTCTAGGCCGTGACCTGCGGCCGGATTCGATTCCCCGCCGGTGACGGGGAGTTGTGGACCGTGCGGTTGGCATAGGCATCAGAACTAAACCCCTATACCACCTCCCACCCTGCTGTGCGAACAACTTCTATTATTCGGCGCAAAGAGCTGAAAGCAGACGGTCGTCCGCGTTACTGTCAGTTTCGTGTTCGCTGCAGAACGTCGCCAATTGATCCTCGAAATGGTGCGAGCGAACGGAGCCGTGTCGCTCCGTGAGCTCGCCCGCGTCGTCCAGACCTCCGAAGTGACCGTACGGCGGGACGTGCGCGCACTGGAGGCAGAAGGACTCCTCGACCGCCGGCACGGCGGTGCGGTACTGCCGGGCGGTTTCACGCGGGAGTCCGGCTTTCCGCAGAAGTCCCATCTCGCGACCGCCGAGAAGACCGCCATCGCCGACCTCGCCGCCAACTTCGTCGAAGAGGGCGAGGCCATCGTGGTCGGGGCGGGGACCACCACCCAGGAGCTGGCCCGCCGGCTCGCCCGGGTGCCCGGACTCACCGTGGTCACCAACTCCCTCCTGGTCGCCCAGGCGCTGGCCCACGCCAACCGGGTGGAGGTCGTGATGACCGGCGGCACGCTCAGGGGGTCCAACTACGCCCTCGTCGGCAGCGGAGCCGAACAGTCCCTCCAGGGGCTCAGGGTCTCCCGGGCCTTCCTCTCCGGCAGCGGCCTCACCGCCGAGCGCGGGCTCTCCACGTCCAACATGCTGTCGGCCTCGGTCGACCGGGCCCTCGTCCAGGCGGCCGCCGAGGTCGTCGTCCTCGCCGACCACACCAAGCTGGGCACCGACACGATGTTCCAGACGGTCCCCACCGACGTCATCACCCGCCTGGTCACGGACGAGCCACCCGCCCACGACGACCGCGCCCAGACCGAGTTGCAGGCCCTGGCGGACCAGGGAGTGCAGATCTCGGTGGCCGGGGCGTCGGGAAACCCGGGGGGTGACGCGGTCCCGGCGCGTCGCCAGCAGCAGCGCCGGGACGTCCCCCTGCCCGCGCCCCGCCGCGGCCAGGTCCCCGGCGCCGCGCCGGGCCTCCGCGCCACCACGGTCCTGGGCGAACAGCCCCCCGGCGGGGAACGGGCCAGGGTGGCCGACCTGCGCCGACGGTGAGACGACGACGGCCCCGGCCGGCGTGGGCCGCCGTGAGGGTCCGGTCGAGCGGGCCGAGTCGCCGTTGCGGTGGGGCTGGCTGATCGGGCCGAGTCGCCGTTGCGATGGGGCTGGCTGATCGGGCCGAGTCGCCGCTGTGACGGGACCGGCTGATCGGGCTGAGCCGCCGCTGTGACGGGACCGGCTGATCGGGTCGGTCCGGTCGACGTGGCCGCGTGATCGCGTGGCCGACGTGAGCGCTGGCCGGCCGTGGCACGCCCCGCCTCACGACGGGTCCAGCGGACGGCGGAGCACCGTCCACGGGCCCACGGCGACGGAGCCGAGGGGCGCGGGCGGCCGAGTGCCAGCCCGCCCACGCACCCCCGCGGCCACCGGCACACCGCCCACCGGCACGCCTCCTGGCGCCCGCGAAGCCACTCCGGCCCGTGCGCCCGCCGCCACCCGCGCGAAGGGGCGGAGGCCGCCGCTGCGGGCCTCCGGGCCGTTCGCCCTGCGCAAGCCGCTTGCCTTGCGGAAGCCGTTCGCCCTGCGGAAGCCGTTCGCCCTCGCGGGGGCAGACGCGAAGCCGCTCCGTGCCGACGCGAAGCCGCTCCGTGCCGCACGTCGCCCGGTGACGGGGCCGAGGTGCGGGATGCGTCCGTCAGCGGACGCCGGGGCTTCGGGGCGTCGGGCGCCTCCGTCAGCCGACAGGGCCGTGCGGTGCGCCGCACGTGCCGGCCCGAGTGCGGCCTGCGCCGAGTGGGGCTTCCGCCGGGCGCGGGGCCCGCGCCGGTTCGCGGGGTCTCCGCCGGAGTGCGAGCCCCCCGGCGGATCCCCCCGGCGTGTGAGCCCCCGGTGTGAGCCTCCAGCCGGAGCCCCCGGTGTGTGAGCCTCCAGCCGGAGCCCCCGGTGTGTGAGCCCCCGGCCGGAGCCCCCGGTGTGTGAGCCCCCGGCCGGAGCCCCCGGTGTGTGAGCCCTCGGCCGGAGCCCCCGGCGTGTGAGCCTCCGGCCGGAGCCCCCGGCCCGTGTCCCGGAAAGCAAGGCGCCCGGCGGTCCGGAAGGTGCGGGCCGCCGGGCGTCTGGACGCCGGGTGAGGGGGGTCAGTCCTTGATCTCGCAGATGGCCGCGCCGGACGTGATCGACGCGCCGACCTCGGCCGACAGGCCCTTCACGGTGCCGGAGCGGTGCGCGTTCAGCGGCTGCTCCATCTTCATCGCCTCCAGGACGACGATCAGGTCGCCCTCCTGGACCTCCTGGCCCTCCTCGACGGCGACCTTGACGATCGTGCCCTGCATCGGGGAGGCGAGGGTGTCGCCGGAGGCGACGGGGCCGGACTTCTTCGCCGCGCGGCGCTTCGGCTTGGCGCCGGCCGCCAGGCCCGTACGGGCCAGGGACATGCCGAGCGAGGCCGGGAGGGAGACCTCCAGGCGCTTGCCGCCGACCTCGACGACGACCGTCTCACGGCCGCCCGCGTCCTCCTCCGCCTCGGCGTCGGCCGGCGAGGCGAAGGGCTTGATCTCGTTGACGAAGCCGGTCTCGATCCAGCGGGTGTGGACCGTGAACGGGTCGGTGGAGCCGGTCAGCTCCGGAGCGAACGCCGGGTCCCGCACCACCGCGCGGTGGAACGGGATCGCCGTGGCCATGCCCTCGACCTGGAACTCCTCCAGGGCGCGGGAGGCCCGCTCCAGGGCCTCCTTGCGGGTGCGGCCGGTGACGATCAGCTTGGCCAGCAGCGAGTCCCAGGCCGGGCCGATGACCGAGCCGGACTCCACGCCCGCGTCCAGCCGCACACCGGGACCGGTCGGCGGGTCGAACGCGGTGACCGTGCCGGGGGCGGGCAGGAAGTTGCGGCCCGGGTCCTCGCCGTTGATGCGGAACTCGAACGAATGACCGCGCAGCACCGGGTCGCCGTAGCCGAGCTCCTCGCCGTCGGCGATGCGGAACATCTCGCGGACGAGGTCGATGCCGGCGACCTCCTCGGTGACCGGGTGCTCGACCTGGAGACGGGTGTTGACCTCCAGGAACGAGATCGTGCCGTCGTTGCCGACGAGGAACTCCACCGTGCCGGCGCCGACGTAGCCGGCCTCCTTCAGGATGGCCTTCGAGGAGGAGTACAGCTCGGCGATCTGCTCGTCGGACAGGAACGGCGCGGGCGCCTCCTCGACCAGCTTCTGGTGGCGGCGCTGGAGGGAGCAGTCACGGGTGGAGACGACCACCACGTTGCCGTGGGTGTCGGCGAGGCACTGCGTCTCGACGTGGCGCGGCTGGTCGAGGTAGCGCTCGACGAAGCACTCGCCCCGGCCGAAGGCGGCGACGGCCTCACGGACGGCGGAGTCGTACAGCTCGGGGACCTCGTCGAGGGTGCGGGCGACCTTCAGGCCGCGGCCGCCGCCGCCGAAGGCGGCCTTGATCGCGATCGGGAGCCCGTGCTCCTTGGCGAAGGCGACGACCTCCTCGGCGCCGGACACCGGGTCGGGCGTACCGGCGACCAGGGGCGCGCCCGCGCGCTGGGCGATGTGACGGGCCGCCACCTTGTCGCCGAGGTCGCGGATGGCCTGCGGGGGCGGGCCGATCCAGATCAGGTCCGCGTCCAGGACCGCCTGGGCGAAGTCGGCGTTCTCGGAGAGGAAGCCGTACCCCGGGTGGATGGCGTCCGCGCCGGACTCGCGCGCGGCGTTCAGCACCTTGCCGATGTCGAGGTAGCTGGTCGCCGGAGTGTCACCGCCCAGGGCGAACGCCTCATCCGCGGCGCGGACATGCAGAGCGTCCCGGTCCGGCTCCGCGTAGACGGCAACGCTCGCGATACCGGCATCCCGGCAGGCCCGGGCCACACGGACTGCGATTTCGCCACGGTTGGCGATGAGCACCTTGCGCACGATTGAGGCTCCCTCCTTGAAACAAGCCGAGTTTAGGGACTGCCGACACGGCTCTTCGACCCGTCCCCTCAGGTGAGCTTGCCCACACGGAGCGTGATACCAGGCTCACTCGACCGCGAAATCCCTTGCAGTACCGCCGTACGCAGCACTCCTTCCGGAAACCCTAGCCCTCTACTGTGGCCAAGGTCTCTGTGAGGGCGTGCTGCGGCCCACTCTGTTTCTTTGTCGAGTCCCTACGAATGGCCCAACGATTCTTTGCCGACCGCCGGACCCTTGTCCCGCCGTTTACCGGTTAGTAGCGTTCGCGATGTCTCGAACGTACTAGGGGTAACCACAGTCCCTCCGAGGGCTGGGACGAGAGTGGGTGGGGAACCGGTGGTGCGCAGACCCGTGGCGGCGGTCGTGGCGCTCGTGCTCTTCGGGGAGGCGCTCGGCGTGGCGGCGCTGAACTGGTTCCTCGGGATGGTCGTGGACCGGCAGGACATGTCCCTGGCGGGTCTGGACCCGGACACGATGTCGGCCTCGGCGAAGGCCGGCGGAATCGTCTTCGGCCTCTACTTCGCCGCGTGCGGACTGGTCGCGCTGCTGGTGGCGGTGCGCGACCGGCAGCCCGCCGGGTTCGGCCGCGTCCTGCTGATCAGCGCCGCGGTGGTGCACGGGCTGCTGGGCGCGTTCGCGTGGGGGCTGGTGGGCCCGTCGGCGTTCGCGTTCATGATGGCCGTGCTGGCGCTCATCGTGCTGCTGCTGATGACGTACGACCGTCCGGTGGACGCGGGCGGGGGCGCGGCCGCCCCGCAGCCGCGCGACGGCGGCCCTCAAGGCGGCCCCCAAGCCGGCCCCCGAGGCGGGCCCCAGGGCGACACGCCCGGCGACCCGCCGACGGACGGCGGCGGCGCGCCGCGGGGCGGCGCGCCCGCTCCGGTCACTCCGCCGGCGCCCACAACTCCGTGATGCCGACCCCCAGCTCGGCCAGCAGGCGCCGGACGAGGGGCAGGCTGATGCCGATGACGTTGCCGTGGTCGCCGTCGATGCCGTCGACGAACGGGGCCGACCGGCCGTCCAGGGTGAACGCCCCGGCGACGTGCAGCGGCTCGCCCGAGGCGACGTACGAGGCGATCTCCTCGTCCGTGGGCTCACCGAAGCGGACCACGGTGGAGGCGACGCCGGAGACGTACCGGCCGGTGGCGGTGTCGTAGACGCAGTGCCCGGTCTGGAGCGTGCCCGCCCGCCCGCGCATGGCCTTCCAGCGGGCGGTGGCCTCCTCGGCGTCCGCGGGCTTGCCCAGGGCCTGGCCGTCCAGGTCGAGGACCGAGTCGCAGCCGATCACCAGGGCGCCCTTGACCTCGGGCTTCGCGGCCACGACGGAGGCCTTCGCCTCGGCGAGGGCGAGCGCCAGCTCGGCGGGGGTGGGAGCGGTGACGGCGTCCTCGTCGACCCCGCTCACGATCACCTCGGGGTCGAGCCCGGCCTGCCGCAACAGGCCCAGCCGGGCGGGGGACTGGGAGGCGAGCACGAGTCGGCGGCGCGGCTGATCAGTCATGCGGCCAGCGTATCGGCGCGCCGCGGGGCCTTCACACCCGTCACGCGGCACCCGCGACGCCCCGGGCCGGCCGGCCCCTCCGCGGCCGGCCGCTCACCGCACGCCGATCACGATCATCGCGAGCACCATGGCCAGCGCCATGAGGAGACCGAGCCGCCGCAGCATCGCCTGCATGTCGCGCAGTTCCTCGGGCGGCTCGTTCTCGGGATCGGACCACAGCATGGTCCCCAGCGTGCGGCGAAGCCGTGGCCGGCGCCTGAGTACGCGTACTCAACTTCCCGCCGCGCCCCACGGCCCGTGCCCCGCCGCCCGCGTGTCCGGGGCCTAGCCGGGCCAGTACGTCCGCGCCCAGGTGGCCGGTCCCGGCTGGGGCAGGCGGTGGGCGGCGATGCGGGACGGGTCCGACCAGGAGTCGCGGGAGCCCTGCGCGCCGGACGGCGTGGCGGCCGCCGCCGCGGCGCGGGCCCGGACCACCGCCAGAGCGGCGGCCAGCTCCTCAGGGGTCGGGTTGCCCCGTACGACCTTGATCACAGCGGCTCCTTACAGGGGGATGTTGCCGTGCTTCTTCGGAGGGAGGGATTCCCGCTTGGTCCGCAGTTGACGCAGCCCGCGCACGATGTGCCGGCGGGTGTCCGACGGCATGACCACCGCGTCCACGTAGCCGCGCTCGGCCGCCACGTAGGGGTTGAGGAGGGTGTCCTCGTACTCCTGGATGAGCCGGGCCCGGACGGCCTCGACGTCCTCACCGCCCGCCTCGGCCTCCGCGAGGGTGCGGCGGTGCAGGATGTTGACCGCGCCCTGGGCGCCCATCACGGCGATCTGCGCGGTGGGCCAGGCCAGGTTGAGGTCGGCGCCCAGGTGCTTGGAGCCCATCACGTCGTACGCCCCGCCGAAGGCCTTGCGGGTGATGACCGTGATCAGGGGGACGGTGGCCTCGGCGTAGGCGTAGATCAGTTTCGCGCCGCGGCGGATGATGCCGTCGTGCTCCTGGTCGACGCCGGGCAGGAAGCCCGGCACGTCGACGAAGGTGAGCACCGGGAGGTTGAAGGCGTCGCAGGTGCGCACGAAGCGCGCCGCCTTCTCGGAGGCCTTGATGTCCAGGCAGCCCGCGAACTGCATCGGCTGGTTGGCGACGATGCCGACCGGGCGGCCCTCGACGCGGCCGAAGCCGGTGAGGATGTTCGGCGCGTACAGCGGCTGCGTCTCGAAGAACTCGGCGTCGTCCAGGACGTGCTCGATCACCGTGTGCATGTCGTACGGCTGGTTCGCGCTGTCCGGGACGAGCGTGTCCAGCTCCAGGTCCTCGCCGGTGACGGTGAGGTCGGCCTCCTCCGGGAACGACGGAGGCTCGGAGAGGTTGTTGGACGGCAGGTACGACAGCAGCTGCTTGACGTACTCGACGGCGTCCTTCTCGTCGCCGGCCATGTGGTGGGCCACGCCCGAGGTGGCGTTGTGGGTGCGGGCGCCGCCCAGCTCCTCGAAGCCGACGTCCTCGCCGGTGACCGTCTTGATGACGTCGGGGCCGGTGATGAACATGTGCGAGGTCTGGTCGACCATCACGGTGAAGTCGGTGATCGCCGGCGAGTAGACCGCGCCGCCCGCGCACGGGCCGACGACCAGGCTGATCTGCGGGATCACCCCGGAGGCGTGGGTGTTGCGGCGGAAGATCTCGCCGTACGCGCCGAGCGAGGCCACGCCCTCCTGGATGCGGGCGCCGCCGGAGTCGTTGATGCCGATGACCGGACAGCCGGTCTTCAGCGCGAAGTCCATGACCTTGACGATCTTCTGCCCGTAGACCTCGCCCAGCGCCCCGCCGAAGACGGTGAAGTCCTGGGAGAACACGGCGACCGGGCGGCCGTCGACGGTCCCGTAGCCCGTCACGACGCCGTCCCCGTAGGGGCGGTTGGCCTCCAGGCCGAAGTGGGTCGAGCGGTGGCGGGCGAACTCGTCCAGCTCGACGAAGGAGTCCTCGTCGAGGAGGAGTTCGACGCGCTCACGGGCCGTCAGCTTGCCCTTGGCGTGCTGCTTCTCCACGGCACGTGCGGAGCCGGCGTGCGTCGCCTCCTCGACGCGGCGCCGGAGATCCGTGAGCTTCCCCGCGGTCGTGTGGATGTCGATCTCTTGACGCTCTTCCGGCTCGGACATCGGGATACGGCTCCCTGCCTGCTCAAAAGGGGGGACGGTTACTCATCCGTAGCGTAGTGGTGGCCCTACTGGTCGGCAGTGCGGTGTTTACCACACCTAGGGTGGCTTGCATGACGCCGCGAGATGCATCAGACGACCCCCACAGCCGCTGGTCCGACCTGGACCGGCCTCCGCTCAACGCCGCGGCGCTACGGCGCGGGCTCGTCCGGGAGGGCGGGCTGTGGACCGGGCTGGACGTCGTGGCGCGGACCGGGTCCACCAACTCCGACCTGGTGGCGCTGGCGGCCGCCGGGAAGGCGGCCGAGGGCGCCGTCCTGGTCGCCGAGGAGCAGAGCGCCGGACGGGGGCGCCTGGACCGGCGGTGGACGGCACCGGCCCGCTCCGGGCTGTTCTTCTCCGTCCTGCTCGAACCGAGCGGGATCCCGGTGGCCCGCTGGGGCTGGCTGCCGCTGCTCACGGGCGTGGCGGTGGCGACCGGTCTCGCCCGCGCGGCGGGCGTGGACACGGCGCTCAAGTGGCCGAACGACCTGCTGGTGACCGTGGGCGGCGAGGAACGCAAGGCCGGCGGCATCCTCGCCGAGCGGGCCGGGGAGGACGGCGTCGTCGTCGGCGTCGGCATCAACGTCACCCTGCGCGCCGCCGAGCTCCCGGTGCCGCAGGCGGGGTCGCTGGCGCTGGCCGGGGCGGTGAGCACCGACCGGGATCCGCTGCTGCGGGCCGTGCTGCGGTCGCTGGAGGAGTGGTACGGGCGCTGGCGCGCGGCCGACGGCGACCCGGCCGACAGCGGACTCCAGGAGGTGTACACGGCGGGCTGCGCGACCCTGGGCCGCTCGGTGCGCGCCGAGCTGCCGGGCGGGCGCTCCCTGGTGGGCGAGGCGGTCGCCGTCGACGGCGACGGCAGGCTCGTGATCGCCACGGAGAAGGGGGTGCAGGAGCCGGTGGGGGCGGGGGATGTGGTGCATCTGCGTCCGGCGTGAACGCGGGTGACGGTGGCGCTGACGGGGCCGGTCGGGGCGCCGGGGGGATGGGTCCCGGTCCCGGCGGGTCTCGGCTCCGGCGGGTCCCGGTCCTGGCGGGTCTCGGCTCCGGAGGGTCCCGGTCCTGGCGGGTCTCGGCTCCGGCGGGTCTCGGTCCTGGCGGGTCCCGGTCCTGGCGGGTCTCGGCTCCGGCGGGTCTCGGTCCCGGAGGGTCTCGGTCCCGGCGGGTCCTGGCTCCGGCGGGTCCCGGTCCCGGAGGGTCCCGGCTCCGGCGGGCCCCAGTGGTGGCGGGCCCCGGTGGTGGCCGTCCGGGCCGGGTGGCCTTGCTCCGGGCGGCGGGGTGCCCTCCGGTTCCGGCTTGCGGAGTGAGCTGGCGCACACCTGCCGTAGAGTTGAGGCCGGTCGATACCTGACCGCTGTAGATCGGAAGGGCAGCAGGCGTGACCGTCGACGACACGGGCTCCGGCGCGGGCGCGGACGGCCGGGTTGACCATCCTCCGCACTCGGCCTCGGCCGGGCGGGGGGACCCCCAGGCCCCCGAGTCCGGCGACGACCCGCTCGCCCTGCGCCTGGAGCAGCTCATCCTCGGCGCCGAGCGGCGCTACACCCCCTTTCAGGCGGCCCGCAGCGCCGGTGTCTCCATGGAGCTGGCGTCCCGTTTCTGGCGGGCGATGGGCTTCGCCGACATCGGGCAGGCCAAGGCGCTCACCGAGGCCGACGTGCTGGCGCTGCGGCGGCTCGCGGGTCTGGTGGAGGCGGGCCTGCTGAGCGAGGCGATGGCGGTGCAGGTGGCCCGGTCGACCGGGCAGACCACCGCCCGGTTGGCGGAGTGGCAGATCGACTCCTTCCTGGAGGGGCTGACCGAGCCGCCCGAGCCGGGGATGACCCGCACCGAGGTCACGTACCCGATCGTCGAGCTGCTGCTGCCCGAGCTGGAGGAGTTCCTCGTCTACGTGTGGCGCCGGCAGCTCGCCGCCTCGGCCGGGCGGGTCGTGCAGGCCGCGGACGACGAGGAGATGGTCGACCGGCGGCTCGCGGTCGGGTTCGCCGACCTGGTCGGGTTCACACGGCTGACCCGCCGGATGGAGGAGGAGGAGCTCGGCGAGCTCGTCGAGGCCTTCGAGACGACCGCCGCCGACCTGGTCGCCGCGCGGGGCGGGCGGCTCATCAAGACGCTGGGCGACGAGGTGCTGTACGCGGCCGACGACGCCGGTACCGCCGCCGACATCGCGCTGCGTCTCGTGGAGACGATGAGCAACGACGAGACGATGCCCGAGCTGCGTGTCGGCATGGCGTTCGGGACGGTGACCACCCGGATGGGCGATGTCTTCGGCACGACCGTCAACCTGGCCTCGCGGCTGACGTCGATAGCGCCGCGGGACGCCGTGCTCGTCGACAGCGCGTTCGCCGAGGAGGTCGTCCGCACCGGGGACGCGCCCGCCTCCGAGGCGGAGGCCGCCGAGGAGGCCGTCGCCGCGGAGAAGGAGGGCAAGGAGCCGCCCGTCTACCGCTTCGCGCTCCAGCCGATGTGGCAGCGGCCGGTGCGCGGCCTCGGCGTGGTCGAGCCCTGGCTGCTGACCCGCCGCGACGACGGCGGCCGCTGACGACGCCCCCCAGGACCCGAACGGGCCGACGCACGGGCCGACGCGCGGGCCGACGCGCGGGCAGACGACGGGGACGCACGACCCCGGCCGGCCCGGCGGCCGGCGCCGGCACCCCGCCCGCCCTTCACCCCGCCCGCTCTTCCCCCCGTCCACCCGGCCTGCGATCATCGGGCGAGCGGTAGCTGTTAACCCGCGTTAACCAGTGTCGATCTGTCGATCCGGAGGGTGTCGTGAGCGGTGACGTGAGCGGTGTCGTGCGTGAGGAGCGGTTCGGGGAGTCCGTGCTGGTGCGGCGGCACGGGGACGGGCACGTCGCCGAGCTGGCCCTGGACCGGCCGAAGGCCATGAACGCCGTCTCGACGGAGCTGGCCCGGTCGATCGCGGCGGCCTGCGCGGCGCTGGGCGGCGACCGGGAGGTGCGGGTGGTCGTGGTGACCTCCACGCACGAACGGGCCTTCTGCGTCGGCGCCGACCTGAAGGAGCGGAACTCCCTCACCGACGCCGAGCTGGTGCGGCAGCGACCGGTGGCGCGGGGTGCGTACACCGGGGTGCTGGAGCTGCCGGTGCCGACGGTGGCGGCGGTGCACGGGTTCGCGCTGGGCGGCGGGTTCGAGCTGGCGCTGGCGTGCGACGTGATCGTGGCGGACCGTACGGCCGTGGTCGGGTTGCCCGAGGTGTCGGTCGGGGTGATCCCGGGCGGTGGCGGGACGCAGCTGCTGCCCCGGCGGGTGGGGGCGGCACGTGCCGCCGAGCTGATCTTCAGCGCACGGCGGGTGGAGGCGGCGGAGGCGCGGGAGCTGGGGCTGGTGGACGTCCTGGTGGAGGCGGGGCGGGACCGCGAGGAGGCGTTGGCGCTGGCCGCGCGCATCGGGGCGAACTCCCCGGTGGGGCTGCGGGCGGCCAAGCGGGCCCTGCGGCTGGGGCAGGGGCTGGATCTGCGGGCCGGACTGGAGGTCGAGGACGCGGCCTGGCGGGCGGTGGCGTTCTCGGGCGACCGGGCGGAGGGCGTGGCGGCGTTCAACGAGAAGCGGACGCCCCGGTGGCCGGGTGAGTGACGCGGCCCTCCGGCCGGGAGGGGGCGCGGGACACGGGCGCGTCACTTCGGGTGCCTTCTGATGCCTGCTGTTGCCACCTTCGTAGGCAAAAGTCCCTAACCTGGTGAAATGGGTGAGGATGGACGCCTCGCGGCCGTGGTGGCGCTGGCGCAGGGGATGGCGGCCGCGCACACGCCCCGCGAGTCGTGGCGGGCGGCGGCGTTCGGCGCGTGCCGGGCACTGGCCGGCGCGTTCGCCGCGCTCTCGGTGTGGGAGCGGGACCTCGGGCGGCTGCGGGTCCTGGCGAACGTGGGGGACCGGGCGCCGGACGAGGACGAGTTCCCCGAGGGGGAGGCCTATCCGGTGCACCAGTTCCCGGAGATCACCGAGTTCCTGCACGAGCGCTGGGTGGCCGGCGGTGAGCCCAACGCCTGGGTGGAGACGGCGCGGGGGCCCGCCGCCGGGCGGCCCGGCTACTGCCAGCAGCGGGTCGCCGCCCTGCGCCGGCGCGGCCGCGGCTCCTGCGTCGTCGCGCCGATCGTGCTGCACGGCCGCGCCTGGGGCGAGCTGTACGTCGCCCGCTCCACCGGCGCCCCCGTCTTCGGCCGCGCCGACGCCGACTTCGCCACCGTCCTCGCCGCCGTCGTCGCCGCCGGGCTCGCGCAGTCGGAGCGGCTGGAGGAGGCCCGCAGGCTCGCCTTCACCGACGCCCTCACCGGTCTGGCCAACCGCCGCGCCGTCGACGTACGGCTGGAGGAGGCCGTCGAGCGGCACCGGACGCACGGGGAGACGGTGAGCCTCGCCGTGTGCGACCTCAACGGGCTCAAGCGGGTCAACGACACCCAGGGGCACGCCGTGGGGGACCGGCTGCTGGAGCGGTTCGGGTCGGTGCTGTCGCTGTGCGGGGCGATGCTGCCCGGCGCGCTCGCCGCCCGGCTCGGCGGGGACGAGTTCTGTCTGCTCGCCGTCGGTCCGCCGGCCGACGACGTGGTGAAGGTCGCCGGCGAACTGTGCCGGCGGGCCGCCGAGCTGGAGCTCGGCGAGGGCGTGGCCTGCGGGGTCGCCTCCACGGACGACCCCATCGGGCCGGTGCGCTCGGCCCGGCGGCTGTTCCGGCTCGCGGACGCCGCCCAGTACCGGGCCAAGGCCGTACGGGCCGCCCGGCCGGTGGTCGCGGGCCGGGAGGGGCCCGACGACCCCGTCGTACGCCTCGCCGACGAGCCGCCGAGGGGACCGGCAGCCGAACGGCGGAGCTTCCGCGGGCTGCCGAACTGAACCGGCGGTGTGACGCATCGGTAAGGGGCGAACCCCACCTCCACGGGTGACATTCCAGTCTTCACTGCGTACGCTCCTGAATATGGATATGCATACTGTGGTGGTGGGGACGTCCGGGGTGACCGCGTCCGACGTGCTCGCCGTGGCGCGCGGCGGCGCCCGGGTCGAGCTCTCCGGGGAGGCGGTGGCGGCCCTCGCCGCCGCCCGCGAGATCGTGGACGCGCTGGCGGCCAAGCCCGAACCCGTCTACGGCGTCTCCACCGGATTCGGCGCCCTCGCCACCCGGCACATCAGCCCGGAGCTGCGCGCGCGGCTCCAGCGCAACATCGTCCGCTCGCACGCCGCCGGCATGGGACCGCGGGTCGAGCGGGAGGTCGTCCGGGCCCTGATGTTCCTGCGGCTGAAGACCGTCTGCTCCGGGCACACCGGAGTGCGCCCCGAGGTCGCGCGGTCCATGGCCGACCTGCTGAACGCCGGCATCACCCCCGTCGTCCACGAATACGGCTCCCTCGGCTGCTCCGGCGACCTCGCCCCGCTGTCGCACTGCGCCCTGACGCTCATGGGGGAGGGGGACGCCGAGGGCCCCGACGGCGTCGTACGGCCCGCGGGCGACCTGCTCGCCGAGCACGGCATCGCGCCCGTCGAACTGCGGGAGAAGGAGGGGCTCGCCCTCCTCAACGGGACCGACGGCATGCTCGGCATGCTGCTCATGGCCCTGGACGACCTCGACACCCTCTACAAGTCCGCCGACGTCACGGCCGCCCTCAGCCTGGAGGCGCTGCTCGGCACCGACAAGGTGCTCGCCCCCGAACTGCACGCCGTCCGCCCGCACCCGGGACAGGCGGCCAGCGCCGCCAACATGCTGGCCGTGCTGAAGGGCTCGGAGCTGACCGGCCACCACCAGGACGACGCGCCCCGCGTCCAGGACGCCTACTCGGTGCGCTGCGCCCCGCAGGTCGCCGGCGCCGGACGGGACACCCTGGCGCACGCCCGGCTGGTCGCCGAGCGGGAACTGGCGTCGGCCGTCGACAACCCGGTGGTCCTGCCCGACGGCCGCGTCGAGTCCAACGGCAACTTCCACGGCGCCCCGGTCGCCTACGTCCTCGACTTCCTCGCCGTCGCCGTCGCCGACCTCGCCTCGATCGCCGAACGGCGCACCGACCGGCTCCTGGACAAGAACCGCAGCCACGGGCTGCCGCCGTTCCTCGCCGACGACGCCGGTGTCGACTCCGGGCTGATGATCGCGCAGTACACGCAGGCCGCGCTGGTCGCCGAGATGAAGCGGCTGGCCGTACCCGCCTCGGCGGACTCGATCCCGTCCTCCGCCATGCAGGAGGACCACGTGTCGATGGGCTGGTCGGCGGCGCGCAAGCTGCGCACGGCCGTCGACGACCTCGCGCGCGTGCTCGCCGTCGAGCTCTACGCCGCCACCCGCGCCGTCGAACTGCGCGAGGGGCTCACCCCGGCGCCCGCGACCCGGGCCGTCGTCGACGCCCTCCGCGCGGCGGGCGTCCAGGGACCGGGACCCGACCGTTTCCTCGCGCCCGACCTCGCGGCGGCGGACGGGTTCGTGCGCGAGGGACGGCTCGTGGCCGCCGCGGAGACGGTCACCGGGCCGCTGCGGTAGCGGGCCAGGGGGCGGCGTGGCCGGCGTGCCGGGGCCCCGCCGCGCGCACGCGCACGGCGGGGCCCCGGACGGTCACTTCAACTTGGCGACCTGCGCCTCGACCACGGCGGCCG
Organism: Streptomyces sp. NPDC003248; assembly: GCF_055563235.1. Classification (NCBI taxonomy): domain Bacteria; kingdom Bacillati; phylum Actinomycetota; class Actinomycetes; order Kitasatosporales; family Streptomycetaceae; genus Streptomyces; species Streptomyces sp. NPDC003248. The sequence goes on along the minus strand of NZ_JBVHDT010000003.1, from coordinate 138,118 downwards.
GGACCTCGTGCTCGCCGCCGTTCGCCAGCGCGGACAGGTTGATCGCGTAGAACGTGGCCAGCGTGCTGCCGCTGCGGACCACCTCGACGTGGAACGTGGCCGGGCCGTCGCCGCCCGTGTCGACCACGGCGGCGAACGCGGCGGACCCGTCGCCCGCCACGGAGGCCTGGTCCGCCGTGATCTTGGTGATCTCCTGGTCCTCGCCGTCGGCGGTGATGCCGAACCCGCCGGAACAGGCGTCGATGCCGTCGGTGACGGCCTTCAGGGCCTTCTCGGCGCCGTCCCCGTCGTAGGAGGACAGACCCACGAACGTCGCGGCGACGTCGAAGGCGTCCTCGATGTCGGCCTCGGTGAGGTCCTCCACCGACGTGGTGGCGTCCGCCGACTTGTCCTCCGTCACCGTGTTGCTCGCGCCGGCGTCCGTCTCACCCGGCGGGAGGGCGGCCATGGCGTAGGCGAGCGGCGCGCACGCCTCGTCGTCGACCTGCACCGTGCTCTTGGACTTCGGGAGCGTGTCGTCGCCCGATTCGACGGTGAACCCCTTGTCCTCGCCCTGGGCGAGGAGCAGCTTCTCCAGTTCGGCCGAGGTCAGCGCCTCGGCGGCCGGAGCCGACGACGAGGCGGCACCGGAGCCGGAGCCGGACCCCTTGGATCCCTTGTCCTTCTTGCCGTCGTCGCTGGAGCACCCCGTGACGAGTGCGAGTGACAGCGCCCCCACGACAGCCGCGGCGCACAGCCGCGCCCCCGATGATCTGTTCATGATCGGGACTATGAGGTCCCTGTGAACGGAACGTCAAGTCTTTTCAAAAACCGAGGCGCTCCCGGCGCACGGAGTACACGACGAATCCCGCTCCCAGCGCGAGCAGCGCGGTCCCGCCGGCCACATAGGGAGTGGTGTCGAAGCTGCCGGTGTCGGCGAGGCGGGTGCCGTCCCCGCTCTCCGAGGTGTCCGTGGCCGTGGAGGCGGCCCGGGCCTGGGTGGTGACCTGGGTCCGGGTGGCCGTGGCGGACTGCGCCCGGCCGTCGGGCTGCGCCCGGGTGGTCTGCGACGTCGCGTTCGTTCTCGCCGGGGCCTCCTGCGTCGCGTTGGCGTTCGGGACGAACCACAGGGCGCCCAACAGGGTCCCCGCGGCGGCGGCGGTCAGCAACGGACGGCGAGCGGATGACACGGAATATCGATCCCCTTGTGACGCTGGCGAATTGGCCGTGTGTCCCGATGCTAATGAAAGGCGCGGGTCGCGGGAAAGTTGCGGGAGCCGACGGGCACGCGCTCCTCACGGGAACACCGAAAAGGCACCCGGATATGTCCTGATTCACATGGATTTCGCATCACGGGGGGAATGTCCGGCCGCTGTGACCGAAGACACCGCGGCGGAGCCCGGCGCGCCGGCCGCTCCGTACGCACTGGTCAGCGCGGTGCCGACGGCCGGACTTCACCGAGTCTCCCGGCCCCGCGCGTCGATCGATCATGACGGTGACTCGCCTTGCGGGGGTCCGGCCGAGGATGATGGTGGGCGGACGACGGGGCGGACACCGACGGCGGTGGCCGCACGGGCGGCATCGGTCGGGCGTATCGGGGAATTCTTGACTCCGGACGGCAACCGCGCCCGGGGTTCCGTCGTCTCAAGCAATGCGCCCCGAGCGATGTGCCTCAAGACGGCGCGCTGACCGACACCGCGCCGCGGGACCCGGCGGGCCCACCGCCGCCGTGGACGTGGTGTGGCCCACACATCGGGGAAATGTGGAACGGGACGAACCGGTCGGGGCGTTGAGGCTTTTTAACGGGGGACCCTCGGGGTAGTTCGGGATTTCGGCAACGATGGAGAAGCGTGTGATGACGGACAGTAGGCGGCGCAGGGGTCTGATGACCGCGTCCGCACTGCTCGGCGGTGTTCTGGTGCTCACCGCGTGTTCCAGTGGCGACAGCAGCGCCTCGGACGGCGCGGGAAGCTCCTCGCAGGCCCAGGCCGACGAGGCGGCGGCCCAGAAGGCATCCGAGGCCCAGATCAAGATCACGCCCGCGGACGGCTCGGACAACGCCTCCATCAACAACTCGGCGGCCGTCACGGTGAGCAAGGGCACGCTCACCGAGGTGACGATGACCACCGCCGACGGCACCGCCGTGGCGGGCGAGCTCTCCGCCGACAAGACCAGCTGGAAGCCCAGCGACCAGCTGGAGCGCTCCACCACCTACAAGCTCGCGGCGACCGCGAAGGACTCCGACGGCCGCGAGGCCCACGAGAACGCGTCCTTCACCACGGTCTCCCCTGACAACAGCTTCATAGGCAACTTCACGCCGGAGGACGGCTCGACCGTCGGCGTGGGCATGCCGGTGTCGATCAACTTCAACAAGGAGATCACCAACAAGGCCGCCGTCCAGAAGGGCATCACGGTCAGCTCCAGCAGCGGCCAGGAGGTCGTCTGCCACTGGTTCAACACCCAGCGCATGGACTGCCGCCCCGATGAGTACTGGCAGGAGAACTCCACCGTCACGCTGAAGCTCGCGCTCGACGGCGTCGAGGGCGCCGACGGCGTCTACGGCGTCCAGCAGAAGACGGTCACCTTCACGATCGGCCGCAACCAGGTCACGTACGTCGACGCGAAGACCAAGCAGATGAAGGTCACGCAGGACGGCAAGACGGTCCGGACGATCCCGATCTCCGCCGGCTCGCCCGACAACAAGACGTACGAAGGCCAGATGGTGATCTCCGAGAAGTTCAAGGAGACCCGGATGAACGGCGCGACGGTCGGCTTCACCGACGACGACGGCAAGGGCGAGTACGACATCAAGGACGTGCCGCACGCCATGCGCCTGACCACCTCCGGCACCTTCGTGCACGGCAACTACTGGGGCGCGAAGTCCATCTTCGGCTCGGTGAACACCAGCCACGGCTGCGTCGGCCTGTCCGACACCAAGGGCGCCGACGACGACAGCACGCCGGCCGCCTGGTTCTACAACAACTCGATCATCGGTGACGTCGTGGTCGTCCAGAACACCGGCGACAAGACCGTCTCCCCGGACAACGGCCTCAACGGCTGGAACATGGACTGGGCGCAGTGGAAGGCCGGTTCGGCCGTCTGACCCGCCCGGCCCCCGGGCCGATCCACAGCTTTCCGGTGCCGCCCCCAGGGGCGGCACCGGCGTTTCCGGGGTTGTTCACAGCCTTCTCATCGTTCTCTTATATTCGCCTTATCCCTTCATCACGGTCTGTCCCTAGCTTGCGGCGCATGTTCTTCACCTACCTGAGGCGCGAACTGCGCCGCCGCAGAAAGGCGGCCCTCGTCGTCGCCTCCGGGCTCGCGCTGGGTATCGCGCTGGTCATCGTGGTCACCTCCGTGTCCGCCGGCATGAGCAAGGCCCAGGACAAGGTCCTCCAGTCCCTGTACGGCCTGGGCACGGACATGACGGTCACCAAGGCCGCCGCCGCCCCCACCGCGAACTCCTCGGAACGCCCGCGCTTCCAGTTCGACGCGCAGGAGGACGGCTCCGACGAGGAACAGAGCAGCGACCGCGTCATGGTCCAGGGCTTCCAGACCCTGTCCACCTCGACCGTCACCAAGGTCGGCAAGCAGAGCGGCGTCGCCGACGCGGTCGGCGGACTGAGCCTGCAAGTCATCAAGGTCAGCGGCCAGTTCACCCGCGGCCAGTTCCAGCAGGACGGCAACGCCGGCGGCCAGCAGGGCGGTCCGGGCGGCAACGGCGGCGGCTCCGGCCAGCCGCAGGGCGAAGTGCAGGGCGGCGGAGCCGACTTCGACGTCAACAACTACTCCGTCTACGGCACCGACGTCACCGAGCCCGCGCTCGGCCCGCTGACCTCCTCCAAGATCACCAGCGGTCGTACCTTCAAGACGACCGAGACCGACGGCAAGGTCGCGGTCGTCGACTCGGCGTACGCCAAGGAGAAGGAGCTCAAGGTCGGCTCCACCGTCACCATCAAGAGCGTCAAGTTCAGCGTGATCGGCATCGCCACGGCCGACAGCGGCGACTCCGCCGCCAACGTCTACATCCCGCTGACGCAGGCTCAGACCCTCAGCGACTCCAAGGACAAGGTCACCACGATCTACGTCAAGGCGACCGACTCCCAGCAGATCGACAGCGTCAAGTCCGCGATCCAGAAGAACGTCTCCGGTACGACGGTGACGACCTCCGCCGACCTCGCGGACACCGTCTCCGGTTCCCTCTCCACGGCGTCCTCCCTCGCCACCAGCGTCGGCAAGTGGCTGTCCATCGCGGTGCTGGTCGCCGCGTTCCTGGTGGCCGGTCTGCTGACCTCCTCGGCGGTCTCGCGGCGCGTGCGGGAGTTCGGCACGCTCAAGGCGCTCGGGTGGAAGTCCGGGCGCGTCACCCGTCAGGTGGTCGGGGAGGCGATGGTCAACGGGCTGCTGGGCGGCGCGCTGGGCATCGCGATCGGCCTGGCGGGCGCCTACGTCGTCACGGCCATCAGCCCCACCCTCCAGGCCCAGCTGGGCTCCGGCGGCGGTGGCGGCATGGGCGGCGGTGGCGGCATGGGCGGTGGCCCCGGCGGCGGTGGCGGCTTCGGCGGCGCCCGGCAGGCGGCCTCCCAGACGCTCGACGTCGCGCTCACCGCGCCCGTCAGCGTCACGACCGTGGCGATCGCCGTCGCGCTCGCCGTGGCCGGTGGGCTGATCGCGGGGGCGTTCGGTGGCTGGCGGGCCTCCCGGCTGCGGCCGGCCGACGCGCTGCGCCGCGTCGAGTAGCACGCCGCGTCGCGCAGCCGGCGCCGCCACCGCACCTTCTTCACCCACCCCAGGAGTTGACCCATGTACGAACTCAGAGGCGTCACCAAGCGCTACACACGCGGCAAGGAGACCGTCCACGCCCTCGACGGCGTCGACCTGACCATCCCGGACGGCGACCGGCTCGTCATCCAGGGGCCCACCGGCGGCGGCAAGTCGACGCTGCTTCAGATGCTCGGCGGACTCGACCGGCCCTCCGAGGGCGAGGTCGTCCTCGACGGCACCGACCTGGCCAAGCTCTCCGAGTCCCGCCTGACGAAGGTGCGCAGCGAGAACATCGGCTTCGTCTTCCAGTCGTTCAACCTCATCCCGACGCTCACCGCGCAGGAGAACGTCGAGACCGCCCTCGTCCCCCTCGGCGTGAAGACCCGCGAGCGGCGCGAGCGGGCCGCCGAGGCACTGCGGTCGGTCGGGCTGGGCGAGCGGCTCGGGCATCTGCCCAGCGAGATGTCCGGCGGGCAGCAGCAGCGCGTGGCGATCGCCCGCGCGCTGGTGAAGCAGCCGAAGGTGCTGCTCGCCGACGAGCCCACCGGCAACCTCGACGAGTCGATGCGCGACGAGATCATGGACGTGCTGGAGACCCTGTGGAAGGAGCACGGGCTCACCTTCATCATGGTCACCCACGACTCGTCCATCGCGAAGAAGGCCCCGCGCCTGGCGACGATCCGCAAGGGCAAGATCACGGTGAAGGAGAACCCCAAGGCCGCCGCGGCGGAGAAGGCCAAGGGCCCGGTCAAGGAGAGCGCACAGGGCACGGCGGCGGACGAGGACGCCAAGAAGGCCGCCGCCTCCTGACGTCGGTCGCGTCCCTCGCGGCGGGGCCGGCGGCGCGTCCATCGGTCCCGCCCCTTCGGGTGCGCCGTGCACCGGTACCGTTCCCGCACCGTTCCTAATCAGTGAGCGGGAGTGAGTCTTGGACCCATGCCGGCTCAGCTGGCGCATTCCGAACGGTCTTGGATGCGCTGGTTGCCCGCGTTCCTGCCGCGTCCGGCTTCACACATCGGGTGCGTGGTCCGGGTACGCGGGGGCGGGTTTCCTCACGCCCCTGGTCACGCGGTCCGGTCTGGGCGGTCCGATGCCCACGACGATCACTCTGGTCGTCGTGGGGCGGTGCCGTCCGTCGCCGGATCGCGTGTCCGAGGGCGCGTCTCCCGATCGCCACTGAGGCGGCGGCGTGTCGGGAAGTCTTCCTTTTCTTGCTGGTCAGCGGCTTTTGCCAGTGTTCCCCGCCCCACCTGGAGGTGTAGGCGGGATCGACGGCGATCACGCTGATACCGGCCTCGGCGCACATCGACAGGAGCCGGGCGCGGAGTCTGCCGGTGGGGATGCCGGAGACGAGCTGCCGGAACTTCTTCTTCCGGCCGTGCTTCTCCCTGGTGGTGGAGTCGGTGAAGTCGAGGTCTTCGATCGCGATGGCCTGCACCTTGCACGTTGTGGCCCAGTGCAGGAGGCGGGTGAGGGCGTGGCGGAGCTGGGCGTCGCGGTGGGTGGCGGTGCCGGTCAGAGCGTAGTCGAAGCGGCGCGGGCTGCCGGCGGGGTTGCCGTGCTCGTCCAGCAGCCAGGCGGCCAGGTGGTCGGCGTTGGTGTCCACGCCGATCACGCCCCCGGCCCGCAGCGCGTCGAGCGGGATCACGGGCAGGTCTTTACGCGTCCACGACGCATCGAGGTACCAGCGGCCACGGGCCACGTCCAGGTGGATGCGGTAGGCCACGGCCCGGTTCGCGGTGATACGGTCGCGCCACTCTGCGCCCCGGTGGGGGAAGGCGACGCGGGCGGCGAGGACGTACCGGCCGTGCCGGGCGTTCGCGTGTTCGGCGAGCGGGGCGGGCAGTTTGACACTGACCTCGCCGCCGGGGGTGACGCGGATCGTCTCGTTGCCGTGCCGCTTGCCGGACTCGCCGTCAGCGGTCAAGAACCAGCGGGACGCCTCCCACTCGCCGCGCCACTGCTCCGGGGTCCTCTCCGCGGCGGTGAGGTTGTGGCGCTGGTGGAGCAGGCGGCGGCCGCCCCGTACGACGGAGACCTTCCCGGCTTCCCGTTCGGCGCGAACGTGCTCGTAGCGGTCTTCTAGGATCGCCAGGCGGCGCGTCTTGGCGAACCACTCGTGCTGGGAGCGGTAGCCGCCGGGCTTGCCCCGGCTGCCTTTCTCCCCGACCGGCAGGGACAGCCGGTGCCGGATCATGCGGATACCGGCGTCCAGGGACATCAGGTGCTGGTGCTGGGCACGGCGGGACAGCCCCCACTGGTCGTGGGTGTGGGAGGTGACCGACCCGGCCCAGCGGGACGACGAGGCGGCCGTCAGTTCCCGCTTCCGGGCGGCCCAGGTGTCGGTGGAGTGCTCCAGGCCATCCCTGCAACGCCGGGCCAGATCGGCGGAGGCGAGGCGGCCCATGTGCTCGCCGACCAGGCGCAGCACCTTCTCGTCCTCGGGCGTGAGGCCCTTGAGCCGGTCGCGGATGCTGACCCCGGTGGGACCGTCGGCAGCGTACGGCCGGGCGATCCTGCGCAACGGCTTCTTGGCGGGCTCAGCCATGCTCGGCGGCCTCCAGCGCCTTCCTGGCGCGGTTCTGCGCCGAGCGGCGGCCGTACAGGCGGGCGCAGAACGACGTCAGCACGTCCACGATGTCCCGCACCGGATCCACCCGCACAACGGGACGGCCGGTGGTCGCAGCCCAACGGGTCAGCCGGGCGGCCTGGCGCCCAAGGTCGTCCTTCTGGCCGGGAGAGGAGACACGGGCATACAGGCGCAGGCCGCCGACCACTTCCGGTGCAGCGTTGGCCTCCACGTTCACCAGGATCGTGCGCGGCCCGACCCGCTGAGCCGGTTCAGGCAACGTCCCCTCACGGAACCGGCGATACGGGGTCTGCGGATGCACGCCCTGCCTGTGCGCCCACTCCGTCAGATTCACACTTCGACAACGACACTCACTCATGCATGGTTACGTCCACTCCCACAACCTTGGAGATGGGCAGTTGATCACCCCCGGCGGCCTTTCGGCTCCGGGGGTGCGGTCATGCGGCTGGTGCCCGTCCCCTGCGGTCAGGCGGGCGGCGCCTGGGACCCCGTCCCCGCCCTCGTCGCGTCGGCCCCCCAGCTCGCCAGCAGCCGCAGCGCCTCCGCCGAGGGCGATCCCGGTTCCGCGTGGTAGGTCACCATCGACTGCTCGCCGTCGCCCGAGAGCCGGAACCCCTCGAAGTTCAGGGACAGCTCCCCGACCAGCGGATGACGGAGCAGCTTCACCCCGTGACTCTTCTCCTTGACGTCGTGCGTCGCCCACAGCCGCCGGAAGTCCTCGCTCTTCACCGACAGCTCGCCCACCAGCGCCGACAGCCGGGGGTCGTCCGGGTAGCACCCGGCGTCCATGCGCAGCGCGCACACGATGTCGATCGCCTTCTGCTCCCAGTCGACGAACAGCTCGCGGTAGTCGGGCCGCAGGAACACCAGCCGCGCCCAGTTCCGCTCGGCGTCCGCCAGCTCCGACCAGTCCCCGAAGACCGCCGCCGCCATCCGGTTCCACGCCAGGATCTCGGCCCGCCGTCCGACGACGTACGCGGGCACCCCGTCCATCACGTCCAGCAGCTGCCGCAGCGCCGGCCGCACCTGCCGGGCCCGCGCCGCCGGCTTCTTCTTGTGCTGCTTGGGCTTGGCGAGATGGGTGAGGTGCGCGTGCTCGGCGTCCGTCAGCCGCAGCGCGCGGGCGATGGAGTCCAGCACCTCCGCCGACACGTTCCGCCCGTTGCCCTGCTCCAGGCGCGTGTAGTACGCCACCGACACCCCGGCCAGCTGCGCCAGCTCCTCGCGCCGCAGCCCCGGCACCCGGCGGTGCCGCCCGAAGTCGCGCAGCCCCACGTCCTCCGGCTTCAGCCGGGCCCGCCGGGTGCGCAGGAACTCGCTGAGCTCGGCACGCCGGTCCAGACCCGCGCCGGGTGCGCCGGGCGCGCCGGTCCTCGGCACGGGCTCGGGCTGTACGTCCATGCGTCCAGTATTGCTGGTCGTACGCACACGATCCTGACCTCGCCAGTGGTACGCACGGTGGTCGTAGGCACGGGCGGGGGCTGGGCGGCCGCCGGGCGGCACGGCAGGCTGGTCGCCGTACCCGGTCCGGTCGCGGGCCGGGTGTACGACCCGCTAGGAGACCCCTGCATGACCACGGGCACGACCACCGTCGCCGCGTACGCCGCCCCCGCCGCCAAGGCTCCGCTGGAGCGCACCACGATCGAGCGCCGCGCGGTCGGCGAGCACGACGTAATGATCGACATCAAGTTCTCCGGAATCTGCCACTCCGACATCCACCAGGCCCGGGAGGGCTGGGGCAAGGCGATCTTCCCGATGGTGCCCGGCCACGAGATAGCGGGCGTCGTCTCGCAGGTCGGCCCCGGTGTGACGAAGTTCGCCGTCGGCGACCGGGTGGGCGTCGGCTGCCTCGTCGACTCCTGCCGGGAGTGCGACAACTGCCGGGCGGGCCTGGAGCAGTACTGCACCGGCGGCAGCGTCGGCACCTACAACGCCCTCGACAAGAACGGCGAGCCGACCTACGGCGGCTACGCGCAGGCGATCGTCGTCGACGAGAACTTCGTCGTCCGCGTCCCCGACGCGCTGCCGCTGGACGTCGCCGCCCCGCTGCTCTGCGCCGGCATCACCACGTACTCCCCGCTGCGGCACTGGAACGCCGGACCCGGCAAGAAGGTCGCCGTCCTCGGCATGGGCGGCCTCGGCCACATGGCCGTGAAGATCGCCCACGCGCTCGGCGCCGAGGTGACGGTCCTGTCCCAGTCCCTGCGCAAGAAGGACGACGGCCTGCGGCTGGGCGCCGACCACTACCACGCCACCAGCGACCCCGAGACCTTCAAGAAGCTGGCCGGCACCTTCGACCTCATCCTGTCCACCGTCTCCGCCCCGCTGGACCTGGGCGCCTACCTGTCCCTGCTGCGCACGGACGGCGCCTTCGTGAACGTCGGCGCGCCCGAGGAGCCCGTCGCCCTGAACCTGTTCTCGGTGATCGGCGGCCGCAAGACCCTCGCCGGATCCTCCATCGGCGGCATCCGCGAGACGCAGGAGATGCTGGACTTCTGCGCCGCGCACGGCCTCGGCGCGGAGATCGAGCTGATCGGCGCGTCCGAGATCAACGAGGCGTACGAGCGGGTGCTCGTCAGCGACGTGCGCTACCGGTTCGTGATCGACACGGCGACCATCTGAACGCCCGGACTCCCGGACGCCCGGACGCCCGGATGCCCGGACGCCCGGACGTGCGGACGACAGAACACGGCCGCACGGCCGGCCGGCTCCGGGACGACCGCCCAGGGCCCCGCACCGCACCGCGCCGGGGCCCTACGGGGCGGCGGTGAAGGACTCCCCGGCGCCGTAGGACCGCACGAGCACCCCGCCCCCCGGCGCCGGACGTACGGAGTGGGCACGCCCCCGCCCGGCGACCCGGGCCGTACCGTCCCCCGACACCCGTACGACGGTGTGCTCGTCGACGGCGACCCCGTGCCGGAGCCGCCCGTCCGCGACGACGGCCGCCAGCCGCGGCAGCGTGCCCCACTGCGCCGCGTGCACGTCCACCCCGAACGGCACCAGCCCGAGCCCCGGCCGCACCTCCACCTCCTCCAGGTCCTCCGCGGTCTCCGGCGGACACACCGCGGTCCCGTCGACCAGCCATCCCCCGGCCACGCAGTCCCGCGCCGCGACCGCGGCACCGGCGGAGAAACCGGCGTACGGAACGCCCCGCTCGGCGACCAGCTCGGCCAGCGCGTCCCGGCACCCGGCGAGCGCCTCCTGGTGCGCCGGTGTCAGCCCGCCGCAGACGAACACCGCGTCCACGTCGTCCGACAGCACCCCGGGCCCGACCCGCTCCCCGACCGGCACCAGCAGCGGCTCGGGCACACAGCCACCGGCCTTCCGCAGCAGCGCGTCGTACCGCGCGAACTGCTCGGCCCCGTCGCCCTCGTCGACCAGCAGGCACAGGACGCGCGGCACCGGCACCGGGGCGGCCCGCAGGAACGGCCCGTACACGGCCCCGGCGACGGACTCGTCCCGCCCGCCGCCGATCAGGAACACCTCACCGCCGGCCCTGCCGTTCCTCCTGCTGTTCCTCCCGCTGTTGCTTGCGGTGTGGCTGCTCACGCGTGTGCCCTCCTGGCCGGTCGTCCGATGTCCGCGGCCAAGTAACGCACGACCGGCGGCCCGCCCGCTCGGGCATTTCCCGTGGGGGACGGCCGGCGGCGGAGGTCACCGCGCCGGTGCGCGCTCACCCCGTACCGGCCGGCGGAGCAGGTAGCCGGCCGCGACCGAGACCAGGACGGCCATGCAGGCGATGAACACCAGCCCCGCGCCCTCCAGGCCGAGCGGGACCGTCAGCACGCCCACACCGATGACGGGGACCGAGATCCCCGCGTACGCCACCACGAACAGCGTCGAGATCACCGCCGCGCGCCGGTCCTCGGGAGACGCCCCGGCGACCACGGACAGCCCTCCGCGGAACGCCAGCCCCTGCCCGCTACCGCCGACCAGCGCGCTCAGCACCACCAGCGGCAGCAGGTCCCACCGCAGCGCGCCCGCGAGCAGCGCCAGCCCGGCGAGCAGGCCGGCGCAGCCGAGCGGCAGCGAGCGCCCCGCTCCGACCCGGCCCACCGCCAGCTGCCCGGCGGTCGAGGCGAAGAAGGCCAGCGCGACGACCAGTCCGCTCACCGCGTGGTTGCCGACGTCCAGCGACTGCGCGAGGAACGCCGGGCTGACCGACGTGAACACCCCGAACAGCGCGAACCCCGCGAACGAGGCGATCGCCGCGGGCCCGAACACGGCCCGCACCCGCGGGGGCAGCGCCGGCCACCGCGGCCGTACCGCGCTCAGCGGCCGCCGCTCCCGGACGGTCTCCCGAAGGCGCAGCAGGACCGCGGCCGAGCCGGCCACCAGGACGAGGTGCACGGCGAACGGCAGGTACAGCGGCCGGGGCGCGTACTGCGCGAGCACCCCGGCGAGCAGCGGACCGCAGCCCAGGCCGCCCATGGTGGCGGCCGTCGCCACGAACGTGGCCCGGGAGGCGCCGCCGCGGGGCGCCGACTCCATCACGTACGCCGTGGCGGCTCCGGTGAACAGTCCGGCGGACAGCCCCGACAGCAGCCGCCCCGCGTACAGCCAGCCCAGCCCGGTGGCGCACAGGAAACTGACGGCGCTCGCCGCCGCGAACCCCAGCCCCCACAGCAGCACCGGCCGCCGACCCACGGCGTCCGAGGCGTTCCCGGCCAGCAGCAGCACACCGATGACCCCGAAGGCGTACACGGCGTACACGACGGTCACCGTCACCTCGGAGAACTCGAACGCCTCCTGGTAGAGGCCGTAGAGGGGGGTCGGCAGCGTGGTCCCGGCCATGCACACGGCGAACACCGTCCCGGCGAGCAGACACTGGCGCCATCCTCGACGATCACCGTTCATGCCGCCGACCGTAACCCCGCACACCACCGCAAAAGGTGTGGCGTGCCCGGCGGTGCGGGAGAGCCGGGGACGCCGGGCAGCGGACCAGGGGGTCCGTCAGGTCACGGACCCCCGGCGTTCGGGGTTCTCTCAGGTGCAGGTCGTGCCGGCGGGCGGGAGCTGGCCCTGTGTCAGATAGCGGTCCACGGCGCCGACGACGCAGGCGTTGCCGCGGTGGTAGGCGGCGTGCCCGTCGGCGTCGTAGGTGAGCAGGCGGCCGGAGGAGAGCTGGCCGGCGAGCGCCTTGGCCCAGGCGTACGGGGTGGCGGGATCGCGCGTGGTGCCGACGACCAGGATGGGAGCGGCCCCCCGCGCGGAGACGGTGCGTGAGGGCTGGGCCGGCGGGACGGGCCAGTGGGCGCACTGCAGGAGCGGGGCCGCGAACAACCTGCCGAACTGGGGCGACGTGCGCAGGAACTGCGGCAGCGCCGCCTGGACCTCCGCGGAGGTGAACCGCGGGGCGAGGGGGGCGCTCAGGCAGCTGACGGCGTAGAACGCGTCGGTGGCGTTGCTGGAGGTGTCCGTCGCGGAGCCGAGGAGCTGCTGGAGCGCGGTGGTGTCACCGGCCAGCACCTGCCGGAGCGCGGTGCGCAGCAGCTCCCACTCGGGGGTCCTCAGCGCCGTCGTGATCGCGACGAGGAGCTCGTCCCCCGAGACGGAGATGTCCTTGCCCTGGCGCAGGGGAACGCGGTCCAGGGTGCGCCGGAGCGTGTCCAGCCCGCGGCTGATCTCCTCGACGGAGCGGCCCAGCGGGCAGTCGCCGCGGGCGGCGCAGGCGGCGGCGAAGGACTCCCAGGCCTTCTGGTAGCCGACCGCGGTCTGCAGGAAGCGCTGGTACCCGTCGACGGAGGGGTCGACGGCACCGTCGAGCACCATCCGGCCCACCCGGGACGGGAAGAGATCGGCGTACGCCGCGCCCAGGTACGTGCCGTACGAGAAGCCGACGTAGTGCAGCCGGTCGTCGCCCATGAGCGCGCGGAACAGGTCCATGTCCCGGGCCGCGTCCAGGGTGCCGAGATGCGGGAGCAGCCGCCCGGCGTGCTGTGCACACGCCTGGGAGAACTCCTCGTACGCCACGTCATAGGCGGCGATGTCCGCCGAGTCGACCGACAGGTGGCGGCCGACCCCCGAGGAGCTCGTGGACGTGTCGGTCCCGCAGTCCACCGGGGAGCTGTGCTGCACGCCGCGCGGATCCAGCGCGACCAGGTCGTAGGCGGCTCGCACGGCCGGGGAGAAGCGGTCGGCGCCGCCGCCCACCAGGAAGTCGATCGCGGACGCTCCGGGGCCGCCGGGATTGACCAGCAGCGAGCCCGTCCGGGCGCCGTCGCCGGTGGACTTCTTCCGGGTGGCCTTCAGGAGGAGGTCGCCCGCGTCCGGACGGGCGTAGTCCAACGGCACCTTCATGGTGGTGCACTGGAACGAAGGGTAGCCGGAGCAGGGCTCCCACAGGAGTTTCTGCTGGTGGTAGCGGAGCAGTCCCGGCGGGACGGCCCCGTCGGAGGCGGTGCCGTCCGCCCTCGCCGACCGCGTCACGGCGGGGGCCTCTCCGGGCCAGGCGGCGTACGGGGCGGTCAGGAGCAGCCCGCAGGCACCCAGCAGCGCCGCCCTGTCGCGCAGCCTCCGCCTGCGTATTCGGTCGAGGTGGGGTGTGCGGTCAGTGGCTCGTGCAGCGGTCATCGCCATGCCTTCCTCGTGCGCCCGTGCGAGCGATCCGGGCCCGCCGGATGAGGCTTCACGGCGGGCCCGAGGTCAACCCCGTGCCCGGACGGGGCGGGCGGTTCCCTCCACCGCGCTCCGTCCTGTGATCAGGTCATCACAGACTGTGCTCAATGGATGGTTCGAGTAGGCCGAAGGCGTGAACCGGGTCGGTCCGCGAAGCGGCTGGAGACACCGCTGTCGCGTCACCCGGGCCGTCACCCGGGTCGTTGCACGGTGCTCGGTGCGGTGCTCTGCGCGCTGCTGTGTGTGCTGCTGTGTGCGCTGCTCTGTGGGCGCGGGATTCGGCCGGGGCCGGGCCGGGGCCCGGTGAAATAGTCCGCGTCCTTGGGCCGCGCGGCGTCATGGCCGGTGGGGCGGGGGGCCGGTTCCAGGTGGGGTATGTACTTGGAGCAGTGGATGTAGGCCTCTTCGACGCTCAGGTGGACCCACAACTCAGGGCTGCGCCCGGGCGCGACGTCGGTGGGCAGACCGGGATGGAGGGACCGCAGCCCCGCGTCGGTGTACAGCCGGGCCGTGCCGTTGACGTGCAGTCCGACGTGGTGGTGGGTGAAGTCCACGAAGAGCATGCCGAGGTGGGGGTTCTCCGTCATGTTCCCGGCGCTGGCGAGCACACCGTTCCCGCGGAACTCGGGATACGCGAGCGAGTGGTCGTCGATCACGTGGACGAATCCCGGCGGTCCGGCGCGGAAGCTGGCGTCGCACTCCCCGCGGGAGTCGGCGGTGGCCAGGAAGACCATGGCCTGGCGGCCGATGAAGTCCCGCATCTCGGGCGTGAGACAGGGGCGAACCTGTCGGTCGTAGAACCGGGCGGCGCGGTCGGCGGTGCCCAGTTGCTGTTGCAGCCGGTGTTCACCTGCTGATCCGAAGGGCGGCTGGGGGAAGGTCACGGGTGCGTTCTCCTGGCGGGACGGGCAAGCGCTTGGCTCAGGGAAGGGACAGGACGGGTGTCTCGAACGGGTCGTGGTGGATGCGGTCGGGCGAGGTGCCGCCCAGCGTGAGCGCCCTCGTGGCGGCGACGACCATCTGGGCCGGGCCGCTGAGGTAGACGTCGTGCTGGTACCACGGCCCGTACTCGGCCAGGACGTCCGGCAGCGACCCCCTGATTCCGGGGATGTGCTCCTGGGACACCGCACCTCTGATGGACAGCCAGTGGTGCCGCTGGGCCATCCGCAGCATGTCGTCGACCCCGTACAGCTCGGCGCTGGTGCGGGCGCCGAGGAACAGGTCGACCTGGTGGCGGCCGCCGCGCCGGGCGACCTCTTCGACGAGCGCGCGGATGGGGGCGAGACCGGTGCCGCCGGCCACGAGGAGCAGGTCGCTGTGGGCGGCGGCGTCGAGCACCATGTCGCCGAGCGGGGGGCCCAGCCGGATCACGTCACCCACCGAGGCCCGGTGCACCAGCGCGCCGCTGACGGAGCCGCCGGGCACCGCGCGCACGTGGAAGGTGAGAGTGCCGTCCGCACGGGGCGCGTTGGCGGGCGAGTAGGAGCGCCACAGCTTCGGCCACCAAGGGGTCTCGACGCCCACGTACTGTCCGGCGGCGTACTCGTACGGCATGTGGGGGCGTACGGTGATCTCGACGATGCCGTGTCCCCGCGGGAGGCGGTGGACGACCGTGGCGGGCCACACGGCGGGCCGGACCGCCTCGTCCTGCTCGGCGGCACTGATCATGACGCCGGCGACCGTGCCGTACGCCTTGGTCCAGGCGGCGGCGATCTCCGCGGTCCACGCGGGGCCGGCGTAGTGGGCCAAGGAGGCGAGGAGGCACTCGCCCACGGCCGGGTAGTGCGCGCCGAGCGTGCCGAACTTGCGGTGATCGCGTCCGAGGTGTCCGCAGAAGCGCACCAGGTTCTCGGGGTCGTCGACCAAGTCCACGATGCGCAGCAGCGCGCGCAGCAGGCGGCCGCGCTGGGCGTCCATCGCCTGCGGGAACAGGGAACGGACTTCGGGATAGCGGGCGAAGAGGATGGCGTAGAAGTAGACCGTCATCTCCGCGGCGAACGGCTCGACCACCGAGACGGAGGCACGGATGAGGGCCTGCTCGTGGGCCGACAGAGGGGGCTCGACGGCCTCGGGTTCCAGGGCCTCGGGTTGCACGGCCTCGGGCTCCACGGCGTGTGCCGTGGGAGCGGGTGCCGAGTGCTCCGGAGGCGGGGGCGCGGACGCGCTGCTCGAACGGCTGAACCGGAATCTCAACGGGCCGGCGCTCCCCCGTCCGTCGGCCGGGATCTTCTCCCGCCGGCGGACCGCGGGGCGGCATTGCGCAGGGCGGCATTGCGCAGGGGGGCATTGCTCAGGGGGGTGTGTCTTCGCGGCGCGGCGGTCGGGGCGGCTGCACAGGCGGGCATGAGTCCTCATCAGGAGCGGCGGCAGAGAAACGGATCAAACGGCTCCGGACGCTACATGACCGCACGGGTGACTCAGAAGTAGCCATGCTCCCGTCACATGGTCCTGGTGAAGTGCCGTGACCGGACAGGGAGGAGGGGGGCGATCCGGGCGGCCTGCTCAGATCGAGCTGAGTACGTGCGCTCGTGGCCGACTTCACCGTCGGCTGACCGGGAGACCGGGTGATCGGTGGCCGGTGGTCGGGGGGCGGCGATCGGTGGTCGGCGATCGCGGGGCGGGCGGACGGGCGTGGAATCGCCGGGACCCCTCCGGTGTTGAGGACGGTGTGCAGGGGATGCCGGCGGTGTGTGAGCCGAGCAGCCCGAACGACCGAGCTGACAGACATTGGAGGGGCCGTGATGGCGGCGCAGACGCAGAGGGCCGTGCTGGCCGGCGGATGCTTCTGGGGGATGGAGGAGCTGATCCGCCGACTCCCGGGCGTGACGGCGACCCGGGTCGGATACACGGGCGGTGACGTGCCGAACGCGACGTACCGCAACCACGGCACGCACGCGGAGGCCATCGAGATCCTTTTCGACCCCGCGCAGACCGACTTCCGCGCGATCCTGGAGTTCTTCTTCCAGATCCACGACCCGAGCACCAAGAACCGCCAGGGCAACGACATCGGCCTCAGCTACCGCTCGGCGATCTACTACGTGGACGACGAGCAGAAGCGGATCGCCGAGGACACGATCGCGGACGTGGACGCCTCCGGACTGTGGCCCGGCAAGGTCGTCACCGAGGTGGAGCCCGTCGGCCCCTTCTGGGAGGCCGAGCCCGAGCACCAGGATTACTTGCAGCGGTACCCGAACGGCTACACCTGCCACTTCCCGCGCCCGGGATGGCGGCTGCCCGCCCGCACGGAGGGCTGACCGCGGAGGCCGTGGGACCGCGCGGCCGTGAGACCGCCCGGGCCGACCATGAGATGAGGGCGGCCCGGCGGGAGGCGGCCCGCGGCGCGATGCGCGCCGTGGCCGGGCCGGACGTACCCCTGGTGCGGGAGGGATGTCAGTGCGGGAGGGACGCCGGGCTGCCGCCGTTCGCCTCGTAGCCGGCCACCGCCAGCGCCCGGTACACCGCGAACTCCGCCGCCGGGTCCGGGGACAGCGTCCAGGGCAGCGCGCCGACGTGGCCGTCGACGTGCACCAGCTGGTTCATGGCCTCCGCCCAGCGCTCGGCGCGCACCAGGAAGAAGACGAGGAGATGGCGCACGTGCGCCAGCATGGGGTCGTCGGGACGGGCGGCGTGGACGGCGAACAGCGCGCCGTGGACGGCCTTCGTCACCACCTCGCTCTGGTAGAAGCCCCTGACCAGGTTGACCTCGGGGAGGTGCTCGAACACCGCGAACAGGGGCATCGCCGCGAGCAGCGACCCCTGGGGCGCGCGGGCCGCCGCGGCCTCCGCGAAGGACATCGCCGTCTCGCGTGAGCCGTGCCACTTCTCGCACCAGTAGTGCAGGGCCGCCAGATGAGCCCCCATGTGCGCCGGTGCCCGGTCCAGGATCCTGAGCCAGAGCTGCTCGAACTCCGCCTGCGAGTAGCCCAGACCGCGGGCCACCGACAGTTCGACGATGTACGGGACCGGGTCACCGGGGGCGAGCAGCGCCGCCTGGCCGCAGGCGTCCCTCGCCTCCTCCATGATGATCCGGAAGTCGTCCGTGCCGGGCGTCGAGGTCCGCCACGCCTGCTGCACCAGGAACTCGGCGTGCACCGCCGCGCCGCCCGCGTCCTTGGGCGCCTCCGTGCGCCACACCCGCAGCCACTGCCCGCCCGGCAGGTCGCCGACCCCGCCGGGCCGCTGCTGGAGCTCCAGCGAGGCCGAGCCCGCGAAGGCCTGCACCCGCTGCCAGCGCAGCTCGCCCTCGGCCTCCGTCCCCGCCAGCAGCTGCTGCGCCGCCCGGTAGTCCTGGGTCCGCTGCACCACGTCGAGGACGTCCAGCAGGTCCTGGTCGGGGCCGGGCATGCGGACGTCCAGCTCCTCCGTCCGCGCGAAGCCGTAGTCCGCCGGGTCCGCGGCGTCCGGGTGACCGGCCGGAACCTGCTCGATCATGCCGCGCCTGCGCCGCAGGAACGGCAGCAGCACGAAGCCGAACATGACCAGCGCCATCAGGACCCAGAGAATCTCCATGCCTCAAGGGTTCCAGACCCCGCCGACAATTGGCCAACCCTCTGCGTCGGTGCCCGGCGGTCCCGCGCCCCGGCCTCCCGCGCATTACGCTCGGTGCCCATGAGCGACAGGCACATCAGTCAGCACTTCGAGACCCTCGCGATCCACGCGGGCAACACCGCCGATCCCCTGACCGGCGCCGTGGTCCCGCCGATCTACCAGGTGTCGACCTACAAGCAGGACGGCGTCGGCGGCCTGCGGGGCGGCTACGAGTACAGCCGCAGCGCCAACCCGACCAGGACCGCCCTGGAGGAGAACCTGGCGGCCCTGGAGGGCGGCGTCCGGGGCCTCGCGTTCGCGTCCGGACTGGCGGCCGAGGACTGCCTGCTGCGCACGCTGCTCACCCCCGGGGACCACGTGGTCATCCCGAACGACGCGTACGGCGGCACGTTCCGGCTGTTCGCGAAGGTCGTCTCCCGCTGGGGCGTGGAGTGGTCGGTGGCCGACACCGCCGACCCGGCCGCCGTACGGGCCGCGATCACCCCGCGGACCAAGGTCGTCTGGGTGGAGACCCCGTCCAACCCGCTGCTCGGGATCACCGACATCGCCGCCGTCGCGCAGGTCGCCCGGGACGCGGGCGCCCGGCTCGTCGTCGACAACACCTTCGCCACCCCCTACCTCCAGCAGCCGCTGGCGCTCGGCGCCGACGTGGTCGTGCACTCGCTGACCAAGTACATGGGCGGGCACTCCGACGTCGTCGGCGGCGCGCTGATCGTCGGCGACCGGGAGCTCGGGGAGGAACTGGCGTACCACCAGAACGCGATGGGCGCGGTCGCCGGGCCCTTCGACTCCTGGCTGGTGCTGCGCGGCACCAAGACGCTGTCGGTGCGCATGGACCGGCACAGCGAGAACGCCGCGAAGATCGCCGACATGCTGACCCGGCACGCGCGCGTGACGCGGGTGCTGTACCCGGGCCTGCCGGACCACCCCGGTCACGAGGTCGCCGCCAAGCAGATGCGGGCGTTCGGCGGCATGGTGTCGTTCCAGGTCGAGGGCGGCGAGGAGGCGGCCGTCGAGGTGTGCAACCGCGCCGAGGTGTTCACCCTCGGGGAGTCCCTGGGCGGCGTCGAGTCCCTGATCGAGCACCCCGGCCGGATGACGCACGCCTCGGCGGCGGGCTCGGCCCTGGAGGTCCCGGCCGACCTGGTGCGCCTCTCCGTCGGCATCGAGAACGTCGACGACCTCCTGGAGGACCTCCAGCAGGCCCTCGGCCGTCCCGTCGCCTAGTCCGCTTCCCCGGTCCGTCGCGGGTTGCCGTCCGCTGCCTCCGCCCAGCGCACCGACCACGAGTACGTGGTCGTCGGCGCCTGCGGTGAGCAGGGCGGCGGAGAGCAGCAGCCGGGCGCCCGCGCCGGCGACGGACGCCTCGTACTCACCGGCCCGGAGGGCGCCCGGGCCGCGTGCCGTGCTCACACCCCCGCGCGGACCGGAACGCCCCCGCGCGCGTGGGGGTCAGGAAGCCTGCGTGGGCTCCGCGCCGGCGACGCCCTGGGAGGTCATCCGGGCGGAGAGCGCGCCGTTGAAGCGGGCGAGGAGGGTGCAGAACGCCTCGCGCTCCTCGGGCGCCCAGTCCTGCGTCAGCTCGGCCATCAGCTGACGCCGGGAGGAGCGCACCTCCTCCAGGCGCGACATCCCGCGCGGGGACAGCTGGAGCACCACGGCCCGCCCGTCCTCGGGGTGGGAGGTGCGCTTGACCAGGCCGGTGTCGACGAGCGGAGCCACCTGCCGGGTGACGGTGGAGGAGTCGATGCCCATGCTCGAAGCGAGCGCCTTGACGCCCATCGGACCTTCCTTGTCGAGGCGGTTGAGCAGCAGGTACGCGGCGCGGTCCATGGAGTTGCGCACCTGCCCGACACCGCCGAGCCGGGTCTGTTCGGCACGGCGTGCGAAGAGCGCCACCTCGTGTTGCAGCGTCTCGAGAAGACCGGTGTCACCGACGGTCGTCATGTCCATCGACATTTCAGGTGTTGTGGGCATGGCCGGGGGCTCACTTCATGAAGGGGTGCTGGGTTGGGGGACAGGGTACGCGGCCGGACGGCGGGCCGTACCGGCGCTGCCGAAACCGGTCTCGGTGGTTGGGCACCGCGGTCGTTCCCGCCCGTGAACTGCGATGCTGGTGCCATGAGCTACGGCACGGCTGACTCCTTGCCGCCCGTCACCCTCGATGACGTGCGCGGCGCCCAGAAGATGCTCTCGGGCGTCGCGCGGATGACCGCGATGGAGGGCAGCAGGCACCTCTCCCAGCTCGTCGGGGCGCCGGTGCACTTCAAATGCGAGAACCTCCAGCGGACGGGTTCGTTCAAGCTGCGCGGCGCGTACGTCCGGATCGCCGGGCTGCTGCCGGAGGAGCGGGCGGCCGGCGTGGTCGCGGCGAGCGCGGGCAACCACGCGCAGGGCGTGGCGCTGGCGTCCTCGCTGCTGGGGGTGGGCTCCACGGTGTTCATGCCGAAGGGCGCGCCGCTCCCGAAGATCAGCGCCACCCGCGAGTACGGCGCGGAGGTGCGCCTGCACGGCCAGGTGGTCGACGAGACGCTGGCCGCGGCGCAGGAGTACGCGGCCGGGACCGGCGCGGTGTTCATCCACCCCTTCGACCACCCGGACGTCATCGCGGGGCAGGGCACGGTGGGCCTGGAGATCCTGGAGCAGTGCCCGGAGGTGCGCACGATCGTCGTCGGCATCGGCGGCGGCGGTCTGGCGGCGGGCATCGCGGTCGCGGTGAAGGCGCTGCGGCCGGACGTGCGGATCGTCGGCGTGCAGGCGGCGGGGGCGGCCGCGTACCCGCCCTCGCTGGCGGCGGGACGCCCGGTCGTGGTGGAGAACCCCGCGACGATGGCCGACGGCATCAGGGTCGGCCGGCCCGGTGACGTCCCGTTCGGCATCATCGGCGACCTGGTGGACGAGGTGCGCACGGTCACGGAGGACGAGCTGTCCGCCGCGCTGCTGCTGTGTCTGGAGCGGGCCAAGCTGGTCGTGGAGCCGGCCGGGGCGAGCCCGGTCGCGGCGCTGCTGAGCGAGCCCGGCGGCTTCGAGGGCCCGGTCGTGGCGGTGCTCTCGGGCGGCAACGTCGACCCGGTGCTGATGCAGCGGGTCCTGCGGCACGGCATGGCCGCCCAGGGCCGCTACCTCGCCGTACGGCTGCGGCTGACGGACCGGCCGGGCGCCCTGGCCACGCTGCTGGGGGTGCTGTCGGCGGTCGACGCCAACGTCCTCGACGTGAGCCACGTGCGGACCGACCCGCGGCTCGGCCTCACGGAGGCGGAGGTCGAGCTGCACCTGGAGACCAAGGGGCCGGCGCACTGCGCCGAGGTGGAGCAGTCCCTGCGCGAGGCCGGTTACCCGGTCATCGGCTAGGCGGGGGTGGCTGAGGCAGGCGGTTGAGGCGGGTGGCTGAGGCAGACGGTTGAGGCGGGTGGCTGAGGCGGGCCGCGTCCCGCCCTCGGCCGGGGTCGGCGGCGCCGACGGCCGTCGACCGCGGTTGCCCGGTCGTCACTCCCTCACCCGTTCGGAGACGTTCGGGGAAATCCGTTGAGAGACGCGATATATCGCGATACGGTGGGTCGCATGCCACCCATCGGGCGGAACGAACACCACGAACCTAGTCTTTCCGAAGCATCCCCAAGGACGTGGAGGCTCTTATGGCAGGTGCCATCTACGCCGAAGGCCTGGTCAAGACCTTCGGCGACGTACGGGCTCTGGACGGCGTCGACCTCGACGTCCCGGAGGGCACCGTCCTCGGCCTGCTCGGGCCGAACGGCGCGGGCAAGACCACGGCGGTCCGCTGTCTGACCACCCTGCTGCGCCCCGACCGCGGCCGGGCGGTGGTCGCCGGCGTCGACGTGCTGAAGAACCCCGACCAGGTCCGGCGCTCCATCGGCCTGTCCGGCCAGTTCGCCGCCGTCGACGAGTACCTGACCGGCCGGGAGAACCTCCGGATGGTCGGGCAGCTCTACCAGATGAAGGCCGCGGCGGCGAAGGCCCGGGCGGCCGAACTGCTCGACCGGTTCGACCTCGCGGACGCCGCCGACCGCCCCGCGAAGACCTACTCGGGAGGCATGCGCCGCCGGCTCGACCTGGCCGCCGCCCTGGTCGTCTCGCCACCCGTGATGTTCATGGACGAGCCGACCACCGGGCTCGACCCGCGCAACCGGCAGCTCCTGTGGGACGTGATCAAGGGCCTGGTCTCCGGTGGCACGACCCTGCTGCTGACCACGCAGTACCTGGAGGAGGCCGATCACCTCGCGCACGACATCGCGGTCGTCGACCACGGCCGGGTCATCGCCCGCGGCACCTCCGACCAGCTCAAGGCCCGAACCGGCGGCGAGCGCGTCGAGGTGGTGGTGCACGAACGCGAGCACATCGCGACCGCCGCCGAGGTCCTGGCGGGCTTCGGCAAGGGGCGCACCACGGTCGAGGAGCACACCCGCAAGCTCACCGTGCCCGTCACGGGCGGCGCCAAGCTCCTCGCCGAGGTCATCCGCGAACTGGACACCCGCGGCATCGAGATCGACGACATCGGTCTGCGCCGCCCCACGCTGGACGACGTCTTCCTGTCCCTGACGGGCCATGCGGCCGAGACCGGGAGACACGAACACGACGAGAGCGGCAAGGAGGCCGTCACATGAGCGCCGTCACCGACGCCGTCCGCGGCACGGCCCCCGCCCGCCCGTTCGGGCAGGCGGTCCGCGACTCCCTGGTCGTCGCGAAACGCAACCTGATCAGGATGTCCCGGATCCCTGAAATGGTGATCTTCGGACTGATCCAGCCCATCATGTTCGTGGTGCTGTTCACGTACGTCTTCGGCGGCTCGATGCGGGTCGGCGGCAGCACCAGCGCCGCCGACTACACCAACTTCCTCATGGCGGGGATCTTCGCCCAGACGGTCACGTTCGCCACCGCCGGAGCCGGCGCGGGCATCGCGGACGACATGCACAAGGGCCTCATCGACCGCTTCCGCTCCCTGCCCATGGCCCGCGGCGCGGTGCTCACCGGCCGCACCCTCGCCGACCTCGTCCAGACCGCCCTGACCCTGCTCGTCCTCGCCGTCGTCGCCCTCCTGGTCGGCTGGCGCGTCGGCTCCGACGGCGACACCGACGCCGGCCGGGTCCTGGCCGCGTTCGGTCTGCTGCTCCTCCTCGGCTACGCGTTCACCTGGATCGGCGCACTGATCGGCCTGTCCGTGCGCACCCCCGAGGCGGCCACCTCGGGCGGGCTGATCTGGCTCTTCCCGGTCACCTTCATCTCGAACGCCTTCGTGGACACCGGCAACATGACGCCGTGGCTGCGCCACATCGCCGAGTGGAACCCCTTCAGCGCCACCGTCCAGGCCTGCCGCGTCCTCTTCGCCAACCCCGGACAGTCGGCGTCCGACGCCTGGCCCATGCAGCACCCGGTCTGGGCCTCACTCATCTACTCGGTGCTGATCGTGCTGATATTCCGCACGCTCGCGGTCCGCAAGTACCGCTCGGCCACGGCGTGACGCCGCCCGCACGGCCCGCGGGCACCCGCACGGCGCGACGAGTCCCCGCACGGCATGACGAGACCCCCGGTGCCGCGGGGGCGCCGGGGGTCTCGTGGGGGACCGGGAGGCGGTCCGTCAGCCGTTGTAGGGCTCGGCCTTGAGGATGCGCACGGAGGCCTTCCTGCCGTTCGGCAGTTCGTACTCCGCGTCTTCGCCGACCTTGTGACCGATCACGCCGGCGCCCAGCGGCGACTGCGGCGAGTAGGTCTCGATGTCGGAGCTCGCGTACTCGCGCGAGGCCAGCAGGAAGGTCAGGGTGTCGTCCTCGTCACCGTCGAAGGCGATCGTCACAACCATGCCGGGCGCCACCGCGCCGTCGGCCGACGCGGGCGCCTCGCCGACCTTCGCGTTCTCCAGGAGCTGGGTCAGCTGGCGCACACGGAGCTCCTGCTTGCCCTGCTCCTCCTTGGCCGCGTGGTACCCGCCGTTCTCCCGCAGGTCGCCCTCCTCACGCGCAGCCGCGATCTTGGCAGCGATCTCGGTGCGCGCAGGACCAGTAAGGTACGCAAGCTCATCCTTGAGCTTGTTGTACGCCTCCTGGGTCAGCCAGGTGACGTTCTCGCTGGTCTGGGTCACAGGGTGCTCCTCGTCGGTACTGGGAATACAAAGCATCGCCCTACCCGGAAGCATGTTCCTCCAGGGATGGGCGAAACCACGAGCCTAACAATTCAGCGGCCCAAGGGGGAGGACATAAGCCATCAGAATTACGTCAACGCAGGTCAGCGCGTACGTATTCCGGGGGGTGGGCGGCGGTGTCAGTCGGCGTGGCAGCCGAGCAGCTCCGCCGACGTGGCCTTGGCCGTCGTACGGAGCGTGACCACCTTGTCGATCCGCGTGTCGGGGCCGGAGAAGCGGAAGTCCGCGCGGCCCACCTCGGCGCCGCTCTCCGCCTGTGAGCGGACCGTGCAGTAGCCGCTCGACCCCGCGTCCTTGCGGACCTCCAGGTGCACCTTGACCGCGTCGTCCGCGATGGAGAAGGCGATCAGCTCGCCGCTGATCTCGTTCTTGGCGACATAGTGGTAGCCGAAGAGGCCGATCACGCCGAGGAGGACCGCGCCCAGGGCGGCGCCGACGAGCTTGAGCGTGCGGTCGGTGCGCTCGTCCGAGGAGCGGCCGTAGCGGCCCTCGGGCGTGCGCGTGCTCGCCGTACTCATGATCGTCCTCCCGAGGGACTCGACAGGGGTGGGACGCATGTCCCGAAAGGGCTTCCGAAGCCCGGCTCCGGAATTATTGGCCCTTCGATTCGGTCACTATAGAAGCCGCCGATCGCACCCCTGCTCACGGGGGCGCCGACCTACCGAGGATTGAGTCTTGACTGACCAGCTGCGACTGATGGCCGTCCACGCGCACCCCGACGACGAGTCGAGCAAGGGCGCGGCCACCATGGCGAAGTACGTGTCCGAGGGGGTGGACGTGCTGGTCGTGACCTGCACGGGCGGGGAACGCGGCTCCATCCTCAACCCCAAGCTTCAGGGCGACACGTACATCGAGGAGCACATCCACGAGGTGCGCAAGAAGGAGATGGACGAGGCCCGCGAGATCCTCGGGGTCGAGCAGGAGTGGCTCGGCTTCGTCGACTCCGGCCTGCCCGAGGGCGACCCGCTGCCGCCGCTGCCCGAGGGCTGCTTCGCCCTGGAGGACGTCGACCGGGCGGCGGGCGAGCTGGTGAAGCAGATCCGCTCCTTCCGTCCCCAGGTGATCACCACCTACGACGAGAACGGCGGATACCCGCACCCCGACCACATCATGACCCACAAGATCTCGATGGTCGCCTTCGACGGCGCGGACGACACCGTCAAGTACCCGGAGGCCGAGTTCGGGCCGGCGTACCGGCCGCTGAAGCTGTACTACAACCAGGGCTTCAACCGTCCGCGCACCGAGGCGCTGCACCAGGCGATGCTGGACCGGGGCCTGGAGTCCCCCTACGGGGAGTGGCTCAAGCGCTGGGACGAGTCCGGGCACAAGGACCGGACGCTGACCACGCACGTGCCGTGCGCCGACTTCTACGAGATCCGCGACAAGGCGCTGATCGCCCACGCCACCCAGATCGACCCCGACGGCGGGTGGTTCCGGGTGCCGCTGGACGTCCAGAAGGAGGTCTGGCCCACCGAGGAGTACGAGCTCGCGAAGTCGCGGGTCGACGTCTCCCTCCCCGAGGACGACCTCTTCGCGGGCATCCGCGACAATGCCTGATATGAGCGCAAGCGTGAGCCTGGCAGTGACGCAGTTCGCCACCCTCGCGAAGGAGGTGGACGAGGACAAGGTCACCCCTGGTGTCCTCGGCTTCATCGTCTTCGCGGTGATGGCACTGGCCGTGTGGGGGCTGATGAAGTCCATGAACCGGCACATGGGCAAGGTCGACTTCGAGGAGACCCCGGAGGACGCCTCCGGCCAGGACACGGCCGGCAAGGTGACCCCGGGGAAGGCCTCCCCGGCGCAGGGCTGATCCGGGCCGCCGGAGCTGGCACGCCCCGGGCGGCCCGCCCCGGCCGTCCCTGCCGCCCGGGGACGGACGGACGCGCGGCGCGATCACCTGGCGGATCGAGCGCGTCCGCCACCGAGGGCGCGCGGAGGCGCGGCTTGGTCGCGGGGTCCGGCCCGATCGCGGTGCGCGGCCGGGCCGCGGTGCCGTGTCCGACCGCGGTGCCTGGCGTGGCTGTGGTGCCTGGCGTGGCTCTGATGCCGCGCGTGGCGGTGGTGCCTTACGTGGTCTGGCCGCGATGCCTGGTCCGGCCGCGGTCCTGATCCCGCCGCCGTGCCTGGCGTGGTCTGGCCGCGGTGCGCGGTCTGGTGCGAGCGGTGCGGCCGGTGCGTCTGGTGTCGTTCGGCGCGGGCCGCTGCGTCCGGTGTGTCCGGTGCCGGTCGGCGCGGGCCGCGTGGGCCGCGTGGGCCGCGTGGGCCGCCACGGTACGGGTGCCCCTCAGCCCTCGCCGTCCCGCACCGCCACCCCCATGACCTCCCGCGCGTGTCTGCCCGGCACCATTCCCAGACGCCACGCCTGCCAGCCGGATTCCGGGCGGACCCCGCGGTCCAGCAGGGGGCCGTAGGCGTCCGCCACCTCGGTGAGCCGGGGGTCCCGGAGCGGATGGGCCGCCGCGGAGAGGCGGGCCAGCTCCTCCCGGGCCGCCGCCGTGCCGGACGCGACGCCGCCGGGGGACGTGTACGGGAGCAGCGTGCAGCGCAGGAAGCGGGCCCAGTCCTCGCCGCGGCGGTCGCCGTAGGAGGCGAAGAGCGCCGCCGCCTCGTCACACAGCGCCAGGGCCTGACCGGTGCGGGCGTTGCCCGCGTCGACGATCGCGAGCTCCAGGCAGGACCAGGCCTCGCCGTGGGCGACACCGATGCGCTGGAAGTCGGCGCGGGCGTCCATCAGGAGCTGGCGGGCGAAGCCCGAGTTCCGCAGCGAGCCGGTCTGGGCCGCCCGCTGGTCGCGGGTGACACGGGCCGAGTGGTGACGGGCACAGGCCAGGCCGTAGACGTCGCGCAGGCGGGAGAGCAGGGACCGGGAGCGTTCCAGTTCGCGGACCGCCTGGTCCAGGTCGCCCGCCTCCTCCAGCGCCAGCCCCAGGTAGTAGACCGTCCAGGCCTCCCCCCGCGCGTCCTCGTTGTCGCGGTGCCGGGCCGCGGCGGCGCGCAGGCCGTCCACCGCCCGGGACGGGTCGCCGGCGATCAGCCGGGCGCGGGCCAGCTGGGTCAGCGCCCAGGCGGCACCGCGGCCGTCGCGGGTACGGCCGTACAGGCCGAGGGCGCGGCGCAGCTCGGTCTCCGCGCCGGCGACGTCGCCGCGGCGCAGGTTCAGCTGGCCGAGCTGGTAGTGGGCCCACGCCTCGCCGTGCACCGAGCCGCCCTCGCGGTGCAGCACCAGGGAACGGGTGAGCAGGTCGAGGGCCTCCGCCGGCCGGGCCCGGTCCCGTTCCACCGCGGCCAGCGCGTGCAGGGTCCACGCCCGGTCCGTCGCCAGTTCCGGAGCCGCCTGGAGGTCCAGGGCCTCCCGCAGCCGTGCCGCCGCCTCCGTGAGGTTGCCCTGGTGGTGCAGGGTGATGCCCAGCGAGCACAGGGCGCGGGCCGCGCCCGCGTCGTGGTGGGCCTGGAGGTAGAGGTCCACCACGGAGCCGAGCGTCGTGCGGGCCTTGTCGAGCTCGCCCAGCTGGCGGGCCGCGATGCCGGTGCGCCACCGCACGGAGCGCACCAGCGGGTCCTGGCCGGCCGACTGCGCCAGCTCGCTGATCTCGCCGAGGCGGTAGAGGTCGCCGCGCAGCAGGCAGTGGTCGCACAGCGCGCCCAGCAGGCTCAGCACGGCCGCCTGGTCGACGCCCTCCGCGTGCCGCAGCGTCGCCGTGATGGAGCCCGACTCGTCGTCCAGCCAGCGCAGCGCCTCCTCCAGGGAGGCGAAGCCGTGCGGGGTGAAGCGGTCCGAGCGGGTCGAGATGTTGCCGTCGACCAGGCGCAGCACGGCGTCCGCGAGCTCGGCGTAGCTGACGATCAGGCGTTCCTGGGCCTTGGCGCGGTCGGCCGGCTCCTCCTCGTCGGCCAGGCGGGCCTCGGCGAAGGCGCGGACCAGGTCGTGCAGGCGGTAGCGGTCGCCGCGCACCGGGACGACCATGCCCGCCCGCGCGAGCGCCGTGAGATGCCGGGCCGCCTCCGTGCGGTCGGTGCCCAGCAGGGCCGCCGCGGCAGCCGCGCCGAACGAGGCCCGGCCCGCCGCCGCCAGCCGCCGCAGCAGCCGCCGGGCCGTCCCCGGCTGGTCGGTGTAGCCCAGCCGCAGCGCGCGCTCGACCGGGTCCACCGGGCCGTACGCCTCCAGGTCCGCCACCAGCCGGCGCGGGGAGCGCGGGCCGAGCGAGGAGCCCGCGATCCGCAGCGCCAGCGGCAGCCCGCCGCACAGTTCGCGGATGCGGTCGGCGGACTCGGCGTCGTATGGATCCGAGGCGTCCTGGGCGGCCGCGCCGAGCAGTTCCTCCGCGCCGGCCGCGTCCAGGGGCGCGACGGGCAGCTCGTGCACCCGGGCGGACAGGCCGGGCGGCAGGACCAGCGGGGTCCGCGCGGTGACCAGGACGAGGCTGTCGGAGCGCTGCGGGACGAGCGCGCGGACCTGGTCCGGATCGGCGGCGTTCTCCAGGACCACCGTCACCGGCAGGCCCGTCAGACGCTGTTGGTACAGCTCGCCCAGCCGCTCCACCTGCTGCTCCGGCGAGGAGCGCTCCCGGAAGAGCAACTGCTCGCGCGGTGCGCCGAGCCGGTTCAGCAGGTGCAGCAGCGCGTCCCGGGTGGACAGCGGTGCCTCCGCCGCGCCGTCGCCGTGCAGATCCACCACGCACGCGCCCCGGAACCGGTCCCGCAGCTCGTGCGCGGCCCGTAGCGCGAGGCTGCCGCGGCCGCTGCCGGGCGGGCCGTGCAGGACGACCACGGTCGGCCGGGTCCCGGTGGCGGCCGGGTCCGCCCGCGCCCACTGCCGGATCTGCTCCAGTTCCGCCCGGCGTCCCGCGAACGGCGAGAACGGCTCGGGCAGTTGGGCGTAAGACTGCTCCAGCACCGTCCGTCCGCGCGCCGCCGCGCTCTTGTCCGCGCCGCGCAGCCGCGGCCCCGGCTTCCCGGAGGCGGGACCGCGGGAGCCCGGTCTCCTCGGGCCCGTCGTCGCGCCCAGCACCCGTTGCCGGTCCAGGAACGGACGGATGCCGCGCTCCTCCAGCGCCGTCAGCCACCGCTGCCGGAGCTGCTCCGGGTCACCGGCCCGGCCGGCCTCGCCCGCGGGGCGGCGGGCCGCCGGCAGCGGGGTTCCGGCGGCCCTCACGACGGTCGTCGCCGCGCCGACGACGCCGACGGCCACGCCGGCCCCCAGCGCCGTCCCCGCCCCCGTGCCCAGCGCCAGGTCGGTGACGGCGGTCGTCACGGCCGCGACGCCCGCCACCAGCAGGGGGACCCCGCCCCCGCCCGCCCGCGCGTACCGCTGTGCGAGGGCGAGCCGCCCGGAGCGGGTCTCCGCGTCGGCCCGTGCGTACGCCTCGTACTCCTCGGCGGCGGTCTGGAGAATCGTTTCGAGCGCGCCGTGCGCCCGTGTCGTCAGCACCTGCCGGTCGGTACGGCCGCCCGTGCGCCGCACCTCCTCCTCCACGGCCCGGGCCAACAGCCTCTCGGCTTCCGCCCGATGGCGGTCCCGCATGTCGTCCCCCTCCGGCGGCCACAGCGTGTCCAGGCCAAGTGTGCGGCGGAGGGCGCACGGGCGCGAGGGTGCGGACGCGGTCCGCTCGCCGGAGTGCGCCGGAGGGCCGGCGAATGTCCCGCGCGTGCCCCGTGGGGTCCTGCACGAGCCGGCCGCGCAGGAGCGGCAGTTCATCGAGAGCCTGGGCATCAAGTCGGCGGACTGCTGGAGAAGAGCCCTCGGTAGCGCCGGCTCAGTCGCTCCCTACATGACCCCGAGATCGACCGTGACGGAGAAGGGCGCGGTGGCCTTCACTGTGCCGGTGAACATCTCGCCGTCCCTGTAAGCCTTGGTGGCGGGGTCGAGGACGTAGGTGTAGATGATCGGGACCCCGGTGGCGGCCTGCTCGACTCGCCAGTAGAAGGGGATGCCGGCCTTGGCGTACTGGTCCACCTTCACGATCCGGTCGGTGGTCTCCGAGCCGGGCGACACGACCTCGACGACCAGCAGTACGTGCTCGGGGCGGGTGGGTGTGAGGTCGATGGTCTCTGCCCGGTAGACGATGACGTCGGGGCGGCGGTTGGTGAGCGGAACGTCCTGCAGGCGGACGTCGAAGCCCGTGTCCGCGTTCCAGTCAGGGCCCGCGGCTGCGTCCAGGGCATTGGCCAGGATCCGCGCCAGCCGGTTGTGCCGTTTGGAGGCGCTCGGGCTGACGACGACCATCCCGTCCACGATCTCGATGCCGGCGCACTGCTCCTCGGACCAGGAGTCGTACTGTTCCGCGCTGATCTGCGCATGCATCCACGAGGGCGCCACCATCTCGGCGGTCATGGTGTACCTCCTTCGAGGAGCCTCGGCAGGTCCGGCGCTGCTGCGCCCAGCCTACTGTTCCGAGGTGCCGGACCGCCCGACTCGGACGAACGCCGGGAAAGGTTCGACACCGGGCCCCGAGGGGAAGGGGCCGCCCGCCACGTGATGGCTCCCCAGTGCGATGCGGCCGAGCGAGGCGGGCGCGTGAGGGTTTCGCCGGTCGCGCCATGCGCTGTGAGAGGCTGGGTCGTATGAACCGGCTGGCTGGTATGACCTCGCCTTATCTGCTTCAGCACGCTGACAATCCGGTCGACTGGTGGCCGTGGGGGCCCGAAGCGTTCGAGGAGGCGAAACGGCGCGATGTCCCCGTTCTGCTGTCGGTCGGATACTCTGCGTGTCACTGGTGCCACGTGATGGCCCACGAGTCCTTCGAGGACCAGGAGACCGCCGACCACCTCAACGAGCACTTCGTGAGCGTCAAGGTGGACCGCGAGGAACGCCCCGACGTCGACGCCGTCTACATGGAGGCCGTCCAGGCCGCCACCGGGCAGGGCGGCTGGCCGATGACCGTGTTCCTGACGCCGGACGCCGAGCCGTTCTACTTCGGCACCTACTTCCCGCCCGCCCCCCGCCACGGGATGCCGTCCTTCCGCCAGGTGCTGGAGGGTGTCGGCCAGGCCTGGCGCGACCGCCGGGAGGAGGTCGCCGAGGTCGCCGGGAAGATCGTGCGGGACCTCGCGGGACGGGAGATCTCCTACGGGGAGGGCGTGGCACCGGGGGAGCAGGAGCAGGCGCAGGCACTGCTCGGGCTGACCCGCGAGTACGACCCGCAGCGCGGCGGGTTCGGCGGCGCGCCGAAGTTCCCGCCGTCCATGGTGATCGAGTTCCTGCTGCGCCACCACGCCCGCACGGGCGCCGAGGGCGCGTTGCAGATGGCGGCGGACACATGTGAACGGATGGCCCGCGGCGGCATCTACGACCAGCTCGGGGGCGGCTTCGCACGGTACTCCGTCGACCGGGACTGGACCGTGCCGCACTTCGAGAAGATGCTGTACGACAACGCGCTGCTGTGCCGGGTGTACACCCACCTGTGGCGGGCCACGGGCTCGGAGCAGGCGCGGCGGGTGGCGCTGGAGACCGCCGACTTCATGGTGCGCGAACTCCGCACCGAGCAGGGCGGTTTCGCGTCCGCGCTCGACGCCGACAGCGACGACGGGACGGGCCGGCACGTCGAGGGCGCCTACTACGTCTGGACGCCGGAGCAGCTCACCGAGGTCCTCGGCGCCGACGACGCCGCCCTGGCCGCCCAGTACTTCGGGGTGACCGAGGAGGGCACCTTCGAGCACGGCTCCTCCGTCCTGCAACTCCCGCAGAGCGAGGGCGTGTTCGAGGCCGAGAGGATCGATTCGGTCAGGCGGCGGCTGCTCGCGGCGCGGGCGGAACGCCCCGCCCCCGGCCGGGACGACAAGGTCGTCGCCGCCTGGAACGGGCTCGCCGTCGCCGCGCTCGCCGAGACCGGGGCCTGCTTCGACCGCCCCGATCTGATCGAGGCCGCCCTCGCCGCCGCGGACCTCCTCGTCCGCCTGCACCTCGACGACCGGGCGCACCTCTCCCGCACCAGCAAGGACGGGCGCGCCGGGGCGAACGCGGGGGTGCTGGAGGACTACGCCGACGTGGCGGAGGGCTTCCTCGCGCTGGCCTCCGTCACCGGGGAGGGCGTCTGGCTGGAGTTCGCCGGTCTCCTCCTCGACCACGTCCTCACCCGCTTCACCGACCCCGGCTCCGGTGCCCTGTACGACACCGCCGACGACGCCGAGCGGCTCATCCGCCG
Source organism: Streptomyces sp. NPDC003248 (assembly GCF_055563235.1). NCBI lineage: Bacteria > Bacillati > Actinomycetota > Actinomycetes > Kitasatosporales > Streptomycetaceae > Streptomyces > Streptomyces sp. NPDC003248. The sequence goes on along the minus strand of NZ_JBVHDT010000003.1, from coordinate 105,324 downwards.
CCCCCAGGACCCGACCGACAACGCGACGCCCTCCGGGTGGTCGGCCGCCGCGTCGGCCCTGCTCGGCTACGCGGCCCACACCGGTTCCGAGGCGCACCGCTCCGCGGCCGAGCGGGCGCTGGGGGTCGTCAAGGCGCTCGGGCCGCGGGTGCCCCGGTTCATCGGATGGGGCCTCGCGGCGGCGGAGGCCCTGCTCGACGGGCCCCGTGAGGTGGCGGTCGTCGGACCGTCCGCCGAGGACGCGGGCACCCGCGCGCTGCACCGCACCGCCCTGCTGGGGACCGCGCCGGGGGCGGTGGTGGCCTGGGGCACGCCGGACAGCGGGGAGTTCCCGCTGCTCGCCGACCGCGCGCTGATCGACGGGAAGCCGACGGCGTACGTCTGCCGCGGTTTCGTCTGCGATCTGCCGGTGACGGACCCGGCCGCCCTGAAGGCGAAGCTGACGCCGTGAGGCGAGCCGACGCCCTGCGGTGAGCCGACGCCGTGGGGTGAGGCGACGCCGTGAGGTGAGGCGCCTGCCTGCTGTTCGGCGCCGGGTGCGAGGTGCGGGGGACGGACCCCGGGCCGTGGACGCCGAGGGGCCCGAGGGACGGATCCCCCGGGCCCCTCGGCGTCCGGTCAGCCCAGCGGGTCCGGTACCGGCTCCGCCACCTTCTCCGGCGTGACGCGGGCGAGCGCCGCCTCGCGCCGGTGCAGGCGGCCGTAGAGCCACCGGTCCACGACCAGGAAGCGGGCCGTGAACACGACCGCCATGGCGAGGGCCGTGGCGGGCAGGGCGGTCATGCCCCCGGCGCCGATCAGGAGCGCGGCCAGCGGGATGCGGGCGATCAGGTCGGCGTTGCCGACGGCCGCGAAGGAGAGCAGGCGCACGTCGCGCCGGCGGTGGCGGCGCTGGTTGCGGTAGACGAAGGAATCGATGAGGGCGAAGTTCCACAGGAGCCCCGCCTGGTTGGCGATGATCTCCGCCGGGGCGTAGTGCAGACCGGGGGCCCAGGTGGTCAGGCACCACAGGAGCGCCAGGTTGGGGACGAAGCCCGACAGGCCGATCAGCCCGAAGACCACCGCCCGGGCGCGGGGGTCGGCGGTGCGCAGGGTGATCAGGTGCCGCAGGAAGCGCATGCCCTCGCGGGCCGTCGACTTGGACTCGCCCGCGTGCCGCTCCCCGAAGGCGTACGGCACCTCGGCGATGCCGCGCGGACGGCAGCGTACCGCCAGTTCGAGGAGGATCTTGTAGCCGAGGGGCTGGAGGCCCTCGTCCTGGCTCGACGCCCGGTCGATCGCGGTGCGGCGGATGGCGAAGAAGCCGCTCATCGGGTCGGTGAGGCCGTTCAGGGCGCGCGGGAAGAGCGCCTTGGTGACCAGCGTGGAGGTGCTGGAGACGAGTTTGCGGTAGCCGCCGTCCAGGCCGCTGCGGTCGCCGCCGGCCGCGTACCGGCTGGCCACGACCAGTTCGGCGCCGGTGGCCTCGCCGCGGGCGATCAGCTCGGGTATGAGTTCCGGCGGGTGCTGGAGGTCGGCGTCGATGACGACGATCCAGGGCGCCGACGCGCGGGCGATGCCCTCGACCACCGCGCCGCCCAGACCGCCCTCGGGGGTGTCCCGGTGGTGCAGGACCACCGGGACGGCGCTGTACGCGGCCTCCTCCTCGATGACCTGGCAGGTGCGGTCGGTGGAGTCGTCGGCGAAGACGACCTCCGCGCGGGTTCCGGCGGGGATCGCGGCGCGGACGCGGGACAGCAGCTCGCGGATGTTGTCGGCTTCGTTGAAGGTGGGGACGACGATGGACACGTCGGCGGGCAGCGCCGTCACCGTGCCTCCTGGGGCTGCGGGGTCTGGACGGGGAGGTGGGCGCCGACGTGCGAGGTCAGCTCCCAGTCGCGGCGGCCGGTGTACTCGCGCCACACGGCGCGCAGCGCGGCGGCCGCGAGGATCACGGCGTACACGGGACCGCCGAGGACGAGCTTGGCGTAGTGCCCGAAGCCGATGCGGAAGCCGTACTCGCGGCCGAAGTCGTGCAGGGCGACCGCCTCGAAGACGATCATCGCGGCCATCGGCAGCATGGGCAGCCAGGCGAACATCGAGAACGGCAGCGGGACGCCGCCGATGACGGCGAAGAGGACGCCGAGCGGGATCATCACGCCGGTCGCGGCCTGCACGAACGGGGTGCTGAGGGTGTAGCGGGCGAGCATCCGCTGCCCGAATCCGGGCAGCCGGCGCCACTCGCCCTTGCGCAGGACCTGGAGGAACCCCTGGTTCCAGCGGGTGCGCTGCTTGTAGAGCGCCTTGATCGAGTCGGGCGTCTCCTCGCGGGTGACCAGCGCGGAGTGGTAGGCGACGACGACCCTGGCGCCGCCGCTGGACAGCCTGACGCCCAGGTCGCAGTCCTCGGCGAGGCAGTTGCCGTCCCAGCCGCCGGTCTCCCGCAGCAGGGCGGACCGGACGAAGACGGTGTTGCCGCCGAGCGGGATGAACCCCTTGCGGGCGTGCAGGTGGAGCCGGCTGCGGAACCAGAAGAAGTACTCCAGGCAGTTGCGCAGGCTGTACCAGCTGCTCTCGTAGTTGATCAGCTGGACGCCGCCCTGGACGACGTCGGCGTCCTCCCGCCGGAAGGCGAAGTCGACGTGGCTGAGCAGCTCGGGGTGGACGACGTCCTCGGCGTCGAAGACCCCGATGACCTCGCCGCGGGCGTGCGGCAGCGCCGTGTTGAGCGCGCGGGGCTTGTTCTTCTTGTCGTGGGTGTCGACCACCGTGCGCACCGTGCCGGGGTGCTCGGCGGCCAGTTCGTGGGCGATGGCGGCGGTGCCGGGATCGTCGTGGCCGACGATCAGCAGGATCTCGAAGTCCGGGTGGTCGATGCGCAGCATCTGCTCGACCGTGTGCCGCAGCACGGCCTCCTCGTGCCGGGCCGGCACCAGGAGCGAGAAGGACAGGTCCGCCCTGCCGTCGGGTGTGGCGAAGGCCGTCGACTCCAGTGTCTCCGGGGTGCGCCAGGCGTGCAGCATCCACCACAGGGTCACGCCGGCGGCGGCCATGAGGACGATCGAATCGATGAAAAGAATGGCGGAGACCACGAATTCCCCCCTCGGTCTTTCTTGGTCATCCTTGGTGAACGGTCGTTCAACTCGTACGTGCGCGGAAGGCTCCCGTCCGTCTGCGGCCCCCCGGCCGACGGGACTTCCAGAGGTGCTCGTGATCAGTGTGACGGCCCTCGGCGAGGACCCGGTTCCCAGCCGGTTCCCAGCCCGTTCTCCTCCGGTTGTCCGGAGTTTTCGCGCATGATCGATTCGGGCTCACGAGCAAAGATAGGGCCGAAGTTAGCAGGTTCGGCTTTTACGCCGCAATGTGGCCTCGCTGTGATGATCCCCGCCTCAAACGGAATCACAGGTTCTGCTCATACTGGGTCCCGAGCTGTGTCATGATGCTCCGGCATGCCTGATTCCGGGGGGTTTCAAGGGGGAGGCCCCCGGCTGTCATCAGGCCCAGAAATGGGTGGGGGGATTCCGCATGGGGACCGCCATACCGCACACGCGAGCGCGTGATGCGTCCGAGGCGCAGGTTTCCGAAAGTTCTTCTTCCGTTTCCCGTCCGGGTTCCGGTGAATCCGGTGACGGGCACACCTCCATACGCGGGAGTGTGTTACGGAAAGATGTTTTCTGGGTTGCGCCTGTTTTCGTCGTAGGCCTCCTGGCGAGGATCCTCGGAATAGGCAATTACCCATTCCCGAATGACGACGAGGGCACGTATCTCGCGCAGGCGTGGGCCGTACAGCACGGTGAACTCGCGCATTACACCTACTGGTACGACCACCCGCCGCTGGGCTGGATCCAGCTCGCCGGCGTCTCCTGGCTGCCGAACTGGCTCCTGCCCGACGTGCCCACCTTCGTGCAGGGGCGGATCGCCATGCTGCCGGTGGCCGCGGCGGCGATGGTCCTGGTCTACGTGATCGGCCGGCGCCTCGGACTGGCGCGGCCCACGGCCGCCGCGGCCCTGCTGCTGTACGCGCTGTCGCCGCTCGCCGTGGTGCTGCACCGGCAGATCTACCTGGACAACATCGCCGTCCTGTGGGTGCTGGTGTCCTTCGCCTTCGCCCTGTCCCCGCGCCGCCACCTGTGGCACCACGTCGCGGCCGGCACGGCGTTCGCGGTCGCGGTGCTCTCCAAGGAGACCATCGGGGTCCTGCTGCCCGTGCTGCTGGTCACCCTCTGGCAGGGCAGCCACCCCAGCACCCGCAAGTTCTCCTTCGCCGGCTTCGGCTCCGGGTTCGTCCTGACCGGCCTGTTCTACCCGCTGTACGCCCTGCTCAAGGGAGAGCTGTTCCCGGGCGCCGGACATGTGTCGCTGCTCGGCACGCTCAAGTTCCAGCTCGGCGGGCGCGAGGGCAGCGGATCGGCCTTCGAGGACGGCACCGACGCCCACCAGCTGTTCACGGACTGGCTGGACCGGGACCCGTACCTGCTGATCGGCGGGGGCGTGGCGGCCCTGTGCGCGTTCGCCGTCCGGCGGCTGCGGCCGGCCGCCCTCGCCGTCCTGGTGCTGGCCCTCGTGGCGCTGCGGCCCGGCGGATACCTGCCGCAGATGTACATCGTGCAGGTGCTGCCGTTCCTGGCGCTCACCCTGGCCGGGACCGCCCAGGCCGTGGTCGCCCGCCTGCCCGGGAAACCGCACCTGCGGCCCGCGGCCGCCGTCGCGGCCGTGGCCGCCGCCGCCCTGCTCGCCGGGCCGCACTGGTACGACCGTGACCGCGCCGCCACGCGGGCCGACGACAACGGCGTCTACCACGACGCCGCCCGCTGGCTGCGCGAGACCCCCGTCGGCGACCGCTCCGAGGTCCGCGTCGTCACCGACGGCGTGCTGTGGCTCGACGCGGTCGACGCCGGCTACCGCCCGGGCACCGGTGTCATCTGGCACTACAAGCTCGACCAGGACCCGGCGGTCACCAGGACGCTGCCGCACGGCTGGCGGGACATCGACTACGTGGTGTCCACCGCGGCCCTGCGCGGTGAGCGCGAACACCTGCCCACCCTGCGCGCCCTGTTCGCGCACGGCACGCCCGTCGCCACCTTCGGCGAGGGCGGCGGCCGGATCGACATCCTCCGCATCGAGAACGACGCCTGACGCACCACCTGTACCGCAGGCAGCCGCGACCGGTACCGCCTGCATCGCAGGGCGGCCGTGAGCGGCACCGCCTCATCGCAGGGCGGCCGTGAGCGGCACCGCCTCTACCGCAGGGAGCCGCGACCGGCACCGCCTGCATCGCAGACAGCCGTGAGCGGCACCGCCTCTACCGCAGGCAGCCGTGTCCGGCACCGCCTGCATCGCAGGAGCCGTGAACAAGGGGGGAAACACCATGTACGGAGCCCGAAGACCAGCCCGTGGCGGACGGTGGCGGACGCTGCCCCGCGGGAGAACGACACGTCTGCTGCTGACCGCCCTCATGCTCTTCGCCGCCGCCCTCGGGCTCGGCCCGCTGGGCGCCCAGCCCGCCACCGCCGCGACCAACCTGGTGAGGAACCCGGGCCTGGAGATCCTCGACGGGCCCTCCCAGTTCCCCCAGTGCTTCGAGAAGTCGGGCTGGGGGGACAACGACTTCACCTTCACCGTCACCGACGACGCCCACTCCGGCAGCCGCGCCGTCCGCATCGAACTGACCCGGCGCGCCGACGGCGACCGCAAGACGATGATGCTGGAGAACTCCTGCGCCCCGCAGGTCACGCCGGACCACCAGTACGACCTGTCGTTCTGGTACCGGTCGACGACGCCGGACGTCGCGTTCACCCTCTTCCGCCACGACACCGCCCAGGGCTGGGTCTACTGGACCGACCTCAAGACCCTGGAGCAGTCGGCCGGCTGGACCCGCACCGAGGTCCGCACCCCGGTGATCCCGCCGAACACCGACCGGATCACCTGGGGCGGCGCCCTCTACGGCGTCGGCACCCTCACCACCGACGACTACGCGATGACGGACGCCACCGTCCCCTCCGACCCCGACCCCTGCACCACGGGCGGCACGGGACCGGAGTGCAGGGGCGAGTGGACCGTCCAGACCACCGAGATGCCGGTCCGGGCCATCCACTCGGTGCTGCTGCACACCGGGAAGGTGCTGCTGATCGCCGGCTCCGGCAACGACCTCGACATGTTCGAGGCCGGCACCTTCAAGACGTCCGTCTACGACCCGGTGGCCGGCACCTACACCGACATCCCGACGCCGGAGGACTTCTTCTGCGCCGGACACGTCCAGCTCCCCGACGGACGCGTGCTGGTCATGGGCGGCAACAAGGACTACGCCGAGCCCGACGGCAGCGTCGGCTACAAGGGCCTGCGCTCCAGCTACGTCTTCGACCCGGACCTGAACCAGTACATCAAGGTCAACGACATGCTGGCGGGCCACTGGTACCCGTCGGCGACCGCGATGGGCAACGGTGACGTCATCTCCCTGGGCGGCCTCGCCGAGGACTCCTCCGGCACGGTCGTCAACGAGCACTTCTCCTACGCCCAGAACAAGTGGCTGCCGCTCGGCGAGGCCAAGCAGGCCTGGACGTTCTGGGGCCTGTACCCGTCGATGATCCTGCTCCAGGACGGCCGCCTCTTCTACACCGGCAGCCATGTCTTCGGCAACGGCCTGCCCGGCACCGGCGCCTCCGTCTACGACTACGACGCCGGCACCATCGCCGACGTACCGGGCCTGCGCAAGAAGGACGAGCGGGACCAGTCGATGTCGGTGCTGCTGCCGCCCGCCCAGGACCAGAAGGTCATCACCATCGGCGGCGGCAACCACACCGTCGCGCCCGACGCGCACCGGCTCACCGACGTCATCGACATGAAGGCCGACTCGCCGCAGTACGTGCCCGGCCCCGACCTGCCGCAGGGCCACTACCAGGACGGCACCGCGCAGACCGGCGACCAGGGCAAGGTGTACGTGTCGGCCGTCATCCTCCCGGACGGCAAGGTCCTGGAGACCGGCGGCGCCCTGCACACCTACCGCGAGGACCCCGTCTTCGAGGCGTCGATGTACGACCCGGCGACCAACGAGTTCCAGCCGGGCCTGGCCACCGACCCCGTCCCGCGGACCTACCACTCCTCGTCCCTGCTGCTGCCCGACGGACGCGTCCTGAGCGTCGGCGACAACCCGGGCGACGGCTCCTTCGACCAGCGGGTGTCGATCTACCAGCCGCCGTACCTGTTCAAGGGCGACCGGCCGCAGATCACCTCGGTGGCCGACACCGAGTGGGCGTACGGCAGCTCGCAGCGCATCACCGTCGACAAGCCGGTGGTGAAGGCGTCCCTGATCCGCCCGGCCGCGATCACCCACTCCTCCGACCCCAACCAGCGCTACGTCGACCTGCCGATGACGGTCGAGGGGAACACCATCGACCTCAGCCTGACCAGCAACCCCGACCTGGCGCCGCCCGGCTGGTACATGCTGTCGGTGGTGGACGCGGGCGGCGTCCCCTCCGTGTCGAAGTGGGTGCGCATCGGCGCCGACGGCCAGGTCGCCGCGGCCCGGGTGCAGGAGTTCGCGGAGGACCTGACGGAGGTCCCCGCGAGCGAGAAGACCACGGTGAGCCCGGAGAGCACCGCCAAGAGCGACGTCCAGCACCACCAGGGCCACGAAGGCCACGAGATGCCCGCCGGGTACGACGGCTGCGACCACTCCTACGGCACCATCAGCCAGTGCGTGCCGTGGACCTTCCCGAAGAAGGTGAACACCGTGGCCGAGCGGTGCGACTGGCTCAAGGAGAAGGGCTACGGCACCGGTCTCACCGTCGCCGGCCGCGACCGCCACGGCCTGGACCGCGACAAGGACGGCATCGCCTGCGGGAAGGGTGACGTGAAGAAGAAGTAGACCGGGTCAGCGTTCGCCCGCGAAGTCCTGAAGGGCGCGCTCCACGATGGCCTCCAGCTGCTCGTGGTGCGCGCCCTTCCAGTACGCCCGCCCGCACTCCCGGCACTGCGCGAACACGTCGTACGACCGCTGCGTGCCGTGCTCCAACTGGTCGGCGACCTCGTCCTTGGTGGCCTCACGCAGCAGCCCGTTGCAGGCGGTGCACCGCGTCCAGGGCCGCAGGGCGGGCGCGAACCGGTCCAGGACGTCACGGAGCTGGTCGTCGGGGCGGGTGCTGTAGACGAACGCCCCGGCCCACAGCTCACGGCGGCGCAGCAGACCGCGGTCGCGGCTGAGCATGACCCGCCGCTCGGCCGCCGACCGGGCGGCGAGCGCCGGGTCGCCGATGTCCGTCGACTCGTACGCCGTGTCCACGCCGAGCAGGCGCAGCCGGCGGGCGAGGGTGCCGAGATGGACGTCGAGCAGGAACCTCAGCGGAGCGCCCGGCACCCGCTGGGGGCGCTCGACCGGACGGACGCTCACCGACTCGCCGTGCGCCGGGATGTGCGAGACCGGCACCTCGCGCCCGTCGACGACCAGTGCGCCGACCTCGGTCAGCGGCACGCCGACGGACTCGACGACGTGGCCCAGGGTGGAGACCCCGTCGACGGCCAGGGCGTGGGCGCCGACGCGCCGGGCGTGCGGGACGAACAGGGCCAGTTCGGGGGCGACGGCCAGGTGGATCTCGGGTGTGCTCACCCGGTCAGGATGGCACGGGGGCGGGGTGGGGCCTCAGGGGTTTTCCCGGGGCAGGCCGTGCTGGAGGACCAGCAGGGTGCGGTCGACGAGGGAGGTGAAGTCGTCCTGGTGCCCCTTCTCCGCCCAGTACAGGGAGGTCTCCATCAGACCGCCGATCAGGGCCATCGCGTAGACCCGGACCTCCAGGCTGTCGGGGTCGCGGCCGGTGCGCTCGCCGATGGCGGTGCAGAGCATGCGGCCGGTGACCGACATGCTCTGCATCATCCGCGACCGCACGGCCGGGACCTCGACCATCAGCCGGGTCCGCAGCCGCGCCACCTCCAGGTCCGCGTCCACGCCCGTGCGGACGGCCTCGCGCAGCACGGTCCGGATCGTGTCGGGCCACGGCTCGTCGGCGGGCCGGGACCGCACCTGCTCCAGCAGGACGGGGTCGTACTCGTCCGTGAGGACGATGTCCTCCTTGGCCGGGAAGTAGCGGAAGACGGTCGACGGCGACACCTCTGCGCGCTCGGCGATCTGCTCGATCGTCGTGGCGTCGTACCCCTGCTCCTCGACCAGCGCGTAGGTCGCGGCGCGGATCGCCTCCCGCGTCTTGATCTTCTTGCGCTCACGCAGTCCGGGCTGCGGCCGGTCGGCGGAGGCGAGGGGGGAACGTGCGGCCGTCATGGCGTCATTGTCCGGCATCCGCCGTCGACGCGGCCACGTCAGGAGTGCAAGAGAGAAGGGCCACGGCGTGAAGCCGGGGCCCTGAGGGGGAGTTGGCGGAGTGGCGGAGGCCTATGCGTGCTGGTACGCGACCAGTGAGATGCCCACGTAGTGCGCGATGAAGGCGGCCAGGGTGAGGGAGTGGAACACCTCGTGGAAGCCGAACCACCGCGGTGACGGGTTCGGGCGCTTGATGCCGTAGATCACGCCGCCCGCGCTGTAGAGGAGGCCGCCGACGATCACCAGGACGAGGACCGCGATGCCGCCCGCGCGCATGAAGTCGGGCAGGAAGAAGACGGCGGCCCAGCCCATCGCGATGTAGCAGGGGGTGTAGAGCCAGCGCGGGGCGCCGACCCAGAAGACGCGGAAGACGATCCCCGCCGCCGCGGCGGCCCAGATGCCCCACAGCAGCCACTGCCCCTTGCTGCCCGGCAGGAGCAGCATCGTCAGCGGCGTGTAGGTGCCCGCGATGATCAGGAAGATGTTCGCGTGGTCGAGGCGGCGCAGGACGCCGTCCATGCGCGGGGACCAGTCGCCCCGGTGGTAGAGCGCGCTGACGCCGAACAGCAGGCACGCCGTGAGGGCGTAGATGCCGCAGGCGATGCGGCCTCTGGGGGAGTCGGCGAGCGCGGTGAGCACGAGGCCCGCGATGAGGGCGGCCGGGAACATGCCGAGGTGCAGCCAGCCGCGGAGCTTGGGTTTGACCGGATGCGGCAGGGAGAGCGCGACGGGACCTTGGCCGGCGGCCTGCGTGTCCCTGGGCGCGTCGGGGGCGGACGCAGTCATGCACCGCATCGTACCTACGGAACCGTAAGTTACGGGTCAGTCGGGCGAGTCGGACGGCCGCCGAGTCCATCATCTCACGGTCACCGAAGGGCCGCCGAGGGGTCGGTGGTGCGGGCGGGTGACGTGGGCCGACGGGGTGGATGCATGGGCCGGCGCTGTGAGGGGTACGCGTGGCGAGGCTCACCCTGCTCATCTGTGACGCCCTCTGGACAGATGCGCTGAGGCGTCGGATGATCAAATGAGTGCGGTCGACACCGGATGAGCGCTCAGCAGCTCGCTGCGAAGCATCCGGGTCGCGGCCCCCACGGGGCAGACAAGGACAAAATCCCTCACCTAGGAGCAATCGTGGCGCGCGACATCGCGGCTCCCCCCGTCATCCCCACCCAGCACCAGGAACTGATCTCGTGGGTCAACGAGATCGCCGAACTGACCCAGCCGGACAACGTGGTCTGGTGTGACGGATCCGAGGCCGAGTACCAGCGGCTCTGCGACGAACTGGTCGAGAAGGGCACCTTCCGCAAACTCGACCCGATCAAGCGCCCCCACTCCTACTACGCGGCCTCCGACCCGACCGACGTCGCCCGCGTCGAGGACCGCACCTTCATCTGTTCCGAGAAGGAGGAGGACGCCGGCCCGACCAACCACTGGAAGGCCCCCGACGAGATGCGGGAGATCTTCCAGGGCGAGAAGGGCCTGTTCCGCGGCTCGATGCGCGGCCGGACGATGTACGTCGTCCCCTTCTGCATGGGCCCGCTCGGCTCCCCGCTCTCCGCGATCGGCGTCGAGATCACGGACTCCGCGTACGTGGCCGTCTCCATGCGCACCATGACCCGCATGGGCCGCCCGGTCCTCGACGAGCTCGGCTCCGAGGGCTTCTTCGTGAAGGCCGTGCACACCCTCGGCGCCCCCCTGGAGCCCGGCGAGCAGGACGTCCCCTGGCCCTGCAACCGGACCAAGTACATCTCCCACTTCCCCGAGACCCGCGAGATCTGGTCCTACGGCTCCGGCTACGGCGGCAACGCCCTGCTCGGCAAGAAGTGCTACGCCCTGCGCATCGCCTCCGTCATGGCCCGCGACGAGGGCTGGCTCGCCGAGCACATGCTCATCCTCAAGCTGACCCCGCCGCAGGGCGAGTCCAAGTACGTCGCCGCGGCCTTCCCGAGCGCCTGCGGCAAGACGAACCTCGCCATGCTGGAGCCGACGCTCTCCGGCTGGACCGTCGAGACGATCGGCGACGACATCGCCTGGATGCGCTTCGGCGAGGACGGCCGGCTGTACGCCATCAACCCCGAGGCCGGGTTCTTCGGCGTCGCGCCCGGCACCGGTGAGCACACCAACGCCAACGCGATGAAGACGCTGTGGGGCAACTCGGTCTTCACCAACGTGGCACTGACCGACGACGGCGACATCTGGTGGGAGGGCATGACGGAGGAGACCCCGGCCCACCTGACGGACTGGAAGGGCAACGACTGGACGCCGGAGTCCGGCACCCCGGCCGCCCACCCCAACGCCCGCTTCACCGTGCCCGCCGCCCAGTGCCCGATCATCGCGCCCGAGTGGGAGGACCCCAAGGGCGTGCCGATCTCGGCGATCCTCTTCGGCGGCCGGCGCGCCACCGCCGTCCCCCTGGTGACGGAGTCCTTCGACTGGAACCACGGCGTCTTCCTCGGCGCCAACGTGGCCTCCGAGAAGACCGCCGCCGCCGAGGGCAAGGTCGGCGAGCTGCGCCGCGACCCGTTCGCCATGCTGCCGTTCTGCGGCTACAACATGGGCGACTACATGGGCCACTGGATCGACGTCGCCAAGGGCAAGGACCAGGCGAAGCTCCCGAAGATCTACTACGTCAACTGGTTCCGCAAGAACGACGAGGGACAGTTCGTCTGGCCCGGCTTCGGCGAGAACGGCCGCGTCCTGAAGTGGATCGTGGAGCGGCTGGAGGGCAAGGCCGAGGGCGTCGAGACGCCGATCGGCGTGCTGCCCACCAAGGACGCCCTCGACACCGACGGCCTCGACCTCGCCGACTCCGACCTGGACTTCCTGCTCACCGTCGACAAGGACGTGTGGCGCGAGGAGGCCGCCCTCGTCCCGGAGCACCTGAACACCTTCGGCGACCACACGCCCGAGGAGCTGTGGGACGAGTACCGCGCACTGGTGCGCCGCCTGGGCTGAGCGAGCCCACCCAAGACGCCGCGGCCGGCTCCGATCGTGCCCTGACCAGCAGTATCGTCACGGCCGGCCGCGGTGAGCACCACAGACCGGCGAGGCTTCGCACAACGGTGTGCGAGGCCCTGGGCCTGTCGTCGCCCTTCCCGTCCGCCCCGACGGGAGGGACGGCGGCAGGCCTTCGCCCGTCCCGCCCTCCCCCTTCACGACGTCACCGCGACCGGTCCTCCAGGTACCGGGTGTGCGACTCCTGCCGCCGCGCCTCCGTCTCGCGCAGACCCGCGGCCAGCCGTTCCGCCTCCTCCCGGAGCAGCGTCAGCTGCTTCTCCAGGTGCCGTTCGGGAGGCTCCTGGCCGGGGGCGAGCCGGGTCCACCACCGGGTCCGGACGAACGTGTCGACGGCCTCCGGGACGTCCTGCCGCACCGCCCGGGACAGCGCGTGGACGGCCTCCGGGTCCTGGGCGAGCAGCTCGGTGACCCAGCCGGGGTCCAGCAGCGCGGCCAGCAGCTCGGTCAGCTCGGTGAGCCGGCCCGCGGCGGCGGGCGGCAGGTCGACGTCCGCCAGATAGGCCCGGAGCCGGCCGAAGTCGGCGCGCACCTCGTCGAGCTGCGCGGACGGGTCGGGGAAGTCCGGCACCGGCGGGCGCTCCGGCGGGGCGATCAGCGCGCCCGCGCCGTACAGCCCGGCGACCACGACCGGCCAGTACGGGCCCGCCACCCCCGCGAAGGTGAGGGCCAGGCCGGCCAGCCCGCACAGGCTGCCGGTGATGTTCTTGCGGGACTCCAGGTATCCGGTGAACCTACTGGTAGCCACGGATCTCCTCGAAGGCGCCGTCCAGCGAGCCCTCCTGGGCGTCGAAGAGGCGGCCGCCGGTCAGCTCGGCGATGTGCTCCAGCTCGGAGCGGTCGGAGTCGCCGAAGAGGATGGGGAAGACGGGGATGTCCTGCCGCGCGCCGCTCAGCTTCCGGTAGAAGGCGTCGAAGTCCCCGGCGTCCGCCCCGGCGGTGTTCTCGCCGTCGGTCATCAGCACGATCGAGGTGAACGTGTCCCGGCCGGTGCCCAGGTGGTCGTACGCCTTCTGGAGCGAGGTGTAGATCGCGGTGTCGCCGTCCGCCTCCAGCTGCTCGGTGTCCTCGCGGATCGCGGCCGGCCCGGTCTCCGGATCGGCGGGGCTGACGACATGGGTGCGGACGCTTTTCACGTCCGAGCCGAACGGCATCAGGGTGACCTCCTCGCGGTCGCGGAAGTCGCCGGTGAGACCGGTGAGCGCGTCCTTGAGCCTCTGGAGCCGGTCGCCCTCCATGGAACCGGAGGTGTCGAGGACGTACACCGTCCGGGAGGGCCGGCGCAGTTCGTTCTCGTACGCGTCGAGCAGTCCGTCGGCCACCGAACGGCTGCCCGGGAAGGGCAGTTCGCGCCGCCGGGTGGTGTCCAGTCCGGACGCGGGCGGTACGGAGGCGACGACCGGGCGGCGGTGGGTCCGCGTGGTGATCAGCTCCTGGACGGCGGGGGTGCGCAGCGCGTCGGCGACCTTCTTGACGTCCTCGCGGGTCGTCGCGTCGGTCGCGGCCAGGGAGGACAGCGGGTAGTCGGCGGTGAGCACGCCGTCCTTGGGCCGGATCACGGTCAGCCCCGGGATGCCCTTGAGCACCGACTCGTAGTTGAGCAGCGCGTCGACGTCACCGCGCCGCCGGTAGGCGCTCGCCAGCCAGCCCGACGAACCCGACGTCAGCTTCTGCCCGGCGAAGAACTCCTTCAGCCGCGGGCTCGCCTTCGTGACGTCCGCGTCGGTGAGCGCGGACTGGGCGCCGGAGAGCGCCGAGGCGACCGAGACGAGGGTGGCGAAGCCGGAGTGGGAGCGGGCCGGGTCGGTCATGCCGTAGGTCAGCCTGCCGTCCTGGACGGCCTGTTCGATCTGCGACCAGGTGACGTCCTCCGGCGTCCAGCCCAGCGCGTTCATCGTCCGCGTCTTCACACCGAGCGCGACCGGGCTGGACATCACCGGCGTCTCGGACACGACCTTCTTCGCGACCTCCGGCCGCAGCCGCAGGTAGTCGTTGGAGGACAGCCACACGGCGTCGTAGCGCGCGTCGGCGCTCTTCTCCGCCAGCAGGTTCACCGCGTCCAGGGTGCCCATGTAGGTGGGCCGGATCGTGACGCCGGTGTCCTCGCGGACCTGCTCCCACACCGGTTCCATGTCGGCGAGTTCGCTGGAGGCGAGGACCCGCAGGGTGCCGGGCGCGGGGGCGGTCGGGTCGTCCTCGCGCTCCTGGCCCGTGCAGGCGGTCAGCAGCAGGGCGAGCGCGGTCAGTGCGAGCAGGGGCCGTCTCATCCGAGGCCCCCGTCCTGCGGGCCCCGCGACCGGCTGCGCTCCAGGTAGGTGCTCGCGCCCTGGAGCTCGGTGGTCAGGCTCTCCACGGTCGCCGCCATCGCCTCGGTCGCCTGCACCTTGTAGCTGTCGATGGCGTCGAGGGTGCGGTAGATCTGCTGGAAGGCCGCGCGCAGGGTCTCGGCGCCCACGGCCGGGTCGGCGGCGATCCGCTGGATCTCCCCGCTCTGCGTGGCCAGCATCTCGGCGTTGCCCCGGATGAGGTCCTCGGTCGTCCCGCGCAACGCGTCGACCTGCTCGACGACCTTCTTCTGGTGGTCGAGGGCGGAGGCCAGCATCACGGAGATCCGCAGCGCGGAGACGGTCGTGGTGGCCGCCCGGTCGACGCCCTTGATCAGCTCGTCGTTGTTGCGGCGTACGACGTCCATGGCGAGGTAGCCCTGCGCGCACACCGCGAGCTGGGTGAGCAGGTCCTGGTGCTTCTGCCGGACGGGGAAGAGGACGTCGGCGCGCAGCCCGTCGGCGCGCTCGGGGTCGGTGCCCGCGACGCCGGTGATGTGCCGCTCGACGGCCGTGTCCAGGGCGTCGGTGAGGACGACGTACTCCTGGAGCTTGCCCATGGTCTCCCAGAGGCGGACCCGCTCGGTCTGCAACGCGGCATTGTCGCGGCGTAGTTCGTCCTGCCCGCCGCGCAGCGACCCCACGATCCTGTTCAACGTGCCCTGCGCGGAGGCGTACTTGGCGACGTGGTCGCGCAGCTTGTTGCCGCCGGGCAGCTTGGACAGGAACCTGCGTCCCTTGTTCGCGGACAGGTCGCGCGGGTCCAGGTCCTCCACCACGCGCCGCAGTTCGACGAGCGAGCCCGCGACCTTCGACTGGGCGTCACCGCCCTTGTCGGGCAGGCTGCGGACGGTCCGCTCCAGCATGCGGTTGGACTGCGCGGCGGCCGTGCGCATCTCGCCGGCGCCGAGCGCGGTGATCTCGCCGACCTTGCCGGCGAACTCGGGCGAGCGGGCGTCGAGGACGGCCAGTGACTCGACGTACGCGGCGGCCTTGGCGGCCATGTCGGTGCGTACCCCGTCGTCCACCGGGACCAGTCCGCCGGCCTTCTCGCGCGGCACGGCGGCCACCGGCTCGGGCGGGGTGAGGGTGAAGGTGTCGTCGGTCGTGCTCATGGTGGTGTCCCCCTTTATCCGCGCGCCCGTCGCGCCAGCTCGTGCAGCACCTTCGAGGTGGGCACGGGCGCCTGGCGGACGCCGGTCAGTCGCTGCTTGAGGTAGGTGCCGGCCGAGGCGAACCCGGCGGTGTCGCCCTGTGGGCGGAATCCGTGCCGGACCTCCAGCTCGCGCAGTCGCGGGTCGGTGGCGAGGAGTTCGGCCACGGCCTTGCCGTTCCCGGTGAGCGGTACGGCGGTGTGGTCGCTGTTGACCGTGGTGTCGGGGTAGAGGACGACCAGGTCGTCGGGCTGCTGTCCGTCCGCCAGGAGGGCGGCGACCTGCGACTCGTAGACGAGGACGAGCGGGTTGCCGGCGCCGCTGACGAAGTCCCGGAAGGCCGCGTCCGTGCTGGACTGCTGGGCGCCCTGCACGCTGACCAGCTTGTGCAGCAGCGGCCCGGCCCCGTCGACCTCGGCGTCGCTCGCGACGACCTTGCCGTCATTGGCGACGTAGGAGGCGGCGGCGAGGTACAGGGCACCGGAGTTGGAGGTCTCCGGGTCGGTGCTGGACAGGTACAGCGTGCCCGTCAGCTCACCGTACCGGCCGGCCCCCTTGAGCTGCTGCCAGGTGCGGTCGGCGCGGGCCGCGTCGAGGTAGGCGGCCATCTCGAACGTGCCCCGGTGCTCGGCGTCCAGGGCGGCGAGGCCGTTGCCGGCGAGCACCTCGGCGGCGTTCTCGTGCGCCACGACGACGAGCGGCGAGTAGAAGGGGCGGGGGAGGGTCCCCGTCACCTTGTACTTGGCCGCCAGTTCGACGGCCGGTGCCTGGCTGGACGGGAAGGCGAGGTCGTACCCCTTGAGGTCCAGCCCTTCCATGGCCCAGGACCCGGAGGTCTCGGCCTGCACGGTCCAGCCCTTGGCGGCGAGGGCCTTCACCACGTCCGGATCCGCGAAGAACTCCGCCTTCTCCGACCCGATGACCATGCGCACGGTCTTCGTTGCCGTGCCTGTCGCCTCGTTGTCCCGGCCTGCGACGACGGCGGCCACCACGCCACCGATCAGCAGCACCGCGAGGACTGTTCCTGCGATACGTCTCACGCGGGGAGCGTGCTCGCGGAACGGGTCGTTCCTGGGGGAGCCGGGTGAACGGGGGGTGAAGGGGGCGCCCCGGAACGCAACGGGAGGGCGGAGTTCCTCTTCGCGCGGGCGGTGTAGCGGCCCCGGCAGGGCTCGGAGTGCACCTCGACGGTGCCGGTGCGCGGGTCGACGATCAGGTAGTCGCAGAGTACGGAGATCGTGGCGCCCGGTCCGCGCGTCGCTGCGGGTGCACGCGGACCGGGGCCGTTCACGGGGACCCCGGGGAGGGCCGGACCCGGGTGGGGGCCGGCCCGGGCGGGGTCAGCCGGCGGGGGTCAGTTCCCCGCCGGACAGCGCGGCGGAGTGCGCGTCCATGCGCTCCGCCGCGAGGATCGCCACCGCGGTGTCGGCTCGCGACGCCGCGACGACGAGGGCGCGCCCGGCGAGCGTGTGCGCCCGCTCGTGCAGTGCCGTGAGGGGGGCCTCACGGCCGCCGGATGCCACCGTGCGGACCGGCGTCCGTCCTCCCCGCAACCGGGCCACCTGCTGCGCGAGCCGTTCGGCCGCGGTGTCCAGGTCGGTGGACGGTGCCTGCGCGCGCAGCTCGTCGGTGACGGCGAGCAGCGCGGCGAGATGGCCCGCGAGCTGGATGTCCAGCTCCTCCTCGCGGGACCGATGGGGGAAGTCGGAGGTGGTGCCGGCCATCGTGCTGTGGACCGACTTGGTGCGGATCGGTTCGTACATGAGGATGGCCTCCCGTGCTCTGACAGGAAACCATCCTAGCTTAGATTTCGTCTAAAGTTGACTTGATCGCAAAACCGGACTTATCTGATCATGGGCCGGGAGTCGGGGCGGGTCAGGGCTGGCCGTAGCCGTCCAGGAAGCGCGCGATCCGGCCGACCGCGTCCCGCAGGTCCGTGACCGTGGGCAGGGTCACCACCCGGAAGTGGTCCGGTTCGGGCCAGTTGAAGCCGGTGCCCTGGACGACCATGATCTTCTCCCGGCGCAGCAGGTCCAGGACCATCCGCCGGTCGTCCTTGATCTTGAACACCGTGGGGTCCAGCCGCGGGAAGAGGTACAGCGCCCCCTTCGGTTTGACGCAGCTCACCCCCGGGATCTGGGTCAGCAGCTCGTACGCCACGTCCCGCTGCTCGCGCAGGCGCCCGCCCGGCAGCACCAGGTCGTCGATGGTCTGGCGTCCGCTGAGCGCGGCCACGACGCCGTGCTGACCCGGCATGTTCGCGCACAGCCGCATGTTCGCCAGGATCGTCAGGCCCTCGATGTAGGAGTCGGCGTGGGCGCGCGGGCCCGAGATCGACACCCAGCCGACGCGGTAGCCGGCCACCCGGTACGCCTTCGACATGCCGTTGAAGGTGAGGGTCAGCAGGTCCGGGGCGACCGAGGCGGTCGGGGTGTGCGTGGCGCCGTCGTAGAGGATCTTGTCGTAGATCTCGTCCGAGCAGACCAGCAGGTTGTGCCGGCGGGCGATGTCGGTCAGGCCCCTGATCATCGCCTCGTCGTACACCGCGCCGGTCGGGTTGTTCGGGTTGATGATGACGATCGCCTTGGTGCGGTCGGTGACCTTGCGCTCGACGTCGGCGAGGTCGGGCATCCAGTCCGCCTGCTCGTCGCAGCGGTAGTGGACGGCCGTGCCGCCGGAGAGGGAGACCGCCGCGGTCCACAGCGGGTAGTCGGGCGCCGGCACGAGGACCTCGTCCCCGTCGTCCAGCAGGCCCTGCATCGCCATCACGATCAGCTCGGAGACGCCGTTGCCGATGAAGACGTGCTCGACGTCGGTCTCGATGCCCAGGGTCTGGTTGTGCATGACGACCGCGCGGCGCGCGGCCAGCAGGCCCTTGGCGTCGCCGTAGCCGTGCGCGGAGGAGACGTTGCGGAGGATGTCCTCCAGGATCTCCGGCGGGCAGTCGAAGCCGAACGCGGCCGGGTTCCCGGTGTTCAGCTTCAGGATGCGGTGCCCTGCCGCTTCCAGGCGCATCGCCTCCTCGAGAACCGGGCCCCGGATCTCGTAGCAGACGTTGGACAGCTTCGTGGACTGGATCACCTGCATGTCTGGGAGCTTACGGCTCGGTAACGCTCCTCGGGGGGTGTTTTCCGCCACGTGAGACGTGTGGTTTGTACGGGTATCGCCCTCCGCTGTCCCTTGCGCCCCACGGATCCCTAGAATCCACGGTCATGTTCAGGCCAGGTGAAAGTGAGGTGTCCCCGGTGCGTCCGAACGTGTACCTCCCGGACGCGGCGGACGCGCCGGCGTACGAGCAGTACAGGGATCCGGCCGCCGCGCACGGCTGGGAGATCGCCTACGACGAGACGGCCGAGCTGCCGCGCGTGGCTTCCGCCGGCGCCGGTGCCGCCCCCGGCGCGGATGCCGACACGGGTGCGGATGCCGACACGGGTGCCGGGGCCGGGGCCGGGGGCGGCCGTGCGGCCCGGCGGCGTGCGGCGGCCCGCGGCGCGGGGTCGGGGCGGTCCGGGCGGTCCGGGCGGTCCGGGCGGTCGCGGCGGGTGGTGGCCGCCGTGGGGGCGGTGGGGGCCGTCTCGGTGGCCGCGCTGATCGCGGGGATGGGCTTCTCCGGGTCCCCGGAGGGCGGCACGCGCGGTGAACAGGGGGGTACGCGCTCGGGGTCCGCGGAGTCGGCCGCCCCGGCGGAGTCGGTGTCCCCGTCGGCGTCCGGCTCCGCCGGCGGGGCCGCACGGACTCCCGGCACGTCCTCCGGCGCGCGGGGCACGGCGTCGCCGGAGGCGGCGGAGGCCACGGAGGCGGCGGAGGCCGCGGAGGCCACGGAGGGTGCGGAGGGTGCGGAGGCCGTGGATGCCGTGGATGCCGCGGAGACCGTGGCGGCTGGGGTGTCCGGGGCGACCGCCGGGGGCGACACGCCGACGGCCGCCGCCTCGGCGGACGGGACGGCCGTCTCCGGCACCCCTGTGGCCAAGGGCAACGGGAAGGGGCACGGGACGGGCGGGGACAAGGGGAATCGCTGAGGCTCGGTGGTCTCTGGGTGGTCCCTGGGTGGTCCCTGGATGGCCCCAGGGTGCTGGCGGGGTGCTCGCGAGGCCCGGCGGTGTGTCCGGTCTGACTTCCCGGCTCCAGTCTTCCCGGTCCCGGTCTTCCCGGTCCCGGTCTTCCGGGCTCCAGCCTTCCCGGCCCGGTGCGGTCCTCGCTGCCCCAGCCGGGTATGGTCCGCGCGGCCCCGGCCCGGTGCGGCCCTCCCGGCCCCCGCCCCTCCCGGCCCGGTGCGGTCCTCCCGGCCCCGCCTCCCCGCCCCCGCGCGGCCGAAAAGCACTGCTTGTTCTCCCCTCCCGGCGTGCTGATGATGTACATGACAAATCAGCGGGCGACCGGAAGACCTCCGGTCGCCCCGTCGTCAGAGGGGACCCCCACATGCCCAAGCCTCTCGTCGCCGCGCTCTTCGCCCTGGCCATCGCCGGGGCCGGCGCGGCGCCCGCGGTCGCGACACCCGGGACCGCCACGGCTCCGACCGCCGCCACCGCCGCGCGCACCGCGCCCACCGCCGCGGTGACCGCCGCCGCACCGGCCGCGGCCCCCGCGTCGCCCGCCCTCCAGGCCGTCACCCTGGCCGGGACCGTCGCGCTGAGCAACTGTTCCGGGTCCGTCGTACGCTTCCCGGACTCCCTCGACACCGACCCGGCGCTCGTGCTCACCAACGGCCACTGTCTGGAGACCGGTTTCCCGGAGCCCGGCGAGGTGATCGTCGGCCAGGCCTCCACCCGCACCTTCGGGCTGCTGAACTCCGCCGGCACCCGCGTGGCCACCCTGCGCGCCTCCAAGGTCGCGTACTCGACGATGACCGACACGGACGCCACGGTCTACCAGCTCACCACCACCTACGCGGCCATCCGCGGCTCCTACGGCATCAGCGCGCTCACCGTCCAGGACACGCACCCCACCGCCGGCACCGCGATCACCGTCGCCTCCGGCTACTGGAAGCGGCTCTACAGCTGCGCCATCGACGGGTTCGTGTACCGGATACGGGAGGGCGACTGGACCTGGAAGGACTCGGTCCGCTACACCTCGGCCTGCCAGACCATCGGCGGCACCTCCGGCTCGCCGGTCGTCGACCAGGCCACCGGCGCGGTCGTCGCCGTCAACAACACCGGCAACGAGGACGGCGCTACCTGCACGGTGAACAACCCGTGCGAGGTCGACGAGAACGGCACCGTCACCGTCCGCCAGGGCATCAACTACGCCCAGCAGACCTACCAGCTCCCGTTGTGCTTCACCACCGGCAACCAGCTGGACCTGAGCGCCGCCGACTGCACCCTGCCCAAGCCGTAGCCGGCGCGCAGGGGCGGTCCGTCACCCGGGACGGCGGCGGACCGCCCGCCCGGCCAGGACGTCCGTCCGCCGCCCGTCCTCCATCACGAAGCGGCCGTCGACCAGGACGTGCGGGATGCCGGTGGGCAGCGCGCGCGGGGTGTCGTAGGCGGACCCCGCCGCGACCGTCTCCGGGTCGAACAGCACCAGGTCCGCCCGGTACCCCTCCCGCACCAGGCCCCGGTCCGGCAGGCGCAGCCGGGCCGCCGGACGTCCCGTGAGGTGGGCGACGCACTCCTCCAGCGAGAGCACCCCGAGCTCCCGGACGTACCGGCCCAGGTAGTGCGGGAACGTGCCGTACGCCCGCGGATGCGGCTTGTCGCCCTGGAGGATGCCGTCCGAACCGCCGGTGTGGACCCGGTGGCGCATGATCGCGCGGACGTTCTCCTCGTGGCCGACGTGCTGGAGGACCGTCGGGGCCAGGCGGTCCTCCAGGAGCAGGCGGCGGGCCGTCGTCCAGGGGGTCTCGCCGCGCAGCCGGGCCGACCGGTGGACCGTCCGGCCGACGTGGTCCGCCAGGCGCGGGTCCCGCACGCCGGAGATCTCGACGGTGTCCCAGTCGACCGGCACGCCGTGGCAGCCGTCCGCGCCGGTCACCTCCAGGTCGTGGCGGATGCGTTCGGCCGTGGCGTCGTCGGCGAGGCGGCGCAGGACCGCCTCGGGACCGCCCTCGCCCGCCCAGCTCGGCAGCAGGGCGGCGAGCGTGGTGCAGCCGGACGTGTAGGGGTAGGTGTCGAGGGTGATGTCGGCGCCCGCGGCCAGCGCGTCGTCCAGCAGGGCCAGCAGCTCCCGGGCCCGGCCCTCGTTCACGCCGAAGTTCATGGTGGCGTGCGCGAGGTGGAGGGGGCAGCCCGTCTTCCGGGCCAGCTCCACCATCTCGCCGTACGCCTCCAGCGCGCCCGCGCCGTACGAGCGGTGGTGAGGGCAGTAGTAGCCGCCGTGGCGCGCCACCACCTCGCACAGCTCGGTCAGTTCGGCGTCCCCGGCGTACATGCCGGGCGTGTAGGTCAGACCGGACGACAGGCCGACCGCGCCCTGCTCCAGGCCTTCCGCGACCAGCCGCCGCATCCGGTCCAGCTCGGCGGGGCGGGCCGGCCGGTCCTCCCAGCCGACGGCGAGGGCCCGGACCGTGCCCTGCGGGACCAGGTAGGCCGCGTTGACGGCGATGCCCCGCCCGTCGGCCCCGCGGTCCAGCCGGTCCAGGTACTCGCCCACCGACCGCCAGTCGAAGTCGACGTCGTCGCCGTACCCGTTCCAGCCGGCGATCGCCCGGCGCACCTCCTCCAGCGTGCGGTCGTCGACCGGCGCGTACGACAGCCCGTCCTGGCCCAGCACCTCCAGCGTCACGCCCTGCGCCGCCTTCGCGCTGTGGTCGGGGTCGCGCAGCAGGGCGAGGTCGCTGTGGGCGTGCATGTCGATGAAGCCGGGGGAGAGGACGAGCCCTTCGGCGTCCAGCTCCCGCGTCGCCCGGGGGCGCTGGCAGCCGGCCGCCGCGGCCTCCTGGACGATCGAGACGATCCGGCCGTCGTCGACGACCACATCGGCGCGGTACGACGGGCCGCCGGTGCCGTCGACGACGTCCGCGTCCCGGATGACGAGGTCTTCCATGCCCGGCCTCCCCGACTCAGAAGACTGGAAGAACGTGAGGAGCAGAACGTGAGACTAGGAGAACGTGAGACTAGAAGGACTAGGAGAACGTGAGACTAGAAGAACGTGCGGATGTAGTCGACGACCGTGCCGTCCGCCTCGGCCAGCGGGATCAGCTGCCACTTGTCGAAGGACGTGCACGGGTGGGACAGGCCCAGGCCCACCCAGTCGCCGACCTCCAGGTCCGCCTCGTCGGTCGTGCGCAGCCAGGCGTGCTGGTCGGACAGGGCGGTGACCGAGATGCCGGTGGCGGGGCGTTCCGTGCCGTCCCGGCGGACCACCTGGGCGAAGGGCAGGTCGAGGTCGTACGCCGCGTCGCGCTTGCCCGCGTTGACGAAGGCCTGCTCGGGGGAGGGGCGGGAGACCACCTGCGTCCACAGCCGGAACGCCGGCTCCAGGGCGCCCTCCTCCGGGACCCGGTTGAACGGCGTCAGCTTGCGGTAGTGGCCGTCGTCGTGCGAGACGTACGCGCCCGAGCGCAGCAGCTTCAGCACCGGCCGGGAGAGGCCGGGCAGCTCGGCGAGGACGTCGGCGACCGCGTCGAACCAGGCGCTGCCGCCCGCGCTGACGACGATCTCCTCCGCGTCCGCGAACCGCCCCGCCGCGTCGAGGTCCACGGCGAGCGCGACCAGCCGCCGGAGCCAGGCGCGCACCCGCTCGGGGGTGGCCCGCGGGACCTCGCCCTCGTACCCGGCGACCCCGACCAGCCGCAGGCCCGGGGCGGCCGCCACCGCGGCCGCCACCGCCGCGCACTCCGCCTCCGTGCGCACGCCGGTGCGGGCGTCCTCGCCGGCGGCCAGTTCGACGACCACGTCCAGCGGGCGGGACGTGCCGCTCAGCGCCGCCTGCATCAGCTCGACTCCGCGCACGGAGTCCACGTAGCAGACGACGCGGAAGTCCGGGTCGGCGAGCTGCTGAGCGTCGATCCAGCGCAGGGACGCCGCGTCCACCAGCTCGTTCGCGAGGAAGACCCGCCGCACGCCGTACGCCCGGGCCACCCGGACCTGGTGCGGCACCGCGACGGTGATGCCCCAGGCGCCGTGCTCGATCTGGCGCCGGAAGAGCTGCGGGGCCATGGACGTCTTGCCGTGCGGTGCGAAGGCGAGGCCGTGGCGGGCCGCGTACGCCTCCATGAGCCGCAGGTTGTGCTCCAGACGCTCGGCGGACAGGGCCAGGACGGGGGTCGCGAAGCCGTCGGTGAAGAGGTTGCGGCGCTGCGCGGCCAGCTCGCCGACCGTGAGCCCGTCCGCGTCCGGCGGGAGGCCCTTGAAACGGTGGTCGACGCGTTCCTCGGCGAGACGGGCGAGCGCTTCGGAACCGGTGTCGAGGGCCATGCGTCTCTCCTCATCAGCTACGTTGCATGAAGTGCAACGCTCGTTGCGTATGCCGCTCACGGCTGTCTAACATCTCGGCCGAGGCGGGGTCAACGGATCCGCCGCCCCGCCACCGCCCCTTCACACGGACCGGGAGCCACCATCGTGACCACCAGCGGACCGTGCAGCGCCCCCGACGTCGTGGACGTCGTCGCGCTCGGCGAGTCCATGGTCACCTTCCTGCCGTCCCGGCCGGGGCGCCTCGCCGACGTCCCCTCCTTCGACCGGGCCGTCGGCGGCGCCGAGTCCAACGTCGTCTGCGCGCTGGCCGCGGCCGGACACACGGTGCGCTGGGTGAGCCGCGTGGGCGCCGACGGGTTCGGCGATCACCTGGTCGAGACGATCGGCGGGTACGGGGTCGACGTCTCGGCCGTCCGGCGGGACCCGGCACGGCCCACCGGCGTCTACTTCCGCACCGCCGCCGACCGGTCCACCGACGCGCACGAGGTGGCGTACTACCGCGCCGGGTCGGCCGCCTCCGCGATGTCGGTGGCGAACACGGACCTCACGGCGGCGCGGGCGGGGCGCGTGCTGCATCTGACCGGGATCACCGCGGCCCTGTCCCCCGACTGCCTCGGACTGCTGCGCGAGCTGACCGTGCCCCGCCCCGGCCGGCCGCTGGTCTCCTTCGACGTCAACTTCCGGCGCGGGCTCTGGCAGGGCACCGAGGGGCCCCGCGCGCTCCTGGAACTCGCGCGCCGAGCCGACATCGTGTTCGTGGGGGACGACGAGGCGAGGCAGGCATGGGGGCTGCACGGCGCGCGTGCCGTGCTGGAAGCGCTCCCCGGGCCGGGCGTCGTGGTCGTCAAGCAGGGCGAGGGCGGGGCGACGCTCTTCGACCGCCACACCGGCGGTGCGGAGGACGGCGCGGAGGGCGGTGCGGAGGGCGGTGCGGAGGGCGGTGCGGAGGACGCGACCGGCACGGCCACCTTCGCCCCCGCCCCGCGCGTCGACGTCGTCGCCGCCGTCGGCGCCGGGGACGCCTTCGCCGCCGGGTTCCTCTCCGCCACCCTGCGCGGACTGCCCGCCCGCGACCGGCTGCGCCACGGCCACCTCATGGCCGCCGCCGCCCTCACCGCCCCCGGCGACCTCGCCGCGCCCCCGCTCCGCCACCACGCCGACCGCCTGGCCGCCCTCGACGCCACCGCGTGGGGGAGACTGCGACTCGGCCCCGGCTGGACGCAAGCCGAAGAGGCCCTGGAGGAGGCACGCACCCCATGAGCCAGACCGTCGACCGCGCCCTGAGCATCCTTCCGCTGCTCGCCGAGGGCCCCGCCGGCCTCGGACAGGTCGCCGACCGCCTCGGCGTCCACAAGTCCACCGCCCTGCGCCTGCTGCGCACCCTCCACGAGCACGGGCTGGTCTACCGCCAGTCCGACCAGCGCTACCGCCTCGGCGCCCGCCTCTTCGCCCTCGCCCAGGAGGCGATGGAGAACCTCGACGTCCGCGAGATCGCCCATCCCCACCTGGTGCGGCTGAACGAGCGCTGCGGTCACACCGTCCATCTCGCCGTGTACGAGGAGGGCGAGGTCCTCTACATCGACAAGGTCGACAGCCGCTACCCGGTCCGCATGTACTCGCGGATCGGCAGGCCCGTCGCCCTCACCGTCGCCGCCGTCGCCAAGCTGCTCCTCGCCGACCTGCCCGAGCCCGAGCGGCGCGCGGTCGCCGAGAAGCTCGACTATCCCCTGTACACGGCCCGTTCCACCCCCGACGCCCCGGCCTTCCTCCGGGAGTTGGAGAAGGTGCGCGAACAGGGCTGGGCCTCCGACCTCGGCGGCCACGAGGAGTCCGTCAACTGCGTCGCCGCGCCGATCCGCGGCGCCGACGGCCGGGTGGTCGCCGCGATGTCGGTGTCCGCGCCGAACGTCGTCGTCACCGCCGACGAACTCCTCACCCTCCTCCCGCAGGTGCGCCGCACGGCCGACGACATCAGCGGCGAGTACTCCGGCAGGACCCCAGTGCCGGCAGGACCCCAGTGAAGGACACCGTATGACCGACAAGACCGCGCTCACGCCGAAGACCCACACCACCCCTCCGGCGAGGTTCTCGCACGGTGTGCGGAAGGGGAACATCCTCCAGGTCGCCGGGCAGGTCGGCTTCCTGCCCGCCGAGGAGGGCGAGCCGCCCACGCCCGCCGGCCCCACCCTGCGCGAACAGACCCTCCAGACCCTCGCCAACATCAAGGCGATCCTGGAGGAGGGCGGAGCGAGCTGGGACGACGCGATGATGATCCGCGTCTACCTCACCGACGTGGACCACTTCGCCGAGATGAACGACCTCTACAACGCCTACTTCGAGGAGCAGGGCCTCACCCAGCCCCCCGCCGCCCGCACGACGGTCTACGTGGGCCTGCCCGCCGGGCTCCTCATCGAGATCGACGCGCTCGCCGTGCTCGGCTGACGTCCTCTCCGGCCGGCGGCGGGGCCGTACCGAGTCTGTTCGTATGGCCCGTTGCGCGCCCGGGGCCCCATGTAGGGGTCTCATAACGAAGTCGGGGGCTGACTGTGTACGGCACAGGATCGTCGACCATACTGCCCGCTGTGGAGCAGCGCATAGGTTCGAGCAGCCAGCCCCTGGAGGGCGCCGGATTCGACCCGGCATTCATCCCCGGGCTCACCTCGCCCGTGACCGCGGAGCCGAAGGGCGGGAAGCCGGGGGGCGTCGACCCGGAGGACGCCGTTCCGGGGGACGCCCCGTCGAAGGACGCCGCGCCGGCAGACACCGTACGGGAGGACTCCGTGGCGGCCGTCGCGGAGGACGCCGCCGCGGCCGGACCGGCCGCCGACGGGGAGGAGCCGGAGGAGGAGACCTCCGACGGTCCCGTCTTCGAGGCCGCCGACCGCCGGGCCAGGATCGTCGCCGACGCCAAGGGCGTCCGTCTCCGGCTGGACGCGGAGGAGTGCGAGTTCCGCTGGGACGAGATCGGCGCGGTCGAGACGGAGACCCCGCGCTTCGGCAAGCGGTACACCGTCACGGTGCACACCCCTGACCGCCGTTGGTACCCCATCGAGATCGAGGCGACGGCCAGGGGGCGCTTCAAGGAGTGGGACGACCAGCTGGACGCGGTCCTGGACGCCTACTTCGACGAAGGCGCGGAGGACGCCGAGGACTCCGTGGACGCCGAGGACTCCGTGGACACCGAGGACGCCGTGGACACCGAGGACGCCGTGGACGCCGTGGACGCCGAGGACACTGTCGACAGCCCGGACGCCGATGACGTCCAAGGCTCCGAAGGCCCCGAGGAAGTGAAGGACACCAAGGACACCAAGGGCGAAGCCGGCTAGGTCCCCGAGTCCGGCGGCCTAGCCGCAGTACTGGGTCTCCTTGCCGATCGACCGGTACATGCAGTCCGCGTACTCCAGCAGTTGGAGCACGGCGTCCCGGTTCCGCGCGGTCTCCCGCTCGATCACCTCGTCGGGCGGGTAGAACCCGCCCCCGCTCGCGGAGCCCGGGTACATCTCGAAGGTGTACCCGAAGATCCGGTGCGTGCCCCAGAGGTAGTCGTCGATCGACCCGTCCGTGATGTACAGGTCACTCGACTGCTCCGGGGTGTACCCGTTGCTCGCGGCCATCGACTGCCCGACGGTGGCGAAGGCGTTGCGGTCGTCGGCCGTCATCCCGGTGGCCGTGTCGGCGGTGGTGTACCCGAAGGGCCACAGCACCAGTTCGCTGTAGGTGTGGAAGTCGATGCCGGCCTTGATCTGCTGGACGCCGCCGACGACCCGGCTGCGCACGAAGTCCGCGACCACCTTCACCTCGGGCGCCGACTCGGCCGCCGACCCGCGGTACGTCTCGGAGGACGCCGAGCCCGACGAGCCGCCGCAGCAGCCCCACCGGTAGGCCCAGTTGCGGTTGAGGTCCGTACCGACGTACGAGGAACCGGAGTTGGGCTGGCGGTTCTTGCGCCACGAGCGGTAGGAGCCGGTGGCGATGTCGTACTCGCCGCCGTCCGGGTTGAGGTCGGGGACGATCCAGATCTCCCGGCCGTTCACCGCGTCGGTGACCCGGGAGTCGGTGCCGTACCCGGCGCCCAGCTCGCGGATCAGGTACAGGGCCATCTCCACGGTGAGGTGCTCACGGGCGTGCTGGTGGTGGGTGAACAGCACCTCCGGCTCGGCCTCGTCGGTGGCCACGTTGTCGCTGATCTTGACGGCGACGATGTCCCGGCCCTGGTACGACGTGCCGATGACCCGCTTGCTCATGATGCCCGGGTAGGCGGCGATCCGCTGGTCGATCTCTGCCGTCATCTCCGCGTAGTTGTGGTACTGGGAGTCGGCGGAGGGGAAGTCGTACAGCCGCACCTCGCCCTCGGCGACACGGTCCGGCGCGGAGCCGGCCGGCGAGACCTCGTAGCCCTGGGCGCGCAGCTTCGCGATCTGGTCCGCGCGCCCGGAGACGACCACGGTCTCCTCGTCGGCCTCGTCCACGCTCACGCCGGACGCGGCGATCGCGGTGCGCGTCCGGGTCGTGCTGTGGTGGACGTGGATCTCGTACTGGCGGACGTCGTCGGCGGAGGCCGTGGCCTCCGGGGCGCCGCCCGCGGCCGCGGGCGTGACCGTCGCCGAGACCGGTGCCGCGAGGGCGAGGGCCATCAGGGCGGCGAGTACGGCGGTCCGTCTGCCGCCGCGGACGCCTGAGCCGCGTATACGGAGTCGCATGAACTCTCCTCGGTTCTCCGGAAGTCCGGGATCGCCGGACCTGTGGGGGAGTGGAGCGGGGGTGGTGCGTCGTGCGACGTGCTGTGCGCCGGCCGTGCGCGGGTCCGCCCATCGTCGAGCGATGACATGGTCAGGTCAAGTGCGAACAGGCGGGCCGGTGACCGGAATCCGCCTCCGCGGGGGCCCGGCCGACCGCGCAGTGTAGGGCCCGGCGGTGATGTCGGCCGGGTCCTGGAGGAAGGTCACCCGCAGGTGTGAGGCGGGCGTGCATATATGTACGGACCGGGGAAGGCTAGGGGTCCGCACGGAAGAGGAGCCGTATCCTCCGGCCCTCCGAACCCACCCGAAGGACTGGCTGATCATGGGCGGATCAGCGCCACGACGGGACTGCCGCCTGCCGGCGGAGACGACCAGTTTCGTCGACCGGCGGGCCGAACTGGCCGAAGGGCGCGAACTGTTGGCCAGGGCGCGGCTGGTCACCCTGACCGGTCCCGGCGGCGTCGGCAAGACCCGGCTGGCCGGACGGCTCGCGGCCCGCGTCGCCCGGGCCTTCCCCGACGGCGTGCGCTTCGTGCACCTCTCCGGCCTGCACGACCCCGCCCTCGTCCCGCTCGCGGTCGCCGACGCGCTGGGCCTGCGCGACCACTCCGACCGCCCCGCGCTGGACGCGCTGGTGGAGCGGGTCCGCGACCGCCGCCTGCTGCTCGTCGTCGACAACTGCGAACACCTGCTGCCGGCCTGCGCCGCCCTCGCCGGCGCCCTGCTGCACGGCACCCCCGGCGTACGCCTCCTCGCCACCAGCCGGCACCGGCTCGGCCTCACCGAGGAACACCTCCTGGACGTACGGCCGCTGCCCGTCCCCGATCCCGACGGCGACCTCTCCGCCGCCGACGGCTACCCGGCCCTCGCCCTCTTCGCCGACCGCGCCGCCGCCGTCGTCCCCGGCTTCCGCCTCACCGCCGCCAACCGCGCCTCCGTCGCCCGCCTCTGCCGCCGCCTCGACGGCCTCCCCCTCGCCATCGAACTGGCCGCGGTCCGCATGCGGGTCCTCGGCGTCGACCAGCTCCTGCGCCGCCTCGACGACCGCTACCACCTGCTGACCACCGGCAGCCCCACCGACCCGCCCCGCCACCAGACCCTCCGCGCGGCGGTCGCCTGGAGCCACGACCTGTGCGGCGCGACGGAACAACTGGTCTGGGCCCGCCTGTCGGTCCTGGCGGGCAGCTTCGACCTAGAGACCGCGGAGGCGGTGTGCGGGGGGCTGCCGACGGATGGCGGCCGGCCGTCGGACGGAGGCCAGCCGTCGGACGGAGGCCAGTTGGCGGAAGGGGGCCAGCCGTCGGACGGAGGCCAGCCGTCGGAAGGGAGCCAGCCGTCGGGAGGAGGCCAGTCGGGGGAAAGGAGCCAGCCGTCGGACGGAGGCCAGTTGGCGGAAGGGGGCCAGTTGGCGGACGGAGGCCAGTCGGCGGAAGGGAGCCAGCCGTCGGGAGGAGGCCAGTCGGGGGAAAGGAGCCAGCCGTCGGACGGAGGCCAGTCGGCGGAAGGGAGCCAGCCGTCGGGAGGGGACCGGCCGTCGGACGGAGGCCAGCCGTCGGAAGAGGGACGACCTCCGTCCTCGCCGCCGACCGCGCCCCCCGCTCCGCCCCTGCGCGCCCACGACGTCCTCGACGCCGTGGCCGGTCTGGTCGACAAGTCCGTCCTCAGCCGTGAGACGACCCCCGCCGGCACCGTCCGCTACCGTCTCCTGGACACCCTGCGCGACTACGGCCTGGAACGGCTGGGACGGCACCCCGGGGAGGAGCACGCCACCCGCCTCCGCCTGCGCGACTGGATGCAGCACAGGGCCACCGCCTGCGAACGGGACTGGTTCGGTCCGGACCAGCCCGGCATCGCCGCCCGCCTCCGCGCCGACCAGGACAACCTGCGCGCCGCCCTCGACTTCAGCCTCACCGCGCCCGGCGAGGCCCTCGCCGGACTGCGCCTGGCCGGCACCCTGTGGTTCCACTGGCACGCCTGCGGAGCCCCCCGCGAGGGCCGCTACTGGCTCGACCGCGCCCTCGACGCCAGCCCCGGACCGACCCGGGAACGCGCCCGCGGCCTGTGGGTCGCCGGGCTCCTCGCCGGCTGCCCCGAGGACCTCACCCGCGGCCGCCGCCTCGCCGAACAGGCCCGCGACCTCGCCCACCGGCTCGGCGACGCCGCCGAGGCCGCCCACGCCGAGTACGCCGTCGGCGTCATCCGCCTCTTCAGCGACGACCTGCCCGGCGCCCTGGAACACTTCCGGGCCGGCGTCGAACGCGGCCGCGTCCCCGGCCAGCACCTCGGCCTCGTCGGCCTCGACCGCGTCGAACTCGCCTGCTCCCTGGCCCTGCTCGGCCACGCCGACGAGGCCCTCGCGGTCTGCGAGGAGACCCGCGCGCTGTGCGTCGGGCACGGCGAGCGCTGGGTGCTCTCGTACGTGGAACGGATGACGGCCCTGGCCCACAGCGTCAAGGGCGACTGGCGGCAGGCGGAACTGCACGGCCGTGAGGCGCTGCGCCTGAAGTTCGCGGTGCACGACGTCGTCGGGATGGGCCTCACGCTCGACCTGCTGGCCCGGGTCGCGGCCGAACGCGGCGCCCACGGGCGCGCGGCCGTCCTGCTGGGCGGCGCCGACCGCACCTGGGCGGACGTCGACCGCAGCCGCTGGGGATCGGCGGCCCTCGACTCCACCCGGCGCGGCAGCGAGGAACGCGCCCTCCGGGCCCTGGGCCGCACCGCCTTCCGCAGGGCCTACGACCGGGGCGCCGCCCTCTCCCTCCCCGACCTCGTCGCCCACGCCCTCAGCGACGACGACCCCGTCCGGCGGGGCCCGCCGTCCCCAGCGGTCCCGGGCCCGGAGACCCCCGGGCACCGACGGCCCGACAGCCCCCCGACCGCCGTCCGCCCACCCCGTCCGCACGCACCCGCCGCGAGCCCGTGGCCGCCGGGCGACGCCCCGCCGGACGCCGTCCGCCTCACCCGCCGCGAGGCCCAGGTCGCCGAACTGGTCGCCGAGGGCCTCGCCAACCAGCAGATCGCCGACCGCCTGGTGATCGCCCGCCGCACCGCCGAGGGGCACGTCGAACGCATCCTCAGCAAGCTCGGCTTCAGCAACCGCAGCCAGATCGCCGCATGGGTGACGGCCCAACGGTGAGACACCCCGCAACCGCCCGACCCCCCACCTCGTTCAGCCCACGCATCCCCCGGCACCGCACCTCCTCCCCGAGGCCTTCCCTCTCCCCACCCACCCGCCTCTCCACCCACCGCAACCGTCTCGCACACCGAAGTTGAGGGCCAGATGACCGCTCGACCCGTCCACCAGCCGGTGGCATTCGACCACCGCATGGCCGCCCCCACCACGGACGACGCCTTCCTGGCCGCCGCCCTTCCCTTCCTCGCCGAAGGACTCGCGGCCCCCGACGAACCCCCGCCCCTGGCCATCGCCGCCCCCGCCAAACTGGACCTCCTGCGCGACGCCCTCGGCGCCGACGCCGAACGGGTCGGCTTCGTCCCGCACACCGACTGGTACTTCGGCTCCGCCGCCAACGCCGTGGCCCGGGCGGCCGAGCACCTCGCCGGGCACACCGGTCCGGACGGCCGCGTCCACCTGCTGATGGAACCGGTGTGGAACGGACGGGCCGGCCGCTCACCGCGCGAGAGCGCCGAGTGGATCCGCTACGAGGCCCTCTCCAACCTCCTCTTCGCCGACGCCGCCACCACCGCGCTGTGCGTCTACGACACCCGCACCGCCGGCTCCGCCCTCGTGGCCGCCGCCCGCCGCGCCCACCCCGGCACGGGCGTGTACGAGGATCCGCTCCGGCTCGTGGCCGAGCTGGAGGCCGTACCGCTGCCCCCGCCCCCGCCGGACGCGCGCCGCCTCGCCGTGCCCGCAGCGGACACCGTGCGGGACTGGGCCGCGGGACGCGGGATGGGCGCCGCCGACGCCGAGCGGTTCGCGGCGGCCGTCGCGGTGGCGGCCGCGCTCGGCCCGGTCACCGGCGCCGTGCTGTGGGGCGAGCCCCCCGGCTGCGTCTGCGAACTGACCCTGGCCCGCCGGATCGACGACCCGCTCATCGGCTTCGCCCCGCCGACCACCCCCGGCCTGGAACCCGGCCAGGGCCTCTGGTTCGCCCGCCAGGTGTGCGCCTACGTCGACCTCCGCGACGCCGACGACGGGGGTACCGCCGTACGCCTCCAGTACGTCTGACACGTACACCCCCGGTGCGGCTGACACGTACGTCTCCGGTACCTCTGACACGTACCCCCCGTACGGAGACCGTGGGACCCACGGTCTCCCCGTACGTCCCACGGGTCCCGCCCCGCCCCCGCAGGTACGGAATCGGGTAGTCCTCCCCGTGTACGGGCCGCCCGGCCCGGCCATCCTGGGGCCATGCTGGAACTCTCAGGGGGGCGCCTTCCGGAGCCCGACGCTCCGTACGGCGCCTGTCTGCAACCGCCGCTCGGGGCGGGCCACCTCAGCGTCGGCTACGACCTCCGGCCGCCCTCGGTCGGTCAGGCGCGCGCCGAGGTGCGCCGGCAGCTGGAGCTCTGGGGGCTGGCGGACCGGGGCGACCTGGCCGACACGGCCGTCCTGCTCGTCAGCGAGCTGGCCACCAACGCCCTGCTGCGCCATCACGGCCGGGACGGCGGGGGAGGCCCCGACCCGCGCCGCTTCCAGCTCACGCTGTCCGCCGCGCACGGCGTCCTGCGCTGCGAGGTGACCGACGCGGGCCGCCGCACCGCGCAGGTGACGGAGGCGGACTGCGCGCAGACCTGCCGGGGGATGTTCCTGCTGGAGGCGCTCGCCCGTCGCTGGGGGTGCCGTCAGGACGGGGCGGGCACGACCGTGTGGTTCGAACTCGGCACCTGCGGGTGCGGCGACTGCGGCCGGCGCCGGCCGTAGCGCCGGCCCGGTCCACGCCCCGCGCCGGACCCCCGGTCCGGCGCGCCGACCGCCCCTGCCGGACGGGTCACGGGGGCCGTCCGGTGCTTGACCACATCGGGTGGAGATCGCGCACGCCCCCTTGCCGGACCGGCACCGGTGGGCTTTCTTGACCGTCATGGCGGACACCACGGGCAACCCCACGGACTCCCAGGCCTCCCAGCCCCCTCATGCCTCCCCGGCACCAGCCGGCGGCGACGGTCCCTCCCCCCGCAAGGCCGGCTGGCGTCACATCGGCCCCGGCATCGTCGTCGCCGCGACCGGCGTCGGCGCCGGCGACCTGGTCGCCACCCTCATCGCCGGCAGCAACTTCGGCTACACCCTGCTGTGGGCGGCCATCATCGGCTGCCTGGTCAAGATCTCCCTGGCGGAGGCGGCCGGCCGCTGGCACCTGTCCACCGGCCGCACCCTGTTCGACGGCTGGGCGAGCCTCGGCCGCTGGACGACGTACTTCTTCGTCGCCTACGTCGTCGTCTGGGGCTTCGTCTACGGCGCGGCGGCGATGTCGTCCAGCGCGCTGCCGCTCCAGGCCCTCTTCCCCGGTGTGATGGACCTCGAATGGTGGGCCGTCGCCTGCGGGCTGGTGGGCCTGGTGTTCGTCTGGTTCAACAAGTACGCGGTCTTCGAGAAGGTCATGACGGTCCTGGTGGGCGTCATGTTCGTGGTGACCGTGTACCTGGCGGTCCGCGTCACCCCGAACCTGGCCGACGCCTTCGCGGGCCTGCTGCCGGTCCTGCCCGACGAGAAGGACTCGGTCCTCAACACCCTCGGCCTGATCGGCGGCGTCGGCGGCACCATCACCCTCGCGGCCTACGGCTACTGGGTCAACGCCAAGGGCTGGACCGACACCGGCTGGATGAAGGTGATGCGCCTGGACAACCGCGTCGCCTACGCCACCACCGGCGTCTTCGTCATCGCCATGCTGTTCGTCGGCGCGGAACTGCTGCACTCCGCGAACATCGCCATCGCCAGCGGCGACCAGGGCCTCGTCCAGCTCGGCGACATCCTGGAGGAGGAGTACGGCACGGCGACGGCCACGTTCTTCCTCGTCGGCTTCTTCGCCACCTCCTTCACCTCCCTGATCGGCGTCTGGCACGGCGTGAGCCTGATGTTCGCCGACTTCGTCGCCCGCTACCGCAGCCGCGAGCGCACGACCGGCGCGGAGGTCGCCTCCGGCGAGCGCGAGCGTTCCCGGCCGTTCCGCGCCTACCTGCTGTGGCTGACCTTCCCGCCGATCGTCCTGCTCTTCCAGGGCGAGCCGTTCCGCCTGATCATCCTCTACGGCGTGCTCGGCGCGGCCTTCCTGCCGTTCCTGTCCCTCACCCTGATCTGGCTCCTCAACTCCGCCCGCACGCCCCGCGAGTGGCGCAACGGATGGGTCAGCAACGGCATGCTCGCGGTGGCCGCGCTGCTGTTCCTGGTGCTGTGCGTGAAGCAGATCTGGGACCAGCCGTGGTCGGAGTTCTTCTGAGGCACTCCTCCGGCCGGGAGAGAACGGCGGTCCGGGCCCGGAAGAATGTGCCCAGCGCACCACCGCGACGCACGAGGAGCCTCCGGATGACCTACCCGCCACCGCCCCCGGGCCACCAGCCCCCCGGCTTCGGCCCGCCCCCGCCCGCGTACGCCTACCCCGCGGCCCCGGCCCCGGGTTACGGCGCCCCGGCACCCCAACCCGTGCCGACCGGCCCGGAGTTCCTGGCCGTCGACAAACACAACTCGGTCGTCGTCGACGTCTCGGGCGTCGCCTTCGAGATGTACGGCACGTCGGCCGAGTTCGACTGGCCGGAGATCCGCAGCGTCCACTACAAGGCGAGCCCGAACGGCAAGGCCCTCATGGTCGCCGTCGTCCACCTGGACGGCCGGGTCTACGAGTGCGTGGTGAACGCGAAACCGCGGGAGGCGTTGCAGGGTTGGTTCGCGCAGTTGGCGTGGGTGCTGGGGCACTACCGGCCGATGGGGTGACGGGCGGGGACTGTATAGGGTGCTCCACCGACTGCTGATCAGCAACGGAGACGCCGTGAGCACACCACCACCTCCCTACCAGCCTCCGTACGGCCACCCGGCGTACGCGCCCCCGCCGTACTCGCATTCGCACCCACAGCCGGGTCCGGCCCCGCTCCCCGTGTGCCAGATCTGCGGAGCCGCCCCCGCCGTGCCGGTGACCGTCCGAGGCCATCAGGGCATGATCGTGCTGATGCGCTTCCTGCGGCGGCAGGGCGTGTTCTGCCGGCCTTGCGGGCTGGCCGTCTTCCGTCAGATGCAGGCGGACACCATGCTCCAGGGCTGGTGGGGCCCGCTGTCGCTGCTCATCACCCCCGTCACCCTGCTGATGAACCTCGGCGTCCGGTCCACCCTGCTCCGTCTCCCCGAGCCCACGACCTGGGGCGGCCGCCCGCCGCTCGACCCGGGCAAGCCCCTGATGAGACGCCCGGCCGGTGTGGTCGCCCTGGTGCCCCTCGCCCTGCTCGGCCTGCTCGTGACGGCCGTCCCCGTACTGATGATCATCGGCCTCGTGAGCGGGGGCAGCGCCCCGGAGCATCTCACCGTCGGTTCCTGCGCCCGCAACGCCGCCTCCTGGCCCGACCAGGACCTGTCGAGCGAGCCGTGCGGCTCGTCCGACGCACGGTACCGGGTCCTGGAGCCGGGGACGGAGGGCTGCGAGGACGGCGACTACCTCGCGTACCCGGAGTACAGCGAGAACGGCACCACGAGCCTGTGCCTGCGGCCACTGGACTGAGCCTCCTCAGGGTGGGGGTTGGCTTCCCACCTTGGTGCAGAGGATCAGCGTGCGGAGCGCTACGCGGGAGGCTGGATGGAGGTGAGGATGACGCCCCTTTCGAGGACCCTGACTCCTTCCGCCGGCAGGTGAACTCTGGCACTGTGTGGCGGCTCAATAAAATCCATCAAAAGTTCGTATCGATTGATCCATGCAAGTGTCACAGGCGACATGCCTTCCGGCCGCTCTCGACTCCCGGTCAGTGGGGAGTTGACGGTCGGTGTGCACCATGCCGCCTACGCTGCACGGAAGACCCCCGGGCGCGCGAAAGGCATTCCCGATCGCACCGGAATTTGAAAGCAGCCGGGTATGCGTCGTACTAACCTTCGGCTGGATTAACCGGTATGAACATCGGGCGGGACGGGTGCCCAATTCCTTCGCGACCTGTCGAGTGTCCAGTCAACTCTCGTCGGAAGTTCTTGCACGGCGAATTCTATTCCCCGTGCAACTCTTTCCCGGGGGATTTTGTAGCGCCATCCCATATAGGAGGCTTGGCGGTATTTATGGGTGGGATTGATCTCTATGGGTAGTTTGAGCCACGCGAGTTCTCCGAACCTGCTTAGTGTGCGCATCGCCTGGTCGTCGCGAGTTGACATTCCAAATCCATTCACGGGTTACTGATGAATGCCGTCTCAATCCCCTGCGCCTTCACGGCACGGAAATGCCCCGTGTCGAACTCGGTCACCAGTTTCCGTAGTCCTCGACCATGGTGGCGATGAGGTCGAGCAGGGCGTCGGCCCGGTGCCGGTCCTCTTGTTGGTTGCGTAGGGCTTCGTCGGCGGCCCGGAGGCGGGCCAGGGCGGCCGGTTCGCCGTCCACCAGGTCGTCGACCACCGGCGTGGTGATCAGGTGCAGGCACTCGGTGAGCAGTCGGCGCGTGGTGTCGGAGGGTGGGGCGGGATCGGGGTTGGCGAACCCAGTGGTCAGGTACCGCGCGGGGTCGGTGAGGCTCCAGCCGACGACGGTGTCGTGCTGGACGAGGAGCGCCACGTCGAGGGCGATGCCAATACAGGCCTCCAGTGGCTCGTCGAGGACATCGAGGTCGCGCAGACAGATCAGCATGGCGTCCCCAGGAGCGCGGCACAGCACCGTGCACGTTTCATGCCGGAAGTTCCGGACCTCGTCGGCGCGGAGCCCGCCCGGGCGTACGGCAGGCATGGTGGGGAGGCGGGTGGAAGCCTCGGCGGCGGCAGACACATACGGCATCTGGAGCTCGACCCCGACCAGTTTCCGGCTGTCCGGGGCGAACCGGAAGACGTCGGGCGTGTCCCACAACCAGTGCTGGCTGCCGAAGGTACCTGCGAGGAACTGTTCACGCTCCTTCACGTCCGTGTAGTGCGTGACGCGCACAGAGTCGCCTGCGAAGCGGGGGGTGATGTGCAGCGGATCGTCCGTCACCGTTGCGCGCATGTCGCCGTCGAACGACAGTTTCGTCGTCATTCTTGCCTCATCTGATTTGCACTCCTGGGGCCAGGTTGCCGAACTTGCCGGGGATCCTGCCCTCCACGATGTCCTCGTGGGTAACCGGCTTGCCGGGGTCCGACGGGCTGCCGCCGAGCGCCCGCGCACCGGAATCACCCTTGATGCCCGACTCTCCGTACGCCGTGATGGCCTGGCCTTGCTTGGAGCCGGGCCCGTAGACCACGGCAATGTCATTGTCCTTCCGGAAGATGAAGTTTCCGGCTTGGCCTGATGACTGGTACACGGCATCGGGGTTCTTCAGGATCTCCAGAACCCTTTCGTCGGTGAAGCCGTGCCCGGTGTCCCCGTGGTAGTCGGCGTGTTTCTTGAACTCGCCGTTCTGTGCCCTCGCCAGGACGTCGTCCACGATCTTGTCGATCCGCTTCTGGGCCTTTTCCTCCTTCGTGTACTTGGGCATCAGGCCCAGCGGGTCGCACCCACTGTACGGGTTGTCCACGTAGGCGACGGGGTTCGGGGCGGGAGCCAGGCCGAGGGGGTCGGGGGAGGTGTAGCGGCCGGTCTCAGGGTCGTAGTGGCGGAAGTAGTTGTAGTGGAGGCCGGTCTCGGGGTCGTAGTACTGGCCGGGGAAGCGGAGGGGCGTGTAGGCGCTGCTGTCCCGGGACCAGGCCGTGGTGCCCCACAGTGTGCTCCGGGTGCGCCATGCGACGTTGCCCGTCTCGTCGACGAGTTCGCTCGGCGTGCCGACCAGGTCCGTGACGATCGCGAAGAGGCGGGAGTCGATCTCCTCCTGCGGGGCGTCGGCCGCGAGGATGCGTTCGGTCTGGGCGATGGGGTGGAGGCCCCGGTGGTCCCACGTCAAGGTGACCGGGTGGGGGAGGGCCGGGGACGTGGTGGTCTGTTCGCACAGGGTTGTGCCGTCCCAGGTGAACTGGATCTGCTCGACGACCGTCTCGCCGTCGTCGGCCAGGCGGAGTTTCGCCGTGCGGCGGCCCAGGGGGTCGTAGGTGTAGCGCCAGCGGGTGCCGTCCGGGGTCGTGACGGAGGCCAGGCGGTCCTCGGTGTCCCACTCGTAGCGCCAGGTGTCCGGTCGGCGGGACACGCCGCCGGGTGTTCGGCCATGGCGTGAATCCGATGCCTGCCCGCCGGTTCCTTCGACGGGCAGGCGTCAGCCGCCCGCCCGGCACGCCTCAGGGCACGGCGTGCCCTCGCGATGCCACCTCCGTGCCGGACCACGCGATCCCGGCCGTCGTGAACCCGTTCGTCGACCGCGCCGTCGGGCTCCGCGGACCGGGGCGAATCCGCGGCGGGCTGACGGCGCCGCGGTCCGCGGTCCGGTCCGGGGAGCGAGGGTGTGTGGGGAGCGTTGCCGCTGCCTGGAGGGCGAGGTGGAGGATGCCGTGTGGGCAACCTGTGCCGGTTTGGCGGGACTTGCGCGAAGAACAGTTGCTTCGCAGCCGTGGAAGTGCCACGGAAAGTGGTTCTCCGGCCACAGGGCCGTGGATACAGTGCTGAGGTAGTCACGCAATGAAGTCACCCCGGTGCGCCGGAGTAACACCGGTGGGCCGGACCGTGGAAATCGGGGAGCTGCGCGTGCCAACAGCCATTGCCGTGACCGGCGCCGACCTGGCGCTGCCACCGCAGGACGAGCGGACCCTGCCCGCCGCCGTGCTCGACGGCCTGGACCGCCGGCCCCTCGACCAGGCCGTCGCCGACGTCCAGGCGCTCGTCGAACAGCACGGGCACCTCATCGTCGTCTACTCACGGGCCGTCCCCGCGGCCGTCGAACAGCGGCTGCACACCGTCCGCTCCCTCCTGGAGAGCGACCGTGTCGCGCTGTTCCGGCCCGACCTGCCGCCGCTCGGACTCGCCGTGCTGGCCCGCCAGCTGCGCCAGCTCGCCTCCTGCGACCTCAGCCCCGGCGTCCTCGCCTCGGCGGGCCGGCTGCTCACCCACTACCTGCACGCCGGAGCCCTCCTCGCCTCCGTCTCCCGGCTCGACCGGATCCCCGTGGGCCTGACGTCGCACGCCCGTTCCTGGGTCCCGGGCAGCCAGTTCGGGGTGCTCGCCCATCCGCAGCCGCAGCTGGTGAAGGCCGGACCCGACAGCGTCCTCCAGGGGCCCGAGTTCGGTACGTGGATGCTGGTCGCCCGCGGACAGCTCCCGGCCGACTGGGTCACCGGCACCCTCGCCCCCGCCTGGCGGGTCCAGGGCCTGCGCGAGACGGAGCTGCCCGCCGAGTCCGCCGACTGGTGGGGCACCGGCAGGCTCGTCGAGTTCTGCGCCTACCTCCCCGACCTGTCGGTCCTCTACCAGCTCGTCACCTCGGTACGGCAGACCGTCTGCCACTGGTGCGGCATCGACGTCATCGGCGACCGCTGCGTCTTCTGCTCCGCCACCCCGCCGCCCGCCCACGAGACGACCCACCCCGTCCGCGCGCTCACCGCGGGCGGCGGCCGCCACGGCCGCGCGCTCACCGCCGGCGGCTGACCCGGGTCCACCGCCCCGCCCGTTCCCGTCCGCACGACCCGACCCCCAACGAGGTTGCACGGTTCATGAACTCCCGTCAGCGCCGCGGCGTGATCCTCCTGCTCCTGTCCGTGCTGTGCGCCCTCGGCGCCTCCGCCGGCGTCCTCTCCGTCATCGACGACGTGGAGTCCAAGGTCGGCCCCGAGGTCGCCGCCTACCGCCTCAAAACCGACATCACGCCCTACACCCCGCTCACCACGGGCCAGTTCGAGAAGATCGAGATGCCCGAGCGGTGGCTGTCCGAGAACGCGGTGACCGATCTCGCCGCCATCCGCGGCAAGATCGCCGTGACGACCCTGAAGAAGGGCTCGCTGCTCCAGAGCGACATGATCGTCGACCAGCCCGCCCTCCAGCCCGGCCAGCAGGAGGTCGCCATCATGATCGACGCGGCCACCGGCGTCGCCGGAAAGATCACCCCGGGCTCCTCCGTCAACGTCTACGCCACCTTCGAGGGCGCCAAGGAGAGCGACCCCGACCAGTCGAAGATCATCGTCACCAACGCCCGCGTCCTCGACGTCGGCGAGCTGACGGCCCTCGAACCCGACGCCGACAACCGCGCGCAGCAGCCCACCGACGCCGTCCCCATCACCTTCGCCCTGTCCACGCTCGACGCCCAGCGCATCACGTACGCCGAGTCGTTCGCCAAGCGCGTCCGGCTGGCGCTGGTGGCGCCCGGCTCCGACACCGCGGTCCCCGACCAGGACCGCACGTACGAACTCGCCACGGACAAGTAAGGGGCCGCCGCCATGCCCACGAGGATCTTCCCGGCCGTCGGCGACGCGGACGCGGCCCGCTCCCTCACCACGCTGCTCAGCCAGCTCCCGGACGCCGAGCCCGTCACCCCCGTCACCGACTCCACCCAACTGGTCGACGCCCTCGGCCGCCTCGCCGCCGAGTCCGTCGACGAACTGCCCGAGGTCGTCGTCGTCCACGAACGCATCGGCCCCGTACCGGCGTTGGAACTGGTCCGTGACGTCGCCCTGCGCTTCCCGGCGGTCGGCGTCATCCTCGTCACCACCGACGCGAGCC
Source organism: Streptomyces sp. NPDC003248 (assembly GCF_055563235.1). NCBI lineage: Bacteria > Bacillati > Actinomycetota > Actinomycetes > Kitasatosporales > Streptomycetaceae > Streptomyces > Streptomyces sp. NPDC003248. Next base: position 63,775 of record NZ_JBVHDT010000003.1, on the reverse strand, counting down.
CCGGCCTCTTCGCCGCCGCCATGGACTCCGGCGCCCGCGGCCTGGTCACCCTCCCCCTCGACTACGAGGAACTGGCCAGCCGCGTCCAGGCGGTCGCCCGGTGGTCGGTCGGCGTGCGCCGCCATCTCGGCCACGGCGGCGACGTGTTCACCGGCGTCGGCGGCACCGTCGTCACCGTCAGCGGTGCCAAGGGGGGTGTGGGCGCGACCTTCACGGCCGTCCAGCTCGCCCTCGCCGCCCAGGCGTCCGGCCGTTCCACCGCCCTGGTCGACATGGACCTCCAGACCGGCGACATCGCCTCCTACCTGGACGTCCAGTTCCGCCGCTCGGTCGTCGACCTCGCCGCCATCACCGACATCTCGCCCCGCATCCTGGCCGAGGCCGTCTTCCGCCACGACACCGGCGTGGCCCTCCTCCTCGCCCCCGGCGAGGGCGAACGCGGCGAGGAGGTCACCGACCGCGCGGCCCGCCAGATCGTCACCGCCCTGCGCTCCCGCTACGAGGTCGTCGTCGTCGACTGCGGCGCCCAGCTCGGCGGCGCCGGAGCCGCCGTCGTCGAGATGGCCGACACGGCCCTGCTGGTCACCACCCCCGACGTGGTGGCCGTACGGGGCGCCAAACGCGCCGTCCGGATGTGGGACCGCCTCCAGATCCGCAAGGCCGAGGAGACCACCGTCGTGGTCAACCGGCACAGCCGCGCCACCGAGATCCAGCCCGCGCTCATCCAGAAGATCACCGGTACGGCCATGGCCACGACCACGATCCCCGCCCACTTCAAGGAACTCCAGGCCGCCGTCGACGCCGGCCGCGTCCACGCCCTCGACGCCAAGGGCGCCGTCCGCCAGGCGACCTGGGCGCTCGCCGGCGAACTGGGCCTGGTGAAGACACCGGAGGGCACGGAACGCAGACACGGACGGGCCCGCGGCGCGGTCCGGGGCGGGGACCGGGGGTCGGTGGGGTTCCGGCGGAGGAGGGAATGAGGGTGATGTCACGGCGGCGCAAGGACGACCGGGGCCAGGTCACGATCGAGTTGCTCGGCATGACCCCGCTCATCATCGTGACCCTGGTGGTCGTGTGGCAGTTCGTGCTGGTGGGGTACACCTTCACGCTCGCGGGGAATGCTGCCGACGAGGCGGTGCGGGCGGCGACGGCGGCGCATCGGGGGGAGCGGCAGGCCGTGTGCGAACAGGCGGGCACGCAGAAGCTGTCGGGCGCGTGGCGGTCCGGCGCCCAGGTCGACTGCGGGTGGTCGGCGGAGTACGTGACGGCCCGGGTCACCCTGCGGGTGCCCGTCCTCTTCCCGGGCGCGGTCTCCTTCCCGTTCGACGTGCACGGTCAGGCGGGCGCGGTCGAGGAGGAGGACGACTGAGATGGCGGCGTACGAGCATCGGGACCGGCGGCGGGAGGGCTTCCGGGAGGGCTTCCGGGACGGCTTGCGGGACGGCTTGCGGGACGGCTTACGGCACGGCTTACGGCACGGCTTACGGCACGGCTTGCGGGACGGCTGCCCGGGCAGCCGGCGGGGCACCTTCCGCGGGGGGTGCCGCGACCGCGACCGCGTCCGCGATTTCCGCCGCGACCGGGGCCAGGTCGCCCTCGAATACCTCGGGTTCGTGCCGGTCCTGCTCCTCGTCGCCCTGGCCGCCGTCCAGCTGGGCCTGATCGCGTACACGGCCCAGCAGGCGGGGACGGCGGCCCGGGCCGGAGCCCGCAGCGCGTCCCTCGACAAGGGCGCCCAGCAGGCCTGCCAGGGCGCGGTCAGCTCCTGGCTGGCCGGCGGCACCAGCTGCACGAGCGCCGGTCTGGGCGACGAGGTCCGGGTCACCGCCGGCGTCACCATCCCGTCCGTCATCCCCGGGATCGGGGACTTCGGCCAGGCCCGCAAGACGGCCACGATGCCGGTCGACCACTGAAGGCCAGCGAAGGAAGGCACCGGAGATGAGCCTGCGCGCACGCATCACCTCGCCCGAGGAGAACACCGGCCGGGGCGAGGACGGCCACCTGGTCGCCTCCTACCGCGCCAAGCTGCTTGAGGAGATCGACCTCGCGGAGATGAGCGCGCTCGCGGCGGCCGAGCGCAGGGCCCGCCTGGAGCGGGTGCTGGGGCACATCATCAGCCGCGAGGGCCCCGTGCTGTCGACCACGGAACGCTCCCAGCTCATCCGCCGGGTGGTCGACGAGGCCCTCGGCCTGGGCATCCTCGAACCGCTCCTGGAGGACGCGTCCATCACGGAGATCATGGTCAACGGCCCCGACGCGATCTTCGTGGAACGGGCCGGCCGGGTAGAGCAGCTCCCGATCCGCTTCGCGTCGAACGACCAGCTCATGCAGACCATCGAACGCATCGTCTCCACGGTCAACCGCCGCGTCGACGAGACCAACCCGATGGTCGACGCCCGCCTCCCCTCCGGAGAACGCGTCAACGTCATCATCCCCCCGCTGTCGCTGACCGGCCCCACCCTCACCATCCGCCGCTTCCCGCGCTCCTTCACCCTGCACGAACTGATCGGCTTCGGCTCCCTCGACGAGCACATGGTGTACCTGCTGGCGGGCCTGGTGCAGGCGAAGTTCAACGTGATCGTCTCCGGCGCGACCGGCACGGGCAAGACCACGCTGCTCAACGCCCTCTCGGGCCTGATCCCCGACGGCGAACGCATCATCACCATCGAGGACTCCGCGGAACTCCAGCTCCAGCAGTCGCACGTGATCCGCCTGGAGTCCCGCCCCCCGAACGTCGAGGGCAAGGGCCGCATCACCATCCGCGACCTGGTCCGCAACTCGCTGCGCATGCGCCCCGACCGGATCGTGGTCGGCGAGGTCCGCGGCGGCGAGTCGCTCGACATGCTCCAGGCCATGTCGACGGGCCACGACGGCTCCCTCGCCACGGTCCACGCCAACAGCGCCGAGGACGCGCTGATGCGCTTGCAGACCCTGGCCTCCATGTCGGACGTCGAGATCCCCTTCGTCGCCCTCCACGACCAGATCAACAGCGCCGTGGACGTCATCGTCCAGCTCACCCGCTTCGCCGACGGCGCCCGCCGCATCACCGAGATCGCCCTGCTCGACAGCCACGGCAGCGAGCCCTACCGGCTGGCGACGATCGCCCGCTTCCACGCCCGGCCGATGACGGCGGACGGCCGCATCCACGGCTCCTTCGCTTACTCCCCGCTCCCGCGCCGCGCCGCCGACCGCCTCTACATGGCGAGCCAGCCCATCCCGCAGGCCTTCGGCGTGGCCCGCACGCTCGACGAACTGACCACCCGAGAAGCCCGGTAGAGCAGGACAGACGGAACAGACAGGACAGACAGGACGGACAGGAAACGGCCCCATGGATCTGCACACCCTGATCACCCTCACCACCGGCGTGACCCTCCTGACCTGCGTCCTGGCCGTCGCGGGCCTGCACACCTACGGGCGGGGCCGCGCCCAGCGGGCGGCCCTCGTCGACCGCCTCTCCGCCACCGGCCAGATCCCCCTCACCGGCCGCCGGCGCCGCTTCCGCACCCTGGACCGGCGGCTGCGCCGTACGAACCTCGGCCGCACCCTGGAGCGGAAGCTCAACGCGACGGGGCTGGACGTGACGCCGGGCGAGTTCTTCGTCGCCATGCTGGCGGCGGTCGCCGCCCTGTGGCTGATCGGCCAGGCCACCCTCGCCCCCTTCTTCGGCCCCCTGGCGGGCCTCCTCGGCGTCTGGGCGGCCTGGCAGTTCCTCACCTGGCAGCGCCAGAAACGCATCGAGCGCTTCATCAACCAGCTCCCCGAACTCGCCCGCATCCTCGCCAACGCCACCCACGCCGGCCTCGCCCTGCGCACCGCCATCGGCATGGCCGCGGAGGAGCTGGAGGCCCCGGCCGGCGAGGAACTGGCCAAGGTCGCCAACCAGCTGGCCGTCGGCCACTCCCTCGACGACGCCCTCGGCGAACTCGCCGACCGCCTCCCCTCCCGCGAACTGGTCGTCCTCGTCACGACCCTGGTCCTCTCCAACCGGGCCGGCGGCCAGGTCGTCGGGGCGCTGCGGAACCTGACGGAGACGCTGGAGGAACGCAAGGAGACGCGACGGGAGGTGCGGACCCAGCTGTCGCAGGTGAACATGACCTCGTACGCCGTGCCGGTGCTCGGGGTCGGCGCGCTGTTCCTGATGAACAGCGTCGAGGACGGCACCCTCGACCGCATGACGGGCTCCCCCCTCGGCCAGGCCGCCGTGATCATCGCCTTCGGGCTGTACGCCGTCGGCTTCGTCCTCATCCGCCGCATGTCCCGCATCGACGTCTGAGGCCGGGGAGGAACCGCCCACCGTGGAACTGCTGCTCGCACTCGTCATGGGCCTCGGCGTCTTCGGCGCCTTCACCGGCCTGCGCATGTACCGGGCCGACGCGAAACTGCCCAGCGACCTCGCGCTGGCCCTGGAGATCGGCGCCAGCCGCACCGGCGCCGTCGGCTCCCTCGTCGACCGCCTCGGCATGCGGTACGCCCCCGCCGTCCTGCGCCTCATGGGACCCGCGCAGGTCGCCCGCTACCGGCGCCGGATCGACCTGGCCGGCAACCCCGGGGGCCTCACCATCGACCGCTACGCCGCCCGGCGCGCGGTCTACGGCGCGGTCGGCGCCCTCGGCGGCCTGGTCGCCCTCCTCCAGGGCAGCTACTTCCTCGCCCTCCTCATGGTCGCCTTCGGCGCGTTCTGGTCCGAGGTCGGCATCTGGTCCGCCATCCGCGTCCGCAAGGACGCGATCGAACGGACGCTGCCCGACTTCCTGGACGTCCTGGCCGTCGTCGTGAGCGCGGGCCTCGGCTTCCGCCAGGCCCTCGACCGCGTGGCGTCCCGGTACGAGGGCCCGTGGGCCGACGAGATCCGCATCACGCTCCGCCAGATGGACCTCGGCATGAGCCGCCGCGAGGCCTTCGCCGAACTGCGCCGCCGCAACGACTCCGAACAGGTCGCCATGTTCGTCACGGCACTCCAGCAGGGCGAGGAACTGGGCGCGCCGATCGTGGACACGCTGGTCTCCATCGCCAAGGACATGCGCCGCACCGACGCCCAGAACGCCCGCCGCAAGGCCGCCCGGGCGGTCCCCAAGGCCACCTTGATGATCACCACGTTCATGGTCCCGGCCACCATGCTCCTCCTCGGCGCGGGCATGCTGCTCGGCTCCGGCACGGACTTCACTTCGATCACGGGCGAGTAGGGGGAGCGGGGTGACGGTCATGACGGCGACCACCCAGGGGCACGACGACCGCCCGGACCGACGCGCCGGCCCGGGAGCGGCCGACGGCGGATCTGAGGGGGCGGTGCCCGGGAGCGGGCCGCCCCACGCGACCCAGCCACCCCTCACCCTCCAGGTCAACGCCCTCCAGGCCATGTGCCGCCAGGTCTTCGGCTTCCGCCTGGCCATGATCGCGCTGGCCGCGCCGGCCGCCCTCCTCAACGCCTCCCCGGGCCTGGGCGCCCGCCTGGTCGGCGCGGCCGTCGTCGTCACCTTCATGGGCTCGTACGTCCTCTTCCGCGACTGGGAACGCTTCGGCCCCCTCCTCCTGCGCCACCCCACCCTCCTGGCCGTGGACACCCTCTTCGGCACCCTCCTGCTGATCTCCGCCGGCCCGGACACCACCCTGGCCTACGTCAGCGTCTGCACGCCCCTCCTCGCGGGCATCGTCTACGGCTGGCGCGGGGCGGCCTGCTTCGCCTCCCTCCAGTCGCTGATCCTGCTGCTCGTCCACGCCACCCTGGAGCGGGAGTCGGGCGCGAGCCTCGCCGAACGGCTGCTCCTGCCCGGCTTCTGCGTCATCACCGGAGCCGTCGGCTCCACCCTGCGCAACCTCATGCTCCGCTTCGGCACCGCGACGCACGCCCTGACCACCGTCAGGGCCCGGCTCGCCGCCACCGAGGCGGTCGCGGCCGAACGCGCCCGCCTGGCCCGCGAGATGCACGACTCGGTGGCCAAGACCCTCCACGGTGTCGCCCTCGCCGCGGACGGCCTCGCCCGCTCGGCGGCGGCCGCGACCGTGGACCGGACCCGGGTGCAGCACCAGGCCGCGCTGATCGCCCGCGCCGCCCGCCGGGCCGCCGCGGAGTCCCGTGAACTCCTCACCGACCTGCGCCGCGAGACGGACCCCGCGCAGGGCGTCGACGTCCTGGCGGAACTGGCGGCGCACACCCGCGACATCGCCGACCGCCTCGGCGTCCCGGCCACGTACCACCCGACGGGCGACCGCGCGGCGCTCCCCGTCCCGCCGGCCGTGGCCCGCCACCTCCTCACCATCGCCTCGGAGGCCCTGGAGAACGCGCACCGCCACGCTGACGCGCACCGCGTCGAGGTACGGGCCGGCGTCCACGGCGGCGTACTGCGCCTGAGCGTCCTCGACGACGGACGCGGCCTCCCACCCGGCACCACCCTCGAACAGCTCCGCCGCGGCGGACACTTCGGCCTCGTCGGCATGGCGGAACGGGCCGCCTCCGTCGGCGCCCGCCTCCACCTCGGCGACGGCCCGCACGCCCGCGGCACCAGCGTGCTCCTCGAACTCCCGCTCACGGCCCTCGAATGACCGTGGCACCCCGCCCGCCCCCGACCCGTGGCACCCCGCCCGCCCCCGACCCGTGGCGCCTCGCCCGCCCCCGACCCGTGGCACCCCGCCCGCCATCCCCACGACGAAAGGAGGCCGCCTCCCGTGCCGGACCGACCGCCGCAGCAGCCGCCACCACTGCCACCGACCCCCTTCGGGAGCGTCTCCCGGCCCCGCCCGGGCCCCCGCCCACCCCTGCGCGTCGTGATCGCCGACGACAACCCCGTGGTCCGCGCCGGTCTCACGGCACTCCTCTCCGACCGCGAGGACATCACGGTCGTCGCGGAGGCCACCGACGGCCGCGAGGCCTACGAGGCCGCCCACCGCCACCGGCCCGACATCGTCCTGCTGGACGTCCGCATGCCCGGCGTGGACGGCCTCTCGGCGCTGCCCCACCTGGTGGGGATCGCCCCGGTCGTGATGCTCACGTACAGCGGCGAGTCGGAGGTCGTCGAGGAGGCACTGCGCCGGGGCGCGGGCGGCTACCTGGTCCACGGGGAGTTCACCGTCGAGGAGTTGGTGAACGCCGTCCGGGACGTCAGGGACGGCCGGGCCCACTTCACCCCGACCGCGGCGACCGCCGTACTGACCCGGCTGAGGTCGACGCCGAGCGCGAAGTCGAGTGCGACTGCACACAATGGCGTAACCCAACCATCCCCATTTCCAGCGACTTCCCCCAAACGGCTTTCGCAACTGCAATCAACTGTGGGACAGTCACGTCGGGGCTCCGGACTCAGCGTGAGGGAGGCGGAGATCATGGACCTCATCGCGTCCGGCATGACCAACCAGCAGATCGCCGCCACCTGCTTCATCAGCGAGAAGACGGTCAAGAACCACATCAACCGCATTTTCGCCAAACTGCACAGCAGCAGCCGCTCCGAGGCGGCCGCCAAGTGGCTGGGAACGGCGGTGACCCCATGAGGCCCCGCCACCCCTCCGCCTGGGCCCGGATCTGGGCCCACGGGCCCTTCCCCCGGCCGTCCGCTCCGCCCTACGTTCCCAGAGCCGGGAACGCCTCAAACGGAGAGGAACGCCATGAGCGACCTGAGCGACCTGCTGCTGAGGACCACCGTCGCGGCCCGGGTCCGGGTGAGCGGCTGGAAGAACACGACGGCACAGGCCGTACGACGCCGTGGCGACCGGGGACAGACCGCGGTGGAGTACCTGGGCATCATCGCGGTGGTGGTGGCGATCGTGGTGCTCATCGCCAATACGAACCTGGGCGCCACCATCGTCAACAAACTGACGGCTCAGATCGCCAAGGTGGCACCCTGATCCGATCGCGTTCCTACGGCGACGCAGGGCAGGTCTTCCCCGTCTACATCACGGTGGTGGGGGGCCTGCTCTTTCTCGCGTTCGCGTACTTCGCGGTCGGCCAGGCAGCGGTGAACCGGAACGGCGCCCAGACCGCCGCCGACGCGGCGGCGCTGGCGGCGGCGCAGGAGACCCGGGACCAACTGGCCGACCAGTGGCTGCTGGTCGTCCGGGACCCCTCCCGATGGCAGGACGTCTTCGACGGCAACGGCGCCACCGACTCCTGCTGGCGGGCGGCGCAGCTCGCGGCGCTGAACGACGCCGGCAACGTGCAGTGCGGCCCGGACGGCCCGCTGGGATACAAGGTCACCGTGCAGGCGAACCAGTCCGCCGGAGACTCCGTCATCCCCCTCACGAGCACGACGCGGGCGCATGCCTCCGCGACCGCCGTGATCGAGCCGCTGTGCACGTTCGAGCTCCCGGCCGAGGACGCGGAGGACGACGTCCTGCCGGGGCTCACCTGTGACGACGAGGACTGGGAACTCGACCCGGATGACCTCACCGATCTGCCGGGACCCGAGGACCTCTTCGACGTCCACCTGGTCGGCTGACGAGCGAACGACGAGTGGAGAAGGAAGCAGAGTGATGAGCATGCGGTTCACTGCGGAGGCCCGCAGGGGGATGGTCACGCTGGCCGTCGTGGCCGGCCTGGCTCTGGGGTCCACCGCCTGCGGCAGTGGTGGTGGGGACGACGACAAGAAGTCGAACAATTCGGCGTCCGCTTCGCAGAGCAGTGGGTCCGCGCCGAGTGCTCAGGAGGGCCAGTCCGACGCGCCGCTGGCCGAGATCAAGGGCCCGAGCGGGCTCCTCCTCCAGATCACCTCGGCGGTCCGTGACTCCGGCGGATTCGTCACCGTCAACGGCGCTCTGAAGAACGACGGATCGGAAGTGGCCGTCATCCCGCTGGAGTTGAGCGGGAACGAAACCGAAATCATGAACAACGGCAGGTCCCTCGGCGGAGCCACCCTCGTCGACTCCAAGACCAAGAAGCGCTACTACGTCCTGCGCGACACGGAAGGCCGCCCCCTGACCACCACGGGCTTCTCGACCCTCAAGGCCGGGGAATCGATCGACGTGTTCCTCCAGTTCCCGTCGCCGCCCGCCGACACCACCGACGTCTCCTTCCAACTGCCGCTGTTCCCCAGCGCGGTCGTCAAGATCTCCGGGTGAGGCCGGCCATGACCCGCACCCGGACGGCGTCCGCCCCCCTCGCCCTGGCGATGGTCACCACCGCGTTCCTCCTCACCCCCGCGAGCCCGGCCCGGGCCGACGGCCCCAGCGTGCCGCCGGGCACCGAACCCACCGCCACCGCGCCCGTGGAGGTCGACCCGAACGACCCCGACCTCAAGCTCCCCGAGGGCGCCACCCTCGCCGAGCCCAAGGTGCTGGACATCAAGCAGGTCGTCGAGGACCAGAGCGGCGACGAGCGCCGGGAGGACACCAACGCCGACGTGACCTTCGCGCTCCAGGCGGAGGTCCTCTTCGGCAAGAACAGCGCGAAGCTCAGCGCTGCCGCGCAGGCGCGGATCGCCGCGATCGCCCAGGAGATCAACGCGCAGAAGGCCACCCAGGTCCGCGTCTTCGGCTTCACGGACAACCTCGGCTCCTCGGCCCACGGCGACGTCCTGTCGAAACAGCGCGCCGACGCCGTCCAGGCCGCTCTCGCGGGCGATCTGAACGACCCGGACATCACCTTCGAGGTGCGCGGCTACGGCGAGCAGTTCCCCATCGCGGACAACTCCACCGAGGCCGGCCGCAAGAAGAACCGCCGAGTGGAGGTCACCTTCCCCCGCACCGCGAGCTGACCCGCACCGTCACTCACCGCTCCCGCCATCCCCCCTGCCTCCCGCCGTCCCCGCCGGCCGCCTCCACCCGCACCGTCACGCCCACGCGGACCCCCCACCCCGCCAGGGCCCCCGCGGCAGCCTCCACCACATGCCGGGAACGCGGCCGGGGCAGCCCCAGCCGCCCCGGCGGCATGGTCCGGACGGCGATCACGGTGAGGTGGCGGTCGAGATAGGCGACGTCGATGGGGACGCGCATGCCGAAGGTGTGGACGCTCCCGGCGGGGGAGAGCAGCAACGCCCCCTCGACGCGGTCCCGGCCGAGCAGCCCCCGCGTCCGTGCCCGGTACGAGGTGGCGATCTCCAGAGGGACCCGCGGGCCCGTCTCGCCGCCCACGACGAGTTCCCCCCGCCCGTCACGCCAGCGCGCCATACCCGTCTCCCCTCGGCCGCGTAGCTACCCTCTGCACGGTAGCGAGCCGGGACACGAAGAGGTGGCCGTCGTATGCGCAGCATCGTGTGGATCTCGTCGGTCTCCATCGACGGGTACTTCGAGGGACCGGACCACGACATCTCCTGGCACCGGGTCGACGACGCACTGCACCAGCACTTCAACGACATCGTCGGAGACCTGGGCGGCCTGATCCACGGCAGGGTCACCTACGACCTCATGGCCGCCTTCTGGCCCACGGCCGACGCCGATCCCCGAACGAGCGCGACCGAGGCCGAGTTCGCGGGCATCTGGCGTGACATCCCGAAGTACGTGTACTCGAGGACGCTGGAACGGGCCGACTGGAACACGACGATCGTCCGGGAGGTCGTACCCGAGGAGGTCACCGCCCTGAAGAACCAGCCGGGCACGGGCGATCTCGGCCTCGGAGGCGCCGACCTCGCCGCCGCCTTCCTCCGCCACGGCCTGGTGGACGAGATCCGTCTCTACGTCCACCCCGTGCTCCTCGGCCACGGCAAACCCCTCTTCCCGCCCACCGGCACCACCACCCCCCTCCACCTCACCGAATCCCGCACCTTCCCCACCGGAGTGACCCTGCTGCACTACACGGTCCTCCACTCATCACGCCCACCGGGCACTCAAGTACGTACATAAACCTCTGAGTTGTGGGCGCAGAGTCAGCCCACGCGCACCGTACGTACGGTAAAGTCCCCGCAAAATGCGTGATCGGCGGAGTGCAGCGGGGGCACTGACATGGCGTGGGACGAGTGGGAGCAACTGAAGGCCGACGCGGTCGGGCGCGGAGCGGCGCAGATGCGGCTCAACCAGATCCCGGCGGACCCGGGGGGTGGCGGCGGGGCCGGTGACCTGGTGGTCAACCAGGACGACCTCGGCGCCGTCGGCCACGACGCGTTCCTCCTGTACGAGGACCTCCAGGCCGGCGCCGACATCGCGGGCGCCGGCGCGAACAAGGACGGCGTGGGCTCCTCGAACCAGGCCGCCGGCGCGCTGAAGGCGCACGGCTTCACGACCGGCGGCGCGCTGGAGACGACGGTCGACATCTGGACGTCGCAGCTCAAGACGGTGCTCCAGGCATGCGCCCACATCTCGGACCACCTCGACTTCAGCAAGAAGCTGCATGCCCAGGAGGACGCCAAGATCGGTGCCGTGATCCTCGGCACCGACGGTGGGGCCCTGCCCGTGTCCCAGATCGACAAGTACTTCCAGTAGGAGCGTCTCGGTGGCCCTCACCTACACGGACCTCGTCGAGGTCGACCTCGGCAGACTCGGCACCGCGGTCTCCGACTGGGGCAGGAGCGTGGACGCGCTCAAGACCGCGGCGGAAAACGCCCGCACGGGCATGCAGGCCAAGTCGGACAAGGCCCGATGGGCCGGTGTGAACGCCACGGTGACGCGGGAGTTCGTCACCAAGACGGTGAAGGAGATCGACGACCTGCACACCGAGGCCGACAGCATCCACAAGGTGCTCGTCGACGGCCACACGGAACTGGTCTCGCTCCAGAAGAAGATCCGGACCGCGGTCCAGCAGGACGCGGTGAACCTCGGGGTGCGCGTCGAGGACATCGGCGAGGGCAAGGTCCGCTGCTTCTTCCCGCACATCCGGGGTGACAGCGACGAGCGCACCCAGGAGCAGCTCGACGCCAAGCAGGAGCTGGAGGACCGCATCAACCGGCTCGTCGCCCACGCCACCGAGATCGACACGTCCCTGACCCGCGCGCTGGCCAAGAGCCACGGCAATGACAAGCACAACGCCGGTCACGCGTCGTACGAGTCCCTCGACGACGCCCAGGCCGAGCGGGCGGCCGAGCTGGCGAAGCTCGGGCCGGAGCTGAGCGACAAGCAGTTCATGGAGCTGAACTCCATCATGAAGTTCAACGCCAGGGACGCCGACTTCTCCACGGACTTCTACACGTCCCTCGGCGGCCCGAAGGAGGCGCTGGAGTTCTACGGCCGCATGTCCCTGGACGGCACGATGGGCGACGACAAGGAGCGGCTCGCCCTCACCCGGCAGCTCCAGCGGAACATGGGGCTGGCCCTGGCCTCGGCGACCGACCCCGACAACACGTCGCACCTGCCGGCGAGCTGGGGGGCGGAGTTCCGCAAGCTGGGCACCCAGCGGGTCGAGCTCTACCCCGGCGCCGGGATGTCACCGTACGGCTACCAGCTCCTGGGCGGGATGCTGCGCTACGGCAACTACGACGCGCGGTTCATCAACCCGATCGCCGAGCACGTCGTGCAGCTGCACAAGGAGGACCCGTACCGGTTCATGGAGAACAAGCCCATGATCGGCGGGTCCGACCTCGACTGGGGCTTCAACCCCTCGGGGAAGAACGGCGCCGGCTACGACCCGCTGACCAGCGTCCTGGAGGGGCTCGGGCACAGCCCCGAGGCCGCGAAGAGGTTCTTCACCGACCCGCCCACCGCCTACAACGAGGACGGCACGGTCGACAAGGACGGCACCCTCGACTTCACGTCGTACTTCGACGAGTTGAACAAGGCGGACTTCGAATGGGCCCCGGACAGCCTCGCCCACCCCGCCAGCGACGAGGCCGAACACGCCCGTGAGATGGGCCCGGACGCCCTGGGGCACGCGCTGGAGGCCGCTACGACGGGTTCGGCGTGGGACGCGGATCCGCCGGTGCTGCACCGGGACGAGGAAACGTGGAAGATCATGGAGAAGGTGATCGACCGCTACAACGTCGCCTCCGAGGCCGGGGAGCCGCCGGAGGTCATGAAGGACAGCCTGGCCCGTATGGGCGCGGCGTACATCGATGACATCAACTACTCGATCAACAACTTCGGCGGGTCGGGCGAGGCGCTGGACCGCGACGCGCTATTCGGCGACAGCAGTGACGGTTCGACACGAAGGTCCTTCGACGAGCACCAGGTGCGGAACTTCATGATGCTGGTGGCTGGTGACGAGGACGGGTACAAGACCCTGACCACAGCCCAGCAGGTCTACATGGCGAGTGGTCTGGCGGCCTTCGAGAACGACCAGGACCACGGCACCGCCTTCGCCCAGAACGCCGCGAAGGTGCACGGCATCCTCGACGAGTCCCGCTCCCATGGGATCCGTGAGGAGTACAAGGACGACGAGACCGCCCAGAACCTGGAGCTGGGGAAGCAGGGCGAATGGCGCAAGACCCTCATGACCGGTGTGGTCACCGCAGTCGCCGCCGGCGGCACAGCGGTGATCCTGGGTCCGGCCGCCGGCGTCGTCGCCACCACCGTCGTCCCGATCGTGCTGGAGTCGGGTGCCTCGACGGTCAGCACCGCCTACGGCAACCACACGATGCAGTACCTCCAGGACAACGAGTACAAGAACGATCCCCAGGCACTCCAGGCCGTGCAGGGAATAGAGCGGGCCGGCGAGCGGGCGGTCACCCAGCCCGTTCTGACCTACGCCCAGACCACCGGCATGAGCAACAAGGAAGCCACCGACCTGGTCAATGAGATCGAACAGTCCTACCTGGCCGGGAAAACGGCTATCTCGAACAATGAAAAGGTGTCGTCGTGAGGTTTGCCGGCAGGACGTTCCCCACGATCGGGGCGGTGATCGCGGCACTGGCTGTGCTGGCTGCCTGCTCCGGTTCCGAAGAGGGAGACGCGAAGGACCGGAACGATGCCCCGATCGGCTGGAGCACGTGCAACGCGCTCTTCGGCGCTGACCGGATCGACGCGTTGCAGGACGAGATGGGGAAGGGGACCCTGGCCGTGCTGAACCAGACGTTCCCGGTGGACACGTTCGTGTCCGGCTCGGCGAGTGTCGTCCAGTCGTGGGAGCCGGGCGAGACCGGGCATGTCGCGTATACCGCGAGTCACCCCTGTGACCTGGGACTCGACGGCACGGGCAAGCGGTTCAACTCCTACGTGAGCTGGTCGCGCTTCTCGCAGAAGGAGATTGAGTCCCAGGAGGGCTGGAAGCCTGTGGGCGACGGGCTCTACGTCCTGCGCGAGGACTCCGGCCTGCACCTCACCGCACTGTTCCCCTGCAAGATCAAGGGATCCCACGCGGACCAGGAAGCCGCACTCCCCCTCGAAGTGGAGACCGAAGTCCGGAACGTCCCCGGTTTCGACGCCGAGCTCCTCGGCGAGATGACCGCCCAGCTCGCCCGTAACCTCGCGAAGAAGCTGCCCTGTGCCAACGACCCGGAGATTCCGAGCGCACTGTGAGGGAGCGGCAAGGCTGGTGAGGACCGGGGCGGCGGAAAACTCCTCCGCGTCCGGGATTTCCGCCGCCGACGGCACCCGCGCGTGCGCCCCGGCATCACGCCGACCGCCTCCGTGGGCGCCGCCGGGCCCCGTCGCGGGATTGGCCGGGAAGTGCCGTCCGGGCCGTCGCGTGCTCGCCTCGGGCCGACCGGGCGTCAAGGTCGTGTCGTCGGCGGTGGAGTGCGAAGGGGAAGGATGCCGTCCTCGGCGGCAGCGGAATGGAACGGTGTATTCCGTCTTACTCCACGACAGAACGACCCACCATCTCCACAGGGTTTCCACATCGTTACCGCCGTCGGCTCGCATCACCCGTCTGCCTCACGTAAGTTCATGGCCAGGCAATTCGCGCCAGCAAAGCTGCGCGGGCGTCACCGCGCGGTGGAGGGGGCTGTGCGGTGGCGTCCGCGTCAAGGCGGCGCGCATCCCCGGGGTAGCCCGTCGGGGGGACGGTCGTACGCCTGCCTGATGCAGGGCGAAGTGGGGTGGATACCTCCACTTCTGTTGCTGTATGGCTGATTGACCTGTGAATCTACTGCCTTTCGGTCATGTTTCATCTGAAAACCCGGGCGTACAGGGCCAGCGCCGCGTCGTCGCGCGGCTTCGGAGAGTAATTGTGGCGCGCTGATGCACGCACCATCCCTCACGAAGGGTTATGGTGGAACCCCCCCCTCGGGCCGGTCCGTCTCCCCCCCACGGACCGGCCCGTTTTTTCTGCCCGTGTGCGCGGCCCCCCGGCGGCCGGCCCGGAGCGTGTGTCCGGCGTTTGCCGCACCGGTCTCCGTGCCGTACGGGCCCGGTGCCGCACCGGTCTCCGTGCCGCTCCGGCCCCGTGCCGCACCGCCCCCGTGCCGCGCCGTCGGCGGCCCCCGAGCTCCACGGGCCAGGCCCCGCAGGGGTAGGCTTCCGGCTCGCGGGGACCGCATCCGCCCGGAGGGACCGCATCCGCACGGAGGGGCTGACATTCACGTGAACCTGCGCGACAAGCTGCGCGGCCTGCTGGTGAGGCTGTACGCACGCCGGGTGGAAGGACACCTGGACCACGCTCAGGTGCCCAAGCACATCGGCGTCATCATGGACGGCAACCGCCGCTGGGCGAAGGCCGCGGGCTCCACCACCGTGCACGGTCACCGGGCCGGCGCCGAGAAGATCGAGGAGTTCCTCGGCTGGTGCTCGGAGACGGACGTCGAGGTCGTCACCCTCTGGCTGCTGTCCACGGACAACTTCGACCGCGCCGAGGAGGAGCTCGTCCCCCTCCTCGGCATCATCGAGGACGTCGTGCGCACCCTCGCCGCCGACGGCCGCTGGCGCGTGCACCACGTCGGCACCCGCGACCTCCTCCCGGCCGGCATGCAGCGCACGCTGAAGGAGGCCGAGGAGAGCACCGCCCACACCGACGGAATACTGGTCAACGTGGCCATCGGCTACGGCGGCCGCCAGGAGATCGCCGACGCCGTCCGCTCGATGATCCTCGACGCCCAGGACAACGGCGTCTCGATGGAGGACCTCGCCGAGTCCGTCGACATCGACATGATCGGACGTCACCTCTACACGGGCGCCCAGCCCGACCCCGACCTCGTGATCCGCACCAGCGGGGAGCAGCGGCTGTCCGGATTCATGCTCTGGCAGACGGCCCACTCCGAGTACTACTTCTGCGACGTCTTCTGGCCGGCCTTCCGCAAGGTCGACTTCCTGCGCGCCCTGCGCGACTACGCGGCCCGCCACCGCCGTTTCGGCGGCTGACGCACCCCCGCCGGTCACCCGTTCGGCCGAATCCCACGCCGCCCCGGAGCCCACCCGCACCACCGAGGAAAGTGTCGTGAGTGCCCCGGTAGGTGCGGAAGTAACAAGGTGTTCACCGGCGCGCCGTTCTGGGCCGTGGCATGGCGTCGCGTGTTCGAGGGCATAGTCCAAGCAGGTCGACGCCCGAACCACGGGTGTCGCATCCTCAGCGGGCGGCACGGGGCCGTCCGCCCGGGAGGCCCTTTGCACCAGCCCGATCGTGCGGTCAGCACGGACGCAGCGGAGGGCCGGTTTTCGGCCCGTGCAGGGGCGCCGAACTCCGGTCCAGCTCCACTCCGTCGCTCCCCGACCTCATCCGAGGGGGTACGTCCTTCCGTGGTGACCAGCACAAAGCGCCACAAGCCCGACCGGCGCACCTACGTTCTCGACACCAGCGTCCTGCTGGCCGACCCGAACGCCCTGACCCGCTTCGACGAGCACGAGGTCGTGCTCCCCATCGTCGTGGTCACGGAGCTGGAGGCCAAGCGGCACCATCCCGAACTCGGCTACTTCGCCCGGCAGGCACTGCGCCTGCTCGACGACTACCGGGTGCGGTACGGACGCCTCGACGCGCCCATCCCGATCGGGGAACTGGGCGGGACCATCCGTGTCGAGCTCAACCACTCGGACCCCAGCGTGCTGCCCACCGGCTACCGCCTGGGGGACAACGACTCACGCATCCTCGCGGTCGCCCGCAACCTCCAGGCCGAGGGGTTCGACGTCACCGTCGTGTCGAAGGACCTCCCGCTCAGGATCAAGGCGTCCTCCGTCGGGCTCCTCGCCGAGGAGTACCGGGCGGAGCTCGCCATCACGGACTCCTCCGGCTGGACCGGGATGTCCGAACTGCTCCTGTCGGGCGAACAGGTGGACATCCTCTTCGACGAGGGGCACGTGTACGTCCCGGAGGCCGCCGAGCTCCCCGTGCACACCGGCCTGACCATCCAGTCCGAGCGCGGCAAGGCGCTCGGCCGGGTGACGCCCGAGGGCAACGTCCGGCTGGTGCGCGGCGACCGGGAGGCGTTCGGCATCAAGGGCCGCAGCGCCGAACAGCGCATCGCGCTCGACCTGCTGCTCGATCCGGACATCGGGATCGTGTCCATGGGCGGCCGGGCCGGCACCGGCAAGTCGGCGCTCGCGCTGTGCGCCGGCCTGGAGGCGGTCCTGGAGCGCCGCCAGCACCAGAAGGTGATGGTCTTCCGTCCGCTGTACGCGGTGGGCGGGCAGGAACTGGGCTACCTGCCCGGCACCGAGGCCGAGAAGATGAGCCCGTGGGCGCAGGCGGTCTTCGACACCCTGTCGGCGGTCACCAGCCGCGAGGTCATCGAGGAGGTCACCGCCCGCGGCATGCTGGAGGTCCTCCCGCTCACCCATATCCGCGGCCGCTCGCTCCACGACGCCTTCGTGATCGTGGACGAGGCCCAGTCGCTCGAACGGAACGTCCTGCTGACCGTTCTGTCCCGTATCGGCGCCAATTCGCGGGTCGTTCTCACCCATGACGTGGCGCAGAGGGACAATCTGCGCGTCGGCCGTTACGACGGCGTGGTCGCCGTCGTGGAGAAACTGAAGGGCCATCCGCTCTTCGCGCACGTCACCCTGAACAGGTCCGAGAGGTCCCAGATCGCGGCCCTTGTGACCGAAATGCTGGAGGACGGGCAGATCTGACCCGTCTGCTCGAATTCGCGCAGGTCGCGGGGTAGTTGGCGCCGTCCGGCAAAGGCTGTGAGCCTAGTCGGGCGGCGCCTTCGTGTGTGGCCGAACGGCGAAATCCCCAGGGGCGAACAGCATGTGAGCTTTCACACCCGACACGGAATTGCCTTGCGGCGCTGGATTACGGCAGAGTCTCACTCCTGTCAGGCCCCGCATACGACACACCTGCGCCCCCATCGGTGCGGCACCACAAGCGCTTCACAGTCAACTCCATACCGACCGTCGTATGCCGCCCGAGCACCACGCGGCGCTCCCCACGGGGAGCTGCCCACCGGGCCCGCGCCTCCGTGACCCCGCAGTGGGGAGGCCAGTGCCAGGGGCACGATCGCGTCCGCCAGGGTCACCTCAGCGGGCGATGCTGGAAGGAAACCGTGTGAGCCGGATCTCGGTCCGGGGATTCGCAGTGGCCTCGGCCACGGCGGTCACCGCTGTCGGAAGCGTCGTCGGCGTTGCCTCGGGCAGCACCGCGCAGACCATCGACGCTGAAACGACGGCCAGCGACGCGACCCTCCTCGCGGACATCCCTGTCGGCCAGCAGGCCCAGGTCCAGACCGCGTCCCTGACGCAGCAGGCCAGCGTCCAGGCGATCGCCGCGGACGAGAGCGCCAAGAAGGACGCCGAGGAGGCGGCCCGCAAGGCGGCCGCCAAGACCGCGATCGCCAAGAAGGAGGCCGCCGAGAAGGCGGCCGAGGCGGCCAAGGAAGCCAAGGAGCGCGCCGAGGCGACGGCCGCGGCCAGCCGCAGCTCCTCCGACTTCCCGGTCCAGAGCTCCTACACCGTCGCGCAGATCCAGGCGATGGCGGCGCAGATGGTTCCCAGCGGGCAGTTCCAGTGCTTCAGCAACATCGTGAACCACGAGTCCAGCTGGAACTACCAGGCCGTCAACGCCTCCTCCGGCGCCTACGGCCTCTTCCAGGCCCTGCCCGGCTCCAAGATGTCGTCCGTCGGCTCCGACTGGCAGACGAACCCGGCCACCCAGATCAAGTGGGGCCTCAACTACATGAACGAGCGGTACGGCAGCCCCTGCGAGGCCTGGACGTTCTGGCAGGCCAACCACTGGTACTAGCCGACCACCGGTACCGGCCCCTCGGTACCCCACGCCGAGCGGGGCCCACGGTCCGCGCCCGGCGGCTCAACCCCGCGCAGCCCCTCCCCGTCCTAGGGGGAGGGGCTTCCGCCCTGTACGGTCGGTTCCGGCGACTCCAGGGGGAGTGGTGGGGAGAGACGGGGGAAGAGGTCGGATCATGTCGCGAGTGCCACGGTGGCTCGGCCGGATCGGTGCCGGTCTGACCAGGATGGGGGAGCGGCTCGACGAGCGCCGTGCCGAGGCCCGCCGGGAGAGCGCGGAGGCCGGGGGAACCGGACCGGTGGCACCCGACACCCTGGTGGTGCCCCCCGAGGAACTGCCGCCCCCCACTCCCCGCCCCGACCCCGCACAGGTCGTGCCGTGGGGGGTCCGGGTCGCCGCCGAGGCGGGCTGGCGGCTGCTGGTGCTCGCGGGGACCGTCTGGGTCCTGATGAAGGTCATCAGCGCCGTCCAACTCGTCGTCCTCGCCTTCGTGGTGGCGCTGCTGCTGACCGCCCTGCTGGAGCCCACCGTCGCCCGCCTCAAGCGCCTCGGCGTGCCCCGGGGCCCCGCGACCGCCCTGACGGCCATCCTCGGGTTCGTCGTCATCGGGCTGATGGGCTGGTTCGTGACCTGGCAGGTCATGGAGAACATCGACAACCTCTCCGACCAGGTCCAGGACGGCATCGACGACCTGCGGCGCTGGCTGCTCACCAGCCCGTTCCACGTTACCGACAAGCAGATCAACGGCATCGCCGAGAACCTGCGGGACGCCGTCGGCGCCAACACCGACGAGATCACCTCGGCCGGCCTGGAGGGCGTCACCGTCGTCGTCGAGGCCCTCACGGGCATCCTGCTCGCGTTCTTCTCGACGCTGTTCCTGCTCTACGACGGCAGGCGCATCTGGCAGTGGACCCTCAAGCTGGTCCCGGCCGCCGCCCGGGCCGGCGTGGCGGGCGCGGGCCCGCGCGCCTGGGCGACGCTCACGGCGTACGTGCGGGGCACGGTGATCGTCGCGCTGATCGACGCGATCTTCATCGGCCTGGGCATCTACTTCCTCGACGTGCCCATGGCGGTGCCGCTCGCCGTCTTCATCTTCCTGTTCTCCTTCATCCCGCTGGTCGGCGCGGTCGCCTCCGGCGCGCTGGCCGTCGTGGTCGCGCTGGTGACGCAGGGCGTGTTCACCGCGGTGATGACCCTGGCGGTCGTCCTGGCCGTCCAGCAGATCGAGGGCCACATCCTCCAGCCGTTCATCCTCGGCCGCGCGGTGCGCGTCCACCCGCTCGCGGTGGTGCTGACGGTCGCGGCCGGCGGCATGGTCGCCGGCATCGGCGGCGCCGTGGTCGCCGTACCGCTGGTGGCGGTGTCCAACACGGTCGTGGGCTATCTGGCCGCCTACTCACGGGAGTCGGCGCTGCGGCAGGCGCCACGGCCGCGGGGAGCCACGGCGCTGGAGGTGGCGCCGGTGGCGCCCATCGAGGCCGGGGACGACTCCGGCAGCCCGACGGAGGGCACCCCCTCCGGGGAGGGCTGAAAGGGCCGCGAGGGCTGAAAGAGCCGGGAGGCCCGAAAGAGCCGGGAGGGCTCGAAGAGCCGGGAGGCCTGAGAGAGCCCGGAGGCCTGTGAGAGCCCCGGAGGGCCGGGAGCCCGAAAGGGGAACGACGCCGCCCGTGCGGAAGCGGCGACGCGCGCCCCGCAAGGGCGGGACGGGGGGGCCGCCCGGAGGCGCGCGGCAACGACGGAGCCCCGCCCACCACCCGGGTGGACGGGGCCCGCGTACGACCGGCCCTACTCGGAGAGCACCGCCTCCGTCTCCAGGGTCACGCCGACCGCCTGGACCACCGAGGCGATCTTGAACGCTTCCTGGATCACCTCGCGCTCGACGCCCGCCTTGCGCAGCACCTGCTCGTGCGAGTCCAGGCACATGCCGCAGCCGTTGATGGCGGAGACGGCGAACGACCACAGTTCGAAGTCGGTCTTGTCGACCCCGGGGTTGCCGATGACGTTCATCCGCAGGCCCGCCCGCAGGGTGCCGTACTCGTGGTCCGACAGCAGGTGACGGGTGCGGTAGAAGACGTTGTTCATCGCCATGATCGCGGCGGCCGACTTGGCGGCCGTGTACGCCTCCGGCGAGAGGTTCGCCTTCGCCTCCGGCTCCAGCTCGCGCAGGACGATCGGGGAGCGGGAGGCGATCGCGGTCGCCAGCACCGTTCCCCACAGCTGCTGCGCGGGAAGGTCGGAGTTGCCGATGACCGAGCCGAGGTTGAGCTTCAGGTCCTTGGCGTAGTCCGGTATGCGGGACTTCAGGGTGTCGAGGGCCATGTCAGGTCACTCCCCGGCCAGCAGCTTGACCGGGTCGAGGGTGTCCTCGCCCTTGGACCAGTTGCAGGGGCACAGCTCGTCGGTCTGCAGGGCGTCCAGGACCCGCAGGACCTCCTTGGGGTTCCGGCCGACGGAACCGGCGGTGACCATCGTGAACTGGATCTCGTGGTTCGGGTCCACGACGAACACGGCACGCTGGGCGAAGCCGTCCTCGCCCTCGATGCCGAGCTCGCGCATCAGCTCGTGCCGGGAGTCGGCCATCATCGGGAACGGCAGGTCCGTCAGGTCCGGGTGGTCCTTGCGCCAGGCGTGGTGGACGAACTCGGAGTCGCCGGAGAAGCCGAGGATCTGCGCGTCGCGGTCGGCGAACTCGTCGTTCAGGCGGCCGAAGGCGGCGATCTCCGTCGGGCACACGAAGGTGAAGTCCTTCGGCCACGCGAAGACCACGAGCCACTTGCCCTCGTAGGACTTGTGGTGGATCTGTTCGAACTCCTTGCCCTTCTCCAGCGAGACGCAGGCGGTCAGTTCGAATTCGGGGAACTTGTCACCGACGGTGAGCACAGGCCCTCCTTGCAGCGAGGAGACGTCCGGATCGCGGACATTTCCCATGAGTTGGACGGAGGTGATCGTGGCACATAGTGCATTGATTACGGAAATGGCTACACTCGATAGGGTTGATCGGAGGTGGTTATCAGTGACCGTCGGTAATGTCGGCGCCAAAAGCGCGGGCGGTGCGGGGGCCAGGCGACGGCAGCCCACCCTGGCCCAGCTGAGGGCCTTCGCGGCCGTCGCCGAGCACCTGCACTTCCGGGACGCGGCCGCCGCCATCGGCATGAGCCAGCCCGCCCTGTCCGGCGCCGTCTCCGCGCTGGAGGAGACGCTCGGCGTGACCCTCCTCGAACGTACGACCCGCAAGGTGCTGCTCTCCGGGGCCGGCGAGCGGCTCGCCGTACGGGCGAAGGCGGTGCTGGAGGAGGTCGGGGCGCTGCTGGAGGAGGCCGAGGCGGTCCGGGCGCCCTTCACCGGCGCGCTGCGCCTCGGCGTCATCCCCACGGTCGCGCCCTATCTCCTGCCCACCGTCCTGCGCCTGGTCCACGAGCGCTACCCGCTCCTCGACCTCCAGGTCCACGAGGAGCAGACCGCCAACCTCGTCGACGGCCTGCACGGCGGCCGGCTCGACCTGCTGCTGCTCGCCGTGCCGCTCGGGGTGCCCGGAATGCGGGAACTCCCGCTGTTCGACGAGGACTTCGTGCTCGTCACCCCTCCGGGCCACCGGCTCGGCGGCCGGGACGGCATCCCGCGCGAGGTGCTCAAGGAACTGAACCTGCTGCTCCTGGACGAAGGGCACTGCCTGCGCGACCAGGCGCTCGACATCTGCCGCGAGGCCGGGCGCGGCATGAGCGGGGCGGGGCGGACCTCGTCCGAGGGCGGCGGCGGGCGCCGGGAGGGCGCGCCGGTGACGACGACCGCCGCCGGCCTCTCCACGCTCGTCCAGCTCGTCGCCGGCGGACTCGGCTGCACCCTGCTGCCGCGCACCGCCGTCACCGTCGAGACCAGCCGCTCCAGCCGGCTCCTCACGGGCTCCTTCGCCGACCCCGCCCCCACCCGCCGGATCGCCCTCGCCATGCGGGCCGGCGCCGCCCGCGGGGCGGAGTACACGGAGCTGGCGGCCGCCCTGCGCGAGGCGCTGCGACCGCTGCCGGTACGGGTGCTCGACACCGACGACCGAGCCGCCGACGACTGAGACCCGCCGACCGGTCGAATGCGGGCCCGGACAAGCGAATCGAGCCCAGTGGCGCGGCAAGTTCCGTCACCTGGGGGCAGGTCGGAAACACGCCACAGGACGCTCCGCCCCTGCTGATACACATTCCCTCCTCAGCGCTACCTGATCGAGGACGTCTTCAAGGAGCGGCGCGGGATCACCGGTGACGACCACTTCTTCCAGGAGATCCTCGTCAACAGCGACGACCTCACCCACCTGTTCGTGAGGATGACCGAGCAGCAGGACGTCTTCAAGAACGGTGGTCGTCTGCCGCAGGTCCGTCAACGTGGGGATGCTCTTCGCGCAGGTGCGGAGGGTGGTGAAGGAGTACCGGCTGTGAGCGTGCCGAGGGCTCCTCACCACCGCGTTTCCTCGGTGAGGAGCCCTCGGCCGTGCGTGGCCTACTCCGTGCGCAGCCCGTCCGGCCGCATCAGCCGCACCAGCGGGGGCAGGCTCAGCAGCGTCACCAGGAGGACGACCGCCGCGCCGCAGCCGGCCATGGCCAGGACGCTCGCCCAGTCCACGCCCACCGGCGTGTCCGTCATCCGCAGCAGCACCGCGCCCAGGGTCAGCCCCACCACCGAGGCCAGCAGCAGGCCCAGCGCGACCGGGACCGCCGTCTGCCACAGCACCGACAGGCCCAGCGTGCGCCGCCGGGTGCCGAAGGCGACCAGCGACGACAGCAGCTTGCGGCGCTCGCGCAACTGCTCCAGCTGCGACACCAGCAGGCTCGCCCCGATCAGCGCCAGCACACAGACCGCGCCGACGAGCAGCCCGGTGCGGATCGAGTCGTACTTCGGGGACGTCGTCGTGGCCGACCAGATCACCGGTCGGGCCAGCGGGTCGACCGCGGCGGCGGTGTTGCGGACGTGCTCGACGGCGTCGGGCACCGACCTGTCGACCGAGAGGTAGAGCTGGCCGGCGACCGCGGTCCCGAGGCCCTCGGGCAGCGCGGCCGGTGTCATCAGGAAGCCGCCGCGCCGGGTGCCGGTCGGGTCCCGGACCGCGTGGGCGCGGGTGACGCCCGCCGGGACGGTCCAGACGACCTCCGTGCGGCTCGCGGGGGACGACTCCAGGTACAGCTCCGTGCCGGGCTTGTTCAGCTCCGGCCCGTCGGCGGAGTAGTCGGCACCGTCGAGGACGAACAGGTCGCCGTCCGCGCAGGACGGCAGCTCGGCCACCTCGCGCAGGGCCGCGCAGTCGCCGACGGTCAGCTCGGTGGCGAGGTCCGGGCCGTTCTCGCCACGCCAACTGGAGTCGCCGAGGTAGCCCTCCCACAGGGCCGTGACCTTCCGTACGCCCTCGGTGCCGGCGAATTGCTCGGCGGTCGGGGCCATCGGGGTGCCGTCCGGCACGCTCACCTGCATCTGGGCCCGGCCGAGGTCCTGCGCGGTGCGCTCGGTGTAGTCGCCGTCGACGCCGGCGAACAGCATCTGGAGCGCGATCGCCCCGGCCACCGCCACCGCGATGCCGTTGACCATCCGGGCCGCCGCGCCACTGTTCGACTGCAACCGCCGCACGGCCAGCTGCCAGGAGACACCGCCCGGGCCGAGCCGGGCGACTGCCGCCTCCACCAGCCAGGGCAGCAGTGCGGTCACCCCGCCGAGGAGCAGCAGGACGCCGCCGGTCACCAGGTACTCGTTGAAGCCGCCGTCGGTGCGGCCCTGGCCGATCATCGGGTAGAGCAGGGCGAGGCCGGTCACCGGCAGCAGCAGCCGCCACCACAGCCGGCGCCGGGCGGGCCGCGCCGCCCGCACCACGCCGAGCGGCTCGATCACCACCGCGCGCAGCGCGAACAGGGTGACCAGGACGGCCGCGGCCGGGACCGCCACCGCGACCAGCGCGGCCAGCACGGGCGAGGGGTCGAGGTAGCTGGGCCACACGCTGATGCCCATCACCTCCACCGAGCCGGCCAGGTGACGTCCGATCAGGAAGAACACCGTGCCGACGGCCAGGCCGAGGACGGAGCCGGCCATCGCCTCGCCCGCCGCGATCCGCCGGGCCATCCGGCTGTCGGCGCCGACCAGCCGCAGCGCGGCGAGCCGGCGGTCGCGCCGCTCGCCGCCGAAGCGGACGGCCGCCGCGACGAACACCGCGACCGGCATCAGCAGCACCACGATCACGACGATGTTCAGCAGGACCAGGACCGGGTCGGCCTCCTCCTCCGTCGGGTTCCGCTCCCCGAACCGCTCCAGCCGGGACACCGTCGAGCCGTCGATGTGGGCGGCGAGCCCGGAGGCGCCCGCGTAGTAGGCGAGTTCCCACGAGCCGATGAGCCCGCTCTCCCCGATGGTCCCGACGATCCGGTACGGCAGCCGCTCGCGCAGCGGCTTCGCCCCGTCCGAGGCGAGCAGCTTCCTCAGCGCGGGGGAGACCACCATGTCGCCTTCGGCCGGGTACGCGTCCACGCCGGGCGGCAGCGGCGCGCGCGGCCCCTCCGGCTCCACCAGCCGGCCGCGGACGTCCCGGTCCCGGAACGCCGTGTCGACGTCGGCGACGACCACGGTGTCGTCGGCCGCGGGCGGCGGCTGGGAGTCGAACGTGTAGTCCATGCGGGCCTGTTCACGGGCGTGCCGCTCCGCGAGCGCGTTCGGTAACGCGGTCGACAGCAGCAGCAGCGCCACGCCGAGTCCGACGCCCACCGCCGTCAGCACGGTCCGCACCCAGCTCTCCCGCCCGCCGGCGAAGGCGAACCGGACCCCCAGCCCCAGGTCACGAGGCCACCGCGGCAGGCTCATACGATCCGCTCCATGTCCCGGGACTTCCCGTCCCGTACGACGATCTCGCGGTCGGACCAGGCGGCCACCCGCGCCTCGTGCGTGACCAGGACGACGGCCGTGTTCGCGGACCGGGCGGCGTCGGTGAGCAGTTCCATCACGCGCTCGCCGTTGAGGGAGTCCAGCGCGCCGGTCGGCTCGTCGGCGAACACCACCCGCGGGCCGGTGACCAGGGAGCGGGCCACCGCGACCCGTTGCCCCTGCCCGCCGGAGACCTCGCCGGGCCGTTTGCCGGCCAGGTCGTCGACCTCCAGCCGTTCCAGCCAGGTCAGCGCGGTCCGCTCCGCCTGCTTGCGCGGGGTGCCGTTCAGCCGGAGCGGCAGTGCCACGTTCTCCACGCAGGTCAGCTCCGGCACCAGCTGCCCGAACTGGAACACGAACCCGAACTCCGAGCGCCGCAGCGCGCTGCGCCGGGCGTCGCCCAGGGCGGTGAGCTCCTGCCCGTCGTACGTGATCGAGCCCGAGTCGGGGGTGACGATCCCGGCGAGGCAGTGCAGCAGCGTGGACTTGCCGGAGCCGGACGGGCCCATGACGGCGACGACCTCGCCGGGGTGGACGGAGAAGTCGGCGCCGTCCAGGGCGAGGGTCGGGCCGTAGGCCTTGCGCAGGTCCTCGGCGGCGAGCAGGGAGCCGGCGGGGGCGCTCATGACGTCACCGCCCGGCGCAGCCTGTCGAGGCGCGCGGCGGTCAGCTCCAGCCAGCGCAGGTCGGCCTCGAGGTGGAACAGGGCGTGGTCGCAGATCAACTGGTCGGCGAGGTCGCCCCGGCGCTTGCGGTCGGTCAGGATGCGCATGCCGCGCAGGTGCTCGGCGCGCTGGGTGTCGAGGATCCCGGCCGCGTCGCGGTGGGTGAGCAGGGCGAGGACGACCTTGGTGTACAGCGTCGACTGGAGGTACGGCTCGGGCTTCTCGGGCGTGGCGAGCCAGCGGGCGAGGTCGGTGACGCCGGCGTCGGTGACGGCGTACCGCTTGCGTTCCGGGCCGCCGCCCGGCTCGATGCCGTCGACTTCGACGAGCCCGTTCTTCAGCAGCCGGGACATCGTCGAGTAGACCTGGCCGTAGTGCAGCGGCCGGTCGTGACCGAACTTCTCGTCGAAGGCCCGCTTGAGGTCGTAGCCGTGGCGGGGCCCGGACTCCAGGAGTCCCAGAAGGGTGTGACCGATGGACATGGCAGCGACTGTACACACGGTGTATACGCGGTGTGTATAGATGGAGGGCGGAGTCGGCGGACGGGGTGGGTGAGTGCGCAGGTGGGGGCCGATTGTCACAGATCCGCTACAGCGACGGCGGGCCCCTGGCCGGGCCGCGGTGGCCGCGCTCGGGGGGAGCCGGCGGGCGCGTTCGGGGTGCCGGCGGGTGCTCCTCGGGGAGCCGGCGGCCGCTGTCCGGGAAGCCGGCGGTCGTTCTCGGGGCGGCGGGGGCCGGGGGGCGGGGCGCCTGCGGCCGTTCCGGGCGCGACGGCGGCCGGGGCGCGGAGTCCTTGGGCGGTCGTTCTCGGGGCGGCGGAAGCCGGGGCGCGGGACGCCCGCCGCCGTGCTCAGGGCGACGGCGGCCGGGGCGCGGAGTCCTTGGGCGGTCGTCCGCGACGCGGGAGGGGGCCGGCCTCGCCCGGCAGCCTCCCCGCCTCCTTCAGCGCCTTGCGCAGCAGGAACTCGATCTGGGCGTTCGCCGACCGCAGCTCGTCCGACGCCCACCGGGCCAGCGCGTCGTGGACCGACGGGTCGAGCCGCAGCAGCACCTGCTTGCGCTGCCGCGGCCGACGCTGCGGGGCACCGCCCCCGGCGGGATCCGTCACTGGTACAGGGACCCGGTGTTGAGCACGGGCTGCGGTGACCGGTCCCCGCAGAGCACCACCAGCAGATTCGACACCATCGTCGCCTTCCGTTCGTCGTCCAGTTCCACGATGTCCCGCTCGGCGATCCGGCCGAGCGCGTCCTCGACCATGCCGACCGCGCCGTCCACGATCTGCCGCCGCGCCGCGACCACCGCGCCCGCCTGCTGCCGCTGGAGCATCGCGGAGGCGATCTCCGGGGCGTAGGCGAGGTGGGTGAAGCGGGACTCGATGATCTGCACACCGGCGGCGTCCACGCGCACGCGCAGCTCCGCGGCCAGCTTCTCGGTGATCTCCTCGGCGTTGCCGCGCAGCGAGAGCCCGTCCACGTCGTGGGCGTCGTAGGGGTACTCGATGGCGATGTGCCGGACGGCGGCCTCGGTCTGGGTGGAGACGAACTCGACGTAGTCGTCCACCTCGAAGGTCGCCCGGGCGGTGTCCTCGACCCTCCACACCACGACCGCGGCCAGCTCGATCGGGTTGCCGTAGGCGTCGTTGACCTTCAGGACCGCGGTCTCGTGGTTGCGGACCCGGGTGGAGATCTTCGTGCGGGAGGTGAAGGGGTTCACCCAGCGCAGGCCGTCCTCGCGGATGGTGCCGCGGTACCGCCCGAAGAGCTGCACCACGCGGGCCTCGCCCGGGGCCACCATGTTCAGTCCGCACAGGGAGGCGAGCGAGGCGAGGGCGACGAGGACGCCCACGGTGATCAGGACGGCCTTGCCGGCGGTCGCCGCCACCGCCGCGGCGGCCGCGATCAGCCCGCCGCCGGCCGCCAGCCCGACCAGCCCCGTCAGCAGCGCGAGCCCGCCCCCCACGCTCCGCGCGGGGAACTCCCGCACGCGTGGGGCGGGCATCTCCGGCACGTCGATCTCGGCCGCGGCGGGCGCGGCGGGCGCCGGGATCTGCGGGTTGTGCGTGGACATGGGAATCCCCCGTTTCTCGCCGGCCGCTGCCTCGCGAACCGGCTCTCGTCACTCCGGCCTTCTTCGCTCCGGTCGTCTATCTAAGTGATAGCACTTTATTCCGGGATGGCAACCCTGGGGCCCCGTCGTACGTCGATTCCGGTGGAACGGTGTGCCGGTTCCACTGCGCGGGGTGCTGATTCTCACGCCCGGGCCCGGCCGGATCGGGCCCCCTTCGTCACAGAGAGCGGTGTTAGCTTTCTGAGCTGACCTGCCTCCGGGCACGGGTGCGACTGCCGAACAGGAAGCGGAGCGAGCGGACTCATGGGACGAGCGGACGAGAGACGAGCGCGACAGCGCGGTGGCCGCCGCGCAGCGCCCAGGGACCGTTCGCCGGGAGCGGGCCCGGAGCCGCGCGAGGAGTCCGTGCCGACGGCGCAGGCGGCCACCGGCGTCGCGGCCGGCGGACGCGCGGCGGCCCGCCGGAGCGCGAAGAAGGGCGCCAAGGGCGGCGACAAGGGCCGCATACGCCGGCTCTTCACCTGGAAGAAGATGATCGGTACGTTCCTCGGCGTCTGTCTGCTGGGCATCGGCGCGTTCGTCGTGCTGTACCTGACGACGCCGATCCCCGAGGGCAACGCGGCCGCCCAGTTGCAGAGCAACGTCTACAACTACAGCGACGGCACCCTGCTGACCCGTGACGGCGAGCTCAACCGGGAGAACGTCGACCTCGCCGAGGTCCCCAAGGCCGTCCAGCGCACCTTCGTCGCCGCCGAGAACAAGTCCTTCTACCAGGACGCCGGCGTCGACCTGAAGGGCACCGCCCGCGGTCTGCTCAACACGGTCATGGGCAAGGGCGCCCAGGGCGGTTCGACGATCACCCAGCAGTACGTCAAGAACTACTACCTGACGCAGGAACAGACCGTCACGCGCAAGCTGAACGAACTGGTCATCTCGCTGAAGCTGGACCGGGAGAAGTCCAAGGACTACATCCTCGCCGGCTACATCAACACCAGCTACTACGGCCGCGGCGCCTACGGCATCCAGGCCGCCGCCCAGGCCTACTACCGCGTCGACGCCGACCAGCTCACCGTCGCCCAGGGCGCCTACCTCGCCGCACTGCTCCAGGCCCCCAGCCAGTACGACTGGGCCGTCGCCTCCGACACCGGAAAGAAGCTGGTCCAGCAGCGCTGGAACTACGTCCTGGACAACATGGTCGAGGAGGACTGGCTCGACAAGTCCGAGCGGGACTCCCTGAAGTTCCCGGTGCCCAAGGAGCCCAAGGCCGCCCCCGGCCAGGAGGGCCAGGTCGGCTACCTGGTGAACGCGGCCAACAGCGAGCTGGAGCGGCAGCTCGTCCAGCAGGGCGTCGCGGACAGCAGCAAGGAGGCCGAGGCGATGGTCAACGCCGGCGGCTGGAACATCACGCTGAACATCGACAAGAAGAAGCAGAAGGCGCTGGAGAAGTCCGTCAAGCAGCAGCTCACCAGCAAACTCGACGCGACGAAGCGCTCCGTCGACGGCGACGTCCAGGCCGGCGCGGTGTCCGTGGACCCGAAGACGGGCGCGGTCGTGGCGATGTACGGCGGGGTCGACTACGTCAAGCACTACACGAACAACGCCACCCGCGCCGACTACCAGCCCGCCTCCACCTTCAAGCCGGTGATCCTCGCCGCGGCCCTGGACCAGGGGGCCCAGACCCAGGACGGCGAGGAGATCACCGCCGACACCCTCTACGACGGCACCAGCAAGCGCCCCGTCGTCGGCAGCGACATCGGCTTCGCCCCGGAGAACGAGGACGACGTCGACTACGGCGACGTCACCGTCCAGACGGCGATGAACAAGTCCATCAACTCCGCCTTCGCGCAGATGGGCGTCGACGTCGGCATGGACAAGGTGCTCCAGACCGCCAGCGACCTCGGCATGGACACCGAGGGTCTGAAGGCCGTGCCCGCGCAGACCCTGGGCACCATGGGCGCGAGCCCCCTCCAGATGGCCGGCGTCTACGCGACCCTCGACAACCACGGCAAGAAGGTCACCCCGGCCGTCATCAAGTCGGTGGAGAACAGCGCCCACGAGGTGGAGCTCTCCGACCCCATCGGCGAGCAGGTCATCAGCCGCGAGGCCGCCGACGCGGTCACCTCGGTCCTGACCGGCGTGGTCGACGACGGTACGGCCCAGACGTCCGTACGGGACAACCCCGAGCGCAACGGCCAGAAGGTCGCGGGCAAGACGGGCACCTCCGACAACAACCTGTCGGCCTGGTTCACCGCCTACACCCCCGACCTGGTCACCTCCGTCGGCCTGTTCGGCGAGTCCGCCAAGTCCCCGCACCCCCAGGTCAGCCTGACCGGCGCGACCGGCCTGATCCCCGGCAAGGGCCGCATCAACGGTGGTGGCTACCCGGCGCAGATCTGGGCGGCGTACACCTTCGGCGTCTCCACCAAGGTCACCAAGTTCGACCTGGAGACCGACCAGGGCGCCGCGGTCCAGCCGACCGTGACGGCCGAGCCGTCCCCGTCGGAGTCCCCGGAGCCGACGGAGGAGCCGAGCACCGAGGCCCCGACGTCCAGTGCGCCCGCCGAGAGCGCGACCCCGTCCGAGGAGCCGACCACGGAGGAACCCTCGGAGGAGGCGACGACGGAGGAGCCGTCGGAGTCGCCGACGGCGGAGGAGTCCGAGACGGAGGAGTCCGAGAACCCGTTCGAGCAGATGGGCCAGTAGCGGACGGTCCGGTGACGGACGGTCCGGTGACGGCAGGGCGCCCGGTGATCACCGGGCGCCCTGCCGCGTCCCACGGGCTAACCGTGGTTGAGCTCGAACCAGACCACCTTGCCGGTGCTCAGCCGGGTCGCTCCCCAGCGCCGGGCCAGCCGGTTGACGAGGAACAGGCCCCGCCCGCCCTCGTCCGTGGCGCGGGCCTGCCGCAGCCGCGGCAACTGCGGCACGTCGTCCCCGACCTCGCACCGCAGCACATCGGTACGGAGCAGCCGCAGCGTCACCGGCCGGGTGGCGTACCGCACCGCGTTGGTGACCACCTCGCTCACCAGCAGCTCGACGGAGTCGGACAGCTCCTCCAGCCCCCAGCGGGCCAGCGCCCGACGGGCCAGCCGCCGCGCCCGGCCCGGCGCGGCGTCCTCCGGTTCCAGGTACCAGTACGCCACGTCGTTCGGCGCGATCCCGTCGAAACGCGCGGCGAGCAGCGCGATGTCGTCGTCCCGGTCGCCCGGCCCGAGCATGTCGAGCACCTCGTCGCACAGCGCTTCCAGGGGCGGCGGATGGTCCGGCCCGGTGAGCTGCGCGGTCACCGCGAGCTTCTCGCGCAGCTGCTCTATGCCGGTCGCCACGTCCCGCAGCCGGGACTCGACCAGGCCGTCGGTGTACAGCAGGAGCGTCGCCCCGGCGGGCGCGTCCAGCTCCACGGCCTCGAAGTCGACGCCGCCCACCCCGATCGGCGCGCCCGGCGGCACCCGCAGCACCTCGGCCCGCCCGCCCAGGTGCAGCAGCACGGGCGGCGGATGGCCGGCGTTGGCGATGGTGATGCGGTGCGAGACCGGGTCGTACACGGCGTACAGGCAGGTCGCCATGCGGTCGGTGCCCAGGCGCTGCGCCTGCTCGTCCAGGTGGTGCAGCACCTCCTGCGGCGGCAGGTCGAGCCCGGCGAGCGTCTGCGCCGTGGTCCGCAGCTGGCCCATGATCGCGGCCGACGTCATGGAGTGACCCATGACGTCGCCCACCACCAGCGCCACCCGGCTGCCCGGCAGCGGGATCGCGTCGTACCAGTCGCCGCCGACCCGCGCGGTCTCCGCGGCGGGCAGGTAGCGGGAGGCCAGCCGGACGCCCGTGGGGCGCGGCAGGGTCTCCGGCAGCATCGTGCGCTGGAGCTCGTCGGCGATGTACGCCTCACGGTCGTACAGCACCGCCTTGTCGATGCCGAGGGCGCTGTGCGTGGCGAGCTGGGCGGCGACCAGCAGGTCGTCGTTCTCGAAGGGGATGCGGTCCGGGCGGCGGATGAACACCGCCGCCCCGATCACCCGGCGCCGGCCGCGCAGCGGGGCCAGGATCGCCCGCTGGCCGTCCGGCACCTCCAACTGGCTGTCCTCGCCGAGCAGCTCCGGCAGCGCGGCGCGCGCGGCCGGATGGTCGGCGAAGACCGGGCGCACCCCGCGCAGCACCTCCGCCAGCGCGCCGCCGGGCCGCACCTCGCACAGCTCCGCGATCGCCGCCGACAGCTCCGACAGCTCCGGTGCCTCCGGGGGCGGCAGGCCGAGCGCCGCGAACCCCGTCTCGGTGTCGCGCTCCTCGGGGATGCGGTCGGTGCGCCGCAGCCGCAGCACGACCCGGTCCGCGACGGGCCGTTCGTCGCCCACCGGCAGGGGGTCGCGCAGGTAGACGAGGATCGCGTCGGAGAACGTCGGCACGGTGGCCCGGCACAGCCCCATCACGATCTCGTCCAGGTCCAGGCCCCGGGCGATCCGCCGGGTGGCCGCGCCCACGAAGCGCAGCCGGTCCCCGTCCCGCCGCATCGGCGTGGGCCGGCCCGGAGCCGGCGCCTGGCCGGTGCGGCGCTCCTGCCCGTCGAGGCCGTGCTCCGCCCGCGTCTCGGCGCCCGGCTGGACCGGGATGGACTCGGGCGCGGGCCGCGGCCGGTGCTCCCCGACGCCCGGCTTCGACCCCGCGGACGGCACGCCCAGCGGCTCGGCGGCCGTGGACTGGGAGTGCTCGGAGCCGGACGCGGCCGGTTCCGTCCCCTTGCCGCGCGGCGCGGTGCCCGGGGCGTCCTCGGTGCGGCCCTGGGCGGCGGCGGACGGTAAGGCGGTGGAGCCCGGCGCGGAGGCACGCAACAGCGCCCCGCGGGGGTCCGTGGGGTCGACGCCCTGGGGGCGTTCGTAGGAGGTGGGCTGCTCCGTCACGCGTGTCGAATCCGTCCGTCCGGGGCTGCGCGCCGTGCGTGCAGTCGGTCCCGCAGAGAACCCGATACCCGGAACACATGTCCCCGGAACGGAATTCCCGCGTGGTCAGAGGCTGTTCCTGTGTCACCGGTGGATCGGGCGCTGCCGCAAGGGCCCACGTCGAAGGCCCTGCCGGTGTTGCCCTCGTACCCCTCGCTCACGTCCTGCCGCCCCTCGGTGACGTCGGGTCAGACGCACCGTCTGATCCGGGAGTTGCTCTGTGCTGCGCTTGCGGAGGACGATCCTACGTTTGTTGCCCGGGGGCGCAGCAAGGGTCTCATGTGGACAGGTGCGCGGGTACCCGGTCCCAGTCCTCCGGCAGCAACGGTACGGCCCAGGACGGATCCGGGCGCCAGTGCTGCCAGCCCTCGTCGAACGGCGGTCCCCAGGCGCGGATCGCCGCCACGGCGGCCCGGCCCGCCTCCCGCACCCGCCCGGCCGCCGCCGCGTCCATCAGGCCGTCCTGCTGGGCCTGCGCGAACTCGTCCTCGTCGCGCCACTCCCAGGTCCGGTCCTCATAGACGCAGAGGTCCAGGAAGTGGTCCTCGGAGTCGACGCCGCCGTCCCAACGGGCCAGCGGTTCCTCGAGATTGACGTACCAGTTCTTGAACTGCCAGCCCGGCTCCCAGAACAGCCACACCGACCAGGGCTCGCCGGGCCGGGCCAGCTTCAGCACGCCCGTGCCGAACCAGTGGTCGCGCACCACGCTGCGCGGCTTGACGTACCGGCTGTGCAGCGGTTCCTGGTGCGGCGGGGTGCCGTCCGCGAGGACGGGCTTGACGCACTGGGTGCCGGGGGCGAGCCACACGGCGAGCACGTCCTCGTCGTCGCGGACGACGGTCACGGGCCGGACGATGTGCAATCGCTCGCCGCCGTTCTCCCGGTAGCGCCACAGGATCTGGTCACCGGGCTCCCAGAAGGCCGCCGCACCGCCCGTTCCCACGTGTCTCACCGCTCCGCCGTCTGCCATGCACAGATATTAGGTGCCATGGGCATACGACGCTGCGGCGCGCGTCACGGTTCTCGCGCCGGGCGTGAAACGTCACGGGCGTGTCATCCGCAGGACATCGAGCGCCTCGTCGAGCTGTTCGAGCGTCAGGTCGCCGCGCTCGACGTACCCGCCCTCCAGGACCGCCTCCCGGATGGTCCGCCGCTCCGCCAGCGCCTTCTTGGCGACCTTCGCGGCCTCCTCGTAGCCGATGTACCGGTTGAGCGGGGTGACGACGGACGGCGACGACTCGGCGTACTCGCGGGCCCGTTCGCGGTGGGCGACGATGCCGTCGACCGTCCGGTCGGCGAGCAGCCGGGAGACGTTGGCGAGCAGCCGGACCGACTCCAGCACGTTCTTCGCGATGACCGGCAGCATGACGTTGAGCTCGAAGTTGCCGGCGGCGCCCGCCGCGGCGACCGTGGCGTCGTTCCCGGTGACCTGCGCGGCGACCATCAGCACGGCCTCCGGGATCACCGGGTTGACCTTGCCGGGCATGATCGAGGAGCCGGGCTGGAGGTCGGGCAGCGAGATCTCGGCCAGTCCGGTCCGCGGCCCCGAGGCCATCCACCGCAGATCGTTGGCGATCTTCGTCAGTCCCACGGCGATGGTCCTGAGCTGCCCGCTGGTCTCGACGACGCCGTCGCGCGCGCCCTGCGCCTCGAAGTGGTCGCGGGCCTCGGTCAGCGGCAGCCCGGTGACCCGGGCGACCTCCTGGATGACGGCGGCGGAGAAGCCGGGGGGCGTGTTGATGCCGGTGCCGACGGCGGTGCCGCCGAGCGGCAGTTCGGCCAGCCGGGGCAGCGAGGCCCGCAGCCGCTCGACGCCGTACCGCATCTGGGCGGCGTACCCGCCGAACTCCTGGCCCAGCGTCACCGGGGTGGCGTCCATGAGGTGGGTCCGCCCGGACTTCACCACGTCGGCGAACTCCCCGGCCTTCCGCTCCAGCGCGGCGGCCAGGTGCTCCAGGGCCGGGATCAGGTCGCGGGTGACGGCGGCGGTGGCGGCGATGTGGAGGGAGGAGGGGAAGACGTCGTTGGACGACTGCGAGGCGTTGACGTGGTCGTTGGGGTGGACGTCCCGGCCCAGGCGCTCGGCCGCCAGCGTCGCGACGACCTCGTTGGTGTTCATGTTGGACGAGGTCCCCGACCCGGTCTGGAACACGTCCACCGGGAAGTGCTCGTCCCACCGGCCCTCGGCCACCTCGGCGGCCGCCTCCTGGATCGCCTCGGCGATCTCCTTGTCGAGCACCCCCAGTTCGGCGTTGACCTTGGCGGCGGCGCCCTTGATCCTGGCGAGGGCCTCGATGTGCGCGCGCTCCAGGCGCTGCCCGGAGACGGGGAAGTTCTCCACGGCCCGCTGCGTCTGGGCCCGCCACTTCGCGTGCGCGGGAACGCGGACCTCGCCCATGGAGTCGTGCTCGATGCGGTAGTCGCTCATACCGGGTTCAGCGTGCGGGCGGGCGCGGTTGTTCCGGGAGTGGTCCGACCGGGGTCCCCCAAAAGCCTGTCCGGCGTTTGAGGACGAGGCCCGTCCAGGGCCGAAACGGGGGTCCGGGGGGCGGAGCCCCCGGGAACGATGGGGGTCCCCCCGCTCGAGCGAAGTCGAGAGTGGGGGAGGGAAGGGGCGGCGGGGGTGAGGAAAACCCCGCCCCCGCCGCCCCGCCGTACAGGGCGCTACGCCAGCCCCGGCCCCCGCACCGGGATCGACGTGAACGTCGGCGCCGGCGCCGGGTCCTTGAAGAAGTCGTTGCCCTTGTCGTCGACGACGACGAACGCCGGGAAGTCCTCGACCTCGATCTTCCAGACCGCCTCCATGCCGAGCTCCTCGTACTCGACGACCTCGACCTTCTTGATGCAGTCCTGGGCCAGCCGCGCCGCCGGCCCGCCGATCGAGCCGAGGTAGAACCCGCCGTGCGCGCCGCACGCGTCGGTGACCTGCTGCGAGCGGTTGCCCTTGGCCAGCATCACCTTGGAGCCGCCCGCCGCCTGGAACTGCTCGACGTAGGAGTCCATGCGGCCGGCCGTCGTCGGGCCGAAGGAACCGGAGGCGTACCCCTCCGGGGTCTTCGCCGGACCCGCGTAGTACACCGGGTGGTCCTTCAGGTACTGCGGCATCTCCTCACCCGCGTCCAGCCGCTCCTTGATCTTGGCGTGCGCGATGTCACGCGCCACGACCAGCGGACCGGACAGCGACAGCCGGGTCTTGACCGGGTACTTGGTCAGCTCGGCGAGGATGGCGTCCATCGGCTGGTTCAGGTCGATCCGGACGACGTCGCCGTCCTGTTCGAGCTGCTCGTCGGTGGTGTCGGGCAGGAACCGCGCCGGGTCCGTCTCCAGCTGCTCCAGGAAGACGCCCTCCGCGGTGATCTTCGCGACGGCCTGCCGGTCGGCCGAGCAGGAGACGGCGATGGCCACCGGGCAGGAGGCCCCGTGGCGCGGCAGCCGCACCACGCGCACGTCGTGGCAGAAGTACTTGCCGCCGAACTGCGCGCCGATGCCGATCTTCTGCGTCAGCTCGAAGACCTTCTCCTCCAGCTCCTTGTCGCGGAAGCCGTGCCCGAGGGGAGAGCCCTCGGCCGGGATCTCGTCCAGGTAGTGCGCGGAGGCGTACTTCGCGGTCTTCAGGGCGTACTCGGCGCTGGTGCCGCCGACCACGATCGCCAGGTGGTACGGCGGGCAGGCGGCCGTACCGAGCGAGCGGATCTTCTCCTCCAGGAACTTCATCATGGAGGCCTCGTTCAGGACGGCCTTCGTCTCCTGGTACAGGAAGGACTTGTTGGCGGAGCCGCCGCCCTTCGCCATGAACAGGAACTTGTAGGCGCCGCCGTCCGTGGCGTACAGCTCGATCTGGGCCGGCAGGTTGGAGCCGGTGTTCTTCTCCTCCCACATGGTGACGGGAGCCATCTGGGAGTAGCGGAGGTTCAGCTTCGTGTACGCGTCGTAGATGCCGCGGGAGAGCGCCTCCTCGTCCCGCCCCTGGGTGAGCACGTTCTGCCCGCGTTTGCCCATGACGATCGCCGTGCCGGTGTCCTGGCACATCGGCAGCACGCCCGCCGCGGCGATGTTGGCGTTCTTCAGCAGGTCGAGGGCGACGAACTTGTCGTTGCCCGACGCCTCCGGGTCGTCGATGATCCGGCGCAGCTGCGCGAGGTGGGCCGGGCGCAGGTAGTGCTGGATGTCGTGGATCGCCTCCTCGGCCAGCTTGCGCAGCGCCTCCGGCTCCACCTTGAGGAAGGTCCGCCCGTCGGCCTCGAAGGTGGAGACACCTTCGGAGGTCACCAGCCGGTACGGGGTGGTGTCCTCTCCCATGGGGAGCAGATCGGTGTACGCGAACTCAGGCATCTCGCCCATTCCTCACTCGACTGACGCGTGCGGCCGGTTTCCAGAGCACGACGGCTGGCCTCCTTTGGCAGCGCTCACCAGCGTAGAACCTGCCGTCGGCGGTGAGCTTGTGAGGTAAGGCTCAGTTCGGCACCGACGGGGACTGTCGCGATCTATCGTGTCTCGGTACGCTGCTGTCGTGGACCTTCAGAAGCGGACCGCCCCGCGT
The DNA here is from genome assembly GCF_055563235.1 of Streptomyces sp. NPDC003248. Taxonomy (NCBI): domain Bacteria; kingdom Bacillati; phylum Actinomycetota; class Actinomycetes; order Kitasatosporales; family Streptomycetaceae; genus Streptomyces; species Streptomyces sp. NPDC003248. Next base: position 25,798 of record NZ_JBVHDT010000003.1, on the reverse strand, counting down.
GCCCCCGCCGCCGACCCGCGCGCCTCCGTGGCCGAGCTGCGCGCCTCGGACGCCGACCGTGACCGCATCGCCGACATCCTGCGCGAGGCCCTCGCGGAGGGACGCCTCACCGCCGACGAGCACGCCGAGCGCGTCGAGGGCGTGCTGGCCGCCAGGACGGTCGCCGAACTGGACGTGTTCATCAGGGACCTGCCCGCGGCCCACCACCGGTACGCCCCGCCGTACACCCCCGCCGCGCACCGTCCGCCGCCCGGCGCGCTCCCCGCCGACCCGGACGACAACCTGGTCGCCGTTTTCAGCAGCAGCGTGCGCAGGGGCCGTTGGCGCGTCGGCCGCCGCATCCACGCGTACGCGGTCTTCGGCAGCGTCGAGATCGACCTGAGCGAGGCGCTGTTCGAGTACCGGCACGTCGTCGTCAGGGCGGTCTCGGTCTTCGGCAACGTCGAGGTCCGCGTCCCGGAGAACGTCTCGCTGTTCGGCACCGGCGGCGGTGTCCTCGGCACCTTCGAGGTCGACACGCTCGACTCCGCCGATCCCGACGCGCCGGTCGTCCACGTCGAGGGGTGGGCCGTCCTCGGCCACATCGAGGGCCGGCCCAGGCGCGGGCGGGTCGTCGCGGACATCCTCGACAAGGTGCACCGCACGGTCGACCGGAGTTTGCGCAGGCATCTGGACCGTTGACGGTCGCGAACCGGCGGGCGGGGCGGTGGGCAGGCCCTAGGGGGCGTGCCGAGGGCCGGATCGGCGGGGCCGGCCGGCGGGGCGGACCGGCGGGCCGGGTGGGCGCCGGTCCCTGACGGGAGCGCGCGGGAGGCCTGGTCCCCGGCGCGGGGCCCGGTCCGGCGGTCCGGAACTCAGTGCATAGGCGCGCGCACAGCGGGTAGGCCTTGCTGCATCGTCTCTCGCTCGCGAAGCCGTCGTCAGGAGTAGACCGTGCTGCAACCGCCGCATTCGTCCCTGCAGGTCGCCGCAGTTCCGGCCCAGCGGGTGCCGGCGCGGGACAGGGACCAAGACGCTCCGTGGCACACCGAGGCCGTGTGCCGGCGCGACGAGGCAGGCCTGTTCTTCGCCCCCTCCAAGGAGCCCACCGCCGCCCGGCTCTCCCGCGAGGAGGCCGCCAAGCGGGTCTGCGCCCGCTGTCCCGTGATGGTCGAGTGCCGCGAGCACGCCCTGCTCCAGCCCGAGCCGTACGGCGTCTGGGGCGGCCTCACCGCCGCCGAGCGCCGCGTGGTCCTCGCGCGCCGTCGGCGCCGCGACATGGAGCTGAAGAAGGCGGCCCGGGCCACCGACCGCATAGCGGCGGCCGGCTGACGCACATCGACAAGGGGCGCCCCCTCCGCACCGGGGGCGCCCCTTTCGTCCGGGACGGGCCGTCACGCTCGTTCAGGCCCTCCCGCAGGCCACCTACTTCGCGCGGTCGAAGTCGATCGCGCTGTAGGCCCGCAGCTTGCTCAGCCGGTGCTCGGAGTCGATCCGCCGCACCGTTCCCGACTTCGACCGCATCACGATCGAGTCGGTCGTCGCGGTCTCCGAGCGGTAGCGCACCCCGCGCAGCAGCTCGCCGTCGGTGATCCCGGTGGCGACGAAGAAGACGTTCTCGCCCTTCACCAGGTCCTCGGTCGTCAGCACGCGGTCCAGGTCGTGCCCCGCGTCGATCGCCCGCTGCCGCTCCTCGTCGTCCTTGGGCCACAGCTTGCCCTGGATGGTGCCGCCCAGGCACTTCACGGCGCACGCCGAGATGATGCCCTCGGGGGTGCCGCCGATGCCGAGCAGCAGGTCGATGCCGGTGCCCTCGCGCAGCGCCAGGATCGAGCCGGCCACGTCACCGTCCGAGATCAGCTTGATGCGCGCGCCGGTGTCCCGGATCTCCTTGATGATCCCCTCGTGCCGGGGCCGGTCCAGGATGACGACGGTGACGTCCTCCGGCGTGGCCCGCTTGGCCTTGGCGACCCGGCGGATGTTGACCTCGACGGGTGCGTCGATGTCGACGAACTCGGCGGCCTCCGGGCCGGTGACCAGCTTGTCCATGTAGAACACCGCGGACGGGTCGAACATCGCGCCGCGCTCGGTGGCGGCGAGGACGGCGATCGCGTTCGGCATGCCCTTGGCCGTCAGCGTGGTGCCGTCGATCGGGTCGACGGCGATGTCCACCTCCGGCCCGGTGCCGTCGCCGACGCGCTCGCCGTTGAAGAGCATCGGCGCCTCGTCCTTCTCGCCCTCGCCGATGACGACCACGCCGTTCATCGAGACGGTGGAGACCAGGGTCCGCATCGCACGCACCGCGGCACCGTCTGCGCCGTTCTTGTCGCCGCGCCCGACCCAGCGGCCCGCGGCCATCGCCGCCGCTTCGGTCACCCGGACGAGTTCCAGGGCGAGGTTGCGGTCCGGAGCCTCGGAGGGGACATCGAGTTCGGACGGCAAGTGATGGTGCTCGGTCATCGGAGCGCACCTTTCTGATACGACGACGGCCGGATGAGGGTTCGAACACGACTCTATCGTCAGTCCGACAAAATGAGCAGGGGACCCCACGGATGAGCGCACCGGGCACCTGCGACGATAGGGGGCGTGGCAGGTTCGAAAGGCAAGATGCAGACGGTCCGGGACATGGTCCTCTCCCTCGGAGTGATCATGATCGCAGGCCTGGTGATGTACCTCTTCATCCCGCACGACGACCACGCTCCCGACGTCCAGCGCGTCGACTACCGCGTGGAGCTGCTCACGGCACGTCGCGCGGCCTCCTACCCGGTCGCCGCGCCGGAGGGCCTGCCGTCCGCCTGGAAGGCGACCTCGGTGCGCTTCGACGGCACCCAGTACGACACCTGGCACCTGGGCTTCCACACGCCCGACGGGGAGTACGTCCAGGTCGAGCAGTCCACCCAGAAGCCGTCCACGTTCATCGACGAGGCGACGCAGGGCGGCCGGCGGGCGGAGCGGACGGAGCAGCTCGCCGGCCGCACCTGGACCCGCTACACCGAGGGCCGCTACGACGCCCTCGTCGTGGAGAGCGCCGACGGATCGACGACGGTGGTGGCCGGCACGGCGTCGTGGGCCGAGCTGGCGCGGTTCGCGGAGTCGCTGGAGACGTCGGAGACCTCGTCGTCGCAGACGGCGTCGGAGACGGCGTGAGTGCGCCGCGCCGCCTCACGGTCGTACCGCCCTCCCGGTGGTCGCGCCGCGCCGCCTGAGGTGAGCGACGACCGAGGCCCCCGGCGGGATCGCCGGGGGCCTCGGTCGTGCCGTGCGCGAGCGGTCAGACCGTGGTCACGACCTGCTCGTACGCCAGACGCGGGGAGCGCGGGAACCAGGCGTTCTCGCCCGGCTTGCCGATGTTGACGACCATCAGCGGGGTGTGGTCGTCGTCCAGGAACTCCTTGCGGACGCCCTCGAAGTCCAGGCCGGTCATCGGGCCGGCGGCCAGGCCGGCGGCGCGGACGCCGACGATGAAGTAGGCGGCCTGGAGGGCGGCGTTCAGCAGGGCGGCGCTCTCACGGGCCGGACGCTCGCTGAAGAAGAGGTCCTTGGCCTGCGGGAAGTGCGGGAGGAGCTGCGGCAGCTCCTCGTGGAACTCGTTGTCCGCGGAGAGGATCGCGACCAGCGGCGCGGCGGCGGTCTTGGCCTGGTTGCCCTCGGCCAGGTGCTGGACCAGGCGCTCGCGGGCCTCGGGGGAGCGGACCAGGGTGATGCGCAGCGGGGTCTGGTTGAAGGCGGTCGGCCCGTACTTGACCAGGTCGTAGATCGCCTGCACCTGCTCGTCGGTCACCGGCTCGTCGGTGAAGGTGTTCGCGGTGCGGGCCTCGCGGAACAGCAGGTCCTGGGCGGCGGGGTCAAGAACGAGAGACATGCGTGGACTTCCCTGGGGTGCGCGTCCGGACCCGGGTGCACCGGACCGGCTGACGTGATCGACCGTACGCCATGGAAGTTCAAGCTTCAACTAGCGGTGGGGCGGGGTGACCGCCCTCACATCCGTCCGCCGCGTCACCCCTCCTCCTCCGCCTCCCCCTCCTCCGCGAGCGCCGCGTCCAGCCGTGCCCGCGCGCCCTCCAGCCAGCGCCGGCACACCTTGGCCAGCTCCTCCCCGCGCTCCCACAGGGCGAGGGACTCCTCCAGCGTCGTACCCCCCGCCTCCAGGCGGCGTACGACCTCGATCAGCTCGTCGCGCGCCTGCTCGTACCCGAGCGCCTCGTCCGTCCTGCCCGTCATGCACCCAGCCCCTGATCGTCGACTCGTACCGTGAACTCGCCCTCGGCGACCCGCGCGCGCAGCGCCTCGTCCGCCGTCACCTCGCCCGGATCCCGCACCACGTGCCCGTCGGCCCGCTGGAGCACCGCGTACCCCCGCTTCAGCGTGGCGGCCGGCGAGAGCGCCACCACGCGCGCGTGGGTGTGCGTCAGCTCGGAGTCCGCGCGGTCCAGGAGATGGCCGAGGGTACGGCGGGAGCGGTCGACCAGCGAGGCGAGGTGCTCCGCCCGCTCGTCGATCATCCGGTGCGGATCCTGGATCACCGGCCGCGCCAGCGCGTGGGCCAGCCCCCGCTCCTCCCGCTCCACGAACGCCTCCGCGCACCGGCGCGCCCGGCCGCGCAGCATCCGCACCCGCTCCAGCTCCTCACCGACGTCCGGCACGACCTTCTTCGCCGCGTCGGTGGGCGTCGAGGCCCGCAGGTCGGCCACATGGTCCAGCAGCGGGTTGTCCGGCTCGTGGCCGATCGCCGACACCACCGGCGTACGGCAGGCCGCGACCGTCCGCACCAGCTCCTCGTCGGAGAACGGCAGCAGGTCCTCCACGCTCCCGCCCCCGCGCGCCACGACGATCACGTCCACCTCCTCCAGCGCGTCCAGCTCCTTGACGGCCTGCACCACCTGCGGCACGGCGTGCACGCCCTGCACGGCGACGTTGCGCACCTCGAAGCGGACGGCGGGCCAGCGGTGCCGGGCGTTCTCCAGGACGTCCCGCTCGGCGGCGGAGGCCCGCCCGCACACCAGCCCGACGAGCTGGGGGAGGAAGGGCAGCGGCTTCTTCCGCTCGGGCGCGAACAGCCCCTCCGCGGCCAGCGACCTCTTCAGCTGCTCCAGCCGGGCCAGCAGCTCCCCGACCCCCACCGGCCGTATCTCGACCGCCCGCAGCGACAGCTGCCCCCGCGGCGCGTACCACTCCGGCTTGGCGTGCACGACGACCCGCGCGCCCTCGCCGACGACGTCCGCGACCGCGTCGAACACCTGCCGGTAGCACGTCACACTCACCGAGACGTCGTGCGACGGGTCCCGCAGCGTCAGGAAGACGACGCCCGCGCCCGGACGCCGCGACAACTGGGTGATCTGCCCCTCGACCCACACCGCGCCGAGCCGGTCGATCCACCTCCCGATGAGCCGGGACACCTCGCCCACGGGCAGCGGAGTCTCGGCGGACGTGTTGACAGCCATGCCCGCGAGAGTAGTGGCAGCCACTGACAACCGGGCGCCCGCCTCGGCCGCCGGCACCGCGGGCCCGCGGTGTCCGACGGCGGACGGGGCGGACGGGGCTGGTGGGGCCGATGGGGCCGACGGGGCGGCGAGGGCGGAGGGGGCGGGCTGGGCGGACGAGGCTTAGGGGGCGGCGGGGCTCACGGGCTGACGGGGCCGGCGGGGCTCACGGGGCTCAGGGGGCCGATGGGCGGTGGACGGCCAGCCGGGGCTTACGGGGCCTACGGGGCTCACGGGGCTCACGGGGCCCACGGGGCCCACGGGGCCGACGGGCGGTGGACGGTCAGCCGGGGGCGGCACCCGGTGCCCTCCGCCCCCGCCGCACCCGCTCCACCCCCAGCACCACCAGTCCCACCGCCAGCCACACCACCCCCACCACCTGAGCCGTGCGGGACGCCTCCACGATCACCGCGACGGTGATGGCCGCCCCGGCCACCGGCACCAGCACGTGCCGCCACCACACCACCGGACCGCCCGCCCGGCGCACCGCGAACCACCCCACCACGCTCGCGTGCAGCAGCGTGAACGCCGTCAGCGCCCCGACGTCCACCACCGACACCAGGTGATCCATCCCGTCGTCCCGCCGGGCCGCCCACACCGCCGCCACCAGCGTGACCACGGCCGAGCACGCCACCGCCACCCGCGGCACCCCGGAGTCCGTCCGCGCCAGCACCCCCGGCAGCCGCCGGTCCCGCCCCATCGCGAACAGCAGCCGCCCGGCCGCCGCCTGCCCGGCCAGCGCGGCGAACGCGGCCCCGACCGCCTTGCTCACGGCCACCAGGTCGTGCAGCCAGGCCCCCACGGACACGTCGACGGCGTCGTAGAACGCCGACCCCTGCCGCCCCGGCTCCGCGGCCAGCCCGGCCGACGTCACCGGCTCCAGCAGCGCCACCAGATACGTCTGCGCGACGAACAGCACACCCGCCAGCGCCAGGCAGAACAGCAGCGCCCGCGCCACCTTCGCCGAACCGCCCGTCACCTCCTCCGCGAACGTGGCGACCGCGTCGAATCCCAGATACGACAGCACCGCCACCGACACCGCCCCCAGCACCGCCGACAGCGCGAACGCCCCCTGCGTCCCGTCCCCGGTGAACGGCGACAGCCAGCCCCGCTCCGCGCCGTCCCGCGCGAGGACGACGACCGCCGACACCACGAACACGGCCAGCACCACGATCTCCATCGCCAGCACCAGGAAGCCCACCCGGGCCGCGGCCCGCACCCCCCACAGGTTCAGCAGCGTGGTGACGACCACCGCCAGAGCCGTCCACACCCACCGCGACACCTCCGGGACCAGCGCGTTCATCGCGATGCCGGAGAAGAGGTAGGCCACGGCCGGGATGAGGACGTAGTCGAGCATCGCCATCCAGCCGGCGACGAACCCGGCCCCGTTCCCGAGCCCCACGCGCGCGTAGGCGAACACCGACCCCGCCTGCGGCACGACCCGCACCATCTGCGCGTAGCTGAACGCGGTGAACGCCATGGCGACCGTCGCGACGACGTAGACGAGCGCGACCGCCCCGTGCGACTTCGCGTCCAGTGTGCCGAACACGCCGACCGGCGCCATGGGCGCGATGAACAGCAGCCCGTAGACCACCAGGTCCCGGAAGCCGAGACTGCGCCGCAGCTCGTGCGCCCCGGCGGGCGGGTGCGCCGACGTACCGGTGCCGGACATCCGTGCCTCCGATCCTCCGCGGGGAGCGCCCTGCCCCGCCCGTCCCCGCCCACCCGCCAGTCTCCCCGCCCGCACCGTCCACAGGCGATCTTCGACCCGCCGGACGCGGCCTTACGATGGGACGCATGACCGCTTCGCCTGGCCGCCGTGTCCTGCTCGCCGCCCCCCGGGGCTACTGCGCGGGAGTGGACCGCGCCGTGATCGCCGTCGAGAAAGCCCTGGAGCAGTACGGCGCTCCCGTCTACGTCCGCCACGAGATCGTCCACAACAAGTACGTCGTGCAGACCCTGGAGAAGAAGGGCGCCGTCTTCGTCGAACGGACGGAGGAGGTCCCGCCGGGCAACATCGTCATGTTCTCGGCGCACGGCGTCGCCCCCGTCGTGCACGAGGAGGCCGCGCGCGGCAGGCTCGCCACCATCGACGCGACCTGCCCGCTGGTCACCAAGGTCCACAAGGAGGCCGTCCGCTTCGCGGGCGAGGACTACGACATCCTGCTGATCGGCCACGAGGGCCACGAGGAGGTCATCGGCACCTCCGGCGAGGCCCCCGACCACATCCAGCTCGTCGACGGCCCCGCCGACGTCGCCAAGGTCGAGGTCCGCGACCCGTCCAAGGTCGTCTGGCTGTCGCAGACCACCCTCTCCGTCGACGAGACCATGGAGACCGTCGACGCCCTGAAGGAGAAGTTCCCGCAGCTGATCTCCCCGCCCAGCGACGACATCTGCTACGCCACGCAGAACCGTCAGCTGGCGGTGAAGCAGATGGGCGCCGAGGCGGACCTCGTCATCGTGGTCGGCTCGCGCAACTCCTCCAACTCCAAGCGGCTCGTCGAGGTCGCCAAGCTCGCCGGCTCGCGCCAGGCGTACCTGGTGGACTTCGCCAGCGAGATCGACGAGGCCTGGCTGGAGGGCGTGACCACGGTCGGCGTCACCTCGGGCGCCTCCGTGCCCGAGGTCCTCGTCGAGGAGGTCCTGGAGTGGCTCGCCGAGCGCGGGTACGGGGACGTCGAACTCGTCAAGGCCGCCGACGAGCACATCACCTTCTCCCTGCCCAAGGAGCTCCGCCGCGACCTGCGCGAAGAGGCCGCGGCCCTGGTCGCCCAGCGCGGCGGGACCGGCGCGGGGACCGCGTCGGCCCAGTGACCGCGCGGCGGGGTGGCGGCGTCCGCGTGACGGGGCACCGCGGGCGGTGACCGTCAGTCGGTCGTCGTAACGTGGTGCCATGCAGATCTTCGGCGTGGACATCGGTGGATCCGGGATCAAGGGTGCCCCTGTGGACCTGGACCAGGGCGACCTGGCCCAGGAGCGGTGCAAGGTGCTCACCCCGCACCCGGCGACGCCCGAGAGCGTGGCCGACGGCGTGAAGCAGGTCGTCGACCACTTCGGGTGGACGGGACCGGTGGGGCTCACCTTCCCGGGCGTGGTCACCGGCGGATCCACCATCCGCACGGCGGCCAACGTCGACAAGGGCTGGATCGACGTCGACGCGCGCGCGTTGTTCAGCGAACGGCTCGGCGGCCTCCCGGTGACGGTCGTCAACGACGCCGACGCGGCGGGCGTCGCCGAGGTCGCGTTCGGCGCCGGCCGGGACCGCAGCGGCACCGTGATCCTGCTGACGTTCGGCACGGGCATCGGCAGCGCCCTCTTCGTCGACGGTGTCCTCGTCCCCAACACCGAACTCGGCCATCTGGAGCTGCACGGCCACGACGCGGAGAAGCGCGCCTCCAGCAAGGCCAAGGAGGACGGCGACCTCAGCTGGGAGCAGTGGGCCCACCGCGTCCAGAAGTACCTCGCCCACGTGGAGATGCTGTTCTCGCCGGAGCTGTTCATCATCGGCGGTGGCGTCAGCCGCAAGGCGCAGAAGTTCCTGCCCCTCATCGAGGGCATCAAGGCGGAGATCGTCCCGGCGCAGCTGCAGAACAACGCGGGCATCGTCGGGGCGGCGATGCGGGCGGCCAAGGACGGCCACCAGGCCTCCTAGGGGGCCGCCGGACGGCGCGGCAACCCCCGGAGGTGGCCGGACGGCGCGGCAACCCTGGTGGTGGCCGGACGGCGTCGCGGCAGCCCCCGGAGGTCGCCGGACGGGCCAGCACGGCTACAGACGGCCCCCGGTGTGACCGCGGCCGCCGCCGGCTCGGCCCGCCGCGCCGATCCGGCGGATCAGCACCACCAGCCCCGCGACGAAGGTCCCGCAGTAGAGCCAGCCGACCTCCGTGGCCAGCGCGGTGACCACCCCCATCAGCCGGGAGCCGAACCCGTCGCCGCCGTCGGCGACGGGCAGGAGCCCCACCGCGAACGCGATCGGTACGACGGTGGGCGCGGACAGCGGCTCGGCCCGGCGCACCCACAGCGCGGTCAGCAGGCACACCGGCAGGAACAGCACCCCGTACACCGTCGGCGAGGCGCCGAGCAGCGCGTGGTCGAGCCAGCCGGCCAGCAGCATCAGCGCCATGCTGAACAGCCCGCAGCCGAGTCCGGTGAGCCGGGGGCCGGGCAGACGGCGCGCGACGCCCGCCGGAGCCGCGGCGCCCACTCCTGGGGCACGTGCCGGCCGGGGGAGGCGGCCCGGGGAGCGACCGGACTCGGCCGGCGCACCGGATCGGGAGCCGGAGCCGGCCCCTCCCCGCGCGGGAGCCGCCGGACGTGCGCCGCGGCCCGCCTGCGGAGGCAGGGGTGGTGTCCCGCGTCGCGCCCCGTTCCGCCGTGGACGAGTCCTGTGCTGCTCCATCGGTCCAACATAAGTCGGTTAATGTGCCGAATCCGGCGCGGGACACGCCGGGGCCAGGACCTTGACCGTGCGTTCGACAGGTCCGCCGGAGCGGGCCCGGGCACGCCGTAAACTGGGGGATCGGCCAGCCCTCTGGCCCCTGGCCGTCTGGCCCCCTGGCCCTCTGACTACGGGAAGTCGCAACGTGTCGCTCACGATCGGAATCGTCGGTCTGCCGAATGTCGGCAAGTCGACCCTGTTCAACGCCCTGACCAAGAACGACGTGCTGGCGGCCAACTACCCGTTCGCCACGATCGAGCCCAACGTCGGCGTGGTCGGCGTGCCCGACGCCCGCCTGACCAAGCTGGCGGAGATCTTCTCCTCGCAGCGCGTCCTCCCGGCGACCGTCGACTTCGTCGACATCGCGGGCATCGTGCGCGGTGCGAGCGAGGGTGAGGGCCTGGGCAACAAGTTCCTGGCGAACATCCGCGAGTCCGACGCGATCTGCCAGGTCATCCGCGCCTTCAAGGACGAGAACGTCGTCCACGTCGACGGCAAGGTCTCCCCGAAGGACGACATCGAGACGATCAACACCGAGCTGATCCTCGCCGACCTCCAGACCATCGAGAAGGTCCTGCCGCGCCTCCAGAAGGAGTCGCGCATCAAGAAGGACGTGGCGCCCAAGGTCAAGGCCGTCGAGGAGGCGAAGGAGATCCTGGAGAAGGGCGACACGCTCTTCTCGGCGGGCATCGTCCAGGGCTCCGGGAACGAGGAGCTCCTCCACGACCTGCACCTGCTCACCACCAAGCCCTTCCTCTACGTCTTCAACGTCGACGAGGACGAGCTGACCGACGAGACCTTCAAGGACGAGCAGCGCGCCCTGGTCGCCCCCGCCGAGGCGATCTTCCTCAACGCCAAGCTGGAGGCGGACCTCGCCGAGCTCGACGAGGAGGACGCCCTGGAGCTGCTGGAGTCGGTCGGCGCGGAGGAGCCCGGCCTCGCCACCCTCGCCCGGGTCGGCTTCGACACCCTCGGCCTCCAGACCTACCTCACGGCCGGCCCCAAGGAGTCCCGCGCCTGGACCATCAAGAAGGGCGCCACCGCCCCCGAGGCCGCCGGCGTGATCCACACGGACTTCCAGAAGGGCTTCATCAAGGCGGAGGTCATCTCCTTCGGCGACCTGGTGGAAACCGGCTCGGTCGCCGAGGCCCGCGCCAAGGGCAAGGCCCGCATGGAGGGCAAGGACTACGTGATGCAGGACGGGGACGTGGTGGAGTTCCGCTTCAATGTGTAGCGGGTGACTTACCGGCACATCGCTGACCTGGCAAACGTGCAGGTCGAAAGGGGCCTGACTCTTCGGGGTCGGGCCCCTGGTTTTTACCGTGCCGGGATGGTGCCGAACAATCTGACCTGTCGTCACCCCTGTTCGTTGTTACCGTGCTAGGGCCGTGCTGGGATGCCAGTGAGGTTCCCCGTGCTGGATCGCGGGCCATGTCCCCGCGAGGGGGCATGAGGGAAGTTTGACGGGCTCGCGCGCTGAGGTGCCCCTTGTCGTGGTTGAGCGCCACGGAGAACTCGGTCAGTTCGGCGGGGTTGCCCGTTGCCTCTTCGGTTCTCCGTTGTTCTCCGTCTGTTCCTGCCTTGACTGGAGTCGACCAGGATCGGGACAAAGTGATCGAGAACGGCAGGCGATGAGGGTCTGTCGATCGGACCGTAGAGCCCCTTCTTGCGCGACCGGACGGTGCCGCACGGTCCTCGAAACACAGGTCCGTGACTCGTGATCGCGGGCGACATCTGGCGAGAGTATCGACTAACATCTATGTTAGTAACCTTGTCGTTAGTGTCATGCGTGGAGGTCGGCAGGCGTGGTGGACTTCGTAGGCCGTCGGCAGGAGCTGGCGACGTTGGAGCGAGAGCTCCAGAAGGTGGCGGCAGGGGCCGGCGGGGAGAGGCCCGGGCGTTGCGTGATGTTGCGTGGGCGGCGCCGGGTGGGCAAGTCGCGACTGGTCGAGCGGTTCGCGGAGCGCTCCGGAGCTCCGTTTTTGTTCTACGCGGCGACCGGTGCGTCTCCTAAGTACGATCTGGCGCGGCTCGCCCGGGACGCCCAGTCATCGACGCTACCGCTGGCGCAGCTCGTGGCTGCCGCACGACCGGAGAGCTGGGACGCCGCGTTCGATGTGCTGGCCGCGGCACTGCCCGCCGACCGGGCGAGTGTACTGGTCATCGACGAGGTGCCGTACCTGATGGATGCCGATGGCGCCTTTGAAGGGATGCTGCAGCGGGCCTGGGACCGGGTGCTGGAGACCAAGCCGGTGCTGCTGGTCCTCATCGGCTCTGATCTGTCGATGATGGAGGCTCTGAACAGCTACGGACGCCCCTTCCATCAGCGTGGCCGGGAGATGGTGCTGGGACCGCTCAACCCCGCCGAGGTGGGGCAGATGCTTGGGCTGGATCCGGCGGATGCCTTCGACGCCGCGCTGGTCACCGGCGGGCTGCCGCTGATCTGTGCGGAGTGGCCGCGCGGTGCAGGGCTGTGGGACTTTCTCGGCGAGGCGCTGAGTGATCCGGTCTCGGCCCTGCTGGTGTCGGCCGAGCGTTCGCTGGCGGCCGAATTTCCCCCGCAGGCTCAGGCCCGTGGCGTGCTGGCAGCTATCGGCGCTGGCGAGCGGACGTTCACCAACATCGCTCGCGCGGCTGGCGGAATCGGGGCCACGCCGCTGCAAAGAGCGCTGGAGTTGCTCACAGACAAGCGGATCGTCGCCGCAGAGTTGCCCGTGTCGCTGCGTCCGTCGAAGGATCGCCGCTACCGGGTGGCGGACCCCTACCTGCGGTTCTGGCTGCACCTGCTCGGCCCGTCGATGGAGGAGATCGAGCGGGGGCGGGGCGATCTGACCTTGGCGCGGATCCGGGAGAATTGGACCAGCTGGCGTGGCCGGGCTGTCGAGCCCCTCGTCCGTGAGGCCCTGGCGCGGATACTGCCCGACGACCGGCTCCCCGCAGCCCCCGCAGTGGGCGGCTACTGGACCCGCACCAACGACGTCGAGATCGACATCGTAGGGGCGGACCGCGCCCCCATTGCCAAGGAGCTGTTTTTCGTCGGCTCCATCAAATGGCTGGAGCGGTCGCCCTTCGACCGGCACGACCTGGCAGTTCTCCATCGACACCGGGCCGCCCTCACCGGCGGACCTGTTCCAGTCGTGGCGGTCTCGCGCGGCGGAGTCGACTGTCCAGGGCTCGATGCCGCATATGGCCCCGGCGAATTGCTGACCGCTTGGCCGCTGTGAGCGGCGGATGGCGGGCGATGCACGGGAGTCGGTGACGGCGATCGGGCCGCAGACGCTGCGGAGAAGTCCCACAGGCCTCGGTCCCTGTCCGGCGCTGTTGTGTAGGTGGGCGATCTTGAGCCTTCTCGTACTCTGTCGCGAATCCCGTGCTGGGATGCGCCGACATTTCCGCAGGTCAAAGTCTTGTGGTCGAGTTTCGCTTCAACGTCTGACACGTCCGGCGAAAGGCCGTCCGACTTGCGAAGGAGCGGGTCGGGCGGCCTTCGCTGTCCGCACGGGGGGCGGGTCCACAGCGCGCTGGATGAGCTCGGTGCGCTTCGCTACGCAGGACCACGCGGGAACAGCAGCTCGTACGGCAGGTGATCGTCGTCCGGTGCGCGCGGCACGTAGTCGGGGGCCGTGCGTGCGGCCACGGCCAGGAGTCGCGCGGCGGCCTCCTCCTCGGAGACGGGGGCAAGTCCGAGGGCGTGCAGGAGGCGGTCGCGCTCGGCGTCGAAGTCCGGGTGGTCGGCCCGAAGGTCCGAGCCGAGCTCGCTGATCGTGAACCCCTTCGCCAGGTCGCGCCAGAAGGGCAGTACGGCGATGAGCGTGATGGCCTCGACGAGGTCGGCGCCGATCAACGTGGCCTGTCCCTCGGAATCGGCGTACAGGACAGGCCGCTCCTCGGCCCCGGCTTCCCCGCAGAGGAAGTACGTGCCGCCGGCGCCGCATCCGGCTACCGCGTGCAGTGGCCTGCCGGAGGGCAGTACGAGAGCCTCGATGGGATCCCGGCGACCTATGTCGAAGTCACCCGTCCAGGCCAGCGCGGCAGCCGGCGACGGGTCCTGCTCGAGGCGTCGGAGCAGAGCGTCTGATGCGGTCATGGGCGGAAGGTAACAGCGCCCTCGGACAGTGCGTCCGGCTGCCGTGCCGCGCGACGCCGAAGCCGGAAGGCGTGTGAGTGGCCGGCGGCCGCGCACGGTCTTCATGCGTGGCCGCCGGCCGCCGCCGTCACCAGGTGACGGGCAGTGCGAGCGGATAGCGCCAGATCGACGTCTTGTTCCAGCGCACTTCCTCGGCCGGCTTCGCCAGTTTCAGGTCGGGGAAGCGCTCCAGCAGGGTTCCGAGCGCGACCTGGAGTTCCGTGGTGGCGAGCGGAGCGCCGAGACAGTGATGTCCACCCCAGCCGAAGGTCATGTGGGACGGACCGGAGCGACGCAGATCCAGCTCGTCGGCCCGTTCGAACTTCCGTCCGTCACGGTTGGCCGTCAGATAGGAGACGTGCACGATGTCCCCTGCCTTGATCTTCACCCCGCTCAGTTCCACGTCCTCCAGGGCGACGCGGGGAATGCCGACGCCCTTGCGGAACGGGATGAAGCGGAGCAGTTCCTCGATGGCCTGCGGGAGCAGAGCGGGATCGGCGCGCAGCATGGCGAGTTCATCGGGGCGGGTGAGCAGGAGGTAGGCGATGTTCCCGATCTGGTAGGTGGTGGTGTCCTGTCCGGTGATGAGCAGGACCATGGCCATGACGGCCAGTTCCTGGTCGTTGAGGATCTCGTCCCCGTCGCGAGCCGTGGCCAGCGCGCTGATCAGGTCGTCGCCCGGGTTCGCGCGCCGGTGCTGCGTCAACGTCTGGAAGTAGGCGCGGAGATCGGCCTTGGCCCGTACGGCGTCGTCCCGGTTGTCGATGCCGGTGTCCATCATGGTCCGTGCGTGGGCGCGCAGTTGGGCCCGATCGGCCTCGGGGATGTCGAGGACCTCGCAGATGGTGGCGAGGGGCAGCGGGTCGGCCAGGTGCTCGGTGAGGTCCGCGGGAGAACCGTGCTCCGCCATCCGGTCGAGCAGTTCGTTCACGACGTGCTGGGTGCGGACCCGCATGCGTTCCATGTGGCGAGGCGCGAATCCTTTGGAGACCAGGCTGCGCAGGCGGCTGCTGGCCGGCGGGTCCATGACGTTGATCGCCTCGTCCTGGACGATGGGTTCAGGGGTCATGCGCGGGAAGTTCCGGCCGATGACGGCGCGGCGGCTGAAACGCCGGTCCGTGGTGACCGTGCGCACGTCGTCGTAGCCGGTGACGAGCCACGCTTCCCCCTCGCCGTGGGGCAGCCGGATACGGGAGACGGGCTCTTCGGTCATCAGGTGCCGGAGCACGGGATCGAACTCGAGGGCTTCGGCATAGTCGAACGGACAGGTTCGCGGAGGGGCGACTGGTTCCATGCGTGGCTCCCGATCGGATCTGACAGGCGGTCCCGAGTGTCCGGAGTGTCCGGCGCGACATGGGTCCCCGATCGCCCGCGAAGGCACGCACCACTGCGGCCGTTCGGCCCAAGAACTGCTCCTCGGCGGTGACGCGTCCGCCCGCCGACTCCCCGTCGCCGAGCAGCCCCTGAGGGGGCGCCATCTACGGCCTCCCGGGAGGCGGCCGGGGTGCGCGCCCCGGGCGGGGGGTCCGTCGGCTCGCCGCCCGGATCGTCGCGTTCGCGCCCCCCGTACCGCCCCCACGCGCGCGGTGCTTACCATGCGCCCAGTCGTCGTACGTCAGTTCGTCAGTCAGGAGCCCGTCGCTCGTGTCCATACCCCCGCCCTCCGGGCCCCAGCCGCCCCAGGACCCGTACCGGCCTCCGCAGCCGCAGGACCCGTACGCTCCCCACCCCCAGGGGCCGGCTCAGGGAGCCCCCCAGGGGCCGTCCGCGGGGGCGCCGCAGGGAGCACCGCCCTCGCCGCCCCAGGGGCCGTTCCCCGGGCCGTTCCAGGGGCCGCCGCACGGAATGCCGCACGGGATGCCGCAGAGCCCCTACGGGGGGCCGCAGTACCCGGTCTGGGGGCAGGGATACCTGCCCTTCAACCGGCCCGCGCCGGTCAACGGGGTCGCCATCGCCGCGCTCGTGCTCGGCGTGCTGTGCTTCCTGCCCGCCGTGGGGCTGGTCCTCGGCGTCGTCGCGCTGGTGCAGATCCGCCGGCGCGGCGAGCGCGGCAAGGGGATGGCGATCGGCGGTGCGGTGCTGTCCTCCCTCGGGCTCGCCCTGTGGGTGACGATGCTGGCCACCGGGGGCGCCTCCGCCGTCTGGGAGGGCTTCAAGGAGGGCGCGAGCGGCAGCAGCAGCCTCTCGCTCGCCAAGGGCGAGTGCTTCGACGTGCCCGGCGACACCTTCCGCGAGGACGTCTACGACGTCGACAAGGTGTCCTGCTCCGGTGAGCACGACGGAGAGGTCTTCGGCACGGTCACCCTCACCGGGAGCGGATACCCGGGCGACGACTACGTCACGGACACGGCCGAGGACAAGTGCTGGACGCTCCAGGACGGCTACACCATGGACCCCTGGCTGCTGACCGAGGAGGTGGACATGTACTACCTCACGCCCACCCAGGAGAGCTGGGACTGGGGCGACCGCGAGATCACCTGCGTCTTCGCCAACACCGACGAGCGGGGCACCCTCACCGGCTCGCTGCGCGCCGACCGGACGACCCTCGACGCCGACCAGCTGTTCTTCCTCGAGGCGATGGCCGCCGTCGACGAGGTGCTCTACGAGGAGCCGGAGGACTACGCCGAGGACGACCTCGAGGTGAACCGGACCTGGTCGGGCGAGGCCGGCGACGCGACCGGCGAGCAGGCCGAGGCGCTGGGCGGGCACACCTGGTCCGCCGAGGCGCAGCAGCCCGTCGCCGACCTGGTGAAGGACATGCGGGACGCCGCCGAGGAGTGGGCGAAGGCGGCGGACGCCACCGACGTGGACACCTTCTACGAGCACTACGACAACGCCTACGCCTACGTGGACGGCGACACCACCGTCACCGCGCGCGAGGCTCTGGGGCTGGCCACCACCCCGCCGAGCTACGGGGAGGACTACGAGGACGGAAGCGGCTCCGGGGACGAGGGCGGGCTCGATGTGTGATCACGTCCATAGCGGGGAGAAAGTGCCTGCGTAAAGCCTCTCCCGGCGATAAGTCATCACATCGAGTGATTCTCTGGCCTTTACTTGCACGGCCCAACCCACGGTTGCCAGTCTGTTGCTGTCTGTACAACCTGATGGGAGCGGCCAGTGACATTCGGTGAGCAGCCGGCGTATCTGCGGGTCGCGGGGGATCTCCGCAAGAAGATCGTCGACGGCTCGCTGCCACCGCACACCCGCCTCCCGTCCCAGGCCAGGATCCGCGAGGAGTACGGCGTCTCCGACACCGTCGCCCTGGAGGCGCGCAAGGTGCTGATGGCCGAGGGACTGGTCGAGGGCCGCTCCGGGTCGGGGACGTACGTGCGGGAGCGGCCGGTGCCGCGCCGGATCGCCCGCTCCGGCTACCGGCCGTCCGGCGGCGCGACGCCGTTCCGGCAGGAGCAGGCCGATGCCCGCGCGCGCGGGACCTGGGAGTCCAGCAGCGAGCAGGCCGAGGCGAGCCGGGCCGTCGCCGAGCGGCTCGCGATCCAGCCCGGTGACCGCGTGATGTGCACCAGGTACGTCTTCCGGGAGGGGGGCGAGGCGATGATGCTCTCCACCTCCTGGGAGCCCCTCGCCGTCACCGGCCGCTCCCCGGTCATGCTGCCCGAGGAGGGGCCCCTGGGCGGCATGGGCGTCGTCGAGCGGATGCGCGCCATCGACGTCGTCGTCGACAACGTCACCGAGGAGGTCGGCGCCCGTCCCGGCCTCGCCGAGGAACTGCTCACCCTGGGCGGTGTCCCGGGCCATGTCGTCCTCGTCGTCCACCGCACGTACTACGCGTCGGGCCGCCCGGTGGAGACGGCGGACGTGGTGATCCCGGCCGACCGCTATCGGGTCGCCTACCACCTGCCGGTGAAATAGCCGGCCGCCGGTGAGAAGCGGTCGTCGGTGAAGTGGCAGCCGGCCGCCGGTGAGAAGCGGTCGTCGATTAAGTGGCAGCCGGCCGTCGATTAAGTGGCAGCCGTCCGTCGGTGACGTGGCAGTCGGCCGTCGGTGAAGTGGCCGTCCGTCGGTGACGTGGTCGCCCGTCGGCCGCCGGTGGGTGAGGGCGGGCCGTCCGTCCGCGGCCTCGCCGGGCCGCCCAATGGTTGGGGTCCCGGCTCGCCGGTGGGGCGCGGGCGGTCGTGGGTGAGGCGGCGCGTCCGGTGAGACAGCGCACACCCCTTTGGCAGATGCCCCCGGAAACCGCCTTCCGCGAGACGGCCCGTGCGCCCGTCGGAATCCGGTCGAATCCCGTCGTTCCCGCAGGTGGCCCGCCCGATGCCCGGTGTGCCGCCGACCGGAGGCGTCATGCCGCGCGCCCGGCGCATCTGGACTCGTGCGCCCCCTCCGCGGTGGCTGGTTGCGTACCTGTTGGTGAAAAGCCGTATTCGCTGCGTAAAGGTTAGGCGTACGCTCGGGCATATGCGGATTGCGGTTTCCTTGCAAGGCCGGGCGCGAGGCGCGCTCGGGACGGGACCGGGATGGGCCGGGGAGGGAAGGGGGCGCGGGGCGTGATGAACGACAGCACCATCTCTCTGCCCTGGCTCGTCATACGGCAGGACGACAACGGCAATCGCTACCGTGTGGGGCGGTACGCGACGCGCGCCGAGGCCCAGAAGATCGCGGACAGCCTCGACGTCCGCGGGCACAAGCAGCTCTACTGGGTCGAACGCATCGGCCAGAACGGGGACGCCTCCCGCAACTGACCGCCCCGGCGGTCCCGTAGGCTCCGGCGCATGACGGATCGCACCGTGGTGGTCGGCGCCGCCCTGCTCGACGGCGACCGCCTGCTCGCCGCGCGCCGCAGCGCACCCCCCGAGCTGGCCGGGCGCTGGGAGTTGCCCGGCGGCAAGGTCGAGCCCGGCGAGCGGTCGCAGGAGGCGCTCGTCCGAGAACTGCGCGAGGAACTCGGCGTGGCCGCCGAAGCCGTCGAGCGCGTGCCGGGGGAGTGGCCGCTGAAGCCCCCCTACGTCCTCCACGTCTGGACCGCCCGTCTGCGCCCCGGCTCCCCGGCCCCCGCCCCCCTGGAGGACCACGACGCCCTGCGCTGGCTCACCCCGGACGAGATCTGGGACGTGGACTGGCTCGACCAGGACGTGCCCGCCGTACGGGAGGCGATCCGGCGGCTCGGGCCGACGGCGCCCCGCCCCCGCCCTCGCCCCAGCGCGCCGCGTCACTGAGGGAACCTCGCCCCGCAGCCCCCCGGCTGTCCCGCCGCCCGCGGCAGCCGCCCCCCCCCCGCTTCGTACGCCGTCGGCGTCGCCGTCGCCGTCGCCGTACGCCGTCGGTGCCACCGTGCGCCACCAGTGCCCCCGGCCGCGGTACCGGACGCCCCATATCGGGTATGTGCCAATTAACCCAGTTGCAACGGATATGGGACGCACCCTGCTGGCCCGGGAAGTGATCGGCGTGATCGACACCGAAGGCGACTGCGCCGAGTGGACGTTCCCCGCGGACCCCGGAGCGGTGCGCACCGCCCGTGGCGCGGTGCGGGGGCAGTTGCGCCACTGGGGGCTGGACAGCGTCGGCGACCTCGCGGCCCTGCTGGTCAGCGAACTGGTGACGAACGCGCTGCGGCACGCCACCGGCCCCATCGGCGTCCGGCTGGTCCGCCCCGTCGGTCTGGACGGCGTGCTGCGGGCGGAGGTCTCCGACCCGCTGCCGGACCCGCCGCGCGAGCGGGTCGCCCGGCCCGACGACGAGGGCGGGCGCGGACTGCAACTGGTGGCATCCTCCGCACGCTCCTGGGGCACCCGGCCCGGAGACACCGGCAAGACGGTGTGGTTCGAACTGGTGGTGCCCGGCTGAGTCCGGCCGGGAAGCCGGGGGCGGACGGGACGGGGTGTGCGTACGCCGGCACGCCCGCCCGGCGACCCGTC
Source organism: Streptomyces sp. NPDC003248 (assembly GCF_055563235.1). Taxonomy (NCBI): domain Bacteria; kingdom Bacillati; phylum Actinomycetota; class Actinomycetes; order Kitasatosporales; family Streptomycetaceae; genus Streptomyces; species Streptomyces sp. NPDC003248. Next base: position 5,905 of record NZ_JBVHDT010000003.1, on the reverse strand, counting down.
CCGGAAGGTGGGGTTCGGCGGCGTGTTCGCTGGTTAGAAGACTGGAAGTGTTGTCACGGAACGGTTCTGAATACGTCTGGACCGTGCTGTGATCGTGAACACCGTGCCGTGCGGCGCCGTAGTGCTGGATACTGCGGGCAGCCGCCCCCGGTGACCGGTGCCGGGCGCGGTGAGCTGGAGGGGACGGTTCGCGTGAGCGAGATACCAGCGAAGGCCACGGAGTCGGAGGACCCGTCGGACGGCGCGAGGGCTGAGGGCGCGGGTGCGCTCGCAGCGAATACGGGACACGTCCCGGCTGTCGGCGGTGGCGCCCGCGGCGACGGCGAGGTGCCGGCCGGGGACGCCCTGTGGCAGAGCAGCCCGCCCGGCTCGATCTACGACTACATCAGGGTCGCCTCCTTCTCCATCGGCCCCGACGGGCTGGTCGACCAGTGGAGCCTGCGCGCCGAACGAATCTTCGGCATCCCGGCCGAACGGGCCGTCGGCATGGACCCGATCGACGCGTTCGTCGACCCGGACCTGCGCGAACGCGGCCAGCGCAAGATGGCCGAGATACTCGACGGGCGGGAGTGGACCGGCGTGGTCCCGTTCCGGATGCCCGGCATGGCGAACGGCAAGCCCGGCGAGGACGGCCTCGCCGAGGTGTACGTCATGCCGACGCGCACCCGGGAAGGCGAGAAGGCCGCCGTGTGCATCGTCGTCGACGTCCGCACCCTGCGCAGCATCGAGACCGACCTGGCCGCCTCGCAGGCGATTTTCGGTCAATCTCCTTTCGGGTTCCTGCTGATCGACCCCGAGCTGCGGGTCCGCCGCGCCAACCATCGGTTCGCCTCCCTCTTCGGCGGCAGCCCCGACGACCACCGCGGCAAGGGCGTGTACGACTACCTGCCCCGCCCCGAGGCCGAGCGGGTCACCGCCATCCTGCGCCGCGTCCTGAAGACCGGCGACTCCATCACGGACATGCACGTCACGGGATTCGTCCCCGGCTCCGACGAACGCCGGCACTGGTCGATCAACCTCTACCGCGTGAGGAGCGGCTCCGGCCGCCCGATCGGCATCGCCTGGCTCGGCACCGACATCACCGCCCGCCGCGCCGCCGCCCGCGAGGCCGCCGCCGCCCGGCGCAATCTCGCCCTGCTGAACGAGGCGGGCGCCCGCATAGGGAACTCCCTCGACCTGGAGACGACCGCCCGCGAACTCCTCGACGTCGTCGTCCCCGGCTTCTGCGACCTGGCCACCGTCGACCTCTACCAGGGCCTCCTGACCGGCGACGAGACCCCGCCCGGGCTCGCCGACGGCAGCGCCGAACTGCGCCGCGTCGCCTTCGCGTCCGCCGTCTCCGACGCGCCCTTCGCCGGCACCGGCGCACCCGTCGCGGTCGGCGCGGTGCACCACTACCCGTTCAACTCGCCCTGCGCGGACGCGCTGCGCACCGCCCGCCCGCAGAGCATCCCCGGCGAGGACGGCGGCCTCGTGCAGTCCACGCTCGCCATTCCGATGGTCGCCCACGACACCGTCGTAGGCCTCGCGCAGTTCTCCCGGACCAAGGGCAGCGAGCCGTTCGGGGACCGGGACCGGGACCTGGCGGTGGAGCTGGCCGCCCGGGCCGCCGTCTGCATCGACAACGCCCGCCTCTACCGCCGCGAGCACGAACGGGCGTTGATACTGCAACGGTCCCTGCTGCCGCCCGGCGACCCGGTCGCCTCCGGTCTGGACATCGCCTGCCGCTACCTGCCCGGCAACGTCTCCACCGGCCGCCCCAGCGAGGTCGGCGGCGACTGGTTCGACGTCATCGAACTCCCCGGTCACCGCACGGCGCTGGTGGTCGGCGACGTGATGGGCCGGGGCCTGCGCGCCGCGGTCGCCATGGGCGAACTGCGCACGGCCGTCCGCACCCTGGCCCTGCTCGACCTCGAACCCGCCGAGGTCCTCTCCGCGCTGGACGAGATCGCGCGCGGGCTCGGCACCCCCGGCGGCGTCCAGCAGGCCACCCGCGCCGCCCGCCGCCCCCGCGAGGCCGACCTGTCCGAGGTGTACCTCGCGACCTGCGTCTACGCCGTCTACGACTCCGTCACCCGGCGATGTACGTTCGCCAACGCCGGCCATCTGCCGCCGGTGCTGGTCGAGCCGGGCGAGCCGGCCCTGATGCTCGACGTGCCGCCGGGCATGCCGCTCGGCGTGGGCGGGGAGCCCTTCGAGGAGGTCGAGGTCGAGCTCCCCGAGGGCGCGCTGCTGGCGCTCTACACGGACGGCCTGGTCGAGTCCCGCGACCACCCCCTGGACGAGGGCCTCCAGGCCTTCGTAGGGGCGCTGACGGACCCGTCACGCCCCCTGGAGGACGTCTGCGACCACGTCCTCAACACCCTCGACACGCACCACGGCGAGGACGACATCGCGTTGCTGATGGCACGTGTCCAGGGACTGCCCACCGAGTCGGTCGGCGACTGGACCCTGCCGCGCGAGCCGCGCAGTGTCGGCCGGGCCCGCGAGTACGCGCGCGGCCAGCTCCTCAGCTGGGACCTGGAACCCCTCGTCGACACCACCGAGCTGCTCGTCAGCGAGCTGGTGACCAACGCGCTGCGGTACGGCGAGGGCGAGATCCGGCTGCGCCTGCTGCTGGACCGCACCCTGGTCTGCGAGGTCTGGGACGCGGGCCTGGTCCAGCCGCGCCGCCGCCGGGCCCGCGACACGGACGAGGGCGGCCGCGGCCTGCAACTCGTCGGCCTGCTCTCGGCGGCCTGGGGCTCACGCCGCACCCCGCACGGCAAGACGGTGTGGTTCGAACTCCCCCTGCCCGACGGCGAGACGACCCTGACGGATCCGGCGGAGGCGCTGCTGAGCCTGTTCTAGACGGCATGGGCGGCGGCGCGGCACGGGTGCCGGAGACGGCACGGCCGCGCCCCGCCGCTCCCACCGCTCCATCCTTGCGGTCGAAGCGGTGGAACAGCGTTCGCCGTTCTCGCGGAGCGGGTCCATGAGGACGCGGCACAGGGCCGGGCTGTGATCCGGTCCCGTTCCCGTCAGACGACCACCAGGTGGAAGGCGGAGAGCCAGGAGCCCGACGGCTGTCCGGCCGTTCCGGGAATCACGTGGCGAACTCGCCCAACCATCCTCGTTGCACAAGGTGCTTGGGGAGGTAGTCGGATTCGACCTCGATCGGGATCCCGCCGTCGTAGGCGAGGCAGGTGATGGCAAGAGGGCCGAGAGCGACAGCACCCGACGGATCCTCCGAGCGGTCCTCGTCGGCCGTCCAGTACGCCTTGTGGAGTTCGAGGGATTCGGCCAGAGCCTGGTTGAATCCCTCCTCGTCCTTGCGCACGAAGCGGTAGAAGAGGTTGATGGGCGGATAGAGAATGTTCTGCACCAGGTCACGAGGAGCGATCGTCACCATGTCGGGGTGCGAGGTCTGCAGCGTGGCCGTCAGTTTCTCCACCAGTTCCGGACGCCGCAGCCAGTATGCCTGCAGGGTTTCCACCCAGTGGTAGACGTACTCGTCGTACGACCCGTCGGGCGAGCGCAGCCGATCGAGGGGAGTCTCACACAGCTGAGTCATCCGCTTCTGGTCGCGACAGACGATGGCCAGCCAGAAGGCGGTGAGCCAGTTGCCCGCGTCGGCGTACGGGCGCGGACCGATGGCCGGGAGCGTACGCATCTCGCGAGCGATACGGCACTGCACCGTACCTTCGGTGGCACCCGTCACGGCGAACAGCGCGGATCCCAGCTGCATCGCGGTGACGACTGCTTCCCAGGTCTCCAGTTTCGCGGCGCCGGGGTCCGGAGCGCAGCGGGCCTGAAGGTGCAGGAGCGCGGTGCCGAAGGTGAAGTCGATCGATCCGGGCGACCGTTCGAGCCTCTCCAGACTCTCCGCCAGGTCCTCGCCGAGCCCCTCCGCATAGGCTTCGTCGTCGGGGCCTGGCGCACCGTGCCGGGGGATGGTGATCGTCACGGAGTGGTCCTCTCAGAGATGTCGAACTCCCTCATGTGGTAGCCAGCGTACGTGCCGGCGTTCTTCTCTCCCTTGACGACTATGTAGTCCAGCTTCCCTTCGTCCAGGGCCTTCATCAGGTTTGCTGCGAGTTTACGCTCGGAAGGGATTTTCTTTCCGCGCTTCTGCATTTCTCGGATGATGTCCTCGAAATACTCCCTGGTCCCCTGGGAAACGCGCTTTCCGTTGGGCAGATTGCGGGCGCCCAGCTCCGTTTTGACGCTGCTCTTGGCTTCGATGACGACGTAGCCGCCGTCTTTGCGTTTCCACACCTGGTCGAACTGGTCGTTGCCGTTCTTGGGGCCGTGCAGCGTCTCTCGGGTAGCCCCCGCGTAGTGCTCCGGGATGACGTGGTGCTCGGCGATGAGCTCGCCGTAGGCCTCCGACTCGTCCCGCATGTCGCGGTGCGCGGCCTTGTACTCATTGGTGCGTTCGAGCTGGGTCAGTTCCGTCTCGGGTGTGGGGGCCTGCTTGTGCGCCTCCACGGCTTCGGCCTTGTGGCGGCCGGCGGCCTGGTCGTATCCGATGGCCTGATGCCGCTTGGCCGCCGCCTCGTCCAACGTCTTGAGCGCCTCGTCGCTCGCGTGATTCCGCCCGCGCTTGAGCGTGTCGTCGACGTAGTTCGGCGGCAGCGGCTCCGGCGCGTCCTTGGCCGAGACCCATGGGTGCTGGGGCGACTCCCGGGTCAGTTGGGGAGGAGTCGTCCCGCTCTCGTCGAGAAACTCGAGATTCTTGCGATTTCCATTGGACTTGTAGAAGTCGTCGAAGTAACCGGGCTCATGGTTGGCGCGGTAGACCTGGATCTCCTGGATCTGCTCCGGTGTGAGGGAGCCCTCGGGCCCGTACGGGTTGTCACCGTCCCGCATGAAGCTGGGACGGGCGGCTTCCGCGTCCCGAGCCGGCGCATCGCCCGCCGGCGTGTGCGCGGCGCCGTCCCCGGCTTCGGCGGCTTCGTCGCCGAGGCCCGGGTGGTCGAGGGCGTCGTCGCCGAGACCGCCGAGGTCGTCCAGACCGTTGATGGGTGTTTCGGGGACACGGCTGGGAAGCGGGTCGGTTCCGCCGCTTCCCGGCAGGTCCCGGCCGGGAGTGGTGACGTCGTCCGCGTGACCGCCGCCGGGCAGGCCGTCTCCCGCCCGGGGGCCGGGGACCGTGCTGCCGGTGTGGGTGTCCACGCTGTTGGTCGGCAGGTTGTCCCCGGCCGAACCGGCGGGCAGGTGGTCGGGCGCCGAACCGCCGGGGAGGTGCTCGGCGGTGCCGCCGGGGAGGTGGCTGCCCGCGCCGCTGCCGGGCAGGTCGCCGCCCGCGTGGACGGCCGGGAGGTCGCCGCCCGCGTGGACCACCGGTGTCGTGCCCACGTCCTCCCCGACCCGGCCGACGTCCCCGAGGTCGTCGAGGCTGTTGCCGAGGTTGATGTGCTGGGCGGCGTTGTCGGCGGTGTTCGGGGCCGCGCCGACCAGGGCCGGTTCCTTCACCGGGGAGTCCACCCGGGGCAGGTCCGCGCCCGCCGGCGGGCTGCCGAGGTCGGGCTGGTCGACGATGTCGCCGGGACCGTCCGCGGCCTGCTGCAGGACGTTGCCCCGCTCGTCGAGGAGGTTGCCCTCCGGGTCCCAGTAGCGGTCCGGAGTGCCCGGCTCGGTGGGCAGCTTCGTGCTGCCCTCCGGCAGCACCGGCGCGTCGTCGGGCAGCTTCACACTGCCGTCCGGGAGCTTCGCCGCCCCCTCCGGGATCGCCGCGCCCTCCGGCAGCCGGACCGTCCCGTCCGGAAGCTTGACCGTGCCCTCGGGGAGCGTGATGGCGTTGTCCGGCAGCTTCGGGATCTCGATGTTCCCGACGCCCTTCAGCGCCTTCGTGATGTCGCCGATCTTCGACAGGCCCGCACCCGCGCCCTTGGCGATGTACGTCATCGGGTCGATGACCTTG